>DEIN01000010.1 GCA_002352465.1 Patescibacteria group bacterium UBA2773
GTTTTTCCATAAACTCACTCATATTGATTTGAATTAAATTGTCGGCTTGAATCGGGGTTAAAGAGTTAGCTAGAATTTTAGCGGTGAAAGTTTTCCCGACTCCAGATGCACCAATAAAAAGAAATGATCCAAGCGGTTGATTGGGATTGGAAACTCCGCTGGAATGTCTCAATAAGGTATAATAAATTTCTTTAATTGCTTCGTTTTGACCAATAATTTTTTTCTTTAGGGTTGTGTTGACTTTGGTTGGAATGTTGTGATTTTTTTCGGTTAAAAGTTCAACTGGAATTTTGGCTGATTCAGCAATGGTTTCGATTATGTCTTGGGCTTCTAATTTTACTGGATTATTTTTTTCGGTTTTTGTGATTTCGACTTTTAGTTTCGAAATTTCTTTTTTAAGGGCTTGTTCTTTGTCTCTGAATAAAATAGCGTCTTCATAGTGATCGGAAATTACTAAGGCTTCTTTTTCAGCGATAATTTTCTCTAAAGCCCCTTTTCTTTGATTAAGTTTTTTATAAAGAGTTAGATTAGCAGATGTGGTTCTTTTTTTAGCAGAACTTTCATCTATCAAATCAATAGCACTATCTGGTAAGAACTTATTGGGAAAATATCGTTTGGCTAAAGTTGAAGCCAATTTAATGGTTTCTGTCGAAATAGCGATGTTGTGATATTTTTCGTAAAGTGATTTAATGCCAGTTAAAATTTTTTCTGTTTCTTGAACATTGGGTTCATTGACGAAAATGGTTTGAAATCTTCTTTCTAAGGCGGGGTCTTTCTCGATGTGTTTTCGATATTCATCTAAAGTAGTAGCGCCAATTATTTGGATATCTCCTCTGGATAAAGCGGGTTTTAAAAGATTGGCAGCGTCCATTCCGCCCATAGCATTGCCGGCTCCGACTAGAGTGTGAATTTCGTCAATAAAAAGAATAATACTTTCATTGCTTGAGGCTTCTTTAATAATTTGTTTTAATCGAGCCTCAAATTCTCCTCGAAAATTGGTTCCAGCAATCATTAGACCGAGATCAAGGTCGATTATTTTTTTATTATTTAAATAGTAAGGGGCTTGGCCCTCGTTGATTTTTTGAGCTAATCCTTCGACAATGGCGGTTTTTCCAACGCCTGGTTCTCCGATTAAAACCGGATTATTTTTATTTTTTCTGCCAAGAATATTGGAAATTCTTTTAAGCTCATTGTCTCGACCAATTAGAATGTGATTTTTTTTAAAAGAAATTTGATTTAAATCAGTTCCAAATTCTTTTAGAGAAGATTTGTGATGAGGGGATTGTTGAGAAGAAAAAAAATTTTCAATAATAGCTTGAATTTCATTTACGAATCTAGGATCATTTTTGTTTAATGAGTCATGGTGAAAGTCTTTATTGTTATCTAGGACCGCGTCTTTAATGAAATGTTTATCAAGAAATAAAGGTTCTTTTTGGATTAAGAAAGACAAGAGAGAATGAAAAATATGTTCTGTGCCAACATAAGGGGTTTTAGACATCGAGGCAATTTTGAAGGCTTTAATTAAAACATCTTCAACTGAGAAATTAAGGGGTAATTTTTTTAGTGCTTGATTGGTCGGAATTAAAGTATTTTTTTTGAAAAGATTGAACATAATAAATTCTCCTAGGCTACCCTTCTTTTGAGTTAAGGCACTAATTAGAAAGAGACCATTTATTTTTGCAAGGTTTTTTAGTTTAGAAATTGTTTTAGTTCGATTTAGAACGAAGCGAGCATTTTTTGAAAGTTTGTCCTGTTTGAAATTTTTCATAAGATTTTTTAAGATAGACTGTTAATTTAAGCGTGATGTTAAAAATTCATTTGCATAATTTCTATAAAATGATATAATTATTTTATAATTAAGTTTCTCGTATAGAAAGGGTCGATTATTTGTTTATTTTAACAAATTATACATAATTTAAAAGAAAAGAAAAGAAAAGAAAATAAAAATTAATTTAAAACAAAAGTGGAATTGGAGCAGAAGATTCAGTCCTATCTAAATAATGTTGCCAGTTATTTTAAAAAAAGCAAGAGTCATTCAATCGGAATAGACTTTGGGAACAATAGTTTGAAGATAGTTGAGCTAGAAAAAAAGGACGGAAAAATAAAATTAAAAAATTATGCTTTAGTTGAAATGAGGGATGATTTATCTGAGAAAGATTTAAGGCTTTTTTCGGGGCAAATAGTTTTAAATATTTTAAAAGGGGTTTCAATGAAGAAGAAGGATTTTAACATTGCTATTCCTTCTCATTCTTCTTTTATTACCTTGATAGAAGTCTCGGGACAAACAGAAGCAGAGATAAAGGGCGAAGTTGAATATGCAGCTTCAAAGTATATTCCAGTTGATTTAAGTGAGGTAATTTTTGACTGGCAAATCGTTGAAGCGTCTTCTATTCTTTCGGCGGAAACAGAGAAGAAGAATGAAAGAAAGATTTCTTCTAAAACAAAAACAGATGAAATTTCTAAAAAGAGTAAGGTTTTGTTGGTTTCGATTATGAAAAATGTTAGTAGTGAATTTCAAAAAGCTTTTAATGATAATAATTTGTCAATTGATTCGATTGAAGTAGGCTGTTTTTCCTTGCAACGTTCCTTGCTTTGTAAGGACGATAAGAATTATTTGATAGTCGATATTGGGAAAAGGATAACTAATATTATTGGAATCTATAAAGGGCAGTTATTATTTAATCGGAATATCGACTTAGCAGGGGATCAAATAACAAAATTAATGGCGAAGAGTCTTAATGTCAGTTTTGACAGAGCGGAAAAATTAAAAAAAGAAAAAGGTTTTGAGTCAGATTCAAAAATTGTAGTTAAAAATATCTTAGAACCTGTGTTTGATTCTATTATGAAAGAAGCCTTAGACGATTTGGAAAAATTTGAAGAATTCAAATCGAATTCTATCGATCAAATAATTCTTTCAGGAGGAACATCTGCGATGATAGGTGTCAAAGCCTATGTTGAGAAAAAAATGAAAAAAGAAGTTATTCTTGGTAATCCCTGGTCTAAGATTGAATATTCCAAAGAAATTGGTAAAAATATAACAGCGATGAGGCCCTTTTTTGCTGTAGCGACTGGTTTGGCTTTGGTAAATTTGTTAGATGATTAATTAATTAATTAATTTTATTAAGAATTAAACTTTAATTTAAAGTCGATGAAAAATATCAATTTGAAAAATAATGATTTATTAAAGAGAAGATCTGATGGAAGAAGATTGTCACTAATTTTAAGTATTATATTGATAGTGATTTCTTTATTTTTGTATGGGGTGAGTTTTGGGCTAGCCTTTTTCACTAAAAGCAACAACGAGCAAATAGAAACTGAAATAAATTCTATTGAAAAATATTTAGAAAATGAAAAGTTTGCTGAATTGTTCGATTTTAGTATGAGATTGAGCGACTTAAAAGTTCAAGTTAGTCAACAGGGGTTATTAGCTCAAACTGAAAATATAATTAATTTTTCTAATAATACACTTTCTCTTGTGCGTTTTGTTGATTTTAAATTTGAGGAGGGTGCTAATTCTTGTAAATACGAAATAACAGCAGAATTCCCTGATTATATTACATTGATTAAGCAAATTAAAGCTTATCGGCAAATGGATAATTTAAATGATTTTTTATTAAATTCAGTCAAAACAGTTGAGTCAGAAGACGGTAGTGAGGTTTTGATTGTTGATTTTGAAATTGATATGGGAGCTATTAATAAAATAATAACGACCTCAAACAACCAAGAAGAGAATTTTTAATTTTTTTTAAAAAACTAATAAGTATTCAAAACAAAATGAAATCAAAATTACCATTATTGCCTTTGACTATAATTATTTCCTTAATTTGTTTTTTCTTTTTAACTAAGCCGGCTTGGAATGATTATAATAAAACCAAAGAGCTTCTCAAGGAGAATCAATTGAGAGTTGAAAAAGTTAGGAAGGTTAAAAGCGAACTAGATAAAAAATTAGCTGATTATGATGAAGTTGACATCAATAAGAAATTTTTGATTAAAAATTCTTTTCCCGAAAGTTTGCAAGAAGAAAATTTTTTGAAAGAGCTAAGCGATGCGGTATCTTTGTCCGGGGTTAAACTTTCAGATGTTAAAATTGCTTTAAATAAAAAACAAAAGAAAGTTTCAGAAGAAAAAACCGAAGTTGATATTGCTATTGCGTCGATGGTTTTAAGGGGGGATTATTTTGAAATTAAAAAAATAATTTATTTATTGGAGAATATGAATCGTTTCGCTAGATTCAATAATTTTTCAATTGTAAAGAGTGCAGGATTAGATGATTTGAGTTTAAAGTTGGATTTATCGTTTTTTTATAAAAAAAATAATTTAATTTTTGATTTTAATAATAATCATTTTGCTAATTTACTAGAAAGTGAATTAGATAAAGAATTTATCGATGAATACAAGGACTATCGAGAGAGTGTCGTTAATTTTTCTTTAATTGAAGTTGGAGAAAAAGGAACTGCTAACCTTTTTGATTTTTCAGCAAATATTTTGGATGTTAATGAAGAAACGGAATCTGTGGATGAATAATTTTTTAAGTTGAAGTTAGACCGTTTTGAAAAATTTATTTTATAATTTATTTTAAAAAATTGGATAATATTATTTTGAAAAAAGGCGTTGAAGATAAAATAGACTGGGATAATATTGAAATCCCTAAAGAGTTAATAGAGTCTATATCTTTCGATTCAATAATTGAGTATCAGCTAATTCCGTTTGAAGAGGATGAAAAAATATTAAAAGTGGCGATGGTTGATTTTGATGATAATGATGCTCGAAATGCACTACGTTTTTATGCTAACAAAAAAAATAAGCAAATTGAAGTTTGGGTTGTTTCAAAAGAAATTTTTGAATTAATTTTAAATAAATTTAAAAATTCAGAAATAGAGATAGATAAGGCTGTCAAAAATTTTGAAAAGGAAAGTGAGGCGCGTAAGAAAAAAAAGAAAGCCAAAACTTTTAAAGCTGGAGCTGAAAAATTGGAAGTAATTCAAGATGCACCGGTGGCTAAAATGGTGGAAGTGATAATTAAAAATGCGATAGCAGGAGGATCTAGTGATATTCATATTGAACCGCTTGAAGAAAAAATTAGGGTTAGATATCGAGTTGATGGAGTTTTGCACAGTAGCTTATTTTTGCCTAAAAATATTGGGCCAGCTATTGTTTCAAGAATAAAAATTTTATCTAATTTAAAAATTGATGAAAAAAGGAAACCTCAGGATGGTCGGTTTCGAATAAAAGAAAAAGGCAAATTTATTGATTTTCGAGTTTCGACTTTTCCTGTTTCACAAGGGGAAAAGGTCGTAATGCGAATTTTAGAAAAGGATGATGAATTAATTAATTTGAAATTGCTTGGTTTTAGAGGCAGAGATTTGGCAAAAATCAATAAAGTTATTACTGAGCCTTATGGAATTATTTTAATTACTGGACCAACTGGTTCGGGAAAATCGACTACCCTGTATTCTTTGCTGAAAATGTTAAATAAGGAGGGGACCAATATTGTGACGTTAGAAGATCCAATCGAATATGTTTTAGAAGGAATTAGTCAATCTCAAGTTAAACCGGAAATTGATTATACGTTTGCAGTCGGGTTGAGAAGTATTTTGCGTCAAGATCCAGATATTGTCATGGTAGGAGAAATTCGAGATTCGGAAACGGCTGAGTTGGCGGTTCACGCCGCTTTAACTGGTCATCTAGTTCTTTCTACTTTGCATACTAATACTGCCGTTGGAGCTGTTTCTCGGTTGGTTGATATGGGAATAAAATCGTTTTTATTATCATCTGCTTTAAAGATTGTTGTTGGTCAAAGGTTAGTTCGACGAATCTGTAGTAAATGTCGAGTTAAAAGAGAAAAAATTGCATCTAATGTAATAAAAATGTTTCAGGAAGAATTGAGAGATTTGCCGAAGAGTGTTTTTGAGGAGCTGGGGTATGATCCAGTAAATGAGCCCGAGAAGATTAATTTTTATAAAGGAACAGGCTGTAGAGAATG
Organism: Patescibacteria group bacterium UBA2773; assembly: GCA_002352465.1. GTDB lineage: Bacteria > Patescibacteriota > Minisyncoccia > Moranbacterales > DUUL01 > UBA2773. Next base: position 5,984 of record DEIN01000010.1, read on the forward strand.
TGGAAATCAGGGGATGAAGGGTCGGATTTTAATTTCAGAGATTTTTGATGTTAATAAAAAAATAGATCAAATGATTGGTGATAATGCTGATGAGCATGAGTTGCTAGCTGTTGCTAAAGAAGACGGTTTTACTACAATGAAACAAGATGGTATAATAAAAGTGCTCATGGGAGAAACCACGGTAGAAGAGCTTCAAAGAGTGACTGATGATGAAAGTGGAAAGGAAGTTATTTCGGCTAAAGGAGAATGACATTTTGTTTTTAGTGATTGCTATTATTTTAATTTTTAGGCTATTGTTTAAACTAAAAATTTATAAATTAAAGATTTAAGATGAAGAGAGGCTTAATTAAAATATTGCTTATCGAAGACGACTTCTTCGTTTCAGAAATTTATTATCGTAAATTAACCGATGCTGGTTTCAGAGTTAAGCTTGCTAAAGATGGACTAGAAGGATTAGTATTTTTTGAGGAATTTCAACCAGATTTAGTTTTACTGGATATTATGTTGCCTAAAAAAGATGGGTGGGAAGTTTTAAAAGAAATCAGAGTGATTGAGAACAGAGATACGAGAAGAGATACGGATGATGATGCTAAGATAATTATTTTCACTAATTTAGGCGGAAAAGCTAATATTAAAAAAGCTTTAGAATTAGGAGCTAACGATTATTTGGTTAAAGCTTCTTTGACGCCGACTGAATTAGTAGAAGAAATAAAAGATCGAATAGAATAGTCTCCTAAAAGTTTTAAAATAAAAAATATTAAAATAAAAAATGAGCGAAACTTCTTTCAAACAAAAACTTTATGGATTTTTAGGCTTTTTAGTCGATCAGGGGGGTTCTGACCTTCATTTGTCGACTGGAAATTATCCTATTATTAGAGTCGATAGTGTTTTGATTAAAATTGAAAATGAAAAAATTGTAGCTCACTCTAATTTAGAGGGACTTGTTAAAGATTTACTAACTAGATATCAACAAGAAAAACTTAAAATTAGAAAGCAAATTGATTTTTCTTTAGAGACTGAAGGAGGTTTTCGTTTTCGGGGAAATTTTTTCTATAGTCGAGGGGTTTTGAATCTTTGCCTACGAGCTATTTCTAAGGAGATTAAGAATTTAACTGATTTGAATTTACCAGAAGAATTGTATGATTTTGTTAAAAAAAATCAAGGATTATTTTTAGTTGTCGGACCTACTGGTCATGGAAAGAGTACAACTCTAGCTTCTTTAATTCAGTATGTTAATGAGAATAATTCAAGGCATATAGTTACTATTGAAGATCCGATTGAATATGTTTATGTTAATAAAAAAAGTTTAATCGAGCAAAGAGAACTTTATGAAGATACTCCTACTTTTGTTGGAGCACTAGAGTCTTGTTTTCGGGAAGATGTTGATATAATTTTGGTAGGTGAATTGAGAAATATGGAAACAATTTCAATGGCGATTACAGCGGCTGAAACTGGGCATGTTGTTTTAGGCACTTTACATACTAATGATTCAATTCAGACTGTTGATCGAATTATTGATGTTTTTCCGCCTTATCAACAAAATCAAATTAGACAACAATTGGCGAATGTTTTAACTGGAGTTGTTTCGCAACGTTTAATAAAAAAAATTGGTGGAGGACGAATACCAGCTATAGAAGTTTTGAAAAATACGACTGCTGTTAGCAATCTGATTCGACAAAATCAAACTCATCAAATAAAATCTTTTTTGGAGACATCGAGAGACATTGGAATGCTTACTTTGGAATATTCTTTAGCGGAATTAATTAAAAAAGGAATGATTGATTGGGAAGAGGCTGCAAAATTTGTCCCAAATATTGAAAATTTGAAAGCTTTAATAAAAAATAATTAACATTTTAAAAAAATGAAATTTAAATATATCGCAATTGATTCTCACAACAAGAAGCAAGAAGGTTATGTTCAGGCTGATAATAGAGAAAAGGCTGTTAAGATGTTAAAGGAAACTGAATTGAAAATTATTTCGTTGAAATTAGAAAAGCCTAATTTTTTTAAAGAAAAAGTTTTTGGTGGTTTAAAAAGAGTTTCAGCCAAAGATTTTGTTATTTTTTCTAGACAATTATCAATTTTAGTTGATGCCAATGTCCCTTTATTGCAAGCCTTGAGAACTTTAAGATTGCAGGTGGGTAGCGAATTTTTAGCATTAAAAATTCAACAAGTTATTGCTGATATCGAAGGTGGATCATCTTTGGGGGAGGCTTTTGAAAAGCATCCCGAAGTTTTTTCTAGGTTTTATGTAAATATGGTTAAGGCAGGGGAGATGTCGGGTAGTTTACAAAAATCTTTAAATGATTTAGCTGACAATATTGAAAAAAATTATGATTTAAGCAAGAATCTTAAAAGTGCTATGTATTATCCTGGGTTTATTCTTTCAGCAATGATCATAGTAGGCTTTTCTATGATGGCTTTTGTAATGCCAAAATTATTAGCAATTTTATCAGAAAGTAACGTGGTTCTACCGCTTCAAACTAGGCTTCTTATTTGGCTTAGTGATTTTTGCGCGGCTTATTGGTGGGGGATTATTATTGTAGTGGTTGGAATTATAACAATTCTTGTTTATTATATTAGAACTGAAGATGGACGAAGAGACTATGATAGTTTTATTCTTAAAATTCCAATATTTAATAATATTTTAAGGGATATTTATATTGCTCGGTTTTCGGGAAATTTAACTAGTTTGTTGCAGAGCGGGCTGACTATCAACGTTGCTTTAATTATAACATCTGATATAATTGGAAATGAAGTTTATCGAGAAGCTTTGATGGAAACTGTTGGAGAAATTAAAAAAGGGGAAAAAATTGGAGAAGTTTTTGATCGATATGATATTTTCCCTCCATTGGTAATTCAAATGATTCAAGTTGGTGAAATTACAGGAAGGATAGACCATAGTTTATCGAAAATTACTGAGTTTTACACTAAAGAAGCTGATAATTTAGTGAAAAATTTTTCAACCTTGATTGAACCAATTATTATGGTAATATTAGCGATAGGAGTCGGAATTTTAGTTTCAGCGGTGTTGTTACCAATCTATCAAGTGGCAACTTCGATGAGTTAGGATAATATAAATAATAATTAAAATAAAAAAAATACTTTCAAATCTATTTCAAAATTTGAAATTAATTGAAAGTAATTTAATAAAAATATGAAAAAAACAGAAAGCGAGGTGAAAATATGAAAAAAATAAATAAAAAGGGTTTCACCTTGGTTGAACTTCTTTTGGTAATCGCAATTATTGGTATTTTGGCAGCGGTATTATTTATTTCTTTGGGTAAGCAACGAGAAAGAGCTCGAATGACTGCTTTTAAGGAAACTACTCGAGGATTAGCAGTGGCGGCTTCTACTTGTCGTGATTCAGGTGGAACGCTTGCTAATGTACCAGCGGCAGCTTTGTGTAGTGTGGCTGGTTATGGGAATGTTCCTTCGATTCCTGAATGTGATGGTGATGGAACAATTGCGGTCGGAGGTGTTGCTTTAACTAATCCATCTGCTGACTCTTGGAAATATGTCATTACTTGTGATCGTGAGACAAATACAGACGGAGCTAATGGTGCTGATGTTGATTGTGTCGCTACTTGTAATGTTGAAGGATGTCGTTATGTCAATTGTGAATAAAGTTTTTATTGCTGGATTCTTGGAAAATTTTTTCAGGAGTCTAGTATTGAAATTTTATTAAAAATATTTACAATGAAAAAGAATATTAAAAATATTAGAAGAGGGTTTACTCTAGTTGAAATGTTGACGGTAATTGCTATTATTGGGATTTTAGCGGGGATTTTGTTTGTTGGTTTGGGCAAACAGCGAGAACGAGCGCGAATTGCTTCAGCGACGACAACGGCTAAATCTGTGATGCCTTATGCTCAAGAATGTTTGTTTAGGGGGGGGGATTTGAATACCGCTCCGACTACTGTCGATGGCGCGATTTGTCCTAATTCAAAAACGAATTGGCCAACTATTAGTCCAACTGAATGCGTTTATATTGATGGTACGGCAACTACTTGGAAAGTCAAATGTACTTTTTCAGCTACTTCTACAACGATTACTTGTGATGCTGAAATTGGTGATTGTATTTAATTAATTTATTTTTATGATAGAAAACAAAAAAGCTATGCCTACTGGCAAGCAGGGATTTACTTTAGTTGAGTTATTATTGGCGATTGCAATTTTAGTGATGTTAAGTGGGGCAATTTTAGTTTCAATTTCTTCCCAACGAGAAAAAGCACGAACGACGAGAATGTTGAGTGAAGTTTCAGCGGTTATGCAACCAATCTATATGTGTTTAGCCGATGGTGGCAATATTATTTCTCCCAATGCAACTAGCGGAGGTCCTGCTGTCAGTATCTGCTCTCTTTCTGTCGCTTATGGAACTTGGCCAAAAACAAGTGATATCGGTTTTGGTGTTTATTCGGCTAGTAATGCAACTGGTTTTGGCGGTAATGGATGGTATATTAAAACGGATAGTGCTAGTGCTCGGATTTGTTGCAATTCTCACACTCTTAGTTGCCACAGCTTGGCATCCGCGGCCACTTGTGATAAAGATACTCCCTAAGATTATTTTATGAATTTTTTATTTTATAGTTTCTTGTTCATTTTTGGAATTTGTTGGGGGAGTTTTGCTAATGTTTTAATTGACCGGATTCAAGCGGGAAAATCGATTCAAGGTCGTTCCAAATGTGATTATTGTGGTTATGTTTTAAATTGGTTTGACAATATTCCGATTATTAGTTTTTTGGCAATCAAGGGGCGTTGCAGGAAATGTAATAAAAAGCTTTCTTGGCAATATCCCTGGGTTGAATTTTTGACCGGTTTGATTTTCGTTTTAACTTTTTGGCTAATTCAAAAAAATCAGATATTTCAAGCGAATAGTTTTAGTTTTGAAACATTCTTGGTTTTAATTTATTATTTTTTGATTATTTATATTTTGTGGGTGATTTTTGTTTGGGATTTGAAATATATGATAATTCCTGATTTTCTAATTTTGATTGGATTAATTGGAACTTTTATTTTTAAAATTTATTTAACTTTCAATTCGGGTTTTATTTTAAATTTAGAAAATCCTTTAATTTCAGCTTTACTGGGGGGTATAATTATTAGTGGATTTTTCGGATTTTTATTTTATGTTTCTAGGGGGAAATGGATTGGTGGAGGGGATGTTAAAATCGGTTTTTGGTTAGGAGTAATTGTAGGTTTTCAAATGACATATTTTTTTATTTTATTTTCTTATGTTTTGGGAGCAATTGTGGCAATTATTTTACTTTTATTTTTCAAACAAAAAATGAAATCCCAAATACCTTTTGGACCATTTCTAATAATCAGCGCTTATGTTATTATATTCAATAAGGAGATAATTTTAAAAATTTGGAATAATCTGTTGGTTTGAAAATTTTTCTAAAAACAAAAAATAATGTTTCTAAAAAAAATAAATAAAAGTAAAAAAATACTTTTCAATAAAAATGGGTTCACTTTGATTGAAATATTAATTACAATGAGCATTATTGCTTTTTTATCAGCGACTATGTTTCAGATTATTAGCGTTGCTGAAACTAATCAGGGCTTAATAATGGCGAGAGATAAATTGAAATCTAGTATTAGATTGGCTCAATCTTATGCTTTGTCCGTTCCTCAGGGAGCGACGCAAAGAGTTGTTTGTGGGTATGGCCTTCACGTTGATGGAACCTCTGTTGTTAAGCTTTATTATTTATATAACAATGCTTTTGGAACGAACCCAGATGCTTGCAATACTTCTTCTGATTTGGATTATGGCGGAAGTGCTTTGTTGTCCAAGGTTGATGAGACTGCTATCGATTTAGGTCCGGATTATTTGGTGACTGGTCCTGAGATTTTTTTGAAAACTCCTTATGGAGAAGTTTATTCAAATAATATTAAATTAACAGGGTCTTCTGTCGGAACTTTAACGATAAAAAAGGGTTCACGAACTATGAATGTTGATATCAATGGAAGTGGTCAAGTTAGTTTTTAATATAAAAAAATAAAGATTATGTTGTCTCAGATAAACAAAAAAAATAATTTAGCTCAAGGATTTACTCTAATCGAGATTGTTCTGGTGATGTTTTTGGTATCTTTCGTTTTTACCGGAATTTATACTTTGTTGACTAAGACAGCTCAAAATGAAAAAGATAATCGATATACAGTTATTGCTTCTAATTTAGCCCAAGAAGGAGTAGAAATAGTTCGAAATAAAAGGGATGAAAATTTATTAAAAGAAAATCCTATAAATGATGGTTTGTTAACTGGAGTTTGTCAACCTTATTGGGATGGAGCGACAGCTCATTGTGATAATACAAAAAGTTCTAAGATTGGGCTTGATGGTGCTGATATTTATCGGAATGATGATACTTTGCCTTTGACAGTTTTTAAACGTTCTTGCGAAATTAGTATGGAAGATCTTCCTGGTTATTTAAACAAGGTTTTGTTGGCAAAATGCACAGTTACTTGGAAGAGTCCTTCTTTAGGAACTAACAAGAAAGTTGAAGTAGAAAGTTATTTAACCGATTGGCAAGAAAATTAAAATTAGTTTTTAAAAATAAGAATGAAAAATTTTAAAAAACCAAAAAATAAAGGGTTCACTTTAATTGAACTAACGATCTCTAGCTCTATTTTAGCCATAATCTTTGCTGGGATAATTATTTTTGGGATTAATACAATTCGGTCTTATCAACGATCTCAAGCACTTAAAAATACTATCGAAGATGCTCGTTATGCGATTGAAATTCTTAATAAAACTATTCGGACTAGTCATAAAATTAATGATGGTGGAACGGAAATCTTTGTTTTAGATAATGTTGATAACCAAGGTCATTGCTATCGGTTTGAAAATGATAAATTGAAAAGAAAAATTGGGCCTGCTAATAGTGTTTCCAGCTGTCTTGATATAAATGATGCTGCATTTATTGATATCGTCGGAAACAATGAAATAAAAGTGACTGGAACATTCAAGCTCAAGGAAACTGATTTGGCTTCGGATAAAAGAGGTTTTGTTCGAACTAATTTTAAATTGAGCTATGCTACTACCGACCAAGATAATTTTCAAGATGACGAGGTGATAATTCAATCCTCGGTTTCCTTGCGGGACTATGGTCTAGAGCTTTGATTGTTCGTGACTAATCAACCGCTTGAATAAAAATTTATTTTAAAAATGTGTTTAAGAAAATAATAAAAAATCAAAAAGGAAGTGCGTTGATTTTTACTACGGTTTTGATTGTTAATGCTGTTTTAATCGTTTCCTCAATAGTATTAATTGCGGTTCTTCAAGAAAAGGCTGGTGGTAATAGGAAACTTGCTCCAGTGGCTTATCAAAAAGCTGATAGTGGAATAGAATGTGTTCTGAAATTGATTAATGATAGTTCCGATCCTGCATCGGATAAAATAAAAGATGAATTATGTAGTAATTTTAGCAATGGTAAGTGTTCGATTCTAGGTTTGTCGGGAGTAGATGCTTATTTTTTTAAGGATGACGGAAGTATTCTAGATAATGACAACGATGTTCTTGCGGATATTGCGGAAATGAAAACTATTGGTCAAGCTAGTGACGGTAGTAACAAAGTTTCTCGTTCACTCCGGATTATTTTGTTTGTAAATTCTTGATTTCTTTTTTTTAAAAAAGAGTGTATAATAAAATATATTAATATCATCTCCAAGAAATTACTCATCTTTCTTATCCAAAATTTCGTTTGCGATTTTGTAAAAAATTCTCAATATATCCTGACATACTTCATATTTTTTACGTCATTTCGGCTAAAATTATGAAGAATAAAGACGCCTAGTTTCTTAGAAATGGTATAAATACAGAATTTAAATATAAAAAAATAAAAATGGAAAGAGAGGTGAAAATATGAAAAAAATAAATAAAAAAGGTTTTACCTTGATTGAACTTCTAGTGGTGGTAGCGATTATCGCTGTTTTAGCTGGAATTGTTTTAGTAAGTTTGGGTAGTGCTCGAGAACGATCACGAAAAGCTTCTTTGCAATCTACGGTAGCTTCTGTAATACCAGTGGCTTCAATGTGCGTAAATGATGGATATTATGTAGGCATACCGACTAGTTCGACCGCTGGAGGAGGGTATATTTGTACTCCCAATTCAGATGGAACACAGCCAGCAGTGGGATCTGAAACTGATATTTTGGAAGAATGGCCGGCTCTAACTCACATCACAGGAGCAAGTTATGCTTATGGTACAACTGATACGACTAGTATTATTGCTACCGATGGAGCTGCTACTCCTAGTGCTGTTGTCACATGTACTGTGGCAACTGGAAGTTGTGTAAGAAATTAATTTTTGGTTGAGTTTATCAAAGAACCTTTTTCGGAAGGTTTTTTGATTTGAATTTTATTGATTTGAATGGTTATTACTTGACGGTTGAATTCTTTTTGATAGAATGTTTTAAAGGTTAAAAAAATTGATAATAATTTTGTCTAAAATTGAAAAGAGCGTAATACCATTTTCAACTAACCACGCCCCACCAAGTCTTGATAATTTTGACTACGACTTTGAAAAAAATACTCAATGTATCTACGGATACACTTTCATATTTTTTTCTTCGTCTCGTCTAAAATTCTCTGCGACTTTTGAGTAGTGGTTAGTTGAAAATGGTATAAGAACCTTAAAAATAATTAATTAGAGAAACTTTCTTGAAATTTTTTGATGAATAACATTCATGATTAATATTAAGGATGGTTTCGTTAAAGCTAGAAAGGCAGGTGAAATAGATGACTAACGAAGATTTTGAAAGCCAAGAGGAACTTGGTTTAGGGGGGAAAGTTAAAAACTGGATTCAAGATAATATTCGAATTATAATTTCAGTTTTGATTGTTGTAGCAATTGCTGGTGTAATTTATTCTTATTCTAATCGAAGTCAAGATTCGATTTCTGAAGATGACTTCGCGATAGAAGATGAATTCGCGATAGAAGATTTGGATTCAGAAGAAGAAATGAATATGCCAGAGGTTCAAGATATTGATTCAAAAGAAGAAATGGAAGCAGTTCAAATTAATGAAGAACCAGCTCAAGCAGAAATACAAATCATTAGTCAAGAAACAGAGGAAGCTTTTGTTGAAACAGCAGTGGCTGGAGATGGACAAACGACTTTGGCTAGAAAAGCGTTGGCTAGTTATTTAGAAAAAAATAATGATTCTGAATTAACAGCTGAGCACAAAATTTACATTGAAGATTATTTAAGAAAAAATGTAAATCATATTGGAGGAATTGATGTTGGAGATCAAATGAGTTTTTCTAAAAATTTAATTAAGAACTCAATTGAAAAGTCCAAAACACTTAGTGATAGTCAACTTAATAATTTGAAGAAATATTCAGCCAGAGTTTCTGGTTTAAGATGAATTTAAGTTAAAATTAAAATAATAATTTTGTTCTTTCAAGTTTAATTTTATATAAAATAAGATGCGAAGCCCTGATAATATTCAGGGTTTTGTGTTTGGAAGTTAGAAAGTTTAGACAGTTTATAAAGTTGAAAAATTTGTAAAGTTCATAAAGTTTGGAAAGTCCTTAAAGTTTGTAAGGTTTGCACTGTTAAATAATTTAATCCTGGATTAAATTAAGCTAAAGCTTATTTAACTGGGTAAATAAAGTTGGCAATCCTTCGCTAAAGCCCTGCTTACTGGTGGTCAGGTATAGCGGGTAAAAAAAGTTAAAAGGTTTTTAAACTTTCTAACTTTTGACTTTTTGACTAGTTTGATGCTTTGCATCGGTCTGCTTTACATTTGTTTAGATTGGAGTATAATGAGGAGCAATTCAATAAGACAATGACGGAGTGTTTTTAAATAAATTTAAATAAATTTTCAATGAAAAAAATTTCTATTAAAGGGGCTCGTGAAAATAATTTGAAAAATATTAATGTTGATATTCCTAAAGATAAAATTGTCGTAGTTTCAGGAGTTTCTGGAAGTGGTAAAAGTTCTTTTGCTTTTGATACGGTTTATTCGGAAGGGTATCGGCGTTATATGGAGAATTTATCTAGTCATGCTCATTATTTTCTTAATACTGTTAAAAAACCAGCGGTTGATTCTATCGAAAATCTTTGTCCAGCTATTTCAATTAGTCAAAAATCAAATGTTCAAAATTCTCGATCAACAATGGGAACGGTGACGGGAATTTATGATTTATTAAGGGCTTTTTATGCTGAATATGGAAAACCATATTGCACTAATTGCAAACAAGAAATAAAAAGAAATAATCCAGATAAAATCATTGAAAAAATTAGTCAATTGGAAAATAAAAGTCAGGTGCTGGTTTCTTTCCCCTTTTTTGTCACAACCGATGAGGCTGAAAAAGATTTTAAAAATATTAAAAATGCTGGTTATTCAAAATTTGTTTTAGAAAAGAAAGTTGTTAATATCAAAGATTTAAATTTTCAAGAAATAGCTGGAAAAAATATTGAAATATTGGTAGATAAAATTTTTATTGAAAAAGTTAAATTGGACAAAGAGCGAATTTTAGATTCAATTTACATGGCTTTGAAAAAATCTAGTAATGAGACGGCAATTATTTATTTAAATCAAGAAAGAATTATTTTTTGTCGAAAATTTAGATGTCCTCTTTGTGGTTATTCGTTAGAAGATTTTAATAAGAAAAATTTTTCTTTTAATCTTGTTGAAGGAGCTTGCGAGTGTTGTCAAGGATTGGGAAAAGTTTTGCAAGTTGATTTAGATAAGATTATTCCAAGTAAAAAAATATCTATCGCTGAAGGAGCAATTGAACCTTGGGTGCGATTAGGGGGGCGATTAGGAAATGATAATAAAAACAGTAATCATAGTCAAAAAATTAAATTTATTGAAGATAAATTAAAAGTCTCCTTAACTAAACCAATTGGAGAAATTCCAGTGGATAAAATAGAAAAAATTGTTTGGGGAGTTAAAAATAAAAAAGGAGAGGTTGTTTTTAAAGGAGTTGCCAATGAATTACTAGAAAAATTAGAAAAGATTGATGCGGGAGTTTTTACTAGAAATGAAATAGAAAAATATTTTACGCTTGAGCAATGTCCTGAATGTAAAGGGAAAAGGCTGAAGAAAGAATTTTTAAACGTTAAAATAGAAAGTTACGGGATTGATCATTTAGTTGAAATGGAAATTACTGACCTAATAGTATTTTTAGAAAAACTATCAGAAAAATATCAACAACACGGAGATGCTTTTTTGAAAGAATTTTTTCGAGAAGTTATCAATCGTTTGCGACCTTTAGAAAAAGTCGGAGTGGGTTATCTTAATTTAGATCGATCTTGTAAAACTTTGTCTGGAGGAGAATATCAGCGGATTAGAATTGCCAATCAGCTTTTTAGTGGTTTAAGCAGTGTTCTTTATGTTTTAGATGAGCCGACGGTTGGGTTACATAGTCGAGACACAAAAAAACTAGTTGATACTTTTAGAAGCTTGAAAGAGAAAGGAAATACTTTGTTGGTGGTAGAGCATGACAAGGATGTGATTGAATCAGCCGATTATATAATTGATTTTGGTTCTAAAGCTGGAGATGAAGGGGGTCGAATAGTTTTTAAAGGGACTTATCCCGAGTTGCTAAATTCAAAATGTGAAACGGCTAATTTTATTAATAAAATAAATAAATTTGAAGCTAACAGCAATAAAGTAAATCTTGAGAATAGCTTGATTATCAAGAATGCTCAATATAATAATTTAAAAAATATTGATTTAAAAATTCCATTGAATTGCGTCACTGTTTTTGCTGGAGTTTCTGGAAGTGGTAAAAGTTCCTTGGTAAATGATGTAATTTCAGTGGGAATGAAGAAAGGCGAAATCAAAGGCAAATGTGATGAAATTGGAAATCAAGATAAAATTTCAAAAGTCGTCACAGTAAGCCAATTGCCGATTGGTAGATCTCCGAGATCTAATCCAGCTACTTATACTGGAATTTTTATGCATATTAGAAAATTATTTGCTGAAACTAAAATGGCAGTAGAAAAAGGTTATAAATCTAACCATTTTTCTTTCAATACTAGAGGTGGACGATGTGAACATTGTCAAGGTGATGGAGCTGTTAAAATTGATATGCCATTTTTAGATAATACTTATTCAGTTTGTCCTAAATGCAATGGAAAACGTTATAAAGATGATATCTTGAAAATTGAGTATCATGGAGTAAATATTGCAGATGTTTTAGATATGACAGTTGAATATGCTTATCATTTTTTTAATTCTGTTCCAACAATTAAAAATAAGTTGAAACTTTTGAAAAGTGTTGGATTGGGATATTTAAAGCTTGGACAAAATTCTAACAGTTTATCAGGAGGAGAAGCACAAAGAATTAAATTAGCTTCCGAATTAGTTCGAAAGTCTCGAGGAAATTGTTTGTATATTTTGGATGAACCGACGGTTGGTTTGCATTTTAGCGATATTAAAAAACTTTTTGAGGTTTTGAATAGTTTGGTTAAAAAAGGTAATTCAGTTTTTGTGATTGAACACAATATGGATGTAATTAAAATTGCTGATTGGGTAATTGAGCTTGGTCCTGGTGGTGGTAAGAGTGGGGGGGATGTGATTTTCGAAGGAACGCCTGAAGAACTGAAACGAGCTGATACGGAGACAGGGGAAATTTTGAAAAATAATTGAGATTTTGTAAGAAAAGATACAAGATACAAGGACGCAAGAAACAAACAAATTAAAATAATTAAATTAAAATAATCAAATTTAAAAACCCTCGGTTTTTTGTTTGGTTATTGAGTTTTTTAATTTGAGATTTGTTTGTATCTTGTGTCTTGTATCTCGTGTTCTCAATTTTCAATCTTAAATATAAAGATGAAAAATAAAAAATTAATTAAGCAAACCTATTTTACAGTGTTATATTTAAATTGCCTCAATTGTCCCCCAACTACTTTTGAAGTTTGGCGACATCTTTTAGAAGTTTCTCGAAAATCGAAACAGACATCTTTTTGTGAAATTTTTCAATCATTGAAAATTCTTAGTGCAAAAAATCAAATAGTTAATAAAGTTGGTTTTTGGGTAATAAAAAAGAAAGAGTTTTTGGCTGAGCAACGAATTGTTCGACAAAAAACTTCTTTAAGTAAAATAAAAAATCTTCAAAGATGGGTGAATTTAATTAAATGTTTACCTTTTATTCGAGGAGTTTTTGTGGCAGGAACTTTGGCTTTTCAGACTTCTTCTAAAAACAGCGATTGGGATGTTTTGATTATTATGAAAAAAAATCGGATTTGGTTAGGGCGACTTATTTTAACCGCCTTTTTATTTATTTTTAATAAAAAAAGAACTCAATTCAAAATTAAAGATAAAGTTTGTTTAAATCATTTTTTAACAGAAAATAATTTAATTCCTCAAATTAGAAATGAATATACCGCTTCTGAATATGGATTTATTTTTCCGATTTTAGGTAAAAAATTATTTAATGATTTTATTCGTTTGAATTGGAATTGGTTGCGACGATTTTCAGCTAATTTTGAAGTGGGTAATGATTTTGAAGGAGGCTTTTTGGTTGAAGAACGAAAAGCGGGGGAAATTAGAAATTTGTTGGAAATGTTTTTAGAATTTTTAGGAATAGCTAAAATTTTAAATCAAATTTGCAAAAAATGGATGATTAAAAGAATTGAAAAAAATCCAGAGACTTTTAAAGACGGAGCAGTAGTGATTTATAATGATGGAGAGTTGGCTTTTTGGCCAGATTTTAAAGGTAAAGATATTTTAAAAAAGGCGGTAAATTTTTCTAATTAATGTTTACTAATTCAAAAATATTTCAAGGTTTCCTTTATTGTTTTTTAGGTTCGATTTTTTTAGAATTAATTTTAGAGTTAGAAGTTTGGTGGAGTTATTTATTTTTAGTGAGCGGATTGATTATATTTTTAGTAGGTTATAAAAAAAGAGAATTCCTCTTTTTGTTTTTTTGTTTTTTGGGCGTGTTTTTCGGTTGGTGGCGGACCAGTTGGGAATTAAATCAAATTTATGAGCGACCAATTCAAGAATTTTCTAGTTATGGTTATCTTTTTGCAGAGCCGAAATTTAAAGCCGATTATCAGCAATTAATAATTTGTCCACTTGAGATAATTAGTAAAAATGAAAAAGATAATCAAATTTTATTCAAGCCAAATTGCCGAGAAAAACTAGTTGTTTTCGATAATTTGGATTTCAATTATTCCTTTGGCGAGGTAATCAAACTTGATTGTCAATTAAAAAATCCAGAAAATAAACATCTCAAATTTGATTATATTAAATTTTTAGCCAAAGATAATATTTATCAAATTTGTCAGAGCGCCAAAATTAGTAAAATCAGTGAGAATAAATATCAATTAACTGGGCTGTATCGAACTAAAACCTTTGTTTATCGTTTTATCTTTAAATTAAAGAAAAATTTAGAAGAAAAAATTAATAGTAGTTTTGCTTTCCCTGAATCAGCTTATTTAACTGGTTTGTTGCTAGGCGGAGAGGATCGTTTGCCAGAAAATATTCAAGAAAATTTTCGTCGAACTGGAACTACTCACACTATTGCGGTGTCGGGTTTTAATATTACTATTTTAGCTAGTTTCTTTATGGGATTGGGAATTTTTATTGGCTTTTATCGACAAAAGGCTTTTTGGTTGGCGGCGGTGGGAATAATTTGTTTTGTTTTGATGATTGGTTCACCGAGCTCGGCGGTGCGAGCGGCGATTATGGGAATTTTGATTTTGTGGGCGACCAAAAAAGGACGATTAGCGGACTCAATTCAGCTGATTATTCTAGCGGGAGCTTTGATGATTGCAGTGTCGCCGTTGATAATGTTCTATGACGTGGGTTTTCAGTTGTCATTTTTGGCGTCATTGTCAATTGTTTTAATTTATGGTCCACTTTCAGAGCGATTTAATGTTAAAAATGATTTTTTGGAATTAAAATCAATTTTATTGGTCACCATTTCAGCTCAAGTGGGAGTGCTGGGAATTTTGCTTTATACTTTTGAAACTTTTTCTCCAATTTCGTTATTGGCTAATTTGATAATTTTACCGTTGGTTCCGTTGATAATGTTAACTGGCTTCATTACAACCTCAGTGGCTTTTTTTAGTCCACTATTGGCAAGTTTCATCGCCTTACCGACTCAATTAGCCTTAAGTACTGAAATTGCTGTTATTGAGCAATTATCACAAATTTCTTGGGCCAGCTTAGAAATTGGAAATATTGGAATTTTGGGATTGATTATTTATTATTTATTGCTTTTTATTTTTATTAAAATTTTACGAAAAAAGATTTAGTTTTTTATGATTTTTTGGGATTGTGCTATTATTAAAATATATAAATATTATTAGATATTAAATGACAAAAGTTGGGGCGCATGTTTCGATTGCGGGAGGGGTGGCGAATGCTCCTGGGAACGCTTATGATTTGAAGTGCGAGTGTTTTCAATTATTCACTCGATCACCTCGAGGAGGTCAACGAAAAGAGATTGATTTAGAAAAATTTTTTGAAGATTGTCAGAAATACAATTTTGAAATTGGCAAAGACTATATTGTTCATTCTCCTTATTATATAAATTTGGCTAGTGCTGATGAAAAAATTTATCAAAATTCAATTCGGATTCTTCAAGATGAGTTAAAAGTTGCTAGCGAGATAAAGTGTCCTTATGTTATTACTCACTTGGGGAGTGCTAAAGATCAAGATAAAAAGGTGGCTCAAAAAAGAGTTTTGGCGGGCTTGGTTGCTATTTACAAAGATTACCAAAATTCAGCGATGCTAACTTTGGAAATTGCGGCTGGAAGTGGCAATGTAATGGGAGTTGATTTAGATGAATTTAAATTTTATTTTGATGAATTAAAAAAAATAGGGATTGAGGTTGGTTTTTGTTTTGATACCTGTCACGCTTTTGCGGGAGGGTATGATCTTCGAACATCGGAAAAAGTTCAAGAAGTTTTTCGAGAAATTGATCAAAAAATTGGTTTAAAAAATTTAAAATGTATTCATTTTAATGATTCAAAAACCGAATTTAATTCTAAAAAAGACAGACACGAACATATTGGGAAAGGTTCAATTGGAGAAATTGGACTAAAAAGTGTTGCTCAAGAAGCTCAAAAATTAGGGATCAATATTTATTTAGAGACTAATCACGATCAGATTAAGGAAGATTTAATTTTAACTAAAAGTTTTAATGAAGCTAAAAGAACTAGATAAAAAAATGAAAGAATGCCAAGATTGTGAGTTGGCTAAAACTAGAACAACGGTCGTTCCAGGGGCGGGAAGTGAGCAGGCTGAGATTATGTTTATTGGTGAGGGTCCAGGAAAAAATGAAGATTTACAAGGTGAACCTTTTGTGGGAGCGGCGGGGAAATTTTTAGACGAGTTGCTAAATAGAATTAATTTAAAAAGAGAAGATATCTATATTGCTAACGTGGTGAAGTGTCGACCGCCTGGCAATCGTGATCCAAAACCGGAAGAAGCCAAAGCTTGCTGGCCATGGCTCGAGCAACAAATCAAAATCATTAAACCTAAGGTTATTATTCCTTTAGGAAGACACAGTTTGCAACGATTTATTCCGGAAGCTGGAATTAGTCAATATCATGGAAGGGCTTTGAGAAAAGAATTTAAACCTTTAGGAAAGTTAATCTTTTTCCCTTGCTATCATCCAGCGGCGGCCTTGTATAATGGAAGTTTGCGAGGGGTTTTGGAAGATGATTTTGAAAAAATACCTAAGATTTTGAAAAAAATAAAAGAAATTAGTTAGAAACAAAAACCCACCCAGTCTCCTTTTAAAAAGGGAGGGAAGCGAAGAAAAAGTTTTGAAAATTAAAAAAGAGCGGTTAGCTCTTTTTTTGTGTGCCTAGGGCGGGACTTGAACCCGCACGAGATAAATCTCAAGGGATTTTAAGTCCCTCGTGTCTACCAGTTCCACCACCCAGGCCTCTATGTCAAAAATTCTATTTTTGACACATTTCTTCGTCAAATCTTCCGCTGTTCACTCAAAGCACTTCTGAAGTGCATTTCGTTCACTGCTCAGATTTTTCTCGAACTGTATTCAAAAATAAAATTTTTGGTTTGCATGGAAAGTCTTATTTCTTGTTTTAAGGTGCTTAATTTTTTAAAATTAGGAGGTCCGGAGCGGAATTGAACCGCTGTACAAGGTTTTGCAGACCTTTGCCTAACCCCTCGGCCACCGGACCGATACAATATTAGGGGATTGTTTCCAATCACCCTTTTTACTGCAATTTTCCACTTTTGGTTAAATTCTTTAAAAATTTTATTGCCTTAACTAACGCTAAAGCTTCAAAAATTTTAAAATAATTTACCTCAAAATTAATAAATTTCGTTTAAAAAGCTTAATTGGAAACAGTCCCATAATAACAACTAAAAGAGTTTTGGTCAATAATTTAAATAATCTTAATATTTATTACTAAAAATACTCCCATACTCCAGTGTATGGGAGTGAAAATTGAAAAATATTTATTTTTGAATTGACAATTTCGTTAGTAGGAGTATAATTTAAACGGTTTTAAAAGTTAAGTTTTTTATGAGAATATTTTTGGACACAATTAATAAATTTATTTTTATTGGGATGTCTCAATAATATTTTTAGCTGGAAATTTTTAAATTAAGTAAGTAAATAAAAAATTCCAGCCAAGACTGGAATGTTTTTATATAAGTGGATTTTTTATTTTTTCGATTAATCATGCATGGGAGGTGCAGATGAAAAAAAGAAGAAAAGAGTACAAAAGAAAAAATCCAATTTATTTAAAGAGTGTTATTAAAAATGCTCAAAAAGAAATTGAGGTTTTAATGAATAAGTTGGAATGTGACTGTCAGAATGTAAACAGTCTGGAATGCAGAATCTGCATTCTGATGAATCAAACAATTCCCAAGGCGGAAACGTTATTGGAAGAAAGATTTTTCTAATAGGAATTGTTTATTTAGAAGGGATTATAAATATTTTATCCCTTCTAACTTTTAAAATTACTACTTTATATAAATGCGAGAATTTAATCGAAAAATTCAAATTATTAAGGAAATCATTATCCGACGAAGGTCGAGCTAGTTTTATTTTTATTAAAAAAGTAAATCCAGCTCGGCGGAAACGTCGGGTTTTTATTTTGGTTCAAAACTAATTTTTAAATAAAGTTCTTTAAAAAAGGAGAATAAAATGAAAGAAGAAATTAAATTTACGGAAGCGGAATTTTATTGGATCGGATTAATGCAATTTTATCAAAATCCTGATAATATTGAACAAGTTTTTAGCAATAAAGATTTAATTAAATTTTATCGAAAGAGTCAAACTGCAGAAGTGAATTGGAATTTTTTTCTTCAGATGATTGGTTTGGGGAGGGAAATCATTCAAAAAAAACTTGAGGCAAAAAAATGTAAAAGTAAATTAGAAGTTGTTGCTGATTAAAGTGAAATTATTATTTTAAAATCCCGTTGGTATAAAATATCAGTGGGATTTTGTTTAAATTCAAAGTTGAGGTAGAATAAAATTAATAATTCTAATGGGACTGTTTCTAATCACTCTTTTTACTGCAATTTTCTACTTTTGGTTAAATTAATTAAAAATTGTTTTGGTTTAGCTATCGCTAATACCTCAAAAATTTTTAAATAATTTATCTCAAAATTGATAAATTTCGTCACAAAACGGTGATTGAAAATAGTCCTCTAAAATAAAAATATGTTTAAAAAATATTTAGTGGGATTGTTTTTGATATTTGGAATATTTTATTTTAGTCAACAATTACAAGCTCTTGAAAATCGAGGAGGCTTTGTGGCTAATAATTTTGAAGTTGATATTTTGGTTAAAAAAGATGCAACTTTGGAAGTTGAAGAGATGATTGAGGTGAATTTTTCTGAAAAACGACATGGAATTTTTCGAGAAATTCCAGTTGAATATAAAAACGATCAAGGATTTGCCTATAATATGAAATTAGAAGTTTTGGCAGTTGAGGATAAACAAGGCAACAAAATCGAATATGAAAAAAGCACCTCAAATGGCAATCTAATTTTAAAAATTGGTGATCCAAATTTGGAGATAATTGGAGACAAGACTTATGTTATTAAATATCAAATTGAGAAAGGAATTCGCTATTTTGATGATCACGATGAAATTTATTGGAATCCGATTGGAACGGGTTGGCCAATTGAAATTTATCAGGCCTCTAGTACAGTCCGATTTGAAGCAGGAGCAGATTATCTTTCGGAGAGCGGAGTTTGTTTCACGGGAATTTTTGGTTCTAAAACAAATGATTGTCGGATAGTTGAAAAAAATTCAAATGAAGTAGTTTTTACTTCGACAAAAACTTTGCAACAATTTGAAGGTTTGACAGTGGCGGTTCATTTGCCGAAAGGGGCGGTTTATGAACCGACTCGAGCGGAATACATTGGGATGTTTTTGAAAGATAATTGGGGTTTCGGTTTACCAGTTGTTGTGTTTTTTGGAATGTTTTTTTTGTGGCGGAATAAAGGGCGAGAAATCAAATTTAATAAAACAATTATTGCTCAATATGAAGCTCCTGATAATTTAACGCCGGGTGAAGTGGGCTTCTTGATGAAAGAAAAATATTCAGCTAAATTTGTGGCGGCCGATATAATTAATTTGGCGGTTAAGGGGTATTTGGATATAAGCGAAGTGGAAAATGAAAAACCAAAAATTTTCGAATTGGTATGTTGGTTTTTTGATGTTATTTTTTGGAGTATTTTAGCTATTATATTTTTTAATTTATTAAACATGATAACTCTTTTTTCTATTAAAAGAACTATTCTACTAGGAATACTTCCTTTGGTTATAGTTTTTCTTTGGAAAATTAATAAAATTATAAATAAGCAAAAAAATAATTTTGATTATGAACTAGAAAACAAGAAAGATTGGAAAGATGTTGATGTATTAACAGAACATGAAAAAGAACTATTAAAAGGATTGTTTGGTTTTAAAAAATTAGGGAAAGTTAAATTATCTGATAAAAAAAATAGTTTTTATATAAACATTCAAGCGTCTAATGACAAATTGACAAAACAGCTTGATAGTAAGGGCTATTTTGAAAAATCAAATTATAATAAAAAATGGATATATATTGTTTTTTCAGTTATAGGAGGAATAATAATGTTTATTGTTAGCTTAACTCTTAAGCGATTAGATTTAGTCTTTGGGACTATCTTGATGGTCGCTATATTTATTTTTTTTGGGTTGTATATGTCTAAAAAAACTAAAAAAGGGGCGGAGACTTATTGGAAAGTTAAAGGTTATAAAAATTATATTGATGTGGCCGAAAAACATCGAGCTGAGTTTAATGCGCAGGAAAATGTTTTTGAAAAAACTTTGCCTTATGCAATGGTGTTCGGAAATATTGATAAATGGGCCAAGGCTTTTGAGGGAGTTTCCGACGAATGGCCTGATTGGTATCGTTCTGATTCGTTGAGTTCTTTTAGTCCAACTGTTTTTGCTAATTCTGTCGGTAGGGATTTTGTTTCGGCCTCTCGGGCTGCTTCGGTTTCGCCTAACTCATCTTCATCGGGTGGTTCTTCTGGAGGCGGAGGAGGCGGAGGAGGAGGCGGAGGCGGAAGCTGGTGATACAATCAGCGATTAGTAATTAATAAACAATAATCAATTAATAATTAAAAATGGTTGGTAGAGATGATCAAAATATTTTGTTGGACAAATCTTTTGCTTTTGCAATCAGAGTTGTTAATTTATATAAATTTCTTTGCACAGAAAAAAGGTAACTCGTTTTGTCTAAGTAAATTTTACGCAATGGAAATTTAATTGGTGCTAATGTAGAGGAGGCTAATGGGGCTATCTCTAAATCAGCTTTTTAATCAAAAATTTCTATTGTTTACAAAGAATTCAGAGAAACCAATCATTGGTTGAAATTGTTATTTAGAACAGATTACTTAAATAGAAAATCTTTTGAGTCTTTAGCGGTAGATTGTAATGAGATTTCCAAATTAACTTTTTTTATTTTAAAAACAACTGGGAGAATTAAAAAGAGAAAGGACAATACTGATGAAAAATAAGATCACTAATTATTAATCATTTATTGTTAATTGACATTAATTGATTTAAGTTTGACAAGATTGGGAAAATAAATTAGAATATTTTTGTTATGAAAAATATTGAGCAAGTTAAAACCAACTGGATTATTAAATTGTTGTTGGTCCTTCGGATAAGGATCGGTTTTGATTTGTGTGAATTTGTAAGATAAAAAATTCCTATAAATGAAAATCGATCCAGTTGGGTCGGTTTTTTGTTTTTTGACAATTAGGGAGCAGGATTATTTAATTATTTTTATGGGAGGAAAGGTGATGGATAATAAATCTTTTCAAGTCAGATTTTGTTGTGGCTGTGGCAAAAAATTAAAAATAGGAGAAAAATGTAAGTGTAAAACACGAACATTTTTTGTGGCTGAGGCTGGTTGGAAAAATAATAAAAAGCAAGAAGCAAAAGGGAGAAGACAATAATGAACATTTGGGAGGCCATGAGAAAAGCTCAACACGAAGATAGTGTTTTGGAATATGATTTAACGGCTATTGTTGTTGTTAAAAAAGATGATTTTGAATTAGAAGAAGAAGGCTTGGAAGACGATTAAGCTGGTCTTTTAAGAACAAAGGTTTGTTTTAAAAAAACAAAAAAAGCAGGGTGATGAGAAATTTCTTATCAGCCTGCTTTTGTTTTGGTCCCCACTGGTTTCCACCGGTTGGTTTCCACTGGTTGAACCAGTGCACTGGTTCAACCAGTGGGAACCAGTGGGGGACCAGTGGGGGAATTTTGTTTTGTTTTGACAAAATTAAAAAAGATGTTAGAATGAATTTGTTATGAAAAATATATCACAAAATTTTAAGCTATTTTTTAGTTTCTGGTATTTCTTTAGAAAGACCAGTTTTTGTGTTGTTGAATTAGATCGATAGAAAAAAATTCAACAAATGACGACTGGTATTTTCTAGCGAAAGACCAGTTTTTTTATTGTTAAAAATTTAAATTTTGGTCAACTTCTTCGTTAAAATCTCCGCTTTTCTCTTGATGTATCAATTTAATACATCTCGTTCAATGCTCAATTTTGCCTCGAATTTAACTCAAAATTTTAATTTTTTAAAAATTTATAAAAATTTATGAATAATTATTTTAAAAATCTATATTTCTATTTTTGGTTTTTCTTTTTTAGAAAGCCGATTTTTGTTGTGAATTGATTTGATTGATATTTACTACAAAAATCGGCCCTCTAAAAAGGTCGATTTTTTTGTTCTTTTAAAAACGAATGTTTCCTAAAATTTTTCAAAATTTTGAGAAATATTTATATAAAATTTATTGAAAATTTACAATAACTAAAACAATTGGGAGGATTGTATTATGAGTATGACAAAGAGTCTATTTTCACCGTTTGATTTGGAAGATACTTTTCCTATTAGCGAAAATGCAAAAAAAACTGTAGAAAAAGGGGTTCAAGAAATCGAGGATATTCTTGAAGGTCGAGATGATCGACTGTTAGTGATTTGTGGGCCGTGTTCAATTCATGATGAAGGATCGGCCTTGGAATATGCTCAAAAAATAGTGAAGTTGCAAGCAGAGGTGGTTGACAAGTTTTTGTTGGTAATGCGAGTCTATTTTGAAAAGCCACGGACTACTATTGGCTGGAAAGGTTTTGCTGATGATCCGGAGGTCAGTGGTGAATCTGATTTTGAACAAGGTCTTGAAAGAGCCTGGAAATTGTTGATAGCTATTAACGAAATGGGAGTTCCGGCGGCAACTGAATTTTTGAATCCATTGACGGTTAGTTATCTAAGCAGATTAGTTAGCTGGACAGCGATTGGAGCTCGAACATCGGAATCGCAAACTCATCGAGAGATGGCTAGTCATTTGTCAATGCCGGTGGGGTTCAAAAATGCAGTTAGTGGTGATTTTAAAGGAGCTATTAATGGAGTGATGTCAGCTAGTTGTGCTCACAGTTTTTTGGGAACAGATTATTTTGGTAAAAATTGTGAAATTAATTCTGCAGGAAATCCGAATTGTCATTTGGTTCTGAGAGGAGGAAAAGATTGCCCTAATTATGACCCAATTACTATTGAAGAAATTGCCGAGGCTTTAAGAGAAAAAGGCTCAAATGATGCAATTGTAATTGATTGTTCTCATGACAATTCTGGCCAAAAGGCAGAAAATCAAGCTTTTGTTTTTGAACAAGTTTTGAAACAAAAAGAGCGGGGAAGTTCAATTGTGGGCGTGATGTTGGAGAGTCATCTTGAGGCCGGGAATCAGCCAGCTTTTGGTGAAAATGGGGAAAAAATTGATTTAAATCCGAATGTTTCCATCACTGATGAATGTATTAGTTGGAAGCAGACTAAAAAACTATTGTGGGATGGTTATTGTAACTGGAAAAAGGAAGAGTTGTCGAAGGAAAGAAAAGTAGTTCTTGCTTAATTTTTTTAATAAATTTTATAAACCTCGGGATGAACGTTCAATGAACGTTCATCCCAAAATTGAAATTTAGATATTTTTAAGATATAGTTATGATAATTAATTAAAAAAATTATGAAAAAAATAATCATTGGAGTGGCGGGGAATAGGGGAAGTTTTTCCGAGGAAGCGGGCAAATATTATTGTCAGAAAAACGAAATTAAAGACTACAGGTTAGAATATTTATTGAATGTGGATAATGTTTTGAAGGCTTTAAATGAAGATAAAATAGAAAGGGCGATTTTCCCGATTGAGAATTCTAACGGGGGAATTGTTTATGAAGCGGTTTATGCAATGAGTCGGAGAAATTTTGAAATTGAAAATATTTTTGAAATAGATATTAAAATGAATTTGTTGACGAAAAAAGGAGTTGGCAAAAATGAAATTAAAAAAATAGTTTCTCATCCGCAAGCCTTGAAACAGTGTCGAATGTATTTGAAGAGAAATTGGGTGGAAGCGGAATTGGAGGAATATAGTGATACTGCTAGTGCGGCTAAGGATTTGAGTGATGGCGTTTTGGCGGAAAATTGTGGGGTTATTTCTCCTCGAGTTTGTGCCAAACTTTATGATTTGAATTTGCTAGAAGAGGGAATTCAAGATTTGAAATTTAATTTCACCACTTTTATTGCAGGAATTAAGAGAATTAAATAGTTTAGAAGATTAAAATGAAAAGCAAGATTGAAATTGGAATTATTGGTTTGGGTCGATTTGGGACGTTGACCGCTACCATTCTGAGTAATTTTTTTGAAGTTAAAATTCATCACTATCGTTATAAAAAAGAAAACGAGCAAATAGTGAAAAAGATTGGAGCATCTCTAGTGAGTTTAGAGGAAGTTACTAGTTGCGATTATTTGATTTTAGCGGTGCCGATTTCAAAAACTAAAGAATTGATTCAAAAAATAGCGCCTTTGTTGAAATCTGAAACAATAATTATTGACACTTGTTCTGTTAAGGAACTGCCTTGTCGGTGGCTTAAAAAATATTTACCAGTCGAAAATCCAATCCTTGGAACTCATCCAATGTTTGGTCCGGTGACAACCAACTTTAATTTAGACCAGAAACATTTTGAACTTTCAGACAAACAAATTGTTTTATGTCCAATTAGAATTTCTTCAAAAAAATTGAATATCATAAAGGATTTTTTAAATAAATTAAAGTTGGAAGTTACCGTGACAACCCCAAAAGAGCACGACCGGCAAAATGCTAAAACTTTGAGTTTGGTTCATTTTCTAGGAAGGTCTTTGACGAAAGCTGGAATCAGAGAGCAGAAAATTTTTACTCCGGGTTATTCTGATTTATTGAAAATTTTACCGCATACTAATAATGATGATTGGCAACTTTTTTATGATATGAATAATTTTAATCTTTATTCAGAAAAAATTCGAAATAATTTTTTGAAAGCTTGTAATTTGATTGAATTGAAAATCCTAAAAGCTGGAGCTGAAAATGATTTTGATTTTAATCGTAAAAAAATTAACTTGATCGATCAAAAGATTTTTGGTTTGTTGGAAGATCGAATGGTTTGTGCAGAAAACATTGGAAAAATTAAGAAAGAAAAAGGTTTGAAAATTGTTGATTCTGAAAGAGAACAAATAATAATTAAGCGAAGAATTACCGAGACTAAATTAAAAAAGAGGTTTGTCGAAAATTTTTATCAATTGCTTTTCAAGGAAAGCTATAAAAAACAACAATAAATATATTTTTATGAATTTATCAAATCGAATTGAAAGAATCGAAGAATCAGGAATTAGGAAAGTTTTTGAGTTAGCAGTTAAAAACAAAGGGGAGTTGATTAATTTATCAATTGGTCAGCCTCATTTTCCAGCTCCAAAAATTTTGAAGCAGAAAGCGCAAGAGGCGATTGAGAATAATTTCAATGCCTATTTGCCAACAATGGGTTTGCCAGCTTTGCGAGAAAAAATTGTTGAAAAACTTAAAATCCAGAATGAAATCGAGGCCGAGTTGGAGCAAGTAATTATCACAACCGGGGTGGCTGGGGGCGTTTTTTTGGCACTAAGTGCTGTTATTAATCCAGGGGATGAAGTGATTTTGCCTGATCCATATTTTGTTTTGTATAAACAAGTTTTAAATTATCTGGGCGCTAAAATTGTTTATTTGGACACTTATCCTGATTTTGATTTAAGCCCTGAAAAACTAGCTCAATTGGTGACAAAAAAAACTAAATTAATTATTATTAATTCACCTAATAATCCAACTGGTAAGGTTTATTCTAAGGAAACCTTGGAGAAAGTGGTCAAAATAGCTAGGAAAAATAAGCTAATTATTTTGTCCGATGAAATCTATGAAATCTTTGATTATGAAAATAAATTTTTTAGTGTGGGAAGTATTTATGAGAAAACAATTACTTTGAATGGATTTTCGAAAAGTCATTCTGTGACAGGTTGGCGAGTAGGTTTTGCTCAGGGCCCTTGTGAAATCATTGAAGCGATGAACAAATTGCAACAACACACTTTTGTTTGCGCTCCTTCTTTTGCTCAGCAAGCTTTGGCGGATGGGTTTGATATTGATTTGAATGAAGCACCAGAATATTATAAAAAAAATCGAGATTATCTTTGCAAAAATTTGGAAAAATATTATGATTTTGAAAAAAGTGAGGGAGCATTTTATTTATTTCTAAAAAAACCATTAGGCGTTGAAAATTTTAATCAAAAATTAATTGATAATGGACTTTTGACAATTTCAGGAGAAGTTTTTTCTGAAAGAGCGGATTATTTTAGACTTTCTTTTGCGGTAGAATTTGATAAAATAAAAAAAGGTGTGGAAATTTTAAAAAATAAAAATATTTCAAAAAATGAAAATTAAACTATTTGGATTGGCAGGATTGATTTTGGCGGTGAGTTTCTTCTCAGGGTGTTCGAAAAAAACAATTGAGATGGAAGCTCAAAAGCAAGAAATAATGATTGAGAATCAAGAAAGTATTGATGACAGTCTGAATGTTGATAGCGATGAAATAATTGAATTAGAACAACCTGTTTTTGAGGAAGGAACTGGAACTGAAACTGGAACAATTCAAATGTTATTAGCTAGAAAAGAAAATCTTAAATGTAGTTGGCGAGTGGAAAAAGCAGAAACGATTGAAGATGCTGATATTGACAATGAAGATGAAGATGCGGGTGGAGGAGTTGAAGATGGATTTATCTATATCGGCGATGGAAAATTTAAACAAGAAATAAAAATTAATGAAAGTTCTCGTGAAATTGCGGTAAATATTTTGAATGACGGAAAATTTGTTTATCAATGGAGTTCAATTTCAGAGCAAGGAACAAAAACGGAAATCAATAGTGCCCAAGAAATAGGAGTACTGGATGAAGAAAGAAACTATTTTTGGAATTGTGAAAATTGGGAATTGGATGAAAATATTTTTCAAATCCCGACTGATATTAGTTTCGTGGCTTTAGAATTAGAATAAAAAATTTAAATTTTTTAAAATATGAATATTATTTGGGTTATCATAGCAGGAATGGTTGGTTTTTTGGTCGGTAGAAAATCAGCTAGAGGATTTTTTGCTAAATCTCCAGAGGTTTTGGAAAAAATGAGAGAAGAAGTTCAAGCGTCTTTTGATGAGCGGACGGAAAAAAGAAAGGAACAGATTGTGGAGATGATGAAGGATTTTGAAGTTCAGCAAAAAATAGTGGAAAAATGCGATATTAAAAACAGAAAAAAGGGGATTGAACGAGTGGACGTGGAAAAGCGATTGGGGGTTTCTCGAAAAACTGCTTTAAAGTATTTGGATTTACTGGAAGACGAGAAAAAGATTAGACAGGTTGGAAAGGTTGGGAAGGATGTTTATTATGAGCTGGGAGTCAGGGAATAGGGAATAGGGAGTAGGTAATAGTTAATTAGGGGTTGTCGATTGAAGTTCTTAGCGGTTACTTTCGATTATTAGCTCGTTGTTAGATTTTAGAATTTTTTAATTTAATTATTTAAATAATTGAATTAAAAAATTTTAAATTCTGACAGAGATAATAGTTGAAAATAAACGCGGGCTTTGGGACGGATAATTAGTGATTGGATAATTAGGAACTAGGAACTAGTTGATTGGGGTCGTTGGAGAGGGGTGTGGTTGAAAATAGAGTTAAATAGTTTGAATTAGGTAAAATGGAGGGTTTTTTGGACTGTTGGCAGAAAAAATGATTTTATTTTACTGAATAAGGAGATTGTGTTATTATGAGAGTGTAAATAATTTTAAAGATATGAAAGCAGTAAGAACTAAAACAAAAACTGGTCAATTCAAGTTGAAACGTTTTGATACTAAAATAAGAACCATCGAAAAGGAGTATGGGGTTGATTTGGGAGTGCGAGGTGATATGAAATTGGGAAATTATCTAAAGAAAAAGGGATATAGTTCGCTTTCTCGAATGCTAAAGAGATAAAATGAGTCATTTTAGTTTTATTGATAATAAAATTTTGCAGAAGAATTTAGATATGACTTTCGATCATGTTCTGGAGTTGTTTCTTGTTTTAGATAAGCAAGAAGATGATTTAGTTAAAAGTAGTTTTAGAAAAACAATTATTGTTCATATGGCTTCGATTATCGAGGCTCTTTTGTTATGGAAATTAAAAAAAGAAATAAAAGCAGTAAAATTGAATTGAGCGAGGATTGGAAATATTGTGGAATAAAGGTTTTGTATAAAGTTTCTAAATCTAGATATATAATCGCTGGAGAAAAAATATTAGAAAAAAAGAATTTGAATCGACTAGATTTTAACAAAATTATATCTTTATGTTCTAAATATCGAGTTATTCAAAAAACAATGTTTGATGAACTTGATAAGGTTAGAATATTGAGAAATAATTTGCATATTAGTAATATGAAAGAAGTTGAAAAACAATATAATAACAAGGACTTAAAATTTGTTTTTTCTGTAGCGGATAAAGTGGGTAAAATCGTTTCAAAAAAATAATTTAATTTGGTAAAAATAAAAATGAAAAAGATTAACAAAAAATTAAGTAAAGCTAAAACTGGGGCGATTGTAGGAGCAGTGACTTTGTTGATGGCGGTGAGTGGGTTGACTGGGTATAAGTTGGTTGAAGTTGAAGATTCGAAATCGGGAGATTTTGATTGTTCATGTGGAGATTTGGCGGTGGTTGAGAGAGTAGTGGATGGAGATACTCTTTTGATGGAGAGTGGTGATCGGGTGCGGTTGATTGGAGTGGATGCACCTGATCGAGGGGAATGCTATTTCGAGGAAAGTTTTAAGGCGCTTCAAAAATTGGTGGAGGGCAAAGAGGTGCGATTGGAAAAGGATGTTTCTGGGGTGGATCAGTATGGGAGGTTGTTGAGACACGTTTTTTTGGATAGCGGGGAAGCGAAAAAAGATGGTTTGATTGTTAGCAATTATTTGGTGGAGCGAGGTTTGGTTGAAGCGGTTAATAGTGCGCCAGATTTGCGGTATCGACGGATGATGGTTGGTTTGCAACAAGAAGCGGTGCGAAAAGATTTGGGAATTTGGAAGAACTGTGAAGAAAAGAAGAAAAAAGCTGAGAGTCAATGGCAGGTGAATGTTGAGCCGGAGTCGGAAGATTGTATTATTAAAGGTAATGTTTCTCAGCATGAAGCGGGAATGATTTATATGGTTCCTGGGTGTGATAATTATTTGACGACTAAGATTGATCCTTCTCGGGGAGAGAAATATTTTTGTACAGAAAAAGAAGCCCAGGAGGCTGGGTTTCGGAAGGCAGAGAATTGTCCGTAGGTGATTGTTTTTAATTATAGTTTTTTCTCTAAATTTATTAATTTTAACAGGTCTTGATTTTCTGCATGGAAAGATGAGCTATTTAAATTTTTTTGGTAAAGCTATCGTCATTACCTAAAAAATTCAAATAATTCATCTTTTGCTTGTTGGCACAAACAAGACCAGATAAAATTAACAAATTTTGCTATAAAACTGTGGCTGGAAACTATTGTAGGAATAAATTTTGAAAAACTGTGATTGGAAATTGTTTCTAAAAATAAAAAACCCACCTAGTCTCCCTTTAAAAAGGGAGGGGAGCGAAGAATAAAAAAATTCTTAAACTTTAGTGGTTAAGGATTTTTTTGAATCTAAATATGTTTAAATATCTTTAAAAAAATTTGTGAATTTGAATTTTTTCTTTGTCTAAGGTGATGTAGGTTGAGGGAATATCGGTCCAACAACCGCAATTGTAATAGTTGATTTTTCCAGATTTTTTTTGATTGGCTTTATGGGTGTGGCCACAAAAAATATAGTCGATTCCTTGCAGTTTAGCAAAAAGAATGGCTCTTTTGGCAACTTTTTCCGAAAGTCTTAGCCAGCCTTTGCTTTTGGTTTTGATGGCTCGACTAATTCGACGATCTTTAAAATCGATTAGTTGAATAAAGTTATAAACTTGATTAGCAACGAAACTCAAGAGTGCATTTTCGGTTAAAAAATTGTCAAATTGATGACCGTGAATGGCTAGATATTTTTTGTTGTGGTATTTCCATTTATAGACATTATAAACTCTTGATCCAGTTAAACCAGCAAAAATTTTGGCTAAACCTTTGTCGTGGTTGCCTTCCACCCAAATCACTTTGCTTTTTTTGGAGATTTTTCCGATTAAAGAGAGAAGTTCCCAGTCTGATTCTTTTAGCCGATTAAAATCGAGGTCTTCAAAAATGTCACCTAGTAGGATTAATTTTTTGAACCGAAAGCTTTTTAGAAAGGTTGCAATCTTTTTACTGTGACTGACTTTGGAGCCGAGGTGAAAGTCAGATAGGATTAGGGTGTGAGTTTTGTTTTGCGGTTTTTTATTATTCATAAAATTATTCTAACACAGATAAATTTTTTTTAGCATAGTTTCTAGAATTCAAAATTCTAAACTCTCTTGACAACTTTTTTAAGTTTTGTGATGATTGAATTAATGATGAACTGAAAATCTGATTGATAAATCCGTCACCAGACGATGTCCGAACCGTTGTGGGAGCTTTTGCTTATAACATAAAAGCACATGATTCAGATTATGGATAAAATAAAAACATCTTTTAAGATAAGAACTAATTAGATTTTGAAAACAGAAATTTAGAAAAAATTTTTAAGTATCTTTTGCTACGTTTTGGGTTTCAGTTCAAGTAAATGGTATCTTTTTGTTGTAAAGTTTGACAAAGATTAGATTTTTATGTAGAGTAATGGATTAAAATTATTATAAATATTGGTGTTCTAAATACTATTTAGAATAGTATTTTTTGTCAGTAGAGAAATATAAGTTTTGGTTTAAAGTAATAAAGGAAATAGATTCTATAAAAATTGGTTTAAATTAAACAATAATGAATTGGCTTAAAAAGACAAATTTAAAAAAAAACAAGAGACTATCTTTGTATAAAAGTGATTCTTTAGAAACTAGACATAGAGTGGTTATCCATTTTATAGTATTTGCTATTTTTACAATATTTATTGGAAAATCTTTTTTTGTGCAGTCTGATTATTTTGTTCTGTATGTTTATGGAACATCTGTGACAGTAGTTCTTGCAATTAATTTCTTTGTAGCCATTTTTAGATATGAAGATCCTGCTATAATTGCTAGAAAAATTGAAGATAGTAGTTTAAAAAAAGGGGTATTGCCAGAAAAGCCTTTGGTTAGTTGTATGGTAGCTGTTTTTAATGAAGAAAACGTGATTGAGCAATGTATTTTGTCATTGATTGGACAGACTTATGAAAATAAAGAAGTTATTTTTGTTAATGATGGAAGTACTGATGGAACAGCAAAAGTTCTTGACGCCTATGCTAAGTCTGGAAAAATAAAAGTTATTCATCAAAAAAATGCTGGTAAAAAAAGAGCACTTGGACAGGCCATGAGGGAGGCAAAAGGAAATATATTTGCTTTTTCTGATAGTGATTCCATATGGGCAATTGATGCGATTGAAAAAATTGTACCAATTATGAATGTATTTCCAGAGATTGGGGGAGTTAGTGGGCATTTCAGACTTAAAAATTCTGCTACTAATTTACTTACTCGTGCTCAGGACTCTTGGGCAGAAGGGCAGTTTGCCGTCAGAAAGGCTTTTGAAAGTTATTTTGGAGCTGTTAGTTGTATTTCAGGTCCGTTGGCTATATTTAGAAGAGAGGCTATGTAGTTAAATTCGACGGGGACGGTCAGCACGAACTCAATTTTATTCCTGAGGTTGTAAAGCAACTAGCAAATAACGATATTGTTATTTGTTCTAGGTTCCATTCTTTCTCCGATCAGTCTAACACACCGATCGATAGAATTTTGTTGAATATGATATTCACAGAAATGTTAAAGAAAATAACAGGATGGGAACTTACAGACGTAAGAAGTGGATTTATGGGTCTTAGAGTTGGTGCTATCAAGAATATTGCTTCCAAGATGCTTGTTAGACGTTATGGCGTTCCAATGGAAATAATTCTGAGGATTTGGCATGCTAATCCACAGGCAAATATTCATGAAATACCACATCCTGCTATGTATGGGGGGAATCTCTCTGATAAACTTAAACGAAAGTACAGTTCAGAAAGAGTTAATGAAAAGAGCGATCGCTTGCAAGTAGCTTATGCTGCATTGCTGAGTGTCATAGAAGATCTGAAAATTCCAAGGAAAAGGATTCTGGAAATCAATGGATTTCATCTGGTTGCTTGAAGTGTGTTGGAAAAAGAGGGGTGCGAAATAAATTATTTCGCACCCTTTTGAATTTTAAATTAATCACAAAGATATAAGTAAGTGTCAATCCACTTGGTGAGTTCGGCTTTTGTCGGGACGTAGCCTAGCAGATTGATTTCAGAGCCTTTGTGAAGCCCTAGATGTAAATGTTTTCTTTCGTTGCTAGTTTCGAAGCTTTCATCGGCGCCTAGAATTCTGATTGTTTCTTCTTTGATGATTGTTTCTCCAATTTTTTTAGTAATGCTGGTTAGTTTCAGATGACCATAAATGACGGTTATCAGTTGATTTTCTAAAGTGTAATCTTGAACCATAATTCCGCCATAGCCAGTGGCGATTTTTTTGATTCTTAATTGACCAGAACAAATAGCTTGAACGGAAATTTCTGAATTTAATTCTTCAGGAAATATTTCAAAATCTGTTCCAGTATGATAGCCGTTAAATCTTTCTGGTTGAATGAGAGAGTTTTGTGGGGTAATGAAGATTCCAAAGGGTTTTTTAGTGATTCTTTGAGCGGTTTGGTTTAAAGGCGATTGAAACGGTTGGGCTTTGATTTTAATTGGGTATTTAGTGGCATTTTACAAAACAGTTTTTGCTAAAGAACGAGAAGAAAAACAAAAGACACCTTGGAAATGGCAGGTTGCGATGACGGTTCTAATGATAATATTTTGGTGGTATTTTGATAATTGTCGGGAATATCTTTGGTTTTTGATAATAGCTTTGATCGGCAGTGGTTTGATTTATGGAAGATTTTTTTGGCTCAATAAAAATAAGCCAGAAACTAAATAATTTTTTTAAACTCAATTTTAAATAGACGCTTTTACGGGAGCGTCTATTTTTGACTTTTAGCGATTTTTCATTGACATTTTGGTAGTTATTTGCTATGATACAATATTCTAAAATTAATGAATATATTTATGAAAAAGTTTAGTTTAAAATTTTTAGGAACATTAATAATGATTTTGGTTATTGCTTTTGGTTGGATGACAATCGGGGCTGAGGCAGGAGCTAATTTTATTTATGTTGATGATGATGCGTCTGGAACTGAAGATGGGAGTTCTTCTCATCCATTTGAAAAAATTCAAGATGGAATTGATAAAGCCAAGGATGATGGTAAAGATGTTTATGTTCGAAAAGGAGATTATGAAGAAAATTTAAAACTTTGGAAAGGGGTTGAATTGTATGGAAAAGACCGAGATAAAGTAAAAATCAAAGCTGATGACGATGATGATCCAGTTATTAAAATGTATGATAATACGGAAATTCATCACTTGACTTTAAAAGATGGTCAATATGGAGTTAAAGTTGACGGTGGAGCTAAAGCCTATATTAATGATTGCAAAATTATTGATAATGATGATGATGGGATTTATGCAGAATCAGCTGATACTAGAAATGATGAAAAGCTAGAAGTCTATAATAGTTTTATCGCCTATAATGGTTGGGACGGAATTTATACTGAAATGCGAAAATTTTCGATTAAAGATAACGAAATTTTTGACAATAAAAGAGATGGAGTTGAATTTAAAAAAGGCTCAGAAGGTGTTTTTGAAGGCAATCGAGTCAAGAAAAATAATGGAGTTGGTCTTCGAGTGACTATTGATAGAAGTGAATTATATATTAAGAATAATACTTTTCGTGATAACGATAGAAGCGGATTAGAAGTTCGAGCGGAAGGAGCGGAAGGTTTAGTTAGTTTGAATCGTAAGAACAAATTTTACGAAAATGATAAATATGGGATTGTTCGAGTTGAGAAAAGTCCGTTTAGTGATGATCAATGGAATAGAAATTTAAAAATTGACGGAGGGATAAAATACTGGGATAATGTTTGGGGGAATATTTCTCATATTGTGAACGTGTATTAAAAATATTATTTCACAAACTGTATCGAATTTGAAACCTGTCACTTTGTGGGCAGGTTTTGAGTTTTCGGATAGATGATGATAGAATTGGCTAGCGAATAAGTTCTAATTAAATAAAATGACAACTTACTTTTTTATCTTGGGTAATAATTCGGCTTTATCGGTAGCTGAGATTTTAAATAAATTTCAACCTCAGGAATATTCTTTAGTTAACAAAGAAGTTTTGAGGGTGGAATTTGCTGAAAGAATTGATGAAGGGAAAGCTATTAAAGAGTTGGGAGGGGTGATTAAAATTGTGGAACAATTAGAAATTATTAAGATACAAAATACAAGGATACAAGAAACAAACAAATCAAAAATTAAAAATCAAAAATCTCAAAAAAGAAAAAATCAATTTTTAGAGACGATAAAAAAATATTTGCCAGAGACTTTTAACTCGCCTTCGCAAAGTTCTGATAACTCTATGGTTTTATCTTCGCAAGTTTCGGCGTGGCGAGGAGGTAAATATAAGTTTGGATTTTCTTTTTATGGTGGGCGAGAGCTGGGATTGAAAAAAATAGCGATGGATATTAAGCGAGAGTTGAAAGCTCGAAAAATTTCTTGTCGTTGGATTATTGGGAAAAGTGAAAATCTTTCTAGTGTAATTGTAGCGAAAAATAGATTGATTGATCGGGGGCAAGAATTTGTGGTGGTCTTTGAAGATAAAAGAAAGTATTTGGGAATCACTAAAGCTGTTCAAGATTTTGAAGCGCTTTCTTTCAGAGATTATAATCGACCAGCTCGGGACAGTCATTCGGGGATGATTCCTCCAAAATTGGCGCAAATTATGTTGAATATTGGATTGAGAGGCGAAACTAACAATGTTTTACTAGATCCTTTCTGCGGTTCAGGCACAATTGTAATGGAGGCGATGTTGTTGGGAGTAGGAAAAACAATTGGAATGGATGTTTCGGAAAAAGCGGTTCAAAATGCTCAAAAAAATTCAGAATGGGTTCGAGAAAAATTTGAGTTGGATTCAAATAAATCATTTGAAATAAAAGTGGGAGATGCGACCAAGCTAAGTAATTCTATTGAAAAAAATTTTGTAAGTGTAATAGTGACGGAGCCTTATCTGGGTCCGCAAGAAAAAGTTCAAAATATTGAAAAAGTTAGAAAAGATTTAGAAATTTTGTATACGAAAGTGATTGCTGAATTTGGAAAAATATTAAAAACTGAAGGTCGAGTGGTGATGATTTGGCCATTTTTCAAAGGAATTAAAAATGGGGCAATAAATCCTGAAATTACAGGTTTTAAAATTGTTAATCAAATTCCGGCTGATTTGGGATTGAAGCAAACACAAAGAGGAACAGTTATTTATGGAAGAAAAGGACAGAGGGTTTGGAGGGAGATTGTTACGTTAGAGTGTGTTTAGTATAACAGTAAGCCCCCCTCGGTTCCCCTTTTCAAAGAGGGAGGAGCGAAGGATAATTTTTGCACCCAAAGGGCATAATAAATTTTGAATTTTTCACCCAGTTAAATAGGCTTTGTTTAATTTCAAATAAATTTGAAATTATTTAATGGGGTAAATTTTGATTGAATTTCGAATGATTCAATTTTGAAAAAATAAAAGTGCGTATAGTGTTGATTTCTCTGGATTCCTGCCTGCGCGGGAATGACAGGTAAACTTTGTTAGTTTCAAATCATTTTTTAATTAAAATATTTGCCTAAAAGGGCTGATTGTGGTATTTTTTAAGAAAGACTGAAGTAAAATATTTAGGAAAAATTTGTAAAATAAAAATAAAATGGAAAATAATTTTGAAAAATCGACTGGGTTTAAGGAACAATATTCTGGGAAAGAAAAACTCAAAGAGGGTGTCGAAGTTCCTAATTATAAAAAAAAAGAAGATTTAATAATCAGAGAATCAGTAGAGAAAAACATTGTTTTTTTGAAGAGAATACTCGACAAGGAAGAATATGAAAAATTAATTGCTATTCGAGTGGAAGAAGCTAAAGAGAAATTGAAAGAACTTGAGGAAAAATCGAAAGAACTTGAAGATGTAACGGAGGATTTGGAATATGCTAATTATTTAGCGGAAGATAAGATTGAAGAAAATCGAGAAGCCAAATTTGACAAGATGACTAATCTAAAAATTCGATCGTATTTTTTTACTGAAACCATTCCCAGAGAACTTTCAAAAGCCTTAGGGACGGATGTTGAAAGATTCACAAATGAAGATTGGTTGGAACTTTTGCAGGATGAAGCTAACGATTGGAACGGGATTGATTTGTCGGTAGTGTTGGCCGATGTTTCTTATTTGAATTTAGCTAATCGGGATGGACATGCTTCTGGTGATAATTTAATAAAAAAAATTGGAAAATTTATTATCCAAGACCAAGAAATGAAAAAGAATACTCATCGTTATGCTGGAGGAGATGAATTTGTTTCTATATTTAGAGAGTCGGGTGAGGCGGAATTTAAAATGAAGCATTTACAAGAAAATTTTTCTAAAGCTGAAGGGGTGTCAAATTTAGCAAATTATGATTTGAAACCTAATCTAGATTTTGGAAAAGCTAGTTTTTTTGAAGCGGTAGAAATTTTTCGAGTTTTATTGAAAACTGATATTGGTCGAGAACGGATTGAAAAGGACAATGTTTTTAAAGAATTCAATACAATTTGGTCGATGTTGGCAGATAAGCGAGCGGGTATAAATAAGGCTAAAACAAGAATTCCTCTTTTGATGGAACGATATGAAAAAGGTTTTAATTTGGATAGTGGTGAAGTCATCAATCAAGAAGCAGCCGATCATTATAATTTTTTGACTGGATACTTGATAAAAGGGGCTAATGAAATTAGTAAGGGAAAAATTGCTGAATTAATCAAAGCATCTGGAGGAGATGAAAATAAAAGAGATGAATTAATTTGGGATTTTATTCAAGAAAGCGAGCGAGAAAAATTATCAGATAGTCAAGAATATTCGGTTTTGAAGGACCGAGTGATTGCTCAGAAAGCGGGGATTATTGATGAAATATAAGAATTTAATAATTTTAATAAAAGTTATTTTAATTAATTAAAACTAGAAAAAAATAAGGGAGGGTGTGTAAAATGTTAAAAGTTTTAGATTTTAATCAGCAAGTTAAATTGAGATTTGAGTTGCAGAGAGCGGACTCAAGATGGGAGCTTTATAGATTTATGGCGAGAAATGATGGTTTATGTATGCGGGTTGTTGTTGATAAAAAAAGAAATCGGTTGGTTTTGGTACAACAATTAGATTGTCAAAATGTAGTAGAAATCGATACTCAAGAAATAGAGCTTGACGTTTCTAATGAAAAAAAACTGAATTATTTCTTGGATATTATCAATAAAGAACAACCTTTTTCTTTGGGCAAAGTTAATTTTGAAGGGTCTTTGCGAAAAACTTTGTTGTGTCAGTACAAAATGGCCATTAAGAAATTTGGCACTAAAACCTGGGATTTATTTTTAGGTGGTAATCTGAATAGACCACTTGAAATCTAGGAGCATTTAATGATTATTGAAAAAATAAAAGGCTTTGGAGAATATTATTTTCTGAAGCTTTTTAGCGTGTAAAAAAGTTCTATAAAGTTTTGAAGCCCTGGAAGATGTTTCTTTCAGGGCTTCAAGGAGAGTCGAAGATGGCTTTTCTCAGACTCAAAAGTGTTTTTAGCATAGAGGAAGAAGAAAAATAAATCAAGGGATTTTTCAATTTGGCAGAGGAATATATTTTTTAAATTGAGGCAGTCTTATTCTGCCTAGTGAATTTTTTGGGAAGTAGTATTCTTTGATGATTAGGTTGATCGCTTTTGAGTCTACTTCTTCGGCTCTAACGCTTATCCCTTTTTCATCTTCAGCTAAAACTTCGATGATTTTTAAAATTGAATCATAGGTGGTGACTAACTGGCCACCGGGGCGAACTTTTTCTACTTCTAAATCTTTTCTGGGTGACATAATTCTCCTCCTGTTATTGTAGGTTTAAATTTTCAAGTTACTCCTTGAAAAATTAATAATAACTGATTTTTAAATAAAAAGCAAAAAATTGTGAACAAATATATTTGAAGCTAATTTTTTAATTGATTTTTTAAAGCATTGGAGTAGAATTGTTTTTAGTTCTTTAGATATTTATTTTGAATAATAATCATTTTTTATGGGAGGATGGAATGAATAAAAAATTAGGAAAAAGAAAGATTGTCGTTAATTATGCTCCTCAAGGAAAGGATTTTGGGGATATTAGCCAAGCTTGGAGAGGTTGTAAACTGATTTTTGAAAAGAAAACGGAGAATGGAGATTTTGTTGTTTCTTGGAATAATGCTTTGCGGTCTTTGCTGGCTCAAGGCAAATATAATGCAGTTCATCATTGGGAAAAGAAAAAAGAAAGATCTGATTTTATATTCCTTGCAGAAGTTTGTTCGGAAATTTAATTGAAATGATTTTTTAATTTTCAAGGAGGTTGAAATGTTGATTCAATCATTTTTCCATTTTGTTATTCAAGGACTTGTTGAAACTTCTTTGGATATTTGTCCAATTGGTATTTTTAGTAAAACTGATTTGTCTTTAAGTTACTGTGGTGCTTCTTTGAAAGAGGCTGAGGTAATTGAGATTGTGGCGGATAATACTTTTGGAAAAAAATTGAAACTTATTCAATGCAAGAAATGTGGATCGAAAATATTTTCTTTTGAAGAAAGCTTGAAGTGTATCTTTAAGAATCAATTGTTGAAAAGTTTTAATTTAAGACAAACTTGCCCTTATTGTCAGATTTCTAATGAAAAATTGGTTTATGACTTGAATACCCCTCAAGGTTGGCGAAAAGTTATTTTTTGTCAAAACTGTAGTCAACCCTTCATTCCTTTTGAATAAAAAAAGATTTTAAAAAAGAACCTGAGTCAAAAGCGACGAAAGGTTCTTTTCTCTGTTTGATTGTTTTTATTTTCATGTAATTAGGATA
This sequence comes from Patescibacteria group bacterium UBA2773, assembly GCA_002352465.1. GTDB lineage: Bacteria > Patescibacteriota > Minisyncoccia > Moranbacterales > DUUL01 > UBA2773. The sequence goes on from DEIN01000010.1 coordinate 44,797, forward strand.
TAAGAATAAAAAAATGAATTATTGATGGGGAATTTGGAAAATTTAAAAAAATAATAAATAAAAACCGAAATGTATTGCGGAGAAGGGTAGTAAAATGTTAAAATAAATTAGAGAATATTTTATTTTAATAAGTATTAAATCGTTATGAAGAATACAAAAAAAGTTTTAAGTTTCGTTTTTGTTCTGGGTGCTTGTTTTTTGTTTAGTGGTTGTGGGGAAAAAACACAAGTTGAGCATTTGACGGCTCCAGTTTCAAAAGAACAAGCAAAGGTAGAAAAAAAATTAATGAATTGGATGGAAAGTGGTGAGGCAGTTGAATGTCAAATCGAAATAGAGGCAGATCGAAAAATTACTATGATGGCTAAAGACGGTAAAGTGAGAGTAGAAGGCCTTCCTTATGCTTCGATGAGTAGTTCTAGTTTAGAGGAATTTGATTCAGAGAATACCGATGGGATTTCTTTGACTGTTGGCGATTGGGTTTATACTTGGAGTAAAGAAAGCAGGGAAGGGGTTAAGTTCAGTTTAATTGAAATGGAAAAGATGGGGGAAGGGCTTGAAGAGGATTCTGGCGAAAATTCAGATACTTGGGAAGAACAAGTTCAAGGTTGGGAAGATGGTGGGGCTGAATATGATTGCAAAAAAGCTAATTTGTCGGATGATTTATTTGAAGAGCCATCTGGAGTTGCATTTGTTGATATGGGAGAAAAAATGAAAAATTTGACTGAAATGAGTGAAAAACTTGAAGCGCAACAAAAAGAGGGCGAAATGCCGAATATGGATGATTTGAAAGATATATTGCCAGCAGGAACGGAAATTCCAGGGATGGAATAATTTGTTTTTGAAAATGTTTTTAGTTAAATTAGAATAATTAATAATTTAAAAGAACGAATGAAAAAGAAGAAAAGAAAACAAAGGTCGGGAAACAATTTTAATAATTTTATTGATGGTGATAATTATTATCCAATTTTCTATTTGGAGACATCAGTCAGTGAAATATCTTTTGGGAAGTATTTTTGATGTTAGTGTAAATAGTTCTGTTTTGGATGGGGGGGTGGGGGTGAGAATTAAAGTTCTTTTTTCAAATTATTGGATAAAATTGTTTTTGTGGGGCATTTCAGGAATTTTGGCTATATTTGTTTTGGATTTAATTTTGATCAAAATAGGATTGAATTCGACAAATCTTTTTGTGCATTTAATTCCGCCTTTGATTGTTGGTCTGGCTTTTTGGATTATCGTTTGGTGTGGGTTGCGATATGGAAAAGGGCCGATGAAATTTTTGTCTGAATGATTAAAATGTTTTTTATGAAGGGCTTGGTTTGAATTTGCTGGGTCCTTTTTTGTTTGGAAAAAGTAAAACCCCGGGAACGTTGTTTGTGTTCGACGGGGTTTCATAGAAGGGCAAATTGAAGTTTCAATTTTCTTCGAGGGCAAGAGTTTAAAATCAGGCAATTCAATTCTTGTACGCTTTTAGTAGAGGGTTTTGATTCTAACTTTTATCGTGAGAGATGTGTTTGGAGAAGCCGGTGAGTCGGAATTTACCATTTTTAGTTAGGCAAGCAACGACAAAGATTTCCTCATTTACGTTGTCGACTGATTCGAGCTTCAAGAGTATTAGCGGGTTATCCTGAAAAATTCCTTTGACTTTAAAGGTTTTTGATTTATCGCTAATTAGTAAGTCATTAAATAATAAAAGGGGAAGAGTGAGGATTCCATTTGCATCAGCGAAGGTTTCTTGGTAGGGTTTTTGATCGGTTAACTTTCTAACAAAATTAGATAATTCTTTGTTTAGGCTGGGATTTTGTCTAAGAGCTTCAAGATAAGCTCGACCTTCTTCTTTGGTGATTGACAACCTCGATACTATGCCGGCAACGATATTGCCTGCTTCATCGTCGGCGCCTAGATAGGCTGCTCCAAGGGTTTCGAATTTCATGATTTTCTCCTTTTAGATTTTTGTTCTGGGTTTTCAAATAACTGCTTGGAAAGTTTAGAATAGAGGATGTTGGGGGTTTGGGCAAGGGGAAAATAACTAACAATTAACAATTAGTAAGGAATGGGAAATTTATAATTTATAATTTATAAACAATTCATAATAATTGATTTTTAAAATTAGCGGGGGAGATGTTTTGGGTTATTGGGAGATGTGATAAGATAAATATATGAAAGTTCTAAATTTAAATATTAATTCGTAATTATGGGTTTTGGAGAAATGCCTTCTGGCAAAAATGATTTGAATAAAAAGGAGAAAGCTCTTGAGGAAGATTGGGGTGAGTTGAGGAATGTTCAGGTTGGGGAAAAAGAGTTGGAAGAATTATTAGAGAAAGATGGGAACGAGGAGCAGATGACTCAGCGTATTTTAAAAATGCTTACCACCAGGAGTAGTTTCGCGAAAAAGTATGAAGAAGCAAATGAGGATTCGGTTGAAGTGATGAAGCCATTTGCAAAACATCAAGTTTGGTATAAAGATGTAAGAGATAAAATAGTAGAAAGGATTAATAGCGAGAATAAATTTAAATGGGAAAATAATCCTGGTTGGTTCGGAATTGATGTTAGACCAGAAGCTGGGAAAAGGGAGGGGAATAATACAAAAATTTATGCAACTATTCCTGTTAATGAGTATGCTTTTTTGCAACATATACTTTCTCTTGCGGATGATTTGCGGGAGATTGCCGAAGAGACTGATGATAAGGTTAAGGTCAAAATCTCAAATAGTTTAACGGGTTTTATTTCTCATAATGATTCTATTGTGATTCATTTCAAGAATAAGAATAATGTTGAAAAAATACAGAGCGCTTTGAGTCAGTGGATGGAAGATCATGCAATCACTGAAGCGCCGAGAGAGTTGGGGAGGTCTAAGGTGGGTATTGATTCAGGGTCAAATAGTTTTACTAAGCTTGTCGCTCAAAATATTGCTAGTTGGCTTGTTGAAAATTCTGGGAAGTATGATAATAAAACTCTCGCTAAGTTGGCCGTGAAATATGCGATTGAGCAATCACAGAAATCGCCGGTTAAATGAATTTTTGCTGAAAGTGTGGGTTTAGATAATTGAAAATTTGGGCATTGAAAATTCTTTAATAATACGAATCAAGAGGCAAGTGAAGCTTGCCGGGGTTTGGGGTTTTGGAAATTAGAAATTGAAATTTATTTGGGATTTTGAGCTTGGAATTTATTTAAAAATTATAAAATTAAAAAATTAAAAATTGATTCAAAATTCAAAATTCAAAATTCAAAATTGACTCTATGAAATTTTTAACTTTGCATACTCCAAGCTGAAGTCTTGACAATATTTTTTTCTTTGCTATATTTAATATTGTTGTTTTAAAAGAGATGAGTTTTGAGGGGAATTTTATTTTACCTTTTGAATTTATAGCTTAATTATAAAATCTAAGTCAATTAATGATAACTGCAAACAAAGAGCTACACATAAAGAAAAAATAGGTTTTGCAAATTGAATAGATTTGTGAGATCGCTCCGGCGGTTTTTTTGTTTGAGGAAAGTTAAAATTAATATTTTAATTTAGTATAAAGATTTAAGATTTAGGACTTAAGATTACCTACGGCAAAATATAGATGGGGTTCAATATAGAGAGAATTAGTTTATAAAACTTTTTTATTGGACTCTTGCAGGGATTGGCAATGAATGGAAGTAAGAGGGAACATTGAAAATTAAATAATGTAGATGTAGGTGATATATAGTAAAATATATATAATTGTAATATAAAATTAGAGTATAAGCTTTTGTATTGAGCAAATTATTTTGATCATTTCGATCTTTGTTATTTGCCAGTCAAAAGTGCGGTGCTCAACTAAGGCACATGATGGATGCCTTGACTGAAACAAGCGACGAAGGACGTAGTAATCTGCGATAAGTCTCGGGGAGGTGATAAACAACCTTTGATCCGGGAATTTCCGAATGCGGAAACGCAATAGAGTAGACCTCTATTATTCGTGTCTCACTAATGTTCAACACTGAATTAAGAAACAAGGATACAAGGACACAAGATACAAACAAATCTCAAATTAAAAATTAAAAATCTCAAACTTTAAAAGCCGAAGGCTTTTGTTTGGAATTTATAAGATTGAAATTTTTAATTTGTTTGTTTCTTGCGTCCTTGTCTCTTGAAATTTTTCTGTGGTGAGCGATAGCGAGACACGGAGGCTAACTCGGGGAACTGAAACATCTTAGTACCCGAAGGAAAAAAAATTAAATTATAAGATTATTTTTAATAATCTTTAAGATTCCCTAAGTAGCGGCGAGCGAAAGGGGAACAGCCTAAACCGTATTCTTCACTGACGTTCAGAATAAATTTTTAATTTCCAATTTTTAATTTTTAAACAATTTCTAATGATTAAATTTTTAAATATTAGAAAATTAAAAATTATTTATAAAATTAAAAAATTAAAAATTATAAAATTCGGAACGTGAGTGAAGGGTGCGGGGTTGTGAGGTAATTACGACCATTTATTTGGTGTGAAGTTACAAAATTTATTTTTAGCAGAATATCTTTGGAAAGAGAGACCATAGAGGGTAATAGTCCCGTAAGCGAAAAAAATAAATCTTCATTGTAGTTATTCTCAAGTAGGGCGGGGCCGGTGAAACCCCGTTTGAATCCGGGAGCACTATCTTCCAAGGCTAAATATTGTTTCAGATCGATAGCGAACTAGTACTGTGAAGGAAAGGTGAAAAGAACCCCGAAAGGGGAGTGAAATAGATCCTGAAATCATGTGCTTACAACGAGTCAGAGCTTGTGTCTCACTTTCGTTCAACACAATCAGTTTGAAAGTTTAGAAAGTAAAAGATTTAGAAAGTTTTGGTGTCGCTTCGCGAATTATTTTTAAAATAATTTTGCGTTAGCAAATTACTTTGGCTTTATGAATTGTAGGACTTTTTAACTTGAGTGATGAGCGGTAGCGAGATACGAGTGATGGCGTGCTTTTTGCAGAACGAACCAACGAGTTAATCTATATGGCTGCTTAAGTCATTTTATGAAATAAGCAAAGTGAAAGCGAGGCTTAACCGCCGTAGGGAGTCTGTTTAAAGAGTTTTTTCGTTGTGAAAATTTTATATTTTAGATGAAAAAAATGAAATGCGATGAAGAATAGTTTGTGCTATTTTGAAGAGTAGTGAATTTTTTGTAGTCAAAATATTAAATTTGCAACAGAAAAGGACTTTTTAATCAGACTCCGAAGTCTTATGGATTAGACCCGAATCCGGACGAGCCATGCATGAACAGGGTGAATCTCAAGTAACATTGAGAGGAGGCCCGCACCCACGCGTCGTTTAATGCGCGGGGATGATTTGTGCATAGAGGAGAAATTCCAATCGAGTCCGGCTATAGCTGGTTCTTCCCGAAATAGCTCTTGGGCTAGCGTTGGGTAAATTATTAACAAGGGGTAGAGCTACTGAATGAGTGTATCGGACTATGTCTAGATCGCTCAACCAAACTCCGAATACTTGTTAATGTACCCCAGCAGTCAGAACCTGGGTTCTAAGATCCAGGCTCAAAAGGGAAACAGCCCAGATCGCAA
>DEIN01000014.1 GCA_002352465.1 Patescibacteria group bacterium UBA2773
GCTCGATATTTCTTCCTTCCCGAATTATTTCTTTGAATTTCTCTCACGATAACCGAATGATCAGTTCAGCAATCTTTCTCAAACTCAAACTAGTTCTTAGCCAGTATTAAAGTTTCTCTCTCTCAAAAAAAGTTAATTCATTTGACATATACATACTAATTATGATTAAGGATTATTTTATCATATTAGTGGTGCATTTAGTTTAGAATCTTTATTTAAGTTGTTATCATTGACATTTTGAGCACTTTGTAGTATTATATAACTGTTTAAATAACTTTTTAAATCAATTAATTTAACAGTTTTAACTATGAATCGAACTCAAAGAAGATTGTTTATGTGGTTTTTTATTTGTCTTTTTGCCTTAGTTGCTCCTACGGTTGTTTTATTTGCTCAAGGCTACCGATTCAATTTAGAAAATAATATTTTTATTCATAGTGGATCAATCACCGTTAAAAGTTGGCCGAAAGATACCGAAATCTTTATCGATGGAGAAAAACAAGAAAGTAAAAACTTAAACATAATCAACGGCTCCCGCACAATCAACGGTGTCAAACCCGGCAAATACAAATTAACCTGCTCCAAACCTGGCTATCTCAATTGGGAAAAAGAAATTGAAGTTCACTCCGGCATTTCAACCGAATTTTGGAACGTTTTACTATTTCCAGAAAAAACCGCTCCAGAAAATATTCCTTTTGACAGCAACGAAAAAATTGAACAAATTTTCTTATCGCCCAACAGCGACAAAGAATTAATTTTATTTTCAACCAGTGAAACTCAAAGAAAAATTCAACTTTTGAATATCGAAACGTCTGAATCAAAAATAATTTTTGAAACTGAAAAATTCAATTTTATACACAAAGAAGAAGGCTTGAATGTTGAATGGAACACCAATAACAAAAAATTAATCATACCTGTCTTGAATGAGGATGATCAAAAAAGCTATTTAATAATTGATCTCGACGAAGAAGAACCTAGTAAATTCACAATCTTAAATGATTTTTTTAAAAACGAAAACTTGCACCAAGTTCGTTGGATGTTCAACGAAGAAAATGAAATTACAGTGTTGACTAAAAAAAATAATCTGTTTTCGTTCGACTACAAAAAAGGCGAAGTTCAACTAATTGCCGAAGATGTCAGCGGTTTTGATTTCGCTGAATACAGTATTTATTTTACTCAATTACCCAATAATATTATTTGGAAAGTCAAACAGAATGATTTCAAAAATAAAAAACAAATCAGTAATGAACCCTTACTGATTAAAGAGAATGAATTATTCACTAAGATAACCGCCTATGATGAATATCGAATTTTTGTTAACACCTCCGTTAAAAGTTTCATATATAATGAAAATACTAAAAAAAATTTAATTTCAGTTCTTAAACCTAGTGAAAAAATATCTGAGGTGCAATTTTCTGATGATGGTAAAAAACTTTTATGTTGGAACGAACATGAAGTCTGGTACTATATGCTTAGAGATTGGGAAATTCAACCCAAGAGATATTTCGGCGATAAAATAACAATCACTCGTTCTTCTGAAATAATCAAAAACGTTCAGTGGATGGACAATTATGAAAACATAATTTTATCAACCAAAAATACTATTAAAACACTTGAAGTCGACCCCCGTAGTCGCACTAATTTAGCTGATTTAACAATCGTAAAAGAAACCATTCCAGAAAAAAATTTGCTATACAACAAAAATAATCAAACTTTATATTATTTAGATGATAACAAAATTTTCAGCTTACTAGTTGTTAACAATTCAGGATTTTTAGGATTCTAAACTATAAAGAATTAAAATAATTATAAAAAATCCATTGCGAAACAATGGATTTTTATATTTTAAAAATCAGACCAACCCTGCAAATTAATCGACAATAGCCAAAATATTTTTACTTTTTATAATAACAAATTTTTCTTTATCAATTTCGATTTCAACTCCTTCGTATTTTTCAAAAATAACTTCCGCTCCTGTTTTTATTTTAGAGCCAATCTCTTTATTGTCTCCAACTGAAATGACTTTCCCTTGCTGAGATTTTTCATTTTCAATTTTTCCAGGAAGAATAATCCCGCTTTTTGTCACTTTCTCCGCTTCCGCCAATTTAATTAAAATATTTTTTTCCAAAGGAATTATTTTTTTCATTGGTTTTCGTTTATTTATTATGAGCAATCTTGTCTAAAAAATTATATCAACTTACCAATCAACCGTCAAACAATCTAGATAAAAAGATTATTTGCATAATATTAAAGCCTCCAAACGGGAGGCTTTAATATAAAAAGAATTTTATTATTTTTCTGATTTTACTTCTTCTTTCTTTTTAGCAGGTTTTGAGTCTTCTTCTTCCTTTTCTTCGATTTTTTCTTCTACTCTTGGTTCTTCTTTTTTGTCAGATTGAAGAACTTCAGCTTTAACTTCTACTTTTTCACAATTCTTCAATTTTTTTAAAACTTCATTGTAACCTTTTTCATCAATAACTTCTTCTTCTTTGGGAACTCCTTTGACATCAACTTTTCTTTTCGTGCCTTTAATTACTCCTTTAGAAACAAACAAATTATGAACTGAGTCTGAACATTGAGCTCCAACACTAATCCAATGTTTAACTCGGTCTTCTTTCAAAGTTACTTTTTTATTATGAGGATTATAGCTTCCCAATGCCTCAAGAAATCTCCCTTTAACTGAAAAAGCTTTTTCCGCCACGACAATTTTATATTGAGCAAAATTTCTTTTTCCTATCCGTCGATATCGAATTACTAACATAAATGTATTTAATTAATCTTTTAAACAATTCCCTAACATTCTAAATCAAAAAGCCACTAAAGTCAATATTATCCCACTTTCAGAAAACAGACGACTTTATTCTTAATAATTTCGATCTTTTTAATACCCCTCAATCTCTTAGCCAAAACCAAATCTCCGAGTTAAATCAATTTTTTTATTAAATTTTTATTCTTTAACTAAATTCAAATTTTAAGGTTTTTTATAAGGAATATTTTTCCAGCTTTCATCTTGACGAACTATTAATTTTCCTCTTTTTTCAGGCTCAAACATTATTTCTTCTACTATTTTTTCCATCCGCATTCCCTGCGAACCTTTGACTAAAACAATATCTCCTTTTTTTAATTCTTTTTTAACAAAAAATCCAGCTTTTATCGGATTGTCGAAATGAACTGTCTTTCCTGAATTTAATTTTTTAGATTCTTCTTGAGTCCACTTCATTCGGTCCCCAACTGTCACTAATAAATCAAATTTTTTACTATTTATTAATTTACCTATTTTTCGATGAGCTTTTTCTTCTTGTATCCCTAATTCTAGCATATCCCCTAGCACAATCAATTTCCTTTTGGCCTCAACTTTATCCAAACTTTCTATCGCCATTTTAACACTATCCGGAGCACTATTATAAGAATCATCAATAATAAATGATTCATTTAAACCTTTCAATAATGCCATCCTACTCTGATAAAAATTGATACAATTGACGCTCTCAGCCATTTCCACTAAATTTAAATCAAAATATTTTCCAACTGCAAAAGCTGCTAAAACACCATATATACTCCCTTTGCTAATACTTTTTTCCAACCTAACTGGCAAAACTTTATCTTGATAGTTCAATTTAAAATTTATTCCATCAATTTTTTGAACTTTATGGTTCGCCTCAACTTTAAAAATAATATCAGTAGCTTTCATTTCGGCTTCTTCTTCCAACCCATAACCAATTGTATTAACCGAAAGTTTTTGTCCAATTTCTCGAACAGTTTTATTATCCCAATTATAAATCGCCATTCCTTTGTCAATCACATTTCTTAATAAATAGCCTTTCTCGGTCGCTAAAATTTGTTTAGTTTTAAAATTTTCCAAATGAGAGATCCCAATATCAGTCAAAACGCCAACGGTAATTGGAATAAAATCACAAAAATATTTGATATCCCCTGGCTTATCCGCTCCCATCTCTAAAATTAAAATTTCTGGGTAATTTTTATCAAAAAATAACGCTTGAAACCAATAATAAAATATTCCAAAAATCTGCAAAATCTTACCTCGATTATAATCTATCTGACAACCTAAAATCGTCAGCGTCACCCCAATTTCATTATTATAATTCTTAGCGCTACTTCTAGTTTTGAAATTCGAACTCAGCACTTTACTAATAGCCTCCTTAGCAGTAGTTTTCCCAACACTGCCAGTAATCGCAACCACTGTTGGTTTTCTTTTCCGCAAAACTGATTTTGCCATCAACTTTAACAATTTTTGAATAATTTTATTCTTCATTAAACTAGTGAGTTATTTTTAATTATCTTTTTCTTCATCTTTCTCATTTTCTTCTTTTTCATCTTCTTTCGAAATAAAATTTAAATAATTATGCGATTTTCTAAACTTTTCTAATTCACCCTTAGTGTAATCTTCTGTTGGTTTAATGCCATAATGTTCAAACAAAAACTTAGCCATTTCCCCAAAAACTGGTCCCGCTGTGCTTTCTGCCCATTCAACATCTTTTGGATCGTCAATCACAACCAGCATTACAAATTTAGGCTTATCAACTGGTCCAAAACCAGCAAAAGATCCAACGGTTGAACCCTCGATATACCCGCCTTTTTCTTTATCGGAAATCTGAGCCGTCCCTGTTTTCCCTGCCACTCGATAACCAGGCACTCCAGCTGATTTTCCATGCCCCTTAATAACATTACTTTCTAACATCAAACCGACTTTGTTTGAAGCATCTTGAGAAACCACCTTTCTAATAACCTCTCTCTCTATTTTCTTTTCATTTCCCTTGGAATCAATAATGGACTTCACAATTTTTGGCTTCACTAACTCTCCCCCATTAGCCAAAGTGCCATAAGCTGTTGCCAGCTGAATTGGTGTCACAGTTATTCCTTGTCCGAAAGAAGCAGTATAATATTCAATATCCCGATTCGTTTTTAAATTCGAAATATTACCGTTCAGCTCGCCAGTCAATTCAATTCCAGTCTTTTTACCAAATCCAAATTTCTCGACATAATCCAAAAACTTATCATTACCTAATTTTTGTTCAATGTAAATAACACCAGTATTAATCGACTTCTCAATTATCTCCGTCATCGTTTGCTCTCCGTAAACTTTTTCTTCTGAATTTTTAATAGTATATCCAGAAATTTGAACCTCTCCTCTATCAACATAGGTGCTATCGGCTTCAATCACCCCAGCATCCAAACCGGCCACCATCGTAAAAGCTTTAAAAACTGACCCACATTCATAAACATTAGCCAAACTAGAATTCATATAAAGACTAGGACTTTCAACCTCAGAAAAATTATTCAAATCGAAAGTTGGTTCCTGTGCCATAGCCAAAATATCTCCGCTATAGGGATCCAGAACAATAATTCGACCGCCTTCAGCCCGATGTTTTTCTATTGCATTTTTTAAAGTCAATTCCGCCTTAAACTGAATAGCATAATCTAAAGACAAAACCAAATCATTGCCGTTTTGAGCTGGGCTAATAAACCGCTCTCCAATTGAAATCCAACGACTTCCTGCATCTTTTTCTTGCTTCAGCCAACCCTTTTCCCCTAACAACAAATCATTGTAAGATTTTTCTACTCCATAAAGTCCACTTTTTTTATCATTTTTATAGCCTTCAAAACCCACCACTTGGGCTGCCAAAGAATTATTAGGATAATATCGCCAACTTTCACTTTCAAGCTGAATTCCTTCGTTGTCCAACTCTTTAATTTTAAACACTTCCTCCTCAGAAATTTTTCGTTTCAATGGTTCGTAGGCATCCCCCTTTTTCAATAATCTTGAATAAACCTTTTCTCGATCTAAATCTAGAATTTCGCTCACCTTATAAGAAAGCACTTCTGCACTTTCATCGTCAAGAATACTAGGCACCGCAAAAGCCGTAAACATCTCTTTGTTAGTGGCTACCGGCAATAAACCACTTCCTTCGCTTAAAAAAATCCCCCCTCGTTTAGGCTCCAAAGTTGATTGAAAAAAATGTTGTCTATCAGCCTGCTCTTTATAATAATCATAACTTTTAACCTGCAAAAAATATAATCTAAAAAAAACAATTCCGAATAAAGACAAGACCAAAAAAGAAAGAATATTAATTCTATTCTTAAAAGTTTTTTCTCGACTATCATTATTCTGCCCCTTTTCTTTAATATTATTGACCATAATGATTTCCGATAATAATTCTAGCCGTCAATTCGTTCAAAAGCTTTTTTATTTAGCCATCGCCATCGAATCGTCTTTTTTAATTTCAACAAAACTTACTTGTTCCGGATTAACCAAATTCAATCGTTCTCTTTCATTTTCAAAATGATAGCTAGATTTCAATTGAGCCACTTGAATTTCTAAAAATTTGTTTTGTTCTTTTAATTCTTCCAACATTTCTTCTGCAATATTAATCTCCTGACCCATAGTTGCCAATTGATTGATTTGAAAAAGATAGGCTAGACTAGAGACACCCACCATTAAAAATAAAACAAAAAAAGCTAATTTCAAACTGAAAAATTGACCAATATCTTGAGATTTTTTAACTTTGCTTTTATTAACATTAAAGCTCTCGTAATTTTTTATCAATAATGATTTTCTCATTGAAATTGATTTATTTTTAATTTTTATTTTTAATCCAAATTATCCGTTGGACGGAAACAAGAATTAAGTTTGAATACAATTTCGTAGTAAAATTTAAAATTTTTGAAGCACTGGCTATAATCAATGTAAGAAAATTTTTTTATAATATAGCCAAAAATTTTAGATTAAATAGAAAGGGTATTCAAATTTAATCCCGAAACAAAGAAATGTGCCAAACAATTAATTAATGGATACTTTTTCTGCCACTCGAAGCTTAGCGCTTCTTGACCTTGTATTTTCTTTTAGCTCTTTTTCCGACGGTCTAATTGGCTTTTGAGTAATTATTTTTAAATTCTTTTTTTGATTACAAACGCAGATCGGAAATTCCTTGGGACAAATACATCCCCCTGTATTTGCCCTAAAGAACTTTTTCACTATTCGATCTTCGAGGGAATGAAAACTTATCACTGCTACTCGACCTTCGTTATTTAAAACGCCCATTGCTTCTTTTAAAAAAACTTCCAAATTTTCCAATTCATTATTAACTGTAATTCGTAAAGCTTGAAAAACTTTCGTGGCTGGATTTATCCCTCTCCTTGATGTTGCATTACCAATTACTATCGTTTCCAGTTCCTTGGTTGTTTCAATTTTCTTTTCCTTCCGACTTTCAATTATTCTTTTCGCAATTTTTCGAGCACTAGGCTCTTCTCCGTAGCGAAAAAATATATCCACTAACGACTCCTCTTTCCAACTATTCACAACATGATATGCCGTTCTCGTCCCTTCTTGTCCCAATCTCATATCCAACGGAGCATCAATTTGAAAACTCATTCCATATTTTTTATTTTTGACTTGGTCTAACCGCCAACCTAAATCAGCAATTATTCCATCCACTTTATCAATCTTCAAATCTTTCAATATTTGCCGAAGATTAATAAAATTATCTTTCACTAAATGAACTTTCGGCCCTTTCGAATTATTTTTAATTCGTCCGTCTCTGACGGATTTTATCTTTTCTTCAAACTCATCCAAAGCTATCTGATCCAAATCAATTCCAACCAAAATTCCCGTTTCTCCAATTTTTTCCATCGCTAGCAAACTGTGTCCGCCTCCACCCAATGTCGCATCAATCACTGTCATTCCTGGCTTTAAATTCAAACTTTCCACCGTCTCCCTCAGTAAAACTGTTGTATGCATAAATTAATTTTGAATTTTAAATTTCGATTCAATTTTTAATGACTGAATATCTGAATTTTTAAACATTTATTATGAATTATCTGGGAATTAAACCTTTGAGCAAAATTCGAGGAAAAAACGAGCATTCGAATAAGGTGTATAAAAATACAGCGAATGAGAAACGGAGTTTTTGACAAAGAAATTTGCCAAATGTGAATTCCCGCCATTAGTAGATTCCTAATCGTCCAAGTTGCTCTGCAATCTTATCCTGATCTTTCTCCGCCCCCCTCTTATATTTATCCCAAACTCCTTCATCCCAAATTTCTAACCGATTATACAATCCCGCCACTGTCACTCCTTTTTTCAGCTTGGCATAATCTTTTAAATAATCCGGAACCACAATTCTTCCCTGCGAATCCAAATCCAAATCAATCGCTCCCGCCAACATCAATCGGACAAAACTTCGAGTTGATTTTTCTCCCACCGGCATATTTCCCAATTTCTCAGCAATTTTTTCCCACTCTTTCATTGGATAAACAAATAAGCATTGGTCAAGCCCCCGAGTGACCACTACCTTTCCTTTAAAATCACCCCGAAATTTAGAAGGCAACGCCAATCTCCTCTTGCTATCTATTGAATGTTTGTATTCGCCTATAAACATATTCTTTGCTCCTCCCCCTTTATAAAGGGAGATTGAGGGGGTTTTAAGTAATTAAATGTTCATTCTTTATTTGCAAAATTTTGAATTTTGAATTTTGAATTTTAAATCAATTTTTAATGTCTGAATATCTGAATTTTTAAACTTTCATTCAATTTTCAAATCGAACCTTCCAATCGAACCAAGACTTTTTTATTTAAGTACAGTTCGAGGAAAAATCCTTCTTTATTATTTTCCGTTTTTGCGTTACCAGAAATTTATTGTTTGAGTAAAATTAAAGGAAAATTCGAGGACCGAACAAAGTGTACTGAATAGGACAGCGAGAGAGTGACAGAAAATTTGACGAAGAAGTTTGCCAAACAAAGAATTTCTAATCTTTATATTTCCCCACTTTTCACCACCTGATACCATTTTAAACCACTCCCCTCTCCTTGTCAAACACTCTCCTCCCTTTCCCTAATTATTCTTTAAATCCCACTAAAAAAACAGCTTATTAATGCCGTTTCCTACTTCTTCTATCTAAAATAAAATATATTTTACAACCCCGACTCCACTGAGTTATCAACAATTTGTCAACAATCGTGACTCATCTTCTACTCTCAGAAAATCTCCGGAGATCGAACCTCTGTGAATACAGCGGTTCGACCTCAAGAGATTTTTACTACCGATCAACTTTGTCATTCCCCCTGCAGAATTTCCGCACCATAGCCCTGTCTACCAGTAGACAGCTTTAACGAAAGCAAGCTTGCTACGCCATAGCCTTAACGAAAACGGACGAGAATCCAACTACTAAATTTAACAAACTCAAAAAAAACAAGGAGCATTAGTGAATACTGCTAACCCCTTAGAACTGATCCTTTTTCAGATTGATTTTTTGATACATGAATTCATAAAAACCAGGTCTTCTTTTCCGCCATTGTGCAAGTCATAAAGACCTTCTTCAACACAAGAACGACCATTAAAAATTCGACCTTAATCAAGAAGTCCAAAGCGAGATTGATCTTGTCTTAAAACTTCTCCTGAACCAGAAAAAATTATAATAACCAAATAAAAATTGTTCCCGAACGGCATCACCAGATGTTTTTCACCAGGCTTTAAAACAAATCTTGTTTGATAATCCACTTAAAGAAAAACTTCCTCAAAAGTCTTTTTGTCTTTCATTTTAAACCCCTCCTTATCTAAAAATAGATTATTTTTCCGCCATATTAATGAGCGCCCCGAATAAAAAACCAATCCCCCCATTTTGGACAAAAAATTCCACTTTTTAAGCCAGCTTCAGTGACAAAAAGAAAAGCTTTTTCCCTTCCATGATTCTCCCCACAACGAAGACAAGTTCGACTTAACGAACCTTCTCCATAAAAAACATTTCCGGAATAAACACGTCTCAGTCTTCCTTCTGCCGGAAAAACCAAAGACTTACACACCAGACATTTATAAACTTCAAATTTTTCACCTCCCAAGCTGGCATCAGTCGAAATATTAACCAGATCTTTTTTGGTTAAAATTCCTCGATACATTCCCTGGTAATAACGTTTAGTTTTTTCATCCCATCCGCCACAAGAACATTGGGTTGGATTTTCAGGATCAACTTCAGGAATTCAAGAACAATTTCTTATTATTTTTTCCAATCCTTAAAAATTATTTTTTTGCCATCTCGCTGAATAATAATTTTTTGTCGTTCTCTGATTCCCAACTCATCTACAATCTCAGCTGGAATATTAATCGACAAATTTCTTGGCGACTATCTAAATCTCTTTTTTCGTTACGAAATTTTAAAATTTAAAACGAAAAAAATGAAGAATGAGAAGACATACGATAATACGTCGACGAATTCTGAATTTTTTGCAGCTTAAATTTTAAAATTGCAGTAAAATAAAGAGATTTAGATAGTCGTCTACCCTTGTCGAACTACTTTTCTAACATACTTTTTGCTTTTCATTTTTTTATTTTTAATTTTTATTTGATAAAAAACAGCCTTAATCTGTTTTTAATTCCAAAAACTTTTTAAATGCAGATCGAGGCTCTTTCATTAAATTATAATTTTCATAATCTTAAATTTTGATCCATTCAAATGAATCGTGTTCATGACTCAATCGAACCTCGCTATTATTTTCTTTCAACTTACATTCAAAGTAAATGCCAATAATTTGCCATTGTTCATCCTTAACAATTGGCTGCCACTCTTCAATTCCAAAAGGTTTTAGAATCTCGATTTCCAATCCCGTTTCTTCTTTCACCTCTCGAATCAAGGCTTCTTCTGGTTTTTCTCCTCGTTCCATTTTTCCGCCTGGAAACTCAAATTTTCCTGGATTTGTTCCAGTATCTTTATCCCTAGCTTCTTCTAAAATCAAAACCTTCCCATCCCTCACAATGAAAGCTTTCGTTGCCACAAACAATTTATCTGGAATTTTTTGATTCCATCCGCCTCTGGAGAATTCTTCATTAACTTGTTTTTTATCCATAAATATTATTTTTTAGTTCTTGATATTTATTTTCATCCAATAGCGCTTCATACATCACAAACTTAAAACCGATTGGGACGGTAAATCTGGGATCCCGACAAAGTTGAAGAAATTCATCAAAATCAAAAAATTTAATTTTAATTTTTTCTCCAGCATCTAAATTTTGCTTGGTAATTTTTTTGCAATTTCTTCCCACAAAAATCGTTTCAGGAAAAACTAATTTTGAATAGTCTCCATCTCCAAATTCTTCTATTTTTATTATTTCCTCAGCCTTATAGCCAGTTTCTTCTAGTAATTCTCTTTCAGCTGACTTAAAAACATCTTCATCTTTTTCCACCCGACCTCCAGGTAATGAAGGGAAAAGAGGTTTTCCAGGTTGCTCTTGATCTAAAACCAAAATCTTGTCATCCACTATAGCAATAACATCCACAGAAGGTTTTCGATATAACATTTCGAAAGTTTGATGCGACCCATCGAACATCTCCTGTTCCCAATGATGAACATCAAATAAAATCCCCTCAAAAACTTTTTTAGAATCTTTTGGTATCTTCATATTATTTTTTCAATAAAATTAAAATCAAACCAATCATTCGGTCTTTGTCCTTGGGATTACTTTCAGCAATCAACAAAGTTAAAGCAGTCAAAGCCGAAGGAGTTAAATTATTTGCATCCAACAAACTAGCTTTTTGCAAAAACCAAACAAAACTAAACGCTCCAGTTCTTTTATTACCATCATTGAAAACGTGATTTTTTACTACAAAGTATAAAAGATGGGCCACTTTTTCTTCCACGGTTAGATAAAGATCTTTCCCGCCAAAAGTTTGAAAAACATTTCCAACAATCCCAGCAAAATTTCCTGGATTTTTCTCCAATGCAAACAAATTACTAGCTTCTTTCTTTTTCATCAAGTTCGCCTTTAAATCCTTGACTGATTCTTCAAGCTCATCAGCTGTAAAATTAATCTTCTTTTTGCTCGCTCCTTTTTTTGGCAAACTAGATTTATCATAAGCATCCAATGAAATCCAAGTGTTAGCAAAAACCTCAACTAGATTCAAAGCTTCGCTACTTCCAACCAAATCACTGCCTTTTGATAATTTTTTAATAGACTCAATTGCTTCTAATAACTTAGCTTTATTATATTCTAAGCTATCTTTGTTTATTGCATAGCCTCGAACCAAATATTTTTTCAAAACTGAAGTTGACCAAATTCTAAATTTAATAGCTTTCTACGAATTTACTCTGTATCCAACAGAAATAATCATATCAAGATTATATAAATTCATCGTTCTTGTCTTGCCATCTCTAACAACCTGTTCTATTTTGGAACAGGTTGCTTTCTCTTCTAGTTCCTTAGTTTTATAAATATTTTGAACATGCTTAACAATAGCAGGACAATTGACATCAACAATAGTTGCTATTTGATGAGCATCAAGCCACAAGGTTTCTTTTTAAAAACGTACCTTTAAACCAACCTCTTTGGCAGAAGTTTTATAAATAACAACTTCTCCTTTATTAAATTAGTTTTTATTTTTATTCATAATATTTTTTTAAAATTAAATTGCAATGTGAATTGTAATTTAAACTCCTTGTGGCTTGTGCGTTTGAGTAAAGTTCGAGGAAAAGTTGAGTATTTTTTAGAAACGCACTGAATGGTGCGATGAGGAAAAAACAGGAATTTAGGCGTTAATCTTAAATACAATTTTGTTACAAGATTGAAAATTTTTAAAATAAATTATTCAAACAATTTTTACAGAGCTAACCCGTTAGCTCAAGAAAATTTTCGGATAATTTAGTTAAAAATTTTAAATCGCAGTAAAAAGAGTATTTGAAATTAATGCCAAACAAAGAAATTTGCCAAACACACGAGTCCGACTATCTCAAGCCTAATTGGCTTTTCAACTGAGCAGCTTCCTGCTTAGTCATTTGCCCCGCTTTAACCGATTCATTCAGTTGTTTTAAAATTTTATCTTTTTCTTTAAGAATATTTTGCGGATTCATCATTTTCCGCATTGCTTCTTCCCGTTTAGCTTGAGGCATTTTTTTGAAAAGTTTCAAAGCCCAACGTTCTTTTCTCGATAATTTTGAATCATCAAAATTTTCCAACATCGAATCCATCTTATCCATCATTCCATCTTTTTTTGAATCATCAACTTGATTATCATCCTTCTTCTTTTTAGCAAAATTAAAAAAACCCATCTTGATTTTTTAATATTTAAAAAATAATTTTCAATTTACAGTTTTCAATTTTCAATGAATTTTCAATGCTTTAATTTTCAATTTTCAAACTTTTTATGCAAACACAGTTCGCATTCATTGAAAATTTACTAATTGATTATTGATTGTAAATTGTAAATTGGTTTATTGTAAATTTTCTCTAATAGTCTCTCAACTTCTCCATCCCTTTCATCGACCGGATTTTCTCCAACGCCTTAGCCTCAATCTGTCTAATTCGCTCTCGAGTCACTCCAAATTCATTTCCTACTTCCTCTAAAGTATGCATTACTCCATCTTCCAAACCGAACCTAATTCGCAAAATCTTTTGTTCTCGCAAAGTCAATTGTTCCAAAACTTCATTTAAATGTTTTTTTAACAAAGTTCTTGAAGCAATTTGATTTGGCGCAATCGAGTCAGTGTCTTCCACAAAATCGCTCAAAACGCTATCACTATCATCCCCACCAATCGAAGTTTCAAGTGAAATAGTCTCTTGAGAAACTTTGATAATATGTCGCACTTTTTTCACTTCTAAGTTCATTTCAACTGCAATTTCTTCTGGCAAAGGCTCTCGTCCCAATTCCTGAACCAAACTTCTAACTACTTGAATGTATTTATTAATAGTTTCCACCATATGAACTGGAATTCTAATCGTCCTAGATTGATCAGCAATCGCTCGAGTCACCGCTTGTCTGATCCACCAAGTAGCATAGGTCGAAAACTTATAACCTCGCCTGTAATCAAATTTTTCCACCGCCCGAAAAAGACCAATATTCCCTTCTTGAATTAAATCCAAAAAAGAAAGGCTGTGACTTCTTCCAACATATTTCTTGGCGATTGAAACCACCAATCGAAGATTAGCTTCAGTCAATCTTTGTCTTGCCATCTGGTCACCTTTTTCAGTCGCCTTAGCCAAAGAAACTTCCTCATCTTGAGTTAACAAATTCACTTTTCCGATTTCCCTCAAATACATCTGAATAGAATCAGTATCCTTGAAATCAACTGTTTCTCGAACTTGACTTCCCGCCTCAGTCTTAGCTTTAGCCAAAGCTTCGGCTTTTTCAGCAGCTTTTTGAGAATAACCTTTTTTGGCTTCAGCTTTTTTCTTTTTGGCCTCTTCCTTTTTCTTATCTTCTTTGTCTTGAATTTCTTTTTCAATTTCGGCTTTAATAACATCTTCGGAAGAAAGAATTTTAACTCCAAATTTCTCTGCTCCATCATAAAAAATTTCTAATTCTTCGATATTTTTTTCAATATCTCCCAATTCATGCAAAATTTCATCTTCCGTCACGAAACCTCTCTGTTGCCCTCGCTTAATTAAATCTTCAATTTTTTTATTCTCAAACTTGGCCTCTCGACTTTTAGCTGGCTTTCTTTTTGAAGTTGTTTTTTTAGCTGGTTTTTCTGGTGGTTTTTCATTGGGATTTTTCTTGACTTTCGGCTCAACTGCTTTTAAAGAAATTTTCTTAACTTCTTTTTTGACCACTTTTTTCTTATTAGCGGGTTTTTCTACGCTATTTTTTTTGAATATTTTTTTAACCGCACTTTTAAAAGTCCCAGTTTTTTTGACCTCTTTCACCTTGTTAGAAACCTTGCTTGTTTTTGAACTACTAACTTTTTTCACCATATTATTATTTTAATTTTTCTAAATCTTTAGAAATTTTTGAAAATTCTTCCATCAAAATGTTCAAGCTCTCTTCGTCATTTTTTTCCTCAGCCATTTTTATATCCTTGATAATATTAGCCAAAAGTTCTTCTTTTCTGAATACTTTTATTTTTTCACAAGTCTCCTGCCAATCAAAACCTGAATCAATCTCATTTTCTTCTAATCCCTCTTTATTATAAGTATAATTAATTTGCGCTTCTAATTGACTAATTTTAGCAGAAATTTTCTTAGTTTTTCCTTCAAAAATTTTATTCCAAATAACTTGGTGCTCTTGATCTAATAAATCAATTTCAAAACTCTTAATTTGTTTTGTCAACTGTTTCTGATACAAAACAACCAACCCCAAGAGTCTTTCTTGCAATTGAATTATTTTCGACTTTTCAGTTGTAGTTCCTTCGTCATTTTGAGTAGTTGGTCTTTTCTGGTTTACCTTATCCTCTTTTATTTTAACTCGTTCCAATACTTCAGTCAATGTATCCTCCTCGATTTCAATAGCATCTGACAGTTTTCTAATCCAATAACTCTGTTCGATCAAATCAGAAATATCCTTAATAATATTTAATAATTTATGAGCAATGATTTTTTTGCCCTTTGGGTTTTCTTTATCATTTTTGCTGATAATGGTTGAGAAAAAATAGTCCATTACTTGCCGAGAATTTTTAATCGCCTTTTTCCAAGCCGGAACATCTTTAATCACCAAATCATTAACGTCCTTAAAACCATCTGGCAATAAAATGATTTCAACATCAATGTCCTCCGCCAAACACAGCTGAACACTTTTGGTGGCCGCTTTTTGTCCCGCTTCATCCATATCAAAACAAAGCTTAAAATTCTTAGTGTATCTTTTTAGAATATTAATTTGGTCAGGCGTCAAAGCTGTTCCCGAAACTGCTACTGTATTTTTCACTCCCGCACTAAAAGAAGAAACAACGTCCAAATTTCCCTCAACAATAATTACGTAATCTAACTTTTTTATTTCCATCTTCGCTTGGCTCAAACCATAAATTACTCGACTCTTATCATAAATTGGAGACTGCGAAGTATTAATATATTTAGCATTTTTTTCATCGCCCCCTGGCAATACTCGCGCTGAATAACCCACCACTCGGTCTAAAACATCAATCACTGGAAACATAATCCGATTGCGAAACCGATCATAATAATCAGCTTTCAATGCCCCAGAAGTTCCATCTTTTTGCACCATTAAGCCTGAACGAGCAATATCAACTAAATTATGATTTCGACTTAAAAGAAATTCTAACAAATTAGTCCAAGTATCTGGCGCAAAACCAATTCTGAATTCTTTAAACTGAGCTAATTTGATAGTTCGATCTTTCAAATATTTTTTAATTGGCTCAGCTTTGACTGATTTCTCAAATTGATATTGATAAAATTTAGCTGACACTTCCAAAATTTCATACAATTTTTGTTTTTGACTTTTTTCTTCTGGATTAATTTTCTGAAATTTTGGCAAATCCACTCCCGTTCGCTCCGCCAATCGCTCTAAGGCTTCCCGAAATTCCAGACCTTCAATCTCCATCAAAAAAGAAAAGATATCACCGCCTTTTTGACAGCCGAAACAATACCAAAAATTTCGCTCAACGTTTACCATAAAAGACGGGGTTTTTTCGTTGTGAAAAGGACATAAGGCCTTATAGTTTGTTCCAGATTTTTCCAACTTTAAATATTCTCCGATTAACTCTGAGACATTCAATCGCTCCTTAACTTGTTCAACAGCATCCGCCATAATTAAAGTTATTTCTTAGAATATTTAATATAACTTATATTGAGGCTTGAATCTAGTAAAAATAATTATCTCAATTATCCAAAGCTCAAATTGTTTCAAATTATTCAAATCAAATCTAAATGAAAAATTATTAAAATCCAAAATAATTTGGTTTTTGGTTTTGATTTTAAATTAATTTGAAATAATTTTAATTTTGACATTTTCAAACAATGTTTATCTGAATATTAAGCATTGAATGAATATTGGATATTGAATATTTTTAATCCTCTTTCGGTCGTTCAATCAGCTCCCGATTAGATTCAACCGCTTTTTTATCAGCAATTCTCAAAACATCTTTATCAATTTTACCTAGTTCTTTGCTAGCGTTATTATAGTGGTTAACAGTAGTTGACAAAGAGCCTCCAACTTTACCAAAAAAATCTTCATAGCCTTTCAAATGTCGCCCCAATTTCTCCACATTTTTTTGAATATGTTTAGCCGATTCTTCAATTTGCAAAGATCGTAAACCTTGCAAAACAGTTTGCAAATAAGCCAAAAATGAAGTTGGAGAAACAATCACCACGTGTTTTTCCTTAAAAGCATATTCAATCAAATCCCGAGAAACTGACTTGGCCATTCCAACCTTATTAATCAAAAGATCATAATAAATTGATTCAGACGGAATAAACATAAAAGCAAAATCAGTTGTTTTTTCTTTAGGTCGAATATATTTTGAAGTTTCATCAATTCGATTTTTTAAATCTTGTTTAAACTCTCTCCCAATTTTCTCTCGATCTTCCTTTCTACATTTCAAAAGCTGTTCATATTTTTCCAAAGAAAATTTAGAATCAACTGGAATCACTTTATCCTTAACAAAAATCGCCGCATCCACCGCTTCCCCATTTTTGAACCGATATTGCATTTGGAAATTATGCGGAGGCAAAACATTTTTCAAAGTTTCTTCCAAAAAATATTCCCCCAAGACCCCTCGCTGTTTCGGATTTCTCAAAATATCTTGCAAATCTTTGAGTTGTGAAGAAAAATTAACCACCTGCTTGTTGGTTTCATCCAATTTCGTCAACTTCTCCGTTACTTCTCGAATCGACTGATTGGAATGTTTAGCCATTTCATTGAATTGAGTATTGATTTGCTCAAATAAACTTCGGCTTTCTTTCGACAAACCTTTTGACATTTCTTGAAAAACTTGATTACTATCTTTCAATTGCCCTTTGGTTATTTTGTTTATTTCTGACAATTTATGGTCCATAATCTCCGACATTTGACCCATCCGTTGTTGCATCATCAACATCGATTTATCATCTGTTGAGCCTTTTCTTAAATCAGTCAGTTTCTGATTCAGCAAAAAAATCGTGCCACCAGCGAGGATTATTAGGATTAGTAGGAAGATTATTATTAAGATGTCCATGGTTTAGAATATTAATTTTGAATTTTAAATTTTAAATTTTGATTCAATTTTGAATGACTTAATTTTAAATCTTAAATCAAGCCACTGCAATTTAATTTTAATCTGTCATTCCCGCGCAGGCGGGAATCCAGCTAAATTTACAATTAATTTAAAATAATTTAGTTTTTACTTTTTATATCTTTCTATTTTTTTAAATTATACCCTAAAAAAGCTGGGGTTTCAAAAATTGAACCTAGATACTATTGACAAAAAACATTAAATATACCATGATCATATTTCAAATGAAAAAATAGTTAGTTCTTTTAAATAATTTTTTCATTTAATTCTCTAAATTTTTAGATTGTTAACTATTGAGGATATCAACTGTTAATTAATGTGATATTTTCAATAGTCGACAACTAAAAAAATTCCTCCCAGCATTTCGCTGAAAGGAAACAGCTTTAAGGAGAAAAAAATGAAAAAAGATGAAAAAAGTAAAGAAATGAAAAAAATGAAAAAAATTGAGATTGAACTCCTAATAGCCCAATTAGGAATAACGGCTTTATCGTTAGCCCTCGTGGTGCTAACGATTATTTCCTCCTGCGAATTCATTAGAATATCGCTTAACTCAGAAGTTGATTTTTCGATGAGAGACATTCTTTTCATCGGCTTCTGTCTTATTTTTGCTTTTTTGGGTATATTTTTAATAATAAATTTTTTCGCAAATATAATTGAGGCCATATTAATAAAAAAGAAATTTTCAGATTAAATCTCTGAAAATTTTAAAAAAAACCGACGCCAGAACTTTTGGCTGTTCGGTTTTTTATTTTGACTAAAAACAGCTTTGTTGAATTTTTGATTTTAAAAAAGGCTTATATTCTATTGACAATTATTTCCTTTTGTACCATAGTTATAAATTAGTAAAAATCAGCACCTTAATTTAAACTTATTTACGAAAAGGAGATTTCATGAAATCAACAAAAGAAGTGAGTAAGAAAATATTTTTTAGATTAGCAGTTTCAATCTTAATAACTTTAATCTCCATCCCAATAATTTTAGAGTTGAAACTCGATAAAATTCCGGGTTTTTTATGCGTCTTTTATTTTATTCTTTTTGTCGGACTATGGCTTTTAATAAAGTCAACAACTAAAAACCCAATCAAAGAAGAAGAAGAAGAAACTTAGTAAAACTTTCACTTTTTCAAAAAAACCGGCCCCAGAATTCTCTGGATCAGCCGGTTTTTTATTTTGCAAATTTTTGAATTTTAAAAATTAGAATTTGGTTCTTATTTAGAATTTGAGATTTTTAATTTTTAATTTGTTTGTTTCTTGTATCCTTGTATCTTGTATCTTTCAATCAAACCTTTGCTCCCGTCTCCTCCAAATCCTCCACTCTCTCCCATTCTTCATCCACTTTTCCTTGGATATCCTTAATTAACGCTTCTTTATTTTTACTTTTAAAAATATGTTTAAATCGTCCTTGAGTTTGCATAAATTCTTCAATTTTCAACCTGCTCTTTGGCCGATAGCTAATCTTATATTTGCCGTTAATAACTTCATACAACGGCCAAAAGCAAGTCTTCGTTCCTAGTTTAGCAATTTCGATAGTCTTCTTCGGCGAATGTTGCCATTGATTAGGACATGGTGAAAAAACTAAAATAAAAGATGGTCCTTTGGTTTCAAAGGCTTTTTTGACTTTAGCTTGAAAATCATCAATAAATCCAACGTTGGCTGTTGCAACATAATCAATATGATGTCCAGCCACAATTGTTGCCAAATCTTTTCTAATTACTTCTTTCCCAAAAGATTCCTTTCCAGCTGGAGTAGTTTCAGTCGAAGCACCAAAGGGCGTTCCACCACTTCTTTGATTACCAGTATTCATATAGGCTCCATTATCGTAGCAAACATAAAGAAAATCGTGTTTCCGCTCCAACGCTCCCGAAAGTGCTTGCAACCCAATATCATAAGTCCCTCCGTCGCCTCCGAAAGCCACAAATTTAACTGGCTTTTCAGTTTTTATTTTTCCTTTTTTCAACAAAGCTTTATAGGCCGTTTCCATTCCCGAAACGGTCGCTCCAGCATTTCCAAAAACACTATGGATATAAGGAACTTTCCAAGAAGTATTAGGATAAATAGTTGTTGTCACTTCCATGCAACCAGTGGCATTGGTCACGGCAATTGGATTGTCTGTGCCATTTAAAACTGTTCGAGCAATAATGCCAATTGGGCAACCGGCGCAAGTACCGGAAGTTGAAATTTTTTGTTTATTTTTTTTAATCATAATTAAACTATTATTAATATTAGTCTCATTCTCCGTTAAGACACAAGGAACAAGGGCACAAGAAATAAACAAACCTCAAATTAGAAATTAAAAATATCAAACTTTGAAAAACCGTAGGTTTTTTTAATTTGAGTTTTTTAATTTTTAATTTGTTTGTATCTTGCATCTTGTATCTTGTGTCCTTAAAAAGTTCTTCTTTTTAATAAAATTTTCTAATTACATTAAAAAATAAGGACTATCTTTTTTCCCCTCAAAAATTTCTTCAATTTGCCTTTCGTAGATGTCTCTCCCTCCCAATCCATAAATCACACTTTCTAATTCGGCGCCTAACGCCTTCTGAACTTCGCTAGCCAAAACCTGCTGAGATCCAAAAGTCATATTTCGATCCATCACCACTACTCGTTTAATTCTCTTTAAAGCTTTTTGAACTTCCCCATAAGGAAACGGTCTAAACAATCTGATTTTCAATAATCCAACTTTTTTTCCTTCCGCTCGCATTTTATCAACCACACTAGCAATCGTTCCACAAGTTGAACCCATTGCTACTATCACAGTTTCAGCATTTTCCGTTTCGCAAGCCTCAATCTGTTCATATTTTCTACCTGATAGTTCACCGAATTCTTTCGTAATTTCATTAAACTCAGCTCGAGCTTTTTCCATTGCATCATAAATTTGTTTTCGAAATTCAAAATAACTATCAGGCAAAGCAATCGCACCAAAAGTTTTAGGTTTTTCAAAATCCAAAAGATGTTGTTCTGGCTGATATTCTCCGATAAATTTATAGATCAATCCATCGGCCAATAGTTCCAAATTCTCCACACTATGCGAAAGAATAAACCCGTCCAAATTGACTGTCGCTGGCAATAAAACTTTTTCTGCCAATTTCAAAGCAATAAAAGTATTGTCATAGGCCTCTTGAGCATTTTCGGAAAAAATTTGAATCCAACCAGTATCTCGCATCGCCATTGCATCCGAATGATCACAATGGATATTCAAGGGTCCAGAAATCGCCCTGTTAGCTACCGCCATCACAATCGGCAATCGCATCGCCGAGGCCACTGGCAAAACTTCCATCATATACATAATTCCCTGAGAAGCTGAAGCAGTCATAGTTCTCGCTCCTGAGGCTGAAGCTCCAATACAAGCGCTCATCGCACTATGTTCTGATTCAACCTGAATCATTTCAGTATCAGCTTTTCCGTTGGCCACTTTCCGTGCCAAATACTCCACGATTGGAGTCTGCGGAGTAATCGGATAAACCGCCATCACATCTGGATTAATTTGAGTCATCGCTTCTCCAACTGCAAATCCGCCAGTCAACGCAACTTTTTTATTTTTATTTATCATATTTACTTTATAAACTTTTTAACTTTATAAACTTACACACTTCATCAAAACTCCCTACCACTTCATCCGCCAAATCTATCACATTTAATCGAACAACATTTTCAGTAAAAGCCAAGAAATGATCCGCCATTTCTTCTCTTCTAATTTCATAGTCCGTCCAACCATCCCCCATCGCAAAAACTTTTCCCTTCAAATTAAAAGCTTCAACTTGCTTGACTTTTCCCTGAGTTTTTGACAATAAATTAGTCGTCTTTTTTGACCATCTTGATGGCTTGAACAGGACAAGTTTCAGCACACAACTCGCATCCCTTACAATATCTCAAATCAACTATCGCTCTATTTTTTCCATTTACTTCTTCTATTCTGATTGCACCTTCTGGACAAAATTTTACGCACTGTCCGCAAGCAATACATTTCTCACTAACCTCTGGTTTGATTTCTGACCATTCACCAGTTGGCGGATAATTTTTTTCATCATTTTCAATTACACCACCTTGTTCTTGACCTTTGTTATTTTCATTTTTCATAAGCCACTTTAATTGCATTAATATTCTGATTAGTTTTCTCCGATCCTATTTTCTCCTGATATTTATTACGAAAAACTTTAACTAAGTTTTCCAATTCAACCGCCTCTGTCACTTTCGAAAATTTTCCTAATATCACAGTATTAGGACGATTTTCACCAACTACTTCTTTTGAAATCCCCGAAGCGTCAACTACTACTAAATTTCCTTTAAAATTAATTTCTTTCAAAATTGCTTCTTTAGTTTTGCAAGTATTAATTATCAAAGAAGAATCTTCACTTAAATTTTCAAATCCTTCAAAAATTTCCAATAAAGTTTCATCCAGAACCATAAAACAGTCTGGATTAGTAATCGGCTCTCTCGTTCTAATTGGCTTGTCAAAAATTCGAACAAAAGTCTTAACTGGCGCACCACTTCGCTCTGGACCAAATTCAGGATATGCCTGAACGAATTTCCTTTCCAACAAAGCCCCTTGAGCAATTATTTCCGCAGTCGTTTTAGCTCCTTGTCCTCCCCGACCATAAATTATTATTTCTAATATTTTCTTCATTTTTATTCTTAATTTTATTTTAATTGTTTTTTGACTATTTCGATTATATCATCTTTTTGAAAAATTCCATTAAGAAATTCATCGCCAACGAAAGAAGACGGTGTTCCAGCAATTCCGAACTGGTCTCCTTGTTCAATTGATTCTAAAATTAAATCTTTGCTACTTTCAAAGTTAACACATTCATCAAACTGTTTTTTATCTAAACCTATTTTCAATACATATTGATCAAAAATTTTGAAATCTTCAGCCTCGCTCCAATCAGCTTGATTAGCAAAAAGCAAGTCAGCCATTTCCTCAAATCGTCCTTGTTCATAAGCACATCTACCAACCAAAGCAGCGCTAATTGCTTGCCCTTGCAAATCTAACGGAAAATTTTTATAAACCATCACCAACTGCTCCCCGGTAAATTCAGTTCGAGCCTCTTTGGCTGCTTCATAAAAAATTTTAGAATAAGGACATTGAAAATCAAAAAATGTAACTAGTTTGACTTGGGCATTTTTATCTCCAATCACGATATCACCTTCTTTATCCTCTGGAATTTCTAAATATTTTCCCGCCGAAATTCCCAAAGCCGTTGAATTCAAAATCAATCCATCAGCTTTCCTGTCAAATATTTCTTGAACCTGCTCTTCTTGAAAAAAACTAGCTTCTTGAATTTTTTGATCAAAGACAAAAGATGGAATAGTTTTCAAGTCATATTTTTCAATTAACCTAGTCCCTTCAGCTGAATTTTCGAAAACTTTATTAATCACCATAGTCGGAATAAATTTTTTCATCCAAACTAAAATTTCATCAGCATTACAAGTTGGACAATCTTTTTCGTTCTCAATCACCAAAATATCGACCTTAATAGCTGGTTCATCATAAGCTACCCAAGTTTTATCTCCTAATTCAAACACAT
This sequence comes from Patescibacteria group bacterium UBA2773, assembly GCA_002352465.1. Lineage (GTDB taxonomy): Bacteria > Patescibacteriota > Minisyncoccia > Moranbacterales > DUUL01 > UBA2773. Next base: position 23,463 of record DEIN01000014.1, read on the forward strand.
CTGCTCCCCTTAAAGCTCTTTCTGAATAACCACTTTTCATTAATAATTGTATTGTATCTACAAACAAACTTCCCACAGACAAACCAACAACAACGATAATAACAGAAATCAAGTTTTGAATTTTCTTATTAGTGTCTTTCTGACTTTCGATATCATCCAAGGTCATTCCGTTCTTAGATCTTTCAACTGTTTCTTGACTAGAAGTAATTTTTATTTTTTCATTTTTATTTTTTCTATTTTCTTTTCCCTCCTTATTTTTTTTAATCATTTTTTTGATTTAAAAATAAGGCTCTAATTAATTTCAATATTATTATTTCTATCTTTTATTTCTATTAGTTCCTTTTCAATTTTATCGTTTTTCAAAATTTCGGAATCATTATAACCGACAGTAATAGTTCTTGAGGCTTGCGATTTCAACATTATTCCAATCAAAAATCCTAAAATAAATAATGAAAATAACTTACATCGAGCTATCAAAATTTCATTTTTAAACAAATTTTTCCAAATTTTCTTTCTATTAAATCTCATATTATGACTATTAAAACCCTCCTTTTCTGTCATCAAATAATTCCCTCATAACATCTATAGAATATCATATTTAGAGAACTCTTACAATTAAGAACTGTTTCCAATCACAGTTTTACCTGTCTCGTCAAAGCTCTAGCATCGGTAAGTGACGAAATTTTCTAATTTTGAGGTAATTTTTTTAAAATTTTAGTAGGAGCAATAATTAAAGGTAAACTCTTGAGCCAAAAGTAGAAAATCGCAGTAAAAAGGGTGATTGGAAACAGTCCCAATTAACTTCCTTTGATAATATTTTTTTATTTGGTATACTAAATATACTACATTTCAAAAAATAAAAAAGAAATATTCATTACTAAACTTATTAACGAAAACTCCAATAAATATGATGCGAAAACTTTTTTTAATTTTTCCAGCTTTATCACTAGCTTTATCGATAAATCATCTAATCTTTTGGAGACTTTTCGAATCATTACTTTGGCTTTTAGCAACAATTTTAATCGCTTTGATTTTTTTCCCACTAGCCTTCAAAGCCCACGAAAAAGATGTTCCAGTTTATCAAGTTTTTGCTCCCATCCCCTTAATCCCAATTTTTTTCTCCATTTTTGCTGTTATGGATTTTCGTCAAATCAAAATTTTGACTGATCCTCAAGCTATTATTTATGGAATATTTACCGGCATTTTGACCTTAGTAGTAGTAATGTTAATAATCGGACCTAATAAATATTAATTTTAACAACAATATAGTTTATCAGGAATTTTTTCATCACTTTTTCCGCCAAAAGGATTGCCATCCTTTTTTATTTTACCCAACATTTCTTTATTAGCCGAACTTTGGATCCTTTTTAATTCTTGTTCCTCTCTAATTTGTCTCACCATCTCTGACAAAGCAATTTTCATCGGACAATTTCGATAACAAGAATCACAAAGATTGCAATTATGACTTCCAACTTGCTGTGCTTGCTTCAAGCCTTTTTGCACCGCTTCAAAAACGATTCCTTTCGATCCGATATAACCATCGTTTCCATATTGACTACCTTTTTGGTTGTAGACCGGACAAAAATTAATACAAGATCCGCAGTTAATGCATCTGAGAATATCACCGAAGCCTCGTTTAATCATTTCTCGTCGACCATTATCCACTAAAATTATATGAACTTCTTGTGCTCCTTGAGCGCCTTCTACTAATTGATTTTCAATATCGGCCGTTTTTGAAGGTCCAGAAATAATTGAAATATATTGAGTAATGTCTTGTCCCGTTCCAAAAATCGCCGCCGTTTGACAAAGTTTCACTGCATCTTCAACTGATTCAGTAATTTTATCAATGCCACAAAGCACAATATGTTTTTTAGGAAGTCTTGAAACCAATGAAATATTCCCTTCGTTTTCCAATAAAATCACCTGTCCTGCTTGAGTGAAAAAATTAGCACCCGTCACTCCCACCTCAGCTCTCAAAATTTTCTCTCGAATTTTTTGACAAAGATAATGAGTTAATTTTTCCGGATCAGCTTCGATGTCTTCCTTGTAAATTTGTTTAATTTTTTCAACAATCATTTCGGCCGTGATGTGAATTGCCGGCAAAACAAAATGCTCGTCCGTTTCTTTAAACATTTTCACAATGAAATCACCCAAATCAGTTTCGCTCCAATCAAATTTTTCAGCCACTTTTTTAATTTCGATTTCTCGCCCAGTATTAGTTTTAGAAGAACTGATTTTTTTATTTTTCCCAATAATTTTATTCAAAAAATTCCGCGCCTCTTTGGCGTCCATCGCTTCATAAACTTTAAATCCTCGTTTCTTAAAATTTTCTTTAGCCATTTTTAAATTTTTTTCAAAATCTTCAAACGGTTTTTTTCGAATCGCTGTCATTTTTTCTTTATATTGATTTTCTTCAATATTTTGACTTTTAAAAAATTTCTGTCGATTTTCCAAGCTAGAATTAACTGCTTTTTTAATCGCTATTTGATTTTCTTTTTTTAAATATTCTTTTTTCATATTTGAAAACTAATTTTAAAATTTAACTCAATTTTATTAAATTGAAAGTCTTAACCCGAACAATTTAATAATAACATTCATTAAAAAAAATCACAAAAAAAATCGCCGTTGCCTGTTTCAGACATCGACGACTTAATTCATTTTACCTCCTTTATTTTTTAAATATTTTTTTTCTCAAAAAAGTTTTAATTGAAAAATAAATTTTTGGTTCATGAAAAATATTTATAATAATGCAAAAAAGAACTAAAACAAAAACTTCTAAAATATCATCAACAACAAAATCAAGAATCTTTTTGGTTAAAAAACCGCAATAATTATAAATATGAACTCAACAATAATCACTTTTAACAATTTTTTCTTTTCATCTTTAATTTTTTCTCTCCAAATTGTCAAAAAACACTTTTTATTAAAATGCCTTTAAAATTAATAAATTTTTATTAGATTAATAAAATAGCAATTTTTTAGTTTTTTATCAAGATTATAATTATTTATTTTTGTTTTAAAAAGAATGAAACCCTCCAGCGTTTAGACCAAAGGGTTCACAATAATAAAATTTAATTTAAAAAAGATCAAAGATAATCCAGGATAAATCGATGTTCATCTCGAAAATCTTTTTCTTTTTTTATCAAATATTCCAACAAAGAAATTCTCCTAGAAAAATTCTTTTTCTTTTTCTTTTTTTCAATCTCCCGCCAAACAATTTTGTTCTTGGAGCAATAAGCCTCTTTCTCAGGGGCTGTAAGATTGAGAAATTTTTCGGGAATATTGCTAAGCGGAAATTCCTTTTTAGCCAACCATACTAAATCCAAAACGTAGATGGTATGAAAACGACCACTAACTACTTGGTCCTTAAAACGATAAGTGAAAAAATCCCCTTCATTTTTTCTACCATTTCTAAACAATAATTTTCTCTCAATGGCTCTTTTCTTAAATTTTTCAAAATCATTCATACATCAACGCCTCCCACGTTTTTGTATTGTTAATCTTATCTATCAATCCTAACTATTAAAATTGACTTGAAAAATATAGCACGAAACAACACTTTTGACAAGCAAATTTTAAAATAAATTGTTAGATTTAAATTAGATGCTATAATTAAACATAGAATTATTTAAATAAAAATTAAAATATTATTTTTCATACTACTAATTGAATGCACAAAAAATTTTATTCCAAAAAAATAAAATCCATAGACTTAATAAAACATAAAACTAAAAGTAATGTTTTAATTAAATTTTCTTTGGTATTTTTTGTATTTTTAGCTTATTTCATTTTTATCGCTAAAAAATACGGAATTCAAGAAGGATTTTTAGTAACTGTTTTATCTTGGTCATTTTTTGTTCTTTGCACTCCAATCGCCGATGCTGGATTTTTAATTGATTTTCCATTGAGGCTGATTACAAAACTGAAAATGCTAATAACCGAAATTTTAGTCTGGTTAATCGCCATTGCTTTCAATTTTTATGCCTTTTTTCTAAATCCAATCGTTTATGAAAAAACTAAACTATTAAAACTTTTTAAACACATTCTCGAAAAACCTTGGCCTTTTTGGATTATTATTCTAATTTCAATGATTGGCACTTTTATTTCAATTAATTTCGGCGATGAATTGTTAGATAAAATAAATCACCAAGACCGAAAATTTTATCACCGACACAAAATCAAACATCGATTTTTGATAATGTTTTTCATGATAATAATTTCCATTATTTTCTATGATTTTCTGCTAAAAAAACTAGGAATAAATTTATCAATTTAAAAAAATCTTCAATGGGATTAGTAGACAAATTAAAAGCAACTTATAATAAAAATCAAAATATTAATAATTTTGATAATAGCTGGACACGACAATTCATCAAAAATAATTCAGAAAAAACTGCAGTATTTTTTTGTGGCTGGAGGACCGACAAAAAACTTCATAAAAAGGTTTTTAAACAATTTCCTCACCACAATCATCTTATTTATACACTACCGAACTCGTTGATTTGTAGCGATTTAAAATTAATGGAAAAATCTTGGAAAAAGATTGCAAACTCTATTGAGAATGATATTAAAAATTTCAAAATTGAGATAATCTATGGTTTGAGTCTCGGCACTTCTTTGGCTTTGTATTGTGCTAATCGGTGTAAAAATGCAAAAAAAGTTTTTCTAGGTTTTCCGGGAGATAAAATTGCACCTTGCGTCTGGGAAGGTTCACTGACAAAAGATATCGCCCAACAAATTGAACAAGAGGAAAAATACACTTATGATGATTATAGCAATTTCTTCAAACCCTATGATCATATTAACAATTTATCTAATCTGCAAGGCGCAAAAATCAAAATCTATCTAGCAAAATCAGATGATGCCGTGCCTTATTACAGGGGAAAAAAATTAATCAAAAAAATGCATAGTATGAAATTAAGCCCTACTGTTAAAAAAACTTTTTTAGGTCATGCCCTAGGAATTATTAAAAGTATTATTTTTACTAATTGGCTAACTAAATAAATCTCTACTTGAGATAATATTTTAGAGTATAGATCCAATCTTCGTCTGTACCCTCAGCTTCTTTAGTTTTTTTCAACCAATTTAAATATTGTCGATCTTTTTGAACAATGTCTTCAACTTTTTCCCCAATATATTTTCCAAAAGCAAATTTTTTAATTAGTACTGGATTGTTGGAAATATCAATCATTCTTTGAACAATTTTCTCTTCTGTGGCTTTCGAAGCTTTTTCTTGGGCAGTCTTCATTAAATGATCGAAAACCGCTTCCAAGACGATTACATCCCCGTCAGCACTGTGTGGATCGACTTCAACTTCAACTTCATAATAATAGCGCAAAAATTGCAAATTATATTCCGGAATTTCCTGTTCTGAATCTAAATATCGAGCCAATCGCAAAGTGCAAATAAAATCAGAAATTTTGAAACCCTCATTTTCCAACATCGCAATATCAAATTTAGCGTTGTGAGCCACCAAAATATTCTCGCTCAAAACTTTTTCTAAAGTTTTAGCAAACGCACTTCCCTGAAAAACCTTCTCTTTTTCCACCATTTTATTGGTAATATGAGTGATGCTCATTGCTTTAACTGAAACTGGAATAGTTGGTTTAAAATTTTGCACTATCATTTTTCCTTCATCCTTTTTCGTTTTAAAAAAAACAGATCTTTTTTTATAAGCCACCTGACACAATCGGTCTTTCACCAAATCATTCCCCGTAGTCTCCGTATCCAAAAAAATTAATTTCTTTTTCATATTATTTTTAATTAACATTAATAAATTCAATATTCTAAGTATACAATAATAAAAAATTTAAAACAAAAACGGAGTTTGAAAATTATCTTCAAACCCCGCTAAAATTTTTTGCCTTAAAAATTTTTATCCAAGAGGACGAACGCGAAGAATCCCGCTTCGAAAAAAAGCGATTTCTTCATTTCGCGTCCTTGCTAATTTAAAAATCACAAAAATTTTTCCGTCTCTCTTTTTAATCTTTATCTTTATTTCAGGATAAGTTTGTATCTTTTCGCCATCTTCAGTTACTAATGAAGGAAAAAAGGTTAAGCCTTCTCCCCAATCATTTTCATAACCGATTAAAGCCTCAAAATAATAACTGCAGTCGGTCGGATCATCCGTCCGACATTTTTTGACAACATGCTCGTCAGTTAAACTTGTCGGCAATAAATAATTAAATTGCCGATTGTTTTTTGAATCTAAAACAGACCCATTAACGATTAAAAATCCAACAACAGAAAAAATAATCGCTACTGCCACTATAAATATAATACCAGCTATTTTCATCTTACCCTCCCGAAAAGTTGTAATTAAAAAATTAAAACAAAAAAAGTACAGACCAAAACTATACTACAAAAAATCAATTTTGTCCAGTGAATTTTTAAATAAATATTAATAAATTAATTTATTGAATGGATATTGTTTATTGAACATTAGATATTTTAAACTAAAAATAGCCTTTAGTACAAAGCGTACCTCTCCCCTCTTGCTTAAATCTTAAAAATATTGTATCATAGTTAGAATTGTTATTAAATAACTGTTTTTAATGAATAAAGGTAAAGAACCCCATTTTTTTGATATCGCCGTAATCGGCGGAGGCGCTGCTGGAATGATGGCAGCTTTTTGGGCTTCTGAAAAAGGCGCCCGAGTAGTACTACTTGATAAAAACGATGAACTCGGACGAAAAGTTTCGATGACTGGCAAGGGTCGTTGCAATATTACTCAAGAAAATTTTACCAAAGAAAATTTAACTGAAGCTCTTGGGAAAAAAGGACGATTTCTATTTTCAACTTTCAATAGATTTGATGTCAAAAAAACTAAAGAATTTTTCAAAAAAACTGGCATTGAATTGAAGACCGAACGAGGCGGACGAGTTTTTCCCCAATCTGATAGCGCCGAAGAAGTAATTGCCGTCTTCAAAAGAAAATTAATCGAGAACGGAGTTGTTTTGATGAAAAAAACCAAACCACTTTCTTTCGAAACAAAAGGAAATATTATCAAAAAAATAATTACTCGAAAAAGAGAAATTTCAGCCAATCAATTCATTTTTTGCACCGGAGGAAAATCCTATCCAACCACTGGTTCAACTGGAGACGGCTATCAATGGGCCAAAAATTTTGGTCATAAAATCGTCAAACCCGTTCCAGCCCTCTCTCCCATCAAGACCATCAACAAATGGGCTGAGCAACTTCAAGGAGTTTCTTTGAAAAACGTGGAATTAAGCGTTTTTCAAGATAACAAAAAACAGCTGGGTCGTTTTGGCGAAATGTTGTTTACTCATTATGGAATTAGTGGACCAATCGTTTTGGACGCCAGCAAAGAAATTGGAGACTTACTCAAAAAAGGACGAGTAAAAATTTCCATCGACTTGAAACCAGCTCTCGATTTCAAAGAACTAGATCAACGAGTACAAAAAGATTTTCAAAAATATCAAGGACGAAAATTCATTAATGCCCTCGATGATTTGCTTCCTCACAAAATGATTCCAACTATGATCGAAATTTCTAAAATCGACTCCGAAAAAAAAGTTGGGGAAATTTCCAAAGAAGACCGAAAACGTTTTGTTTCTTTATTAAAAAATTTAGTCTTAAATGTTGATGAATTAGTGGGCTTCGATAATGCCATTGTCACTTCTGGTGGAGTTGAGCTAGGAGAAATTGACCAAAAAACTATGAAATCAAAATTAATTGAAAATCTTTATTTCGCCGGTGAAATTATTGATCTTGATGGTCCAACTGGAGGATATAATCTTCAAATTTGCTGGACAACCGGCTACATCGCTGGAAACAGCGTCGCTGAAGTTATTAATCAAAAAAAATACGGGAAATAAAAATTATTTAAAATATTTTTTACTATCAAAAAATACCTAATTTAATTAGGTATTTTTATTTATTCCAAAAATTTTTTTAACTATTTCCTTCCCATTCCGCGCTAAATTCCTTCAAATAATCTTCAATAAATTTATGTCGATGTTTGGCGATTTTTTTAGCAGTTTCGGTGTTCATTAACTCTTTCAATAATAAAATTTTTTCGTGAAAATGATTAACAGCGCTAGTTTCACTTTGACGATATTTTTTAGAACTTTTATATTTACTTATTTTTTCAGCTGGATTGTAAATCTTACGACCTCGAGCCCCTCCGTAATCAAAAACTCTAGCAATTCCAATAGCTCCCAACGCGTCTAAGCGGTCCGCATCTTGGACTACTTGTCCTTCTAGAATTTGAACACGCTTACCATCAAAAGTTTTTCTAAAAGAAAGATTATCAATAATTTCTACAATATGTTCAATTTCTTTCAAAGAAATACCAACCAAATTATTTAAATAATCTTTAACAAATTTCATACCCTTCTCATCTGAACCATCATTCAATTTATAATCCGCCAAATCGTGCAATAAAGCAGCCATTTCAATCACGAATTGATCCACTTGTTCTTCTTTCCCAATCCGTTTTGCCATCTCCCAAACTCGAAAAGTATGCCACCAGTCGTGACTTCCTTCGGCTTTTTCTAAAAAATTTCGCGCAAATTCAGCAGTTTCATTTACAATTTTTTGTTTATTCATAAAAATAATTATTTTTTATTCTCCACATTTTCTGACCTCTTCTAAAGATTTATGATGAAATTTTACGCAGAATCCATCATACTTGATTTTAATATCGGGATTGGTTGGTTTCGAAATATCACCTAAATCAAACTTTACAGCAGGATATTTTTTCATAAAATCTTCAAAATTATCTTTAATCACAAATTCTGCGTGCTCCCAGCCATTCAAAAACGAACTTTCCTTTTTGGGCGCCGGTAATTCTATGAAATAAATTTCTCTATTATCAACGATTATTGGACTACTCAGTTTATACAAGGCAATTGGTCTTCCAGCAATTTCAACTTCACTAATAAATCTACCGATTTCAAATAGTTTTTCTTTAAAATAAGAATAATCTTCTCTCGTTTCAGTTCTAAAACATAAATGATCAAGTTCTAAATCAGAGACCTTAATTCCATCTTTTTTTAATGCTTCAATTATTTTTCTTACAAAATCTTTAGCATCTTCTAATAAATTTTCAATTTTTATCATTCTAATTTGTTATTAAATATCATAAACTTTATATTCAGTTTCTTTTAATAAGACTAATTCTTGACCTTCATTGTTTTTCAATTTTTCTAAAATTTTCTCATCCACAGGAGCGTAAATTTCCGATTGATAATGCGTAATTAAATTGATTGGAATAATTCCCAAACCTTTGTGTCTTTTACTGTAATCTTGATCGTAAAAATTCTCCACTAAAAATAAAGCACCGGCTGAAGAGCCAGAAACAGTTTTCTCCTTTAAACTATTTTTAAATTCAAGATAATTATCCATAACGCCCAAAAGCAACAAAGTATTTCCGCCTCGAAAATGAACCGCCTCCGCCCATTCAAGCTGACTCCTAAAATCTTTTTTATTCGCTAATTCAAATTTCAAATCAGATCGTCCTGTATTATCAATAAAATTCTTTTTAACCCACTTATATTCCTCCTCCCAACGACTCTCTTCAATCGAGAAAAGACAAACCAAAATTTTTGGATTTTTTGACAAATCTTTCAAAACTTCCCGATGAAATTTTTTATTATTTTCGTTTCGAATACTTGTCATCCCACCATGCAAAATAAATTTGGTCATAATTGAATATTAATTATTTTATATTCACCTTCTTTTAATAAAATTAATTTACCTGGATAATCATCAAGAATTTTGATTTCTCCTGCTTTGTCTCCTTCATAATGACAATTAGTCTTAATTGGCAAAATTCCCAATCCCTCATAAATGATTCCTCGACTAACCGAAAAAGAATAATTAGCTAAAAAATAAACTCCAGCTGAAGATCCTGCTACTAGATTCTTTTTCAAAAGTTCTTCTTTAAAATTAGGATATTTTTTAATTTGGTTCAAAAGCGAATAAGTGTCTCCTCCTCGAAAATAAACTCCATCCGCCCACTTCAGCTCATCAATAAAATTTTCCTTACTAGCAATTTTCAAGTCTATCTCCTTTTCTCCTGACAATTCTTGAAAATATTCTTTATAAACTAAATGTTTTTCCAAAACCAGCTCGTCCTCCACGGCAAAATAAACCAGTAAGACTTTGGCTTTTGCTGGTAAATTTTTAATAAATTCTCTAAAAAATTTATCATGCTTTTCATTGCGTTGCGTTTCTCCTCCACCATGCAAAATAAATTTGGTCATAATTGAAAAATAAAACTTATTGTATTGGCGTCAGTGTTTGATCAGGAACAGAAGTTGGGATTGAAGCTGGAATTTGATTTTGAAAACGTGGAACTTGAATATTATTATTTTGATTTTTTTCCAAAACCACCGTGACAGTATCGCACGCTAAACCAGCTAAATGTTCACTCCAATTACCAGAACCTCCATAATAATCATAACTATAACTACCATATTTATTTTCCGTCAAAGTCTCATCCGACGTCAAAGAAAAATTAGCACAAAGCTCAAATTTACCTTCCCGAATTGTTCCTGAGGTTTTTGAAGCTGTAATCACCCTGTAGGTATAAGCCAGCTTGGTTTCTGGATCTTTTTTGTTAACACAATATGAATAACTAGAATTTTTTTGAAGTTCCTCCAAGGAAGCTGGTAATTTATTGAAATCCTCGGCATAATTTTCTATACAATTAGCCAAACTCGAAAGATCTTTGACCCTTTGACTATCAAAACCTCGTTTTCTTTCAGTTGCAGAAGATCCTCCAGCAAAAAATCCCAAAATAATTCCGACAATAACAATCCCCGAAACCACCAAGCCAAAATATTTAAAAACATTCGACGAAGCCAAACTTCGATATTGAATTTGCTTTCGTTCCAGAAAATAAAAACCAAAAATAATTCCTGAAATCACAAAGATAATCAACGCTTTCAAGAAAAATCTAGCACTCAATTCTCCTTGCAAAAAAGTAAAAACTGTCGCAATCAAATCCCCAATAATCGTGATTGAAACCACCAGCAAAACCAAATATGTCAACCATTTAGTCAATCTTGTTTCAGTCTTTCCTTCGTCCCTAGAAAAACTTCGAAACCATAAACACATTGAAACATAATAAATCGGAAAAGCAATAATCAAAGCGGCAATTGAATAATGGATGGCATCCGTCGACATTTTATTGGAGTAAGAACTGTAAGAACCAATAGCGAGAGCATCCGGAAAATACTTATTGATAATTTGATAAAAAAGCGTGCCCAAAGCAGTCGCGACAATTCCTAAAAGAACAAAGGAAAATAAATTAAGCACAATTTCAACTGTCGATGATTTTTTGCCGAAAGTTGATTGCATTGCGTCGCTAGGAACAGGCGTTCCCAATTCAATCAGTGCCTTACTATAAACAGCATCAATTTGACTGTCAGACCAACCGACTGCCGACAATTGTTCTTTAATTTGAGTTTTGGTTGCACCCGTTTTAATCAACTTAATTACATACTCCGAAAAAGAATCTTTCTCTAACTTTTCCATATTTTTGTATTATTAATTATTTACCTCAATTATATCGCAAAAATAGATTTTGAAAATCCCAAAAATTTTAATAGCGACAAAACCTATCTTTTATGCTATAATATTGCAAAATAGATTAACAGTTCCATTAAATAGAAAGGAGGTGTTTTTTATGAATAATCTAAACTCGTTTGATTGGATTGCCATTCTTTTATTGACAATCGGAGGTTTGAATTGGGGTTTAGTAGAAGCTTTCAATTTTGATTTAGTTGCTACTATTTTCGGTGATATATCCGCTTTATCAAGGATTGTTTATACTATTGTTGGTATTTCAGCTATCTACGTTTTGACTCTCTCGATGAAACTCAAAAAAAATTGAATTTCAAAACCCAAAAAAGACAGTCCTCCTCTCCAAGACTGTCTTTTTATTTATATAAATTACGCAAAACAAAAAGGCGGATAACTTTCGAAGCTTTCCGCCCTTTTTATGTTTTACATATTATTAAAAAAAATATTTCAATCCAACAAAAAATGCATTGGCTTGAGAATATTTTCCCCAAAAAGATTTCTGGGAACCATCGACCAGTTGAACTCCAAATTCAATTTCAAAATCATCCTGAAAATAGATTATTTTTGGTCGAACAAAATAATCACCTTTTGAGATTCCTTGAATTCCTTCAATCTCAATTTTCCAAGGACTTCCGGCTCCTTTTTCATAAGAAATCCGAGTCAAAACTGAATTCCTTAGATCTCTCCGGAAATCAGTGACTTTCAAAATTGATTTGTCTTTTGAAATAATTTCTTCATTAGTATATTGGATTAACATACTCAAAATATCAGTAAGCTGCAAGAGTCCTTCGAATTCTCTCCTGATTCCCACTACATACTGAATAAAATCATCACCCTTTTCTTGCTCATAATGTCCCAACTCTCCTTTGAGAATATAGCCACCGACTTCTCCAATCGCCGACAGCGAATAAACTTTTTCTTCTGAATATCGGAGCTCCGATGTAGCTCCGTTCATCAGTCCATAAGGATTATAACTAACTCCATCATAAAATGAAGCTGTCCAGTCGACCCCCTGCCAATTTAATCCAGCTCTCAATGCATACTGCACTTGATTTTCATCAATTATTTCCCGAGCAGAAACGCCTTGAGGCAAATCCTCTTGCCATCTTCCTTTCGGCAGTTTTGAAGCCGTAAATTTCGGAACCATGACTACTTCAAAAAAATAATCATCAACATCAAATCTCCAATCTATAGCCGGAATTCCGACTCTCTTCCAATCTGCGATTGAAACCCAATCTCGAGCCGACAGATTGTCCATCGGTGAAATTGTATCAGCCACGGACCAATCAAAAATTTGCTTCCCAATCCTCAGGCTTACTCTTTCACCATTCCAGCAAAAATAACCTTCTTCCAAATCAGCTAACCATCGTTCATTTTTCTCAGTAAAACGATTGATTGTTCCCGTTGAATAACTCTCCGTATCAAAACTGAAAACACCTTTCAAAAAAACTGAAATTGAATCATTAAAAATTACTTCAGCCTCTGGCTTAATTTCAATTTCCAGAAAACCTTGCTTGCTTTTTTCAGATTTCTCTTCATAAAAAATCGCTTTGGTCTCAATCATCAAGTCAAGACTTAAATCGGCAATCAATGATTTCTCTATCTTTTTTTTATCTACAATTAAAGTAGACTCTAAATTTTCAACTTTTTTTCCAGGATCTTGAGGATAGCCAGAATGGTCAACCCGTATGTCCTCTTTTAGTTGTTCTTTACGAGCTTCTAGACCAGCTAAATCAATCGACGACAAATAATTAACACTCGGTTTTTTCTGTTCAAAAGCACAACTGCTCAAAAAACAAAAAAATAACCCAGTTAATATCAATCTAATTATTTTTTCCATCCTGTCCTCCTTCGTAACTTTTTCATCTACTGAAAGAATTTTTTAGTAAATACCCAAGCTGGAATTTTTACATTAGCTTCTCTCTTTACGACCTGAAAATAGGTTGTTCTTTTGAGAAACTTATTTATAATTTTGACTGAATTCGGCCTCCAGGCCTTTCCGTAAAATTGAAAATCTTTATTAATTTGAATTTTTTCAACTCGACCTGAATTCCAATACTCAATCTCCAAATAAGCCAAAGTTTCCTTCGAAATCTTAATAATTCTTTTCTCATAAACAACCTCTTCTAGATTTTTTGGCAAACTTTCAACTATCCATTGTTTCAAATCTTCTCCGATAATCCGATACTTATAATCAGTAATAGTTTCTCCAGATAATTCCTTTGTGTCTTTATAAGTAAAGTCAGTATTAACAAATGGTTTTTCAGGAAAATCAGCTACTGGTCTATCCTTACTCCACCTTCTCAATTTGAGACGAATCTCAGAACTCTTAAGATCTCTTAAAATCTGCAATTTGGTTCCTTTGATTCTTTTTGGAGACTTCAATTCAATAGAAACGCCATCATTATTGGCGTCAAACCTCATCCAACGAATTAAAGATTTTTCTTCTTTAGAACCTTTATCGGACTCAACAATTATTCTAGCCGTTTCTATCTCAGTTCCAATTGATCTAAATCGGTCCCAACTCTCCTCCACAATTTCTAAGACTGGTCGGGAAATCTCGGATTGTCCTTGAAAGACTAATCCCAAAACAATAAAAAATACGACATTAATCTGACAAATAATTTTTAACATAGTAATCTCCTTTGACAAATCTAATTAAGGATGAGTCTGGTGTTTTTGCCAGACTCATCTCATTCTTAAGTTTATTGATTTTTTATCGCTTCTAGTTTTGATGAAGATTTATTTCGTCAACACATCCATAAAGAAGCCCAGCCATCATAACCAAGGCTCCAAATCCACAAGTAAACATCATAAAAACCATCATCATCCCAGTTAATTTAATTGGGTAAAAGCTAGAAAACATTAAAAAGGAAAAAACAAAAGCGTTATTGACAATATCGGCTACATTGACTTTTCCCTTTTCAACAAGTGCTTCATAAAGTGCTCCTTCAAAAGTTGCCCCTCGCTTCAGTGCTTCAATAAAAACACCAATAAAATGCAAGTTAAAATCAATAGACGCACTAATGGACAGTGGCCCGATACATCCCATAGATTGATCCAACGGGATTCCGCTTATAGCCATAAAATAAACTATACTAGAACAGGCGAAAGCATATGGAACTCCCATTACAGCTCCTGTTCTACCCCCAGCCAATCGATAATGTTGCTTTTCAGTATCTCCTCCTTTACCCATACAATATACCCATCCTCCGGCCATAAAAGCTATGAGGAAATAAGAGCTTACTACGTTGATAGGTTGATTTCTCTGTATTTTTTTGTCTGACTGGTGATATTCGTGCAATCGACCATAAGGTAGACAAACCAAAGGATCAAGATTAAAATCAGATAACTGCAACCTTTCAACAAAAACTTTTTGATAAAGATTAGGACTAACTATTCCAATAACTTCTTCCGCTTGTCTTTCTATATTATTAGAATTCGCAGCTGGGATAAAAACATTTAAAGCGATGCCTTCATCACAAAAATTATTTTTCTGCACTAAATAACTCTGATCCGTTTCAATCAAGAAAAAAATATCTTCAGCCTCCTCCCTAGTTCGAGGAAGATCGACTCCCCATTCTACTCTAGAAATATATACAACAGAAGAAATTACCGAAAACGCTTCTCTTACCCCTTCTATTTTAAGAATCTGCTTTTTAGCTTGATAGCATCTTCTTAAAAATTCTGGATCATAAATGTCGCCTTTAATGAAAAAAGTCAAATTACCAAACCCACATCTTCCTGACTGATTCAAAAATTGACTAGATACTTCGCCACTAGTTCCTTTCATATAACTCGTAGGATTTGTTCCTAAGTTTATATAAGGTTCTTCTTTTAACTCAGGATTGACATACGCCCAATAATCATGAACTACAATAAAAAGTGCACCTCCAATATACAATACATTAAAAACAATTATGATCCACATTGTTTTTCGAGAAGAAAAACGAGTCAACAACCAATAGCAACCCTTGATAACCCAAACTGAAAAACGATTTCCTTTCTGAACTAAATAGCCAGGATCTTTCTCAATAACTTCCCCACCCCAAAGCATATGCAGAGTTGGAATAATAATTCTGGTTATCAATAAAAGATAAAATATTCCCAAAGATGCCAAAATCCCAAATTCAGCCAACCCTCTAACGCCGTTTCCAAGCAATGTCAAAAAACCAAAAATGGAAATTGCACTGACTATATCAAGATTACTATTAAATTTTTTAGTAGCACTCCAGCTTTCGCTAGAAGTTAATTTCGGAAAAAGTCTTCTATGGTCATTATAGGCTTCAAATTTTCGAGTAGAAAATGAGATTCCATTAATAATCATACAACTATCAACCAAAAGTATGTAAACCCGCTCCTTTATGGGACTACCAAAAAGCTCAAAACCGCAAAGATACAAAATACCGATACTCCCTCTAACGATAATGAATCCTGATAATATAGCCACATAACATAATATGGTTTGTTTGTGAGATCCATTTAAAGAATAAGCAACCGGATACAAAAATACCAATGCTGTTACCGAACATAAAAGGATCGACGTTTTCAAAATAGCCGTTAAAATTCTCCGAAAAATTCCCCACCCTCGAAGTATAACTCCTTCAAATTCATTAACAGGCTTTATGTCATTTTTAATAGTTCTCCATTTCCAATCTGGAATTTTTTGCTTTTCCAGAAAATTTGCCATTTTATTTCCCAATTCAATTTCATCATAATCAGAATCAAGATCAATAATTATTTGAAAATAATCAAAATTTCTCCCTACAAAAAGTCCAAATGATCCAGGGTCTTTTTCAATTTCTTTTTTCCAATTTTCAATGTCAAAATCAGGAGAATTAAGTTCTTCTTCATTAACGTGAGGAATCCCCAACTTTTTTGATTTAGAGTATTGAGGAACAATTGCCAAACTAGTGACGCCATATTTTGGAAACTCCCTTTTAACTTTACCACTAATTTCCAAAAGATCTCTAAGCTTTTCTTTAGTCACTCCTTTGGGTAAAGGAATTACTAATCCAATTTTATCCCCTCCCTGAAAACCAGTTGTTTTTATCAAACCTCTAACTACCAGAGCTGCTCGGGAATAAAAATCATTTTTGGTAAGATTGCTGTTGGCCACCATATCCCCTTCTGGGCCATATTGAATTGCCAATAAATAAATTACTAAAAAAGCAAAAAAGCAAAATGCGATTTTTTTTTTGCTAAGTCTCCACTTGACAATATCCATAAGAATCTCCCCTTTTAAGTTTATATGCAATTATCTTTTATTCTTTAATTCTTTAATTTTCAAGGTTCTATAAAAAAACAAAAGCAGCCTACAATGACTAACTTTTTTGTTTTGAGGGAATAATCCCTTTTACATCGAGAAAAAATAATCTTAAATTTTCCAACAGATGGAACTCTATTTATTATTTTTTCTTACTATATTTATACACTATTTTCACAAGTTTGTAAAGGTTTGTGATGTGAAAAACAGAAGACAGAATACTTTTAATTAAAAATAATTTAAGATTTTCTTGGTGATTTAAACTCTTTTTTTAATTCTACAAAAAATTGACTACCTTTTCCAACCCCCTCAGATTTAGCAAAAATTCTGCCGTCATGAGCATCAACAATTTTCTTGCAAACATATAAGCCCAATCCAATTCCTTCAGTATTTAAACTACTGCTACCTTCTCCTCTTCTGAATTTATCAAATACATATTTAGCTTCGTCTTTTTCCATACCCTTTCCAGAATCAGATACAATCACTCGAATTTTATTACCAGCAAGCTCTATTTTAACTTCAATCCCGCCTTTTTGAGTATATTTAACAGCATTATCAATTAGATTAGAAATTACTTCATGCATCTTGCTCCTATCAAAAACAAAAAGTGGAATTTTCTTATCCGATTTAATATATTTAATTTTTAAGCCTTGGTTCTCTGCCTCTAAACCAAAGTTATCAACTATATTTTTAACCATTTCAACAATATTATTTTTTTCAAAAGCAAAAGTAAAAGTCCCCGATTCGATTCGAGACAAACTTAAAAGATCATTCACTAATTTAATAAGCCTTTCATTAGAAATAAAAATTTTCTTCAAAGCTTCATCAACATCTTTATTAATCTTCCCATAATCCCCATCTCTTATCAAAGAAATATAACCCTTAATTGAAGTTAACGGAGTTCTTAACTGATGAGAAGCGATGGAAATAAACTCATTCTTGGCCGAATCCAAACGCTTAAGACTTCCATAAGCAACTGAAAGCTTTCTATTAGTAGAAGTTAAGTCGTCGTTAGCTTGCTTTACTTCTTTGGTGGCTTTTTTGACCGCTCTTTTCAAACGCACATTAAATGCTTTGACCTCAGAATAAAGTTGAGCATTCTCAATTGCCACCGCAGCTTGGCTAGCAATAATTTCTAAAACTTCCAAATCTTCATTATTATAGGCTTCTTCTGTTTCTTTATTGCCAAGAGCCAAAAGACCAATTACATTATTTTTAACTTTCAAAGGAATCAATAACGCCACTCCCAAAGAATCCAAAATATCAATCAAATTCTTAGTTTTTTCACTAACGTAAATATTTTTGATTTCTTCCGTGATAACTATTTGATTTTTATCAATAAAATTCTCTTCTATTACTAAATTTTTATCAAAAATATCCCCCTCCCTTGCGTTAAAACCTTTGTTGTAAAGCAATTCATATTTTTTAATATTTTCATTATAGGCCAAGACTCCAAAAGCCTTTGCATGTAAATTTTTAGAAAAAGTAGAATTTAAAAATTCATAAACCTTTTCTATGTTTAGAACAGTTTTCAGCTCATTGCTAGTTTTTAAAATTAATTTCTGACCATCATACAAAGAAGTAAAAAAATATTTATTAGCAAGTCTAAATAGTCTATTTTTAATAGAAGGAAAGATCGCTCCGATAAAGAAAATTATCATCAAATCCATCCAAAAAACAAACTCCGCAAAATATTTATTAGCAATAATTTTTAAAATTGAAGCTAAAGTGAAAACAACCCCGAAAGAAAGAAGATAAACAGAAGATTTTCTGAGCACAAATTTAATATCAAGCAATCGATATGTCACTATTGTATAAGAAAAAATTCCCAAGAAACCAATAATAAAAACGAATCCAAAAGGATAAAATTCAAAACCATAATTAACAATAAAATCAACAGCTGATAAAATATATAAAATTAAAGCCCACAAAATAAACTTGAGTTGATGAAAGCGAATTCCTTTTTTTTTATTTTTAGTTTCATTGTAAGTCAACCAAAAAACTCTAAAAGTCAAAAGAATCAAAAAAACTAAAAACCAAGGATGCAAAAAACCAGCCTTAGGATAATATCCCCAAAAATAATCATAATAATTATTTATAAAAAAATTTGAAAAAATTAAAAAGCCTATAAAAACAAAAGTTACCAGATAAGCTAAATTCAAAATTATCTTTTCTCCTTGATTTTTTACTTCTAAAAAAGATATATAGAAATGATAGAAAGTAACAGGAATAAATGAAATACCTACCCAACCGGTTTTGATTAAAATCTTCGATAAAAAATCGTGATTATCAGAAAAGAGTAAAAACCAACTAAATTGCCAAATAAAAGTCGCGATACACATCAAGAAAAAAGTAGCATTAACTGAAGATTGTCTATTTTTAAAATAAATAAATAAACCTAAAGAAAGAAATAAAATTGATGTTATAAAGGGTGGAATACTATAAATATTAAATAAACTCATTTATTTTCATTTTGATTAAAATCTCTACTAATATATTAAATTAAAAAAGGACTTGTTGCAATGCAACAAGCCCTTCTCTCTCTTTTCTGTCAACAAGCGCTACCGTTGAGCTATTAACTTCCTAACAGACTCCGTTATTGACCTCACCGTTAACTCTTTAAGATTAAAATCTTCCATGTTTATTTCAATCTTAAAAATATCCTCCAATCTCATTGAAAATTCAACAAGATTAAGCGAATCAAAACCCAGATCATTAATCAAATGATTTTCCAGCTTGATTTCACTTAACTTTAAATTGTCGACGAGTTCAACGATGGCGTTTTTAACTTTTTGATCTATGTTCATCTTCATGCCTCCTTATTTCGTAGAAATTTGCTCGATAGAAAATTTTATTAGATTAGCCAACAAATCTGGCATATCCTGACTCTTTCCATTTATATCAACATATACAATCTCTTGATGAGCCCTGATGTTAATAATTTCTTTCTTATTTTCCACAAGAGTTGTATACTCAGCCTCTAGAAAGAAACTACGCTCTGTCTCGCCCATCCCAATAACTTTAAGACGAACAATTACATCAGTCCCTCTTAAAACTGGTCTAAAATATTCATACTCAGCGTTTCTCGTCGCCAAGCCATAATGTCTAGACTTAATGTCTTCCAAAAAATTTGGAAGGAAAAAGATCCCAAATTCTTCCCTCGTATCACCGAATAATTCAGCAATTTTTGCTATCTCCAAATAACCCTGAGGAGACAAACTTCTAGTCACACTTAATTTATGAGGGAAAATACCGCTTTGAGTATTATCAAAATACTCAGGAATATTTTTTTGTTTAGTAAAAAATATTTTTTGCTGACCAATCGAATGAAGCTGATCACCTTCAAAAAATCTGGTCTCAAAAATAAAATATTCTTCGGTAGTTTCTTTTATTTTCAGCGTCACTTTTACAGTATCACCAAAATAAAAATTCTTAATATACCTAAAGCTTGTCCTTGTTAGAATTTTTCCTTGAACAAAAAAATTCTGATTTTTATATTGAGGAAGATACTTTAAGACAAAAAGTTCTCTCGCTTCCTCTAGAATTGACAAAAACTCAGATTGATACATATTTCTTTCAGCATTTGTCCGCGAAAGAAAAACTGTAAAATCTGCTGAAAATTCACCTAAATCAAAAAGAGCCTCAAAAAAAGCTCTAACAAAGCCCATTTCTTCTTTAACTTTAACTTCTGCTTTTTTCGTTAACATGAAAGCTCCTTTATTAAATTTTCAAAGTAAATTTTTCGTTACAAAATTCCGGATTAATTTTAAAAATAAAATCAACACGCAATTTTCTAAAATATTTCAAGAATCTTTCGAAACTAATTCAATTGATAATTCTATTTATCGCAACAGACAACCACCAGCGAAATCAACCAAATAATCAACATACTTCCTATCAAAACCATTAATTTAACTAATAAAGCTTCTAATTCTGAATTATCAAGTCCCGCGCTCATTTTCAAATAATTTATTCCAATCGCTCCAGTAAAAAATAAGAAAACAATTGTTTCAACTTTAAACCAAATTGATAATTCTTTCTTTTTCATTTTTTTGTTTTAATTTTTTATTTTTTTTCAAAAATCAATTTATCAATAAATTTACACAAAAACCAAGCGAAAAGCTTGGTTTTTTATTTTATCTTCATTTTTTTCAATTTGTATTTCTCGCCCCAACCCAAAATATTCATTTCTGCGACCAAGAAATCTTTTTATATATATATCTATTTTTTTAAATAAATATTTTTTCATTTGATCTGAATTAATTACTTATTCCAGATGTTAATATTATGACTTGTAAAAAAATATTTGTCAAGGTAAAATGAAACAAAATTATATAACAATCTTAAAATCCTTTTAAACAAAAGCTTTTTACTATTAATTTTAATTAAATAATTTTGAACATTTTAAAATAACTTCCATAAAAAATTTGCAACTTTAACAAAAATATGGCATAATTCAACACTATTAAAATTTTAGATTAATCGAATGAAAGACTATAACTATCTAGCTAGCGAACTTTGCAAACTAGGAATAGATAGAAAAGAAGCTGATATATATCTGATTTTACTTAAATCAGGCCATTGCAGTGTACAAAAAATTGCCGAGAAAATTGGATTAAGTCGCCCAACCGTTTATCGAGTTTTGAAAAATCTACAAAAAAAGAATTTAATAAATACAGTCCAAGAAGGCAAAAGAAATTATTTTATTGCTGGCTCTCCCGACACTCTTTTGAATTTACTTCAAATAAGAAAAAGACAAGCCGAAGAACAAGAACGTGAATTTTTAAGAATCATCAACACCTTGCAAGACCAATATAGCTTTTCTTCTAAAGAAAATTCCATCGAAACTTTCGCTGACAAAAAAAGACTTTTAGCTTTAGACAAGCTTTCCAATAGCTCTACTCAAAAAATTTGTATCTTTTCAACTCACTCAGACGAAAAACTCAATCAAATTTTTTCTGATATTCAAAAAAAATTAGGATTTTCTTTTCAAATCAAACAACTTCATTCTTTTGAAATCAATAAAAAATCCCCTCAATACATTGAAAATAAATTTTTCGAAAATGATATCGCCGATCAAAACATTATAATTTCTGATAAAGTTTTTATTTTTGAAAAAAATACCATTCATATCGTCAAACAAAAAAAAGTTATCCAATCCTACCGATTGATGTTTGATTCTCTTTGGAAAAATTTATAAATACTAAAAAAATCGCCCTTGAGAGGCGATTTTTTTATTTTGAATATCTTTTTTATTCAATGACTTTAATTTTGTATTTAACTCCATGCATTACTCCAGGAACAGTAATTTCACCATCTTCATTAGTTATTACTTCTCCAGCAAAAGTCTTAACTTTTTCTGGTCCTAAATAGGCCCATAGATGAACTTTAGTGGCCTCTTCAATTTCTTCGCCTTTTTCTGTTAACACTGTTGCTTTCAAAATAAATGGAAGTGCTACGTCTCGATCACCTGATTTATATTTAAATTTATATTTTCCAGGCAAAACATTAATAACTTCTAACACCTGATTTTCATCAGTTCTTCCATAGAAAGATGAAAACCAATCACTATCATCGATTTTGGCTTTACATTTAATTCTAGTTTTACCCTCTTTTTTGCTAACACTTGAATCATCATTGTCGCTCAACTCAAACTTATATTCAACATCAGCACTCAACCCAGCTTTTTTCAACCAACCATCCTCGTCAGTTTGGACTGTTCCAATAGCAGTTTTAACCCCCGCCGCAGTGTTGTAAAACAAATCAACGTTGGTTTTTTCCTTTAATCTTCTGCCATCCAAATCTAACATTCTGGCCTCAACAGCCACGGTCTGACTAGAATGAGTATCATCATCATTTATTTTAAGCTTATACCAACCTGGCAACACATTTTTAATTTTCAGAACTCCATCATCATTAGTATCCATAGTCAAAGACCGAAACCAATCATTTCCTTGCTCTGAATAAAATTTAACTCTGGTGTCATCAGCATTAGTCCCTGAAAGTGCTTGAGAAGCCAAAGGCACAATCAAAAATCCTCCGATTACTAAAACCGTCATTTTAAAAACATTTTGTTTCATATTTATTTTTTATTTTTTAATCCTCCTAATTTTTAAAGCTTCTTCAAATTCTAATTATAAAATCTTCCAAAGCTTCCTTGATATTAATTCTCCCAGATTTAGAATTTATGTCAAGTGAAGATGCTTTTTTATAAATTTTTTTGATTTGACCAACATCGAAACGCCCCAATTGAGACAAGGTTTTTTGAGCCACATAAGGGTGCAAACCAGTTTTTTGAGCTATTCCTTGAGGGCTAAAAATTCCTTTTTCTTTCTGACTAGAAACCAAAGCCAAATTTCTTATCTGAAAAATCATCATTGATAAAATATAGAAACAATCAGCGCCTTGACTAATCAAAGAATTTAAAAGATTAAAAGCCACTTTTTTATTTTGGTTTCCAATAGCATCCACCAAATCGAAAATCTTTACTGTTATTTTACCCGAGCACATTTCATCGACATCTTTTTCAACGATGACTTCCCCTGATTTAAAATTGACAAGCTTTTCTAATTCTCGATCCAATGCCCAAAGATTTTCACCCAAAATCATTCTCAATTTTCGAACCGCTCCTGGCTCAATTTCTGCCAATCCTTTCAATTTATCTAAAATAAATTTCTCAATTTCCAACCCAGTTATTTTTTTAAATTCAGTCAACTCCCCCTTTCTTTTAAGATAATTTAATAATTTATTAGCTCGAGGTTTTCCTCGCCAAGTAATAAACACTAAAATATCGACCGAAAAACTAAACTTATTTTTAAAAAAATCTAAAATCCGCTCCTGCTCTCCAGCACTATATTCAAAAATATCTTGTAAGATAACCATTTTTTTTTGAGCGAACAATCCTCCACCCTGACTCAAAGAACGAAAAAAATCTTCGACCAAGCTTTCGCCACCGTCAAAGATTTCCACCAGAGTTTGAGGATTTTTTTCTGTAAAATCTTTTTTTAGCGTCTGGATTGACTGATGAACTAAAAAATCTTCTTCCCCATAAAATACTCTTAACAAAGTTTTTATTTATTATTTAGATGCTCTCAATTGACCAAATCCTCGGCATAAGAAACGCCCGGATCCCAATCAACTTTCATATTTGGATAAACCACATTTATCCAAATTTGACCAGTCACAAATTTAATATTCATTCCATTGGCATCAGTCAAAATTAATTTTGAATCCATCTTTAATTTATCTTTATTCCATCGGCCTTGAATTTTTTCACCGTTCATAAAAAAATAGGCTTCGCCAGAATCGATGCTGTCATACCAAGGATCACCTAATTCCATATTATTATAATGAGGATCTTCTTCAGCTGGTTCATCTTTAGCCAACAAAACCACCACGTTTTTAGGGGTAATCAAATTACCATTATTTCGATCAGTTTGTTTTTCGCCTCCCCAATATCTAATATATGAATTGGTGGTCTTATCGTAATCATAATTAACAAGCTGACCATCATTATCGTAATAACCTATTTCCAAGGTTCCCTTTTCAATTCTTTTTTCTTCTGATAAATCTGCTTGATGAGCATAACCTTCAAAATTACTAGTCATTCTATAACCAGCCTTATCAGCCTCTTCTAATAAGGTGTTAAATTTAACATAAGCACTATCTAAATGACTTAAATCGGGTGCATCTTGTTTTCGAAAACAACTGCTAGCGATCGAATATCCTGCATCTCCATTACAATTCAAATTGTCAATCACTCCATTATCTAAATTTTCGATAAAAGAATCCAATTGAGCTCGTCCCCAATGAGCAAAAATTGCATCGAAGCCTTTGGCTAAATGAACAAAATCAGGGCGAGCACTTCTAATTGACCCAATTTCTTCTGGATTTCCACAAATATAAACGCCCATTAGCCTGGTTTTGCTAGTAGTCAAGACCGGCATCTCCACTACCATATCTGCATCAAAAAAACCTGCCAAAGGCCTAGTTGATAAATCAGATGGTTGCATCACTGCAATTGGTCTTCGATTCCAATTCTCGCAAGCCAAACCAGAAATCGGACTAACATCTCCTTGGTTGATCGCTTCTTGCTTAACATTTCCTGGGTCAATTTCAATCAATTCTCCTTGACGAGAACTTTGGTCACCCACTGCCCACCAAGCAACTCCAGTAATAAAAATAATAACAACGAAAAAAGCCACCCATTTCTTCCAAAGAAAATCGTGCCCTTTCACTGGTTTTTGACCTAAGTCAGGCTGACCAGCAAATTGTTTGTTATAATCGTTTGGATCAATATTCATATTTGTTTTTAAGAATTATTAAAATAACTTTTTGATATCTACTTGCAATTTACTAGATAAGCAATCCTTGATGTCTTAGTCCAATGTTCAGCGTTATCGGACCTCAGTCATCAGCCAACAGCCAACCATCGTTAATAACTGATTGCCGATTACTGATTGCTGATGACTCATTTTATAAAAAAATACATCAAAAATAGGAAAAATAAATTAAAAAAATTTTAAGCTATTTTTGACAAGAAGAACACCAAAAAGTGCTTCTTTGAGCAATTTTTATCCTTTCTATCGTGCCATCACAATTAAAACACTTCTGACCTTTTTTATTATACACTTTTAAAACTTTTTGAAAACCCCCCGGCGCCCCACTCGAATCACGATAATCACTATCAGTTGTCCCTCGCAATTTAATCGCTTTTTTCAAGATTTTGATGATTGCTTGATACAATTTTTCAAGCTCTTTTTTCTTCAAACTTCCAGCTGTTCGTCTGGGATCAATTCGAGATTCAAACAAAGCCTCCGAGGCATAGATATTTCCGATACCAACAATCAAAGCCTGATCCATAATCAGAACTTTAATATTCTTGCTTTTTTTATTACGAGTTAACTGCCAAAAATATTTCAAATCAAAATATTTTTCTAATGGCTCAACTCCAAGCTTTACCAAGTCCTCATTAACCTCTAACTTGTCCTTGACTATTAACTGAATTTTTCCGAACTTTCTCAAATCAGAAAATTCCAACTGAGCTTTCTTCTCGTCTCGCTCCAAAAACCAAATATGCCGAATATATTGATTAATTCGTTCTTTAAAATATTTACTATTTTTTGAAACTTCGTCTTTAAACAAAAGATGACCAGTCATTTTCAAGTGAACCAACATCACCCAATTATTACTCAAAAAAATCAAAATATTTTTCCCACGTCTTTCAACTTTTTCAACTACCTGACCACTAATTTCTTTTTTAAAAATTTTCAACGACAATTTAACCGACTTCTCCCAGTCAGTCCAAAAATCAACGATTTTATAACCAATAATTTTTTCTCTCAAATCTCGCACGACTGTCTCAACCTCTGGTAATTCTGGCATAAATTTAGTTAAAAGATTAAAAAGTTCGTAAAATCTAAAGCAAAAAGGCATCTTCGTGCCTCATTAAATATTTTATTTGAATACACTGATAACTTCTAAAACCGCTCCCAAGACAAAAGCTAAAGCTAAAATTATCGCCAAATTTTTACTTAAATTATTTTTCAAAAGTATTATCCGCTTTTTCTTTCGTTTAACTTTAAAATAAACTCCAATTAAAATTATACCATACAGCCCCCCAGTAATTGCCCCCGTCAATCCAATCACCCCAGTCAAATCTCTTATTCCCCCCAAATACAAAATGAACGGAACACTACTAGCCAGAAACCAAGCTACATTTTTATTAATTCCTTGATCCCACCAATAAACTTCTCGAAGCGATTGCGAAATAATAATATAAGATGTGACGACTGCTAGCAACCCAAAAATCAAAACGGAATTGACGATTCGACTGTCTAAACGAGAACTCAACCCCACTAAAACATCTGGACTAGTATTTACACCTGTCACCCCAATCATTAAAAAAGCAAAAAAGGCGATCAAAGCCACCGGCAAAATAGTGCCCCAAATAAGGGCACTTCGAATTTTTCTTTTTTTATTTTTCAAAAGACGACAAATTTCTGGGATAGCCGCTTGTCCCCCAATTGCAAAAAAAACCACCCCATAAGGCAATAACAAATTCTTGAAATTTAATAATTCATAATTATCAATATTCCAATAACCGATACTTCTCCAACTCAATCCACCAATTGCCAGAACCAACAAAATCGTCAAAAAAACTTCTGCTTTAGCAATTAGCTTTAAACCAAAAATAACGACAATAGTTTCAACAATAAATAATAAAACCGTATATAAAAATTCCGTTCCGCCCAACAAAGGACTCAAAAGTTGATGCAAAAAAATTCCGCCCAAAATAATATAAGCCAATAAAGTTCCGTGTTTCCCCAAAAGCGCAATAAAAAAAGCAACCCTCTTTAGAAAACCATTGTAATAAATTCCAACATATCCAACCATTCGATGATTTCTGGAATTAGATAAAATAATTTCCGCATAAATTAAGTGCAAAGTCAATTGAATGCTAAATAAAATCGGAAAATAAATTAGAATCGACAAAATTCCCGCTTTTTGAATAGCATAAGGCACCGCAAAAATCCCAGCACCCAAGACCGTTCCCACTAAAAGTGCCACTGCCTTAAAATAATTCTTACTCATCTTTTGTTCTTTATTCCAAAAATAAAATACTTTCTCTCAATTATAATTTTAAAAAATACTTTGTTTGATTTAATATCAATTTTTAATTTTTAATTTTTAAACTTCGCGTACAAGATATTTAGAATTTAAAAATTAAAGTTTACCTGCCTGCTAACAGACAAGGTTCATGAAATTAAAAAATTATCATACTGTATACTAGATACTAAATACTTTTTTAAAGTTTTCCCCAATTCTCCCCCACCGAAACCTCCACTTTCAAAGGAACTTTCAATTGATAAGCTTGCTCCATTGCTTCTTTAATTTCAACCGAAAATTTATCTACTAACTTTTCTTCAACCTCAAAAATCAATTCATCATGAATTTGAAGAATCATTTTAACTTCTTCTTTTTCATAATTGACTAAAATCTTTTTCTCGACATTAATCATCGATTTTTTCATAATATCAGCCGCCAATCCTTGAATAGGTAAATTGATTGCAATTCTTTCAGCTGCATTTTTAACTTGAAAATTACTAGAATTAATTCCTGCCACATATCGTCTCCGTCCCATTTCAGTTTCTACGTAACCATGTTCAACTGCATATTCTTTAGTTTTTTCTAAATATTTTTTCAAAACATTGAAATTTTTCATATACTGCTCAATAAAAAATTCAGCTCGTTCTTTTGAAACTCCACTATCTTGCATGAAACCATAAGTTCCCATCCCATACAAAACTCCAAAATTTAAAGATTTAGCTTCTTTTCGTTGTTCTTTCGTCACCTGCACCAGTTCAATTCCATTTACCCAAGCCGCTGTAGCCTGATGAATATCTCTATCATTTTCAAAAACTTCAATCATTCTTGGATCACTCGAAACGTGAGCAGCTACTCGCAAATCAATTTGAGAATAATCCACCGCTACTAATTTTTTACCCTCATCAGCTACAAAGGATTTTCTAATCATCTGGGCCAATTCTCCTTTCCGAGGAATATTTTGCAAATTCGGCTCCGATGAAGACAGCCTTCCTGTCGCTGTAATAGTCTGATTAAAAGTAGTATGTATTCGATTGTCATCGCTAATCATTTTAGGCAAAGCATCAGCATAAGTTGTTTTTAATTTAAAAATCTCTCGATATTTTTCAACCTTAGCAATAATCAGATGTTTGTCTTTAATTTTATTTAATTGATCAGCATTAGTAGAAAATCCAGTTTTTCCTTTCTTGATTCCCACTGTTGAAATTCCCAATTTTTCATATAGAATCTTAGCCAACTGACTCGGCGAATTAATATTAAATTCTTCTCCAGACAATTCAAAAATTTCTTGTTCTAACTTTTTAACTTTTTTATCAGTTATTTGAGAAACTTCTTCAAAAATTTTCCTATCCACCCCCATTCCCCAAAATTCCATTTTAGCTAAAATTTTCATCAAAGGATTTTCTAACTGATTCAAAAGTTTTTTAAAGTTGCCTGCTTTTTTTTCAAGTTGTTTTCTACTAATCAAGTCAATCTTAATTTCATATTCTTTCTGTAATTTATAGATCCAAATCGCTTGTTCTAACAATTCTTTCTCCTCTAATTCAGAAGTATCTACCAATAAACTGGCTTGACCGCTTTTGGTCGTTTTGTGTTTTAACTCTTCCCCAAATTCTTCAAAAATTATTTTCTCTAATTCATTTTTTGCTCCAGTATTTATCAGATAACTGGCCAGTTGAACATCAAAAAAATTATTCAAAAAATCTGTTTTATTGGTTTGAGCTTTTTTAACAAAATAGTTCAAACTGCTTTTAATGTCATACCCAATTTTTAAAATTTCAGAATTTTCAAAAATTTTGCCCATTTTTTTTGCCCATTTTTCATCCAAAAAATATTTTTCAAATTTATTACCGATCTTCAAAGCCAATCCAATTTTTTCAAGTTCTTTACTTTCTTTTTTGTTTTTAAAAGCAACAGCGATTTTTTTGGCTTTCAAAATCACCTCAAACATTTCTTCCCAATCATTTTTATTTTTAATATTTTTGTAATTTTCCATTTTAAATGATTTTTGACTTTGAAAATTATCTCCATTAAAAAATCTTTTTAATAAAGATTTAAACTCCAAATCAACCAAAAATTGACGAAATTTTTTATTATTATTAAAATCTTTTTTCAAGCAACTTTCCAAATCAAAATCAATTTTCATATCTTGCTTAATTTCTGCCAATTCTTGACTTAAAAAAGCTCTGTTTTTATCGTTTTCTAATTTCTTCTTAACCGCCTTAGATTTAATTTTATCTAAATTTTCATAAAGGTTTTCCAAGGTTCCAAAATCCAAAATTAAATCAGTCGCCGTTTTATCTCCCACTCCAGCCACTCCTGGAATATTGTCACTAGGATCTCCTCGCAAAGCCTTATAATCAACCACTTGACTAGGATTAATTTTGTATTTTTCAATCACCTTCTCCTCATCAAAAATCACGGCGTCATTAATTCCTCGCCCCAAAGTAAAAATTTTAGTATTATCGTTGACTAATTGTAAGGTATCCTTATCTCCTGTCACAATATATTTTTCAATCTCACTATTGCTATTCAAAGCCTTAGAAATACTGCCAATCACATCATCAGCCTCAAACCCTTCGGCTTGATAAACTGGAATATCACAAGATTTCAAAAATTGTCGCACTAAAGGAATTTGAGCATACAAATCATCCGGCGCCTTTTTTCGATTAGCCTTGTATTCAAAATATAAATTATGCCGAAAAGTTTTCTTAGGTAAATCGAAAGTTGCCACAATATAATCTGGTTTAACTTGCTCCACTGCATTATTTAAAGTCGTGATATAACCATAAACCGCGTTAACCAAAACTCCCTTTTTAGTCGTAAACGGAGGCAAAGCGTGATAAGCCCGATGAATTAAAGCGTTGGAATCAATTATTAAAATTTTTTTAGGCATAATTTAAAATAGTTGTTTACCCTCAACAACATTCTACTATAATAAGAACACTTTTAGAAGATAAAAAAGTAAAAAAATAATTTATAACTTACATTAAATTTTCAATTACTTAATTTTCAATTTTTGAACCTTAAGCAAGCTTTGCTTGTTATTATAAATTTTTAAATTAAAAATTTATTGTAAATTATAAATTGGTTTATTGTAAATTGTAAATTATTTAATAGTGGATTACTATCGGGGTTCCTGTTTCTGAAAATTCATAGACCTTCTTTGCCGGTCCCACTCCCAACCTCACGCACCCATGTGAAACTGGAATTCCCAAGTGATTTGCACCTTCTTTATAGCCTCCAGGCCATTCTGGAAGCTCATGAATTCCATGACCCTTGCTAGTAAATTGCATAAACCATGGCATATACAAACCATATTTTTCTGACCAAGGTCTCCGAGCCTTCGCCATAATTTTAAACTCTCCCGTTGGAGTATTCATTCCTCTTATACCAGTCGAAACCTTATAAGCTCCTAATTCCTTCCCATCTTCAAAAATATATAGATTCTGTTCCGCCAAATTAATATCAATATATCGACCAACTGCTATTCGAGAATCGGCTAAACTTAATCGTTTTTCAGTTCTAGTTGGCACACCTGCACTATTCCAACCATAGATGACTATTGGCGACTTTTTGGTTCTAAAAAATGTTTTAACAATTTCTTGACTAAAATCTGAATAATTTCGACTTCTTATCTCAACTGTTAATTTGTATTCAGTGTCAAAATCCAAATCGTTAATCGGCTTAATAATTAATTTATTTTCTTCATCCGTTTCAATGCTTTCAAATTCAAAAATTGGTTCAGTTTTTATTTTCAAATAATATTGACTAGCCAAAGATTCTTTAAATTCAAATATAATTTCTTCTCGAAGTTCCTTATTAATTTCGCCCTTAACTGGATAAATATTTTTAACTTCAGGCAAAAAATCGGTCGAAAAAACTTTTTCTCCAGCTTCATTTAATATTCCCCATTTACTTTTGAAACTTTTTATTTTTAATTTATAATTTAAATTCGGAACCAAATCATCCATTACAAACAACTGTAATTGATGGTTATTAATCCAATTACTTTTGAAATTAAGTTTTGGTTCAATCGTTAAATTCTCCATTACACTTCTCTCTTGAACTGGTCCACTAAAAGAAACCACGATTTGATCACCTTTGATAATCTGATTAGGTTCTTTAATTGTTCGAAGTTGACCAAAAAATTTAAAATCTAACTCGACTTTTTTTTCTTTCCAAAAAGTAATTCCAAAAATAGCGCCTACTAAAAAAAACAAAATTGTTATTAACAAAATAGTTGTTCTATCAAATAATTTTTTATTTCTTCTTCCGACCATTTTTCTTTATTTTAAAAAATTTTCAACGTCTCTCACCATCACACACTAAAAATATTATAGCACTATTTTTTCTACCATTCACTGAAGAATAGTAGAATTTAAAAGTTCGGAGTCTATCCAATTTGAACAAAGAAATTCTCTAATAACAATCTTTCATTCGCACTTTGATTGCTTCTTGAAATTTCTCTAACTCGATCTAATTGTTTAGAAATTTCAAAAACTTTTTTTTGAACTCGAATATCTTTATCTTCCAAAATATTTTGTTTCAAAAAACTACTCAAATAATAATTCCAATCAACCAAATATTCAGCAAACAATCTTCGATCTTTAGTTTCGTCATGAGCGATCTGAAACCCAACTTTCAAGTCTCCTCTCAAAGCATTTTTAAAATCTTCCAACTTCCCTAGACGCTGTTCTCGATAATCAATCTCTACCAAAAATCTCTCCGCTTCCTTAATCCGACCTCGAGCTAAAAAAACAATATTTTCCAATAACTTTTCGTCCAATTCATTTCCTTGCTGTTTTAAAAATTGTCGAATTTCTTGCTCACTTTTTAAATTAAAATAAATTTTCTGACAACGCGATTTAACCGTATCCAAAACGCCACCCTCACCAGAAGCCGTAAAAATTACCACCGAATTGCCAGACAGCTCTTCTACAGTTTTTAACAAACTATTGGCCGCCGTGATAGTTAGCTTTTCAATCGAATTAATTATTAAAAATTTTCTGGAAGATTCCTGAGGATAATAGCTAAACATTTTCAAAGCCTCCGAGACTTGACCAACTGAAATTTGCTTTTCTCTAGTTTTTCCTTTTTTTTCTTCAATTACTGGCTTGACCAAAATTACATCTGGATGAGCGCCCATTTCAATTAATTTTCTTTGACCTCTTAATTTTTCATCTAATTCCAAAAAATCAAAAGCTAAATCAAGTTTGCCCGTTCCGCGAGGACCGATGAAGAGATAGGCACCCGAAAGCTTGTTCTGGTTATATATTTTGGTTAATCTATCCCAAACGTTTTTATTTATATTTTCAGCTTTAATCATTTTAACCGCTTTAATTTTCAATTCACAATTTTCAATTTACAATCAATTCACAATTTTCAATTTTTCCGCCTCGGCTAGCCTTGGCGAGACGGGCAATCAATTTACAATGACTTAATTTTAAATCAATTTTTAATTTTATAATTTTTAATTTTGTAAATAAATCCTAAATCTAAAATCTAAAACACCCGCTCAATTTTGCTTGTCATTCCCGCGTAGGCGGAAATCCAGTCCAATTTTCAATAATTCTCTTTTGTATATTTTTTTCTCAATACATATTCGCTCAACAAATCAAAAAACAATTCGGATATATCTACCGATAGCTTGCTATCCGGTCCCACGAATTTAGAAACTTTTTTAACTCTATCGCCTTCAATCCTCACGGAATATGCATTCCATTTATCTTGAAAAACGTCTTTATTCTCATCAAATGGCTGTATTAACTTCAAAAGATAATAAGAAAATACTTCCAAAGCTTTTTCAATATTTCTTTCTTTTTTGGTATTATTTTTTATTTTATTTAATACTAAAATAAAATCGATTTCCATTCCGCCAAAAACTGAAACCAATGTTTCAATACTAACATTTATCCATTGAATAATGCTTGCTTCTCTATTATCACAATCACTCTTTCTGCAGTTTGTGTTTCTCAGGGTTGGTATCTGATATTTAACACCTTTTAGTATTTGTCGTAAATCTATTTTTTCTTTTCCTTCCAACTTCAACGATTCTAATAAAATAGCTTTTAGAATAATCCTCAAAAAACCAGTCTCTCCCAACGCATTATTTAAATATCCCGTTCCTTCTATTTGAAAATTCGAAATAATCTCATCGATTGCTTTTGCAACAATATCCTCATTTTTAAATTGAAAAATTTCAAAACTAAAAAACTTATTAAAGTATCCTGAAAAATCAGTTTCAGAGCCATATTTGTGTTTGAATATACTTTGTAAGTTTGTTATATCAGCCACAATAATAATTTTGTCAAAACCAAATTTATTTGGTAACTCTTTATTTTCTGAATTAAAATGAGCAGAAAAAATATTTAAAATTCTAAAAATATTTTCTGGATCAATTCTCTCTAAATCGTCCAAAATCAAAACACTTTTTTTATTTCCTTTTTGTTCTTTTATTTTTTTTCTTAATAATTCGCTTAATAAATCCGTTTCCGAAACATTTTTTTCCTTAATTTCATTTATGAATTTATCAACAATGCCTTTTTCGCCAGATTCCATTTTATTTTTAAATTTCCAAAATTTTTCGGTCAAAACGACAATTTCATTCAATGGTCTTCCTATTTTTGAAATATTCGACACTCCTGTTTTAAATATCTCCATAAAATTATCTTTTCCCCAAAGATACAAAAGGCGCTGCATATCGATTAAACTAGTATAATCGTTCTCTTCAATAATTTTTTCGTTTTTTTTAATCAATTCAATTAAAATATCATATTTCAAAAATTCAATAATATTTTCATTTAAATTAATTTGATAATCAACAGGGCTCAAATGAAAAACTTCATATTTATCTTTTTTACTTTCAAAAAATTTATTCAAAAAATAAGTTTTTCCAATTCCAAATTTTCCAGAAAAAACAATTCTGTTATTATTTCCAATGCCTAAATGCTCTAAAAATTTTGGAAATAAATCATTAATTTTTATTTTAAATTCTACTTTTTCGTTTTTTTCATCTTCCATTTTATTTTCTTAACCTTTTTGAATTAATCTTAATTTTGAAAATTAAAAATCGATTATTATAAATTATAAATTTTCGTATACATCATAGTATACATTACAAACACATCTATAGAAACCACTAAAAACATTTTTTCCTCCCCCTTTTGTAAAGGGAGACTGAGGGGGTTTTAAAATTTAAAATTAAACCATTCAAAATTGATTCAAAATTTATAATGTCCTTTGGGTGCAAAATTAAAGATTACAAAATTATTTATCATGTACATCATAGTGTACACTACAGACGCGTCTATAGAAACCGCTAAATTCTGAAAAAATCCCGTCGATGACCGATTGCTAATGACTGATGACTATTTTGATTTCTCCACAAATTTCTTCAACTCTTTTTCAAACTTACTCCTACTGAATTTCTCCGCTTGTTTCCTAATTTTCTTAAAATCAAATTTCCTCTCATCTTCAACAAATCTCCTCACTCCGTCAGCGATCATTTCCACCTCTGGTTTATCAAAAAACACTCCTGTTTGCCCTTCGATCACCGTTTCTATCAATCCTCCTCTTTCCAAGGCAATTACCGGTTTTCCCGCTGCCATGGCTTCTACTGGAGCAATTCCGAAATCATCTTCACAAACAAAAACAAAAGCTCGAGCATTCTCATAAAACTTAATCAATCGAGCTCGGCCTACTCCACTAATTATTTTAATTTTATTAGAGTTTTTGGCTTCTTTAATTTTTTCTTCTAATCGCTTTTTTTCTGGACCCTCTCCAACAATTATCAACGGCAAGCCCAACTTGTCAAAAGCCTCAATTAAAATATTGATTCGTTTATAAGCCGAAAGCCTGGAAACTGTCAAAAAATAACCTTTATTCCTGCTCGTTGCTTTAAACTCATCAACTGCTACTGGAGGATAAATTACTTGACTGTCCCGATTGTAATATTTTTGAATTCTCGCTTGAGTATATTTTGAATTAGCAATCAAAAAGTCCGGTCGCTGCGCCGAAGCTCGGTCCCACATTCGTAAATAATTCAAAAACAATCGAGTAAAAAATTTAATCCTACCTTTGAGATGATTTTCTTCTAAATATTGATGACTCCAATCCCAAACATATCGCAATGGTGAATGCATATAGCAAATATGAGTAGTTTTAGATTTAACCACAATTCCTTTAGAGAATGCACCAGAAGATGAAATCACTAAATCATAATCCCGAAAATCTAGAATTTCAACCGCCGTTGGCATAAAAGGCAATAACCATTTTCTTCGATTTCTAAAAAATTTAGGAAATTTTTGTAAAAAGCTAGTTTGAACTTGTCTTTTTTTCAACCAACTAAATTCTGAATTTTTAAGAATTTTTTTATCAGAAATCAAAGCAAAAATATCTGCTTTTTTATAAATTCCCGCTATTACGCCCAAAACACTTTCCGCTCCCCCGACATTCGTTAAAAAATCGTGCACTAACGCAACTCTATTTCCAGATTCTCTAGAATCTGTCCGCCTATGACAAATGATTTTTTCTTTCATTTCAAATTCTGTTTAAAATTTAGTAACACTTCCGCTGTTTCTTCCCCACATTTATTCCAAGAAAATCTTTTAATATTTTCATTGCCTTTGATAATCATTTTTTTTCTAAATTCTTTGTCCTGCAAAAGTTTAGCTGAAACCTTAGCAATATCAGTTGGTTTATGTGGATTAGCCAACATTCTTTTAGAGTTAACTATTTCATCCATTGGTCCCATATCCGATGTAACAACTGGAACACCCACTGATTGCGCTTCTAAAATTGGTAATCCGAATCCTTCGCACAAAGATGGAAACATAAATAAATTAGTATTTTTCATCAAAACCAACCGATCCGCATCACTAACATAACCTTTTACAACAATATCTTTGTAAAAATCAGAATTTTTTATCAAACGATTAATCTTAAAAAAATCATAACCCGGCTTCCCAGCCAAAACTAATTTTCCGGCATAATCATATTCTTTTTTTAAAATCTCAAAAGCCTTTATTATTCCCTCGATGTTTTTTCTTTTTTCAACTCGGCCAATGAATAATAAATAAGAATAACTTGGTTTTTTCCCTTCCTGCTCTCCTTTAAAAATATCAGTAAAACCATTATAAACCACCTCTATTTTTCTCCTTGGTGCTTGATACATTTTGCCCAAATCATCCTTAGTATTTTCTGAAATAGCAATAATTTTCTTGGCCCAAAGACAACTTTTTTTAATAAAAAATCGATGAAACCAACGAGAATATAAAGAATAACTCTCAGGACAATGTTCATACTCCAAACCATGGACCGTGACGACTGAATTCTTTGGATGAATCCAAGGCACAGTGTGAGCGGGAACAAACAAAACATCTGGCGAATTAGTTAAAAATTCCCAAGCCATCCCAATTTGAGTCCAAAAATATTTAAACGGAATTTCTCGAGCCTCCCATTTTTTAGGAATACTAAAAGCTTTTTCCAACTTAACTTTTCCTCCTGGTCGCAAATACAAAATCACCTCGTGATCTTTTAAATCTTTCCGCAGACTTTTGACTATTTGATAAGTATATTCCTCAATCCCAGTTTTTTTATCCAAAAAAGCTCGGGAAGCATCTATAGCAATTTTCACAAAATTATTAATTCAAAATTTAAAACGCAAAACTCAAAATTATCCAAATAAACATTCAATACCCAACGTTCAACATCCATTCAACAACCAATTTCTCAATATTCAATCTACTGAATATTGAATAATTGAATATTGAATGAATGTTGATTATTGAATATTGGATATTTCAAAATTTCTAATTTAATTCAACTTCTTTTTTAGTATTTCCATCGCTACCTGCGGATTAGCTTTCCCACCAGTTGCTTTCATTATTTGCCCCATTAAAAACCGAACAGCATTTTCTTTTCCCTTGTTATAATCGGCTACAGAATCTGGATTTTTGGCAATCACTTGCTCAGCAATTTTCTCCAACTCACCCATATCCGAAGTTTGCGCTAATCCCATCTCGTCAATCACATGACTTGGATCAGAGCCTTTTTCAAACATTTCTCGCAAAACAATTTGAGCAGCCGAAGAATTAATTTCCCCTTGATAAACTATTTTAATTAATTCCGCAAAATTTTCAGGAATAATTTTAATGTCTTGAATGTTCAGACCTTGATCAAAAAGTTGTTTTTGAGTTTCCGTTAAAAGATAATTAGCCGCTAATTTATAGAGTTTTTGCTGTTGCTCTTCTGAAATTTCCTCCTCAGTGTTTTGCATCCAATCATCCAATTCACTACAAATTTGCTCAAAATAATCCGCCATTTCCTTATAATCTACTAAGATTTCCGCATTTTGCTCAGTCAGTCCCATTTGCCGAATAAATCTTTCACTTCTCTCCCACGGTAATTCAGGCAAAGATTTTCTAATTCTGTCAATTTCTTCCTCAGTGAATTTCAAATGCAAAATATCTGGCTCCGGAAAATATCGATAATCATCAGCGTTTTCTTTGGTTCGTTGCGAAAAAGTTTTACTTTTTTCATCACTCCAACCTCTCGTTTCTTGAACTAATTTTTTTCCCGCGTCTAAGACTTTAGTTTGTCTTTTTATTTCATACTCAATCCCTCTCTCAATCGCCTTAAAAGAATTAATATTTTTCAATTCTACTTTGGTTCCCGAAATTCGGTCTTCTCCGTCTTTATACAAAGAAATATTAGCCTCACATCGCATTTGACCCTTCTCCATATTAGCAGTTGAAATTCTCAAATACCGGAAAAGCCTTCGCAGTTCCGTGCAAAATTGTTTCGCTTCTTGAGCCGAAGTCAAATCAGGTTCACTCACCAATTCCATCAAAGGCACACCCGCTCGATTAAAATCAACCGAAGTGCTTCCGTTGGAATGCCTTAATTTCCCCGTGTCTTCCTCTAAATGAATTCGAGTAATTCCAATTTTAGTTTCTTTCTTCTCACCCGCTTTGTTAAAATAATCAAAAACCAATTCACCTTTTCCGCAAATTGGTTGATCATATTGAGAAATTTGATAACCTTTGGGTAAATCTGGATAAAAATAGTTTTTTCGATCAAATTTGGTTTCATTGGCAATCTGACAATTCAAAGCCAATCCAGCTCGCATCACGTATTCAATCGCTTTAGCATTTGGGACTGGGATTGCTCCTGGTTGAGCAGTGCAAACATCACAAATATTTTGATTTGGTTTTTTAGTCAGTCCCATTCCATTTTTGCAAGAACAAAACATTTTACTGTCCGTCCCCAATTCTACATGAACCTCCATTCCAATCGTCACTTTATATTTTATCATAACAAAAAATTATTTCTTATAATAATCTTCAAAACAAACCTGTTTTCCAATAGTTTACACTAATTAAAAAAATCTGCAAAACTTATTGCATTAAATAGGACTGTTTCCAATTACAATTTTGCCTGCCTCGCCAAAGCTTTAGCGTCGGTGGGTGACGAAATTTTCTAGTTTTGAGGTAAATTTTTTTAAAATTTTTGAAACTTTAGCGTTAGCTAAGGCAAAACAATTTTTAGAAAATTTAACCAAAAATATAAAATTGCAGTAAAAAGGGTGATTGGAAACAATCCTTAGACAACAAATTAACTAACTTTTTGGAATTCTAATTTTTGCTCCTGAGTCCAAGGCTTGATGAGAATTAATAACCGCTGGATTTAATTTCTCTAAAGTTGATAGCTTAAAATTATTATTTTTAGCAACTGCGCTCAAAGAAGATTTTATTTCAATGGCCACTTTTAACCCAATTTTTTGCCCAAGCACAATTTTATCTTTTTTTATCCTATTTTGTTTTCTAACCAAATCCAATAAAGAAAAAACTGATAAATTAAATCCTCTTTTCTTGTTTTTTAGTTCCTTCTTGAATCTTCTAGCTATCGACAATAATTCATCTCCCTTTTTAACTGAATAACTCAAGCTAGCAATTTCATCTTTCGGCACTTCTTCAAGAAAATATTGTAAAGGCTTGGCTGAAAATTTCTTTTCCAATTGTTCCTCTTTGATAACCTCTAAAATCGCATAAAATTTCTCTGGATAATTTAAATTTTCCAAAGAAGACCCAAGCTCAGAAATTTGAGTTTCAAGACTTTTCGGAATTTTCAAAATTTGATCCGCTTGAATATCGTCAGTTTTCAAACCATTTTCCTTTAGAATATCTTCAATTGAAATTTTATAATTCTTAGAAATAACCGTCAAATTTTCACCCGACTTAACTTTATATTCCAAATTTTTTTCTAGAATAAAATTATTAATTCGATCTTCTCGCCACTTCAAATAATCCTCATAATTTAAATCTGCTTTATTTTCTTTAGAAAGTCTATGTTTTTTAGGATATCCACCGTTATATCTAGCCAAAGCCAAGCTCCAATCATTATTTAATCTTTCATAATTTTCTTTCAAATATTGAGCGCAAGCTCGAGCGCTTTTGATTGGATCACAACGTTCATCAATTTTATCATCGATAACCAATCCGAGTGCTCTAGCAGTCTCTGCTTTAAATTGATAAGGTCCTTTAGCTTCAGCTTTAGAAAAAGCATCGAACTGAAAGTGAGATTCTGGAATTGTAAGATAAACAAATCCTTCTTCTTCTGGTAAACCCTCTTTTTTAAATTCAGCCTTCATCCCTGAAATCCAGGATTGCATTTTTTCCATCGTTTCAAGCAAACCCAAATGATTTTTTCCGCTCTCGTTGTCGCTTTCCGAACAATCTTTTGGCTTTTTAGAATAACTTTTCTTCCATCTAGCTTGAATTGCTCGTTTAGTTTCTTTATCTATAACAACTTTTCCTTCTGCTCTCAATTGAGCTTCCACTGTTTTACCAATAATTCTGGCATCATCTTCGGCTATTTCAATTTGAGATTGAGTTGCTTCTTCTGATTTTTCTTCGTTTTTAACTTTTTCTCCAGAATCATCAACACTTACACTTTTAAAGCAATTGACTAAATATTTTCCGGCAAAACCAGTCAAAGCAAATACAGAAGTAGAAGCCAGGCCCTTCACGAAAGTCCTCCGACTAATTCCTTCCGATTCTTCTTCTTTTTTATTTTTAAACTTTTTTCTTCTTTCTAAATAATCGGTCCTTCTGTCTATCTCACTAACTTCTCCAAAATTTTCCATATTTTTTGTTTTAAGTTTTTCAAGTTAAAAAATCCTTATTTTCTTTTCCGATCAACATAACTAGTATGCAAAAGTTTTTCAGACAAATATCCCCCCGGTTCTTTCAAAAAATCCTCATATATTTTTTTAACTTCTGAATTTTCATGAGATTTTCGAATTGATAAGCCCTTATCTCGATCATAAATTGCCTTACGTCTTTTCGCTCTAATTTCTTCATTAACTGGAGTCGGTTGCCCACCTCCACCTAAACAACCACTAGGACAAACCATAATCTCCACAAAATCAAATTCACATTTCCCAGTTTTGATATCTTCTATTAATTTTCTAGCATAACGAATTTCGTGCGCCACTGCCACTTTAATTTTAATTTCTTGAACCGAACATCTTGATTTAGGAATAATTATCTCAGACTGTTTGATTCCCTTGCTTCCTCGAACTTCTTCGAAATCTATCTTACCCAATTCATCACAAGTAATTTGCTCATAGGCCGTTCTCAACGCCGCCTCCATCACTCCTCCAGTTGAACCAAAAATCACTCCCGCTCCGGAAGAAACCCCCATAGTTTTATTAAATTTTCCATCTTTTAAATTCAAAAAATCAATTCCTTTTTGCTTAACCATTCGAATAAATTCATTAGCCGTAATCACAATATCAGTATCCAAATTTTTCCCGTCACCCAATTCAGATCTTTGAGCTTCATATTTCTTAGCGGTACAAGACATTACTGAAATATTAACAATATTTTCCGGTTGAATATTTTTCTGATCAGCGTAATAAGTTTTAATCAACGAACTCAACATTGCTTGTGGAGAACGACAACTCGATAAATTAGGAATTAATTCTGGATAATATTTTTCAACATACAAAACCCAAGAAGGACAACAACTGGTAAACATCGGAAAAATAGCCTCTTCACCTCTTATTTTCTTCTTAATCCGACCAATCAATTCATTAGCTTCTTCCATAATCGTTAAATCAGCTGCGAAAGTAGTATCGAACACCAAGTCTGCCCCCAATTTTCGCAAAGCCGTAATTATTTTTCCTTCCACCAAAGTCCCTGGTTCCAACCCAAAGGCTTCTCCGATTGTAAACCGAACTGACGGCGCTACTTGAAAAATTTTAATTTTTTCGCTATTTAATAAAACTTCATCTAATTTTTTAATATTACTTTTTTCTGTAATAGCCGCTGTTGGACAATGAGCAACACATTGACCACAATAAATACAATCCAACGGAATTTCACCCGGAGTTCCCACATTAGTTTTAATATTTCGATAGTTAACTCCATAAGAATCGATAGTCTGAATTAATTGACAAGCCTTGATACAACGTCGACATTCAATACAATATTGATTATCCCGATGAATCGAAGGATTTTTATCATCAACCACTCGATTTTTTAAACTATTTTTCAATAACTTCAGTTGCTCTTCTTTCGAAAAATCTTTTTCGTTCGGAACAAAATCATCTACATCGATTCCTAATTTTATCGCCAAAGTTTGTAATTCACAATTACCATTACTAACACAAAAACTACATTTTCCAGCGTGATCAGCCCAAAGCAATTCCAAATTATAGCGCCGAGCTCTTTCAATATCAAAATCTTCAGTAATTACTTCCAATCCCGCCTCAACTTTCGTTTGACAAGAAGTCACCAAACCTCGATGTTTATTAGTTTTTACCAAGCACATTCGACAAACCCCCTCTGACAGCCCCAAATCACTATGTTCACACAAAGTTGGAATAAAAATTTTATTCTCTCGACAAACTTCTAAAATTGTTTGCCCTGCTTTGGCTCGATAAGTTTTATCATCTATTTTTATTTCCATTTAATTTGTATAATTATAGAATTTTAAAATATGAATATATTTCGAGGAAAAGCCGAGCAACGAAGTGAAATGTATTAAATGATACATTAAACGAGTAGCGGAGGCTTTGACAAAGAAATACGCCAGATTTTAAAATTCCTTTATCATTTTATATCTAATCACATCTTTTAAGGCCACCACCGAAAATTTTCCCAATGGACAAAAAGTAGTATTATCCAAAGTCCAAATTAATTTATGCAAATCTTGTCGATCATTTTGATCAAAATCTCCGCTGACTAATCTTTCAATAATGCTTTTTAATCTGAACGTTCCTTCTCGACAAGGCACACATTTTCCACAAGATTCCCGTTGAAAAAAATTGATCCAACTTAATAATATTTTTTTCAGATCTTCATTAGCCGAAACCGCTAAAATCGCCCCAGATCCAATCGGAATTACAGCACCTCTTGAATAACTTGGAATTTCACTTAATAAAAATCGAGGAACAATCCGCCCAGAGCTTCCTCCAACTTGAATAAATTGTATTTCAAAACCCTCCTTCACTCCACCCGCTGTCCGAATAATTTGCTCAATTGTATTA
Organism: Patescibacteria group bacterium UBA2773; assembly: GCA_002352465.1. Classification (GTDB taxonomy): domain Bacteria; phylum Patescibacteriota; class Minisyncoccia; order Moranbacterales; family DUUL01; genus UBA2773. The sequence goes on from DEIN01000014.1 coordinate 66,443, forward strand.
TCCATTGTCAATTCATATAAACCTGGTCTCTCCACAGCTCCATCAACCGAAAAAAGTTTGGTTCCGGGTGAGTCTGGTTTTCCAATTTTAGCAAATTCTACCGCTCCATTTTCAATAATCCAAGCAACATTTGCCAAAGTTTCCGCATTATTAACCACCGTTGGTTTTCTGAATAAACCACTGTCGCAAGGATAGGGTGGTTTAAGCCGAGGTTCTCCTCTTTTTCCCTCCAAAGAATTTATTAATGCCGACTCTTCCCCACAAATATAAGCCCCCGCTCCATAAAAAATTTCTAATTCCAAATCAAATTTTGAAGCTAAAATATTTTTTCCCAATAAATTATTCTGATAACAATCCTCAATCGCTTGTTCAATTTTTTGACCAGCCATTGCAAAAGTTCCGTTGATATAAAGAAAAGCCTTACTAGCACCAACCGCATAAGCTCCAATAATCATTCCTTCCAAAATTTGATGTGGACTATTTTCCCCCAAGCTTTTATCCTTAAAATTTCCTGGCTCAGATTCATCCAAATTGCAAATAAAATATTTCTGATCACATTTTTTAGTCGCTACTATTTCCCATTTTGAACCAAGTGAAAAACCAGCGCCTCCTCTCCCTTGAAGCTTAGATTTTTTTAATTCTGCCACCACTTCAGTAGACTTCATTTTCTTCAAAACTTTTCTTAAAGCTTTATATCCGCCCACTTTCAAATAATCCTGAAAATTCAAGCTTTCTCCAATGACCCAATCTTTAGTTAGAATTTTCATTTTCAGATTATCTTTATTAAATATTTTTTTAAAAAAATAATAAATTAATATCCCAAATAATTTTGAATTAATTCAATCACTTTATCCGTAGTCATTTTAGTATAAATAGTTCCGTTAATTTTAACCACTGGCCCCTCCAAACATCGCCCAACACAACTCATTCGCTTTAGAACGAATTGATTATTGAAACTATCCACTTTTATCTTGAAAAAAGTTTCAACATTTTTAATGATATTGTCTGAATCTTTAATTTGGCAATTAGCTCCATCACAAATTTCCAACGTCAATAAAGCTGGTTTATTAAAATTAATTTCATCATAAAAACTAGCTACACTAAAAATATAAGCTTCACTCTCTCCAAAATATCGAGCAATTTTTCCTATTGCTTCTTCTGAAACCCAGCTCAAATTCTGATTAATAGCCTTAATAGCCGGCAAGATATTTTTCTTTTCCGGTTCATGCTGAAGGAGAATTTCTTGTATTGTCATTTATTTCTATATTAATCTTCTACTTTTAAATAATACCTTATTATTAAAAATAATTCAACGATGAAATAATTACTATTCAATCTAGAAAACTTCTTAATTTAATGCTATTATTAATTTACTTAATTATTATAAAAAACAAAATGAAAAATAAAATAATTACCCTAGCTCAATCAAAAACTTGGATTGGCTATAAAACTTCTGAATTAACTTGGACAATTGGATTGGCTGTCGCTATCATAATTACCCCAGCAATTTTAGCCCATACATCCGCTAATCAAATCATCACAGGCACAATTGTCAACGCCTTGCTTTTTTTAGCCGCTTATAAATTACCATTGGTGAACGCCTTAGCAATAGCCATCTTTCCTTCTACAGTCGCCCTATTAAGAGGCCTGCTTCCAGCTCCGATGGTAGCCTTAATTCCTTTTATTATAATTTCCAATGCTATTTTAATTTCCACTTTTTCGGCTTTCAAAAAAACACCCTTGGTTGGTGTTTTAACTGCTAGTTTATTAAAATTTGGTTTTCTTTATGGCATTACCTATTTTGTAGCCAGCCGACTGAACGCCGACTTGATCACAATGTTTCAGTGGCCTCAACTAATCACCGCTTTAATTGGAGGTTTTGTTTTCCTGACCTTGCTAAAAACTTTTTCAACCAAAAATTAAGCAACTCGTTTTAATTCTGTTTCAGTTTCTTGCTCTTGTTTTTCAATCCATTTAATGTCTTTTCCTAATTCATAAACTTTTCTTTGAATTTGTTTTTCGTCTTTTTCTAATTCTTCTTGCTCCAATAAAAGACGTTTTTCTTGCATTTGCAACCGACGTTTTTCCATCACCAATTCTTCTTCATCTCTTTTTAAAACTTTCAACTGATTTTCTTTAACCATAAGATCAGCTTTAAATCTTCTTTTTTGATTTCTAAGTGCTCTTTCTTTATTTTTATCCATAATTTTATTTCATTATTTATTATTCTTTTATTTACTCCCATATGTTGAAGTATCAACGTAAAAATTTTATTTGTTAATAATTCCTCCGCCGATAACTTCAACTCCGTTATAAACCACCAAGGATTGCCCTTCAGCCACTGCCCATTGAGAATTTTCCAAACTGATTTTCCACTTATTTTTTTCTTTACTAATTTTACCCACCGTTAATTGAGATCGATAACGTGATTTGAAAAAATAAATTTGATTTTCTTTCGGCTTCTCACTAATCCAATTGACCTGTTTAATCAAAATTTCCTTATTCATTAAAGCTGAATGTTGCTTATTCTTACTAACCAATAAAATATTTCTTTCTAAATCTTTCCCAACAACATAAAACGGTCCACCAGCCAAATCCAATCCCCTGCGTTGTCCTTGAGTATAACAAACCAAACCTTGATGTCGTCCTAAAACTTCTTCTACTTCATTTTCAATTTCACCGATTTGATTATCTGTTTCATCTAAATTATTTTTCAAAAAATCTTGGACTTTTTCTTGATTTCCCAGAAAACAAATATCCTGAGATTCTTTAATTTGTTCCAACCAACCTTCCGCCAAAATTCTTTTTTTCACATCTTCTTTGATCAAATTTCCCAAAGGAAAAATTATTCGAGCTAATTCTTTTTGAGTTAAACGATAAAGAAAATAGGATTGATCTTTTTTTTCGTCTTGCCCTTTCAACAACTTGAAAATTCCATCAGCTTCTCTAATTCGAGCATAATGACCAGTAGCAATTTTTTTAATTCCTAATTCGTCTGCCACTTCTAAGAGAAATTTAAATTTAATTTCCAAATTACATTTCACACAAGGATTGGGCGTTCGATTATTTTGATATTCCTCCAAAAAATCCTTAATAATACAATTTTCAAAATTTTTCGAAACATCTTTTACGATTAATTCAACTCCCAATTTATTGGCTAAATTTTCAATCTCAGTTAAATTTTTAGTTGAGAACATTTTCAAAAAAACTACAATCGGTTGATAGCCTTGCTCCTGCAAAATTCTCACTGTCATTATTGAATCCACGCCTCCCGAAAACCCAACTACAACTTTTTTAGTTTTCTTCATTTTAGCTCTTAATTAAGACAAACTAATAATACCATAAAAAAATTACCTTGGCAGTGATTTTTTTAATTTAAATTTTATTTTTGCTCAAAAATCAACTAGTTAATTGCCATTCTCCATTTTCATACCGAGCCACAATCTCTCCTCCTTCAGGTATTCCATTTTCATCATAAAAAGTGGCACTGACATTGGAACTTGAACTTTCCATTCTTTCTCCGTGTTTTCCTTTTCTCATATATTCATACTCGATATGCCCTTTTAGCATTTCTATCCTGAATTCTCTTAAATAAGGGCCTTTTTCATCATCCAATTCTCTACTAATTTCAAATTTACGCCCTCCAATCAAATCTGCTAAAAAATCTGCTAGTTCCTCAACTGTCGGAAAATCCTCTTTTTTATTTTCAAATCCCCCCCCCTGGAAAATTTTCGCTCATATAAATTAAATTATTGATTAAACAACAAAAACTTTTACAATTAATTTTTCAAGGCTTTTTGGGCTGCTACAATCAGTGGATAAACAGTTGGAGCCGGTGTCAACAAAGGATGAGTTGCCACTTGCATTCTAGCCAAATCAAAAGCCGTCACTTTTTTCTGAATACCAAGTGCTAAGACATTAATCATTTCTCCTACTTCTTCTGGCCCCATCAATTGAGCTCCTACCAACAATTTATCAGATTTTCGAAATAACAATTTAACTTTGATTGGACTGGTTTCTGGCAAAGTCGCTGGATGATGACAAGCCGATTCAAATTCACCCACTGTAATTTCCGAATCAGTAGAATCAAAATCTTCTTTCGCCAATCCATATTTTAAAATTGCATTCTCAGTCAAACCCGTCACGGCATAGGCGATTTCATTAACCATAGTTGAGAAAGAAGCCAGTGTTCCAACGTTTTCAATTAAATTATCATTTTTGAAAACATTACTTCCAGCAATTCTCGCTTCATAACAAGCAGTGGAAGCCAATAAAGCAGGAATAGAGGCTTTACTGATTAAACATTTCTTCTCGGCACAATCACCAACTGCATAAATATCTTCAAAATTAGTTTGCATAAACTTATTCACTTTGATCGAACTATTTTCTGAAATTTCAATCGAAGAATTTTCAACTAATTCAATATTTGGTTTCGCTCCAACTGCAATAATCACCATATCTGCTAAAATATTTTTGCCATCTGCCAATAATAGTTCAAAAGAATTTTGTTTTTTCTCTATTTTCTGAACTTCAGTTTTTAATTTTATTTCAACTCCAACTTCTCTCAAACTTTCCTCCAAGCTATCTGAAAAATTTTTATCCATCGTAGTCCCCAAACAATTTCCAAGTCTCTCAACTAAAATAATTTCTTTATCATCAAAACGACTAAACTCTTCAGCAAATTCAACTCCAATATACCCTCCCCCAATAATTACAATTTTTTTTGATTTTTGGGCAAATTTTTTCATCTCCTTAAGATATTCAAAATTTTTCTTCACAAACCAAATTCCTTCTTGATTCACACCCTCAATCGGAGGCACTGTTGGCTTTGAACCAGTTGCTAAAATTAATTTTTCAAATGAAAGATTTTCCTCATTTTCCATTTCTGCTATTTTTTGCTCAAAATCAATCTTCTCAATTTTTTCAATTAAAATTTCAATTTCATTTTCAATCAAACTTTTATCTGGCAAAATATCTTGATCCACACTTTCTAATCGATTAAAAACATAAGGTATTCCGCAAGGAATCACTCCCTGTTTTTCGGCTCTTACCAACAAAACTTTTTTTTCTGGACTATTCTTTTTAGCTGTGACGGCTGCAATCAAACCCGCCGGTCCTCCTCCAACCACCAATAGATCTACCTTTTTCATTTTTATTATTTTAAATTTTAATATTTTTATACCATCTCCAGCTAATCAATCCTTATTAAGTTGCAGAAAATTTTAGACGAAACAAAGAAGAAAATTTTAATTTAGTATCCGAAGATACATTTAATATTTTATTTATTTCTCAAAATCTCCCAGAAAAATAAAATGATTTTCCAACCGACAAAAATTGCCAACATCAATGAACTAATCTTAAAACCATAAAAAAATATTGGATTGCCCTTTTTTATAATCTCTAAATCTTCCACCAAAATAACTTCACAAGCTCCTGCCCCACTGTCTCCCAATTTTATGCTAGAATTCCAATTTCTTGTTTGAGCCTCATATTTTCCAGTTTTTCCATTTTTATTCTCCGCTTTCAAATTAACCAATTTTCCTTTCAATCTAATCTGATCCCCCTCAATAATTGACATCGCTTTTTTTCGAATATCTGGATCTTTTATAATCAAATGATTGTTAGAAACTTCTGCCCAGCTAAAATTAGCTCCTCGCTCCCAAGAACCTATACAAAACCGAAAATCCTGCCTGAAACTAACCGACGAATGACGGAAAGCCCCATTTTCAACATTATCACCCCAAGTCACACAAAGATCCATCGGAATAGCGCTATCAGCCCTAGTCAAACTAAACCAAGTATAATCGAATCGATTGACCACTAAAACTGACATTTCATACTCATACAAAGGCGTCAAAATAAAATCGAAACCGTCTTCTGAAAATTCGATTAGCTCAGAATCTAAAAGCGCTGATTTTTTTGGCTCTTCAAAAAGCGCTGGATCAGGATTCTTAACCGTCCTGAAATTATTCCGTCCAAAAAAAGAAATTATTACAAAAATCACCAAAGACCAAAATAAAAACTTTTCGATTTTATTTTTTAATCGTTGCTGAAATTTCTTTTCCACATAATCTATATTTTGATTTTTAACTTTTGATTTTTTCTTCCAAAACATTTTTGTTATTACCAAATACAATTCAATTCTAGCACAATAAAAAGATAGTTTCCAACAAAAAAAGGAACTCAAAAATTAAAACGAATTCCCTTTCTTTTTTAAATTATCTTATTTTAAAGACAAACAATTGCAACCACAATAAGAATCGCCAAAAAACCCATAATAGCTGTTCCACACCAATTTTTATTCCAAAACTCCTTAAAATCACTCAATTTCATCTATTTCCCCTCCCTGAAAAAAGATTAACCACTAAAATAATTTAAATCTCAAACTTTTCAAACACAATTATAATAATAACACAAAAAATTAATTTTAGAATCCAAAGCCCCAAAGCACTACCCAAAAGCGCCTCTTAAATAGAGGTTTTTCATTGTGCAAAAAGTATGAAACGATATTGAGATAATTAAAAACTAATTTATTTTCCAAGAGCTTAACATTTTGTTCACAATCCCCATACCATCCTCGAAATTAGTTGAATTATTTTCGTATGAAAATCTAATCATATTATCGTTTCTCAATATGTAAATAACCCATTTCTTTTTAGAGCCTAATTCTGCCTTAAGCTGTTTTCCAGTAGCACTTTTACCATCAGAAAGATTATAGTCAAAATCACCTTCTGCATAAACCTTCCACCCATCTTTTATAAGTGAATTTTTAGCCTCAATAAGCATTTCCTTAATTGAATGAATATCAGAATTTTGATCTGATTTTATACTAAATATATTAATTAAAGGAAAAGAACCATCCAAATTGGGGCCAACTTTCATATTCCTTATAAAACCACCTGAGAAATCAGAAATTTCCATCTTTTGATAATCTAAAAGAGTCCACCCTATGGGATATTTAATAAAATAAAATTCATTATTAACGCTTGGATTGCTAGTCTTGCTCTTATCAAAATCTGTTTTTTTTGCAGAAGATAGAAACACCTGATTTTTTTCTGGATTTATTGAGAAACTAAGCGTCTCTATATCTTCGTCACCATAACAATTGAAAAATACCTGCCACTCCCATCCAAAATCATCATCCTTGTTGACATTTAAATCAAAATCATTCGTACAATCGGGATTAGAATTCTTATATTTTTTGTAGTTCTCATTTTCATAAAGAGCTGTTAGCAATTTTTCAATTCCATAATCAATAACGAAATCTGGTATCTGGCCTCGAAACTTAGTTCCCGCACTTACACCTATTTCTGTAAATATTTTTGGATTGTCACCGCTATAATCAGTGGCAACAGACAATATCTCGCTACTCGAATAAAAGGTGTATATGATTTTTCTAAAACCTTCCTTTTCAGAAAGAGGATCTACCGAAAGTGATATATCAGACAGAATATAACCATTTCTATCTGAAATAAGATTCAAAGAATTATTGTATCCATTTCTTGTATTTATAGAATTCACTAGCACCAATTGCTGTTCTTCATTATCTATCCCAGGAACTATCTGGTTAATCTCACTATTATATCTTCTATTACATCCCGATAAAAAAATTATTACAAATACCGCAAGGCTTAAGATTATATTTCTTTTTATTTTTTTATCTTATTTTTTAGATACATCTATGGATATATTAAAAATAGTACAAAATCCATAAAAATTCCTTTTAAAATTAAATTGCGGGGAGCGTGGGACGCACTTCGAACCGGGATGGTTAAAAATTGAAAAAAATAGAAGAGTTTTTAGGGAGGATTGAAAAGTTAGTTAATATTTAAAATAAGTTTTTATGTATTTTAAATCTAGTCAAAAACCGCTTTAAAACTAATGATTACTTGATTTTTATTAGTTTTTTATTTATACTGAATTAAATTTATTTTATCTAGCTTAATCTTATGTTTAAAAAGTTTTTAGTGGTTTTTACATCAGTTCTCATTGTTTCTCTAATTATTTATTTAGTAATTAATAGAAACAAAGAAACGGTCATTGACTTAGGAAATGGTTGGAAATCTTATTCGCATGAAGAAATTGGAGTTACAGTTAAAGTTCCGATTGATGCAGAGGCGGTGTTTGAGAAAAAAGGAGATAAGAAAGAAAGACCCTCAGTGGATTTTTCAAAAGGTCCAATTTATTCAATTTATTCAGTTGATCCTGTCCCTAATTATTCTAAACAAGGAGAGATCGAAAAGAAAAGGAAGGAAATTGCAATTGTTAAAACCGGAAAGGAAAATAAAAAAACAGACAGAATATTTTTTCACAAAGAAATAAAAATTAATGGGGAGATTGTGTTTATTAGGTTTATTAAAGATGAAAGAACAGAACAAGCATTCTTTATTAGTTCTATTGAAATTCCTGGTGATATCAGAGCAAATTTTTTAATTTTTAATTTTTCAAGCTTTAAGTTCCCTGAAAACTTCTACAAACAATATCCTCAACTTCTCGAAGGCGGTTTTTCTAATGAAGAACTAGAACAAAGAATGCAAGATCACA
>DEIN01000001.1 GCA_002352465.1 Patescibacteria group bacterium UBA2773
CTACCAGATAATCAACGTCGATGTCTTCAAGATCATGATTGGACCTGTTTTCAATTCTAACCTCCATTTCAATGTCATAGCTTTCTCCAGCGGCCATATCAACGTCAACTTCTTCGTGCCAAGAGCCTTCCTTGTAAGGTCGGATTTTGCAGTGAGTGATGTGGATGTCGGTGGAGTTGGTGTAGGGGTTGATGGTGACGGGGTTTTCGAAATAGTTGTTTCTAATCTCAGTCGAATAACCCAAAACGGTTGGTGCTGATTGAGACGGATCTACATTAAACCAAGTAGCCAAACAATAGTATTGTCCTTCAACCAAAGATAGAACAAAATATTCATCATCCTCAGGATAATAGGAAGCCTCCAAACAATCTTCTATTCCATAAGAAAGAAACTCGCGTGAATAATAGTCTCTTAATAGATCACAGTTAATTTTGGTCGTTTCAGGAGAATCGTTGGTCCAAACATTGGGCCAACGCCAGCCGAGATAAGTTCCAATGTCTTCAATATTATCTTTCCTTACTTCATCAGTCCAAGCGTGAATTACTTTGCCGTTGCCGATGTAGAGACCGACGTGTCTTTCTGGAACACCAGTCTCAAAAAAAACTAAAGCTCCTTTGGGAACAGCGTTGAGATCATTATATTCTTTTTTAGAGCCGAAAGTTCCGTTTGTGCTGTTCCAGGCTGTTAAGGCTGTGGAGAAACCAGATGGCACTTCATCGTAGATATGACCAACAAAGTGCATGCAGTTATATGCCCAATACCTAGGATTTTCTTCTGTACTGCACTCTTCATCACTATTGCTTCCCACTTGCCCTTCTGCCCACTCAACCGCATCATCAACGCTTCTTTGAGCTTGAACAGAAGAAACAGAAATTGCCAAACAATAAAACAAAACTAAAGAACCAATTTTTAAAGTTTTCACTTTCAGACCTCCTTTTTAAAACCTTTTTAAGGTTAATTAAATTTCAATGTTAGTAACTCTTTCTACTCAATTGTCAAAGAACTTCTCACCTCCTTTCACTTCTGACTTTTCTGGGTTATTTAATAAATTTAAATGTTAATTTAATTTTTTTCATTAAATCGTTAGTTTTTTCAAATTCATCCTGTTTAATGTCTGCAGCACTAATACTATACACCCAATCATCTTTTACAAAAAACAACGGGATTGAACCCTCCTCAGATTTAATCATAAAAACTTCCATACCATTGAATTTTGATTTAAAAACGTCTTCTCTATTTTTTAAATTTTCTTCCCAACTTATTTCATTTTTAAAAGTTGAGAATAGTTTGAAAGTTCTTAATTCAATATGCACATTTTCATCTAACATAATATCTTGAATTCCCATTTCTTCCTGATCAGAAATAATTAAAAGCTGTCCTCCGTTTCCACAAGTTAAACATTCTTCTCCTGGATATTTTTCTCCTTGAGGATGAACTCTATGATAAAGTTCTTTAGGAAATTTAATCGAAAAACCCCAAGCTTCATCGGTATATGTTTGCCAATCATCTTGATTTATATCTGGAAGTGTAAGTTCCTCTTGATTGGCTTCTTCTGTTTTAATTTCTTGCTTCACTTCCGGAGGCTTTCGTTTATCACACCCACTCATCAAAACCACTACCAATAAAACCGTAAAAATCACTAAAGACTTTTTAAACATAAGATTAAACTAAGCAAATTAAATTTAATTCAGTATAAATAAAAAACTAATAAAAATCAAGTGATCATTAGTTTTAAAGCGGTTTTTGGTTAGATTTAAAATATACAGAAACTTATTTTAATTATTAACCAATTTTTTAACTTTCTTAAAAACCTCCTTTCTTCATTATATTTAAAAATCTTACTCTCTTAATTCAAAACTCAAAACAATATCTTTTGCTAGATTGTAATTTTCCCTCCTTGCTTCATCTTCAATGTCATCAACTTCTGCATAAACATGATAAAACCAATTATTTTTTTCAGTATAAAGTCCAACAGAGGAATACTTATTAAGATTAATATCCCTTGGTTCACTAATAATCGATACTCTATCATTGACATTTCTAAATTCTGTTCTGATTCTGTTTTCACCACCGTCACCAGTAAAAGACTGTAAAGACTCACCCTCTTTTTTCTTATGAGTACTAATTGTTATATAGACTTTTTGGTTAGGCATTAATCCCTCAGTTCCCATTTCTTTGTTATCAGAAATAACCAAGGGTCTACCACCATTTCCGCACATAGGACATTGATCTCCAGGGAAGCTATCCCCATAGACATCTGTTTTTGTATAAAAATTAGAGGGATACTTAATTGAAAAACCCCAATCTTCATCTTCATGGGTCTTCCAATTTCTATTTTTAAATTCTTGAGTTATTTGACTTTCCTCTAGAGTGATCTCTTTCTGGATATCTTCTTGATCAGATTGAGTTCCAACTAATTCCTTAACTTGACCTTCATCATTACTACAAGCGGAAAAAGTAAAGCTCAACAAAAGCAATGTTATAAATGTAATTGATTTTTTCATTTTCATTATAATACGTAATTAAAAATAAGTTTGTTTAAGCTTAGCAATAGTCTCGGCTATAGTCAATTAATTTTTCATTTACAACTCTCAAAATATCTTAAAACTTAAATGATTAAATATAAAAAATGGCTTATATAAGCCATTTTAAAGGATTTTGCGGGGACGACCGGATTTGAACCGGCGACCTTCTGCGTGACAGGCAGACGCTCTAACCAGCTGAGCTACGCCCCCAGTATTAACTATATTACTTTTTCAAAAATCTTCTTTTAGCCGATAAACTATTCATTCATCCAAGTAAGCCTACCCAACTTAGTCAAATAAAGCTACCCTCAAAAAAAATATTGTTAAGAACAATGTTTCCATTATACTTAAAAAAAATAAAAAAGCAATATCTATTCTCAGTAAACTTTAAAATATTTTAGATAACTTTTTTAAATTAATTTTAAAATTTGTTCTTGCTTCTTTCGAGAAAAAATATTATTATTTAATTTATGGTTTGAAAAATAAATAAAAAGGAGAAAAAATTGAAAAAATTAAAAATTATTGTTTCTGATCAAAAAGAAGTTATATTTTGGGAGACTAATACATTTTGTGAAAGACGCTACCAAGCAAAAAAAATATTGAAAAAAAATTGTAATTTCAAAAAAATACCCAGTTATTACTGTTCAATCATATCAAGAAAGCGACCCTCAAAAATTTTGGCTTGTATAGCGGTTTTTAAAAAAAATAGTACCCGAGAAAAACTACCCTTAGAAGACAAGCACACAATTATTTGTAGTTCACCCAGCCTAGAGCTAGGAAGATTTAGCTTCAAGTCAAATTTATTTTTAAATTCGACTAAGAGCGAGAGAGAAAGAACTAAGATTAAACTTCAAAATTTGCTCTTGATTGGAATCAGCAGAACAATCGCAGAAGCAATGGAAAGTCAATCACTTTTAAATGGAACTAAAGTTTTTGCCGATACTAGCTATGAAATAATTAATTTTTTCAAAAAAAGCCATTTACTAAGGGGAGAAATATTTCAAGAAATCCCTACAGAAATAAAATGGGACAAAATTCCTGAAGCCGAAAAAGCTTTTTTCGAAAAGAAACAACTGCCTAAAGTTTATGAAATTAATTTATTCGCCTTTAAAAAACCTTGGCGAAAAATTTTCGCCAAACAAGAAGAAAAAAAAGAAAATTCTTTAATTTTTTCAAACTAAAAAAACAATGCCGACCTTGAACCTAAGAGTCGGCATTAAGTTTATCTAAAAAAATATTAATTTATTTCAGTTAAAAATGTCTTTCCACAAAACTCTTTCTAGTCGATCAGGGGCTTTAACTTCTTCAACTTCCCCACTTTCAATAATCTTTTTCATGGCTTTTTCTAAAGAATTTTCTAGTTCTTCAGAAATTTGTTCACTCGTTTTTTCTTTTGCCCCTTGATCAGTTTGATCCTCTTTTTTTTCATAGTTCATAAAATTGTCCCTTGGAATAGCATTCCAAACTTGAATTCGCCCGAATTTCTCGGAACCAGCAAAATCAAAATAATCTTTATAATTATTACCTATTAATTTTTCATTATCAGTTGTGACGATAGAAAAATACTGACAAGCTTCTTTGTCTTCAAAGGCTTTGCTAATTCGGTCATATCTAACATCCGGATGATAAACTTTAAATAAAAATTCATAAGTTCTTTCATAATCAGCCGCCGAATAAAAACAGGCTATTTTTTCGGTTTTTCGAACTTCTGAAGCCATATATTCAGTAGCCAGCTTATGTTGAATCAAAACCTTAGCATCGTGTTGTTTTAAAAATATTTTTCGATTTACCGATTCCTTATCTTGACTTTGATAATAATCATGCGTTGTTTTCAATCCATTGAAATTTAAAAATAATATAACTGCAAAAGAAAACGAAACCACTCCCTTCAAAACCTTATTTTTAAATTTATCCAACCAAACATAAATAAGTCCCAAAAAAATAAAAGGAATGGCTGCAATCGGCATAAAGAACCGAGGTTTTAAGCTAGTATCAGTTTTCAATTGCAAGGCCACAAAAACTAAAAACCAAATTAAAATCAAACCCAGAAAAGAGCGTTGATTTTTACTTTTTCTCCATAAATAAATCAATACGGCTAATCCCAATACAATCAAAGCCGTTCCGCCCCAAGCCGAAACAACACTATCTTTATGACCGAAAGAAGTCAAAAACATCGAAAAAGAAATGCTAATTTGTTTCATTTTTTCGAACAAGCTCGTTCCGCCACTGTCAGTTTTGGCCGTTACAGCATAAATAAATTGATTCAGATTATCTCCTTTGGTATAGACATCACTAACAATCACCGGAATGTAGAAAAATAATCCAATCAAAACTGCTCCCACCCAATATTTCCAATTGATTTTTTTAGGAAAATATTTAATCCAAAACAAGAAAGCGACAATTGGATACCCGACGAATGAAACAAAATGCAACTGACTAGCCACCGAATAGGCTAAGGCCACCACTAAAAGCCATCTTCCACCTATCTTACCATTCTCGGATTGAGAAGCCTTATAAAGTCCCAGAATGAACAACAACCCCCAAAAAGTAATCGAGTTAGGGTTCCAAGCAAAACGAGCATACTGAATCATAATAAAGGAAAAACTATAAATTGCAGTCAAAAAAAGTGAGTTTCTTGAGGAAAAAAAATGTTTCAAAAAATAGAATAAAAGTGGAATAGATAAAATAGCGAAAAACAAATCTGGGAAAGCAAAAACATGAGGTTCAATACTATTAAAGATTTTAGTTGAAGTATATTGCATATAGTAAAAAGCCGGACCCATTCGCAAAAAAGTTCCCGCCGCCCGTGGTCCCAATAAAGTCAATTCACCAGGTCCATTCTCAAAAGCAGCCGTTGCTAATTTAGCGTCTCTGACCTGATCAGCTTTAAAATAAAGCCAATCTTCGAAATTATAAACCCGAACAAAAACTCCACCCAAAATAACCAGAACTAAAATTATAGCTACCCAATTTTTTCTAATAAACTCCTTCCAATCTTTCATTTTTGATTATTAACATTTATCTTTAACCGCCAAACAAGCTCAGTCACCAGCACAAAATTTAGAATTGTCGCCGCTAAAATTCCAACAAAAGCTCCAAAAATATAATGCAATCCAAAGTTTATAATCAAACGATAAACCAAGAAGTTCAAAATCATTGTCAAAAAAGAAATTATATAATAAATAAAAATTCTTCGCATACTTTCATTTCTGGTTTCTGATTTTTTATCACTATAGGTAAACAATGAGTTAAGAAGATAGTTAGAAAAAATTGACAAAATAACGGCAATCGCCCAAGCAAAATTTTCATTCATTTCATAAAACTCAACCAAACCATATAAAACTCCCAAATTAACAAAAACGCCACTTCCACCTACAATACAAAATTTTAGAAACCTTCCTGCTTCAGGAATAGTCGTAAAAATCAACCACATATGTTTGAAAAATTCCAACCCCTGTTTCATTGTAGCTTTGCTATCATCATTTTCTCGCGCCAAAAAAGCATACGGAACTTCACTAACTTTGTTATGCTTAGTCCGCATCAAAACTTCCACAGAAATCTTGAATCCCACTGGAGAAAGTTTTACTCCCTTCAAAATACTTTTTTTCAGCAAGAATAAACCGCCCAATGGGTCTGAGGTCTGCCTGGCTGGAATGAAAAGGATTTGAGTGAAATATTTAACTCCCAAAGAAACCGCTCTTCGATAAACTCCATAAAAAGTCTTCAAACTTCCTAGCCCTTCAGCACTGCCCCCTTTAACATAGCGAGTTCCGAAAACTATTTCAGCTTGATCGCCCAAGGCTTTTTCGAAAAGCTTAGGGATTATTTGCGGTGGATGTTGCAAATCACTATCAATGCAACAAATATATTCACCTCGAGCCTTTTCAAATCCTTCGATAAAAGCTGTCGCTAAACCAGTTCTCCTTTTTTTAGGCCGATGAATCATTCGGACTTGAATATTTTTTCTATTCTTGATTTCTTTCTCAATAACTTCAGGCGTTTCGTCACTACTATCATCAACAAAAAGAACTTCGTAATCAATTTTTTTATTTTTCATCGCCCGACCAATCATATCCAACAAAGGCTTAATATTATCTTTTTCGTTAAAAGTTGGTGGCACAATCGTCAAATCACATTTATTGTTCATATTTTTATGTTCTTAATTATTTAAATCTTCTGCATCTTCTTCGTCCTCATCTCCATCTTCGTCTTCAAGCTCTTTTTTAGTCTCAGCTTCACTAACCAAAGCTTTATATTTTTGCGGATCTTGAATACTTCGCTCATTGCAAACTGCTGTTTCTCCGTTAACCACCAAAGTGTTATATTCAATTGATTCCTTGTCCTTAAAAAACATTTTAACTTTCATCTCGCCGCTTTCAGCAATTGTAATTTCATAAAAAACACCTTGATCTTTATAGTCATCCCCCGCTAATAATTGTCGATTATTTTTATGAACTCCTTCCAATACATAATAATCAACTCCCCCATCTTCGATATAGCACATTTCTTCAATATGCCCAGAAAAAACCGCCTTGACTCCATAGGCAGAAAATAGTTCCCTAATTTTATCACCCTCAACAAATAAATCTTTAGCAGTTTTTAAAATAGTTTTTTCCAAAGGCGGTTGATGCACAAAAACCAAAACTGTTTTTTCTTTTGATTTTTTTAATGTCGCTTCCAACCATTGTTTTTGCTCTGAATCTAAATGCCCTGGATAATAGTGTAAATCAGGCGAAGTATCAACACTTTGACCGTTATCAACCGGCTTATTGTTGCCGTCTAAAAAAATCAATCGATATTCTCGAATATCTTCATAATAATATGGTTTTTCATAACCGGTAAATTCCAACCATTCATCTTTTGTAAATCCTCTCATCTCGTGATTTCCAACAATATGATAAGTAGGAATTTTAAATTTTTCAAAAGCTTTGAACAAAATTGGATATAATATTTTTTCTTGATCATCTCGCCCGTCAACTAAATCACCCCCTTCTACTATCAAATCAGGAGAATAATCTTCCATCATTTGTTTTTTAAAATTAGCCATCGGCTGAGAACATCGCCAATTGACTCCCCATTTATTCGTTTCACTATCAAGCCTACTATAGCAATGCAAATCAGTAATATAGCCAATTTTTAAAGCGGTCTTATTCACAGGTTTTTCTGCCAATTTATTTTCACTGAAAATCTCTATTGGTTTTTGATTTTTCAAAAGAATAATCAGAAAAATTCCGATCAACAATAATAAACCAACAATAATTCGCTTTCTTTTAAGCATTATAAAATTTTATAATTTACAGGTTTAACCTAACACAAATTTATAAATTAGTTAACAACTTATTTGTTGAAAACGTCTTGCCAAGAACGAATTTTAGTATCTGAGTTATTATTATCAAAAATCTTTGTGCCTCGTTTTGGTTTTTCTTGACCCGCTCTCACTTCAAGTTGCCACAAAATAATCGCCCCATCTCGATAAATTTTTTTATAATTAAATCGGTCCGCCAAGTCCTCTTTTATCCCTTCTATTTTTTTATCACTTTTAGAAATTACAAACATCATACAATCTTTTGAACTTTCATTAGAACTATCCAATCTTTTCGCTAAAGTTTTTGGTGTTTTATAACCAATAACATATTTAAAAGCATTTTTAGTTTGATAATCCAAGCTAAAATAACAAATCGCTTTATTTTCTTTCGTTGCTTCTTTTACCATAAAATCAGAAGCTCTTTCTATTTGACCCAAAGTAATCAATTCTCGATGCGGTCTTAAAATTGGATCCTTAAAAGGCAATTCTCTTTTAGCGCCTTCTTTCAAAGAAGAATACCAATAATAAACGCTGTAACCATTTTCAAAAATCAAAAAACTAACAATCCCAATCAATAAAATACCAGACCAATATTTCCTATTAATTGTTCCAATCAATTCTAACCAAAAAGCCACAATAAAAAAAGCGATTGGAGCAATCGACAACCAATAACGAGGTTTTTCCAACCGATCCGCCATACTTATATTCATAATAAAGAAAAATCCAAAATATAGTAAAATTAACAAAGCCAATCTCTTTTTTTCTTTGGGTTTGATAACTTTCAAAAATTTAAACTTATCCCAAAAAACAAAAACTATTAAAATCAATGAAAATGCTAAGTAGGACAACCGAATTGGTTGAATTGAAGAAAATTCTTCTTCACTGATCGGCAAAGGAAAATAAAAATAAAAACGAGCACTTTTATTAGCAGTCTCTATCACATTTTTTTTAAAACTTTTTTCACTCGATTGCTGAGAAATTCCTGTCAAAAATCTCTTATAATTATCACCATCATTTTTCAAATCACTCACCACCATTGGAATATGAAAAATAGTAAATAATAAAATAGCAATTAGATAATGTTTCAATTTCAACTTACGCCACCCTTTTTGATAGAAAAAGAAAACCACAAATATCATTGTAGTTCCAGCGGTCGCTAAAAAATGCAATTGAGAAATAATCAATAAAGCCAAAAATCCAGCCACCAGCCACCAGCCATTTTTCCTTTTCAACTCGCTGAATCGAATTAAAGAATAAATTAAAACCAATTGCCAAAAAATAAGTTGATTAGGATTCCAAGAAAATCGTGAATATTGAATAATTAGAAAAGAGAAACTAAAAAGAATAGTAGTGACCAGACTGGTTTTTTTAGTAAAAAATCCAGCCAAAATTAAATAGAAAAGAGGAATTGCCAAAATAGATAGAATGAAATCAGGAAGAGCAATCGCATAAAAACTGGGTGTGCCCAAAATCTTCATCGAAAAAGCTTGGACATAATAATAGTAAGGCCCCATATGTAAAGTATCTCCTCTACCAATATCCGTATCTAACTTAACTGTTGTTATTTTTGGTCCCAGCAATCGCAATGAGCCTGCTCCATTTTCCAAAAATTCTCTAGCCATGCTAGAATCTCGAACTTGATCCGCTCGAACTAACAACCATTCTTTGAAATTATACCCTCGCACAACACCAGATAAAATCATCAAAAATAAAATAAAAACAACAATTTTTTTATTTGTTTTTTTAAAATATTTTTTACTAATTAAAAACCAATCTTTAATTTTATTTTTCATCAATTATTTTTACATTTAAATCAATAAAATCATTATATACCACTCAAATAAAAAATAAAGTCATTTTTTAAATTAAAAAATATCACATTTTCAGCAATATTTTTCAACAATAAATTTTATTTAAAAATCCAATTTATTCATACCGCAAAGCTTCGATTGGGTTGAGATTGGCTGCTCTTCTAGCTGGATAATAACCAAAGACAATTCCAATCAAAGCTGAGACTCCCACCGCTAAAACAATCGAAAACATAGAAATTTCAGTTGAAATCCCTCCAAATTTAGCCACCCCCAAGGCCACCCCAATTCCCAATAAAATCCCCGCCGCTCCACCAATAAAAGTCAAGATAATTGATTCAAAAAGAAATTGTTGATTAATATCCTTCTTTTTGGCTCCAATTGATTTTCTCAAACCAATCTCCCTAGTTCTTTCCGTCACATTGGTCAACATCATATTCATTATTCCGATGCCTCCCACTACTAAAGAAATCCCGGCCACCGCTCCCAACAAAATAGTAAAAGTTTGAGTAGCCGAAGAAGCCATCTCCACAATATCAGCTTGATTCATAATATTAAAATCAGCATCTTCAGAATTATCAATTTTATGACGAGCCAACAATAATTCCTCGACTTGAGATTGAGCTTTAGTCATACTGTCTTGATCAACTACTTTCAAGTTTATCAATGACAAATAATCGTCTCCTTGCAAATATTGTTGATAAGTGGACAATGGAATATAAACAGCGTCATCTTCATTGGTCATCCCAGAACCACCTTTCGATTCAGTCACTCCAATAATCGAAAAATTAATTCCTTCAATTCTAATTTTTTGTCCGATAACCTCAGCTTCTTCCCCGAAAAGATTTATTGCCACATCCTGTCCCAAAACCACCACCTTAGAAATTCCTTTATTATTCTTTTCCGAAATAAAAATGCCCTCGCTCATTTCAATATTTTTAACATCTGCATAATTATTCGTCACCCCGTTGACGGTTGTATTGGTATTGCTTAGACTAGAAACTATTTGTTTTTTTCCGCTTGAACTTGGTGCTACTTCCTCTACCAAATCAACATCTTCTTGAATAGCCTCAACGTCATCCATTGTCAAAGTTTGAGCCGAACCACCTCCGCCCCTAACCGCATAGCCAAAACTTTTCTGTTCTCCTGGCATCACCATCAACAAATTTGATCCGATTCCTTTAATCTTATCGGCAATGTCTTTTTGAGCCCCAGTTCCAATTGCCAACATTGCAATCACCGAAGCAATTCCAATCACGATTCCTAAAACAGTCAAACCAGACCGAGCTTTATTGGCGGTAATCGCATTAAATGTTTCAAAAATTGTATCCGATAAAAGCATTTTTAAATTAATTTCGCTTCCGGGAACTAGTGTCCGAAAGTAAAACTTTTTAATAATTATTTAGAGCCTGTTTTGAATTTCATATTTTTAGTCACATCTTCAATTATTTTTCCATCTCGAATCACAATTTTTCTATCAGCCCAATCAGCCACTTCTTCTTCGTGCGTAATCAGAACAATGGTATGTCCATATTCTTTATTAAGTCTTTTAAAAGTCTCCAAAATAAAATCTCCCGTTTTAATATCCAAATTTCCAGTTGGTTCATCAGCTAAAATCAAAGAAGGATTATTAACCAAAGCCCTGGCAATTGCCACTCGTTGCATCTGTCCACCTGAAATTTGGTTAGACAAATGATTCCATCTTTCCGGATCTAGCTTTACTGCGTTCAAAGCAATTTCTGCCATCTTTCTTCTTTCTTCCCTGGGAGTTTCCTCGTAAATTAAAGGCAATGTCACATTTCGCAAAACCGTAGTTCTTGGTAATAAATTAAAAGCCTGAAAAACAAAACCAATCTGTTTTTTTCTAATCTCAGCCAATTGATTTTCCGACAATTCAGAAACATTATTCCCATCTAAAAAATATTTTCCCTGAGTTGGATTATCCAAGGCTCCCAAAATATGCATCAAAGTTGATTTACCACTTCCCGAAGGACCCATAATCGCCACAAATTCTCCTTTTTCAATTTCGAAAGAAACATCATCCAAAGCCTTGGTTTCATTTTCTCCAGATTTATATATCTTTGTAAGATTTTGACATTTAAGCATTTTCTTATTTTAGAGACTAATCCTAACTACTGTTTTTAATCCCAAATTTTAAATAATTTAATTACGTGGCGATCCAGATCTATCACCACCTCCACCTCCACCCATTGGCATAATACTTTTGGTTTCAGAATCCTGCGTCTTTAAGACACTTTGCTTTGTAGAAGTTTGAGCAATAATCAAATCCCCCTCGGCCAAACCACTCAAAACTTCAGTATAAATATCATCAGTAATTCCTGTTTCAATATTTTTTTTAGTTATTTTTGCTTCCAAATCATTTTCGTTTTTGCCAGAAGTCACCAAGACAAATTCCGTTCCATTTTCTTTTTTATTTATCATTGAATTTGAAATCAATAAAACATTTTCAGCTTTATCAATTTCAATATTGACTTCAACACTCATTCCAGGTTTTAATAATTCGCTGGAAGTTTCAAAACTAATCACCACGTCATAGCTAACCACTCCAGAATTAACACTCCCAATCGTATCAATTTTTGAAACCTCTCCCTCGAATTCTTCTTCACCAATAGCGTCAAAAATCAAAACAGCAGAAGACCCCTTCTTTACTTTAACTGCATCAATTTCATTTAAAGAAATTTCCGCTTGCAATTTTTCAGTAATAACTGACGCTAAAATCTCATCTCGAGAAATTGAATCGCCTGCCTCGAAATGCAAACCCGTGATAATTCCACTAAAAGGAGCTTCAATCTTATAATCTGCTAAATCTTGATAAGCATCCGTCAAAACATTTTTTCTCTGATTAACTGTATTTTGTGCCAATTGTCGTTTCCAACTCTCTTCTGATGTTTGATTATCAAATTCCTTAGCCGTTTCTTCATATTGAATTTGAGCACTCAAAAGACTCAATTGAGCATCTCTAATTTTTTCCATAGTATCACTGCTGTCCAAAACTGCGATAACATCACCTTTTTTTACTAATTGATTATTCTCTACTAAAATTTCCTCAATATCCAAACCATCTCCTGCAATTTGAGGTTTTAAATCCACCTGACTTTCAGCTTGAATTTGACCGCTTCCATCAACCGCCACAATCAAATCTCCTCGCTCCACCACTTCAGTTTTAAATTGTTTTTCGCTTACACCTTCTGTTTTATTATTATAAAAATAATAAATTCCCCCACCAACAACCAAAATAACCACCAACAATTTCCACTTGTTGTTTAAAATAATTTGTAAAATTTTTTTCATAATCAGATCTTATTTAATTTATATAAAAATAAATTTAATTACTACAATAATATTTACGAATTTCCTAAAAATAGTTTGCAAAAAGCTTTTCCCCGCAAGAAAAAGCTTTTTAAAATATATTTTTTACCGAAAATTATTTTTTATTTAACGATCTCAATTTTTTCAATAATCACATCTTTCACTGGACGGTCTCCCACTTCTGTCTCAACCGCTTCGATTTTTTCTACCACTTCCATCCCTTCAATAACTTCTCCAAAATTAGTGTGCACTCCGTCTAAATGAGGAGTAGCTTCAGCCGTGACGATAAAAAACTGAGAGCCGTTAGTATTTGGTCCCGAATTGGCCATCGCCAAAGAACCCTTCACTATTTTATGATCATTAAATTCATCCTCAAAAGCATACCCTGGACCACCAGTTCCATTTCCAGAAGGGTCACCCCCTTGAATCATAAAATCCTTTATTACTCGATGAAATATAAGTCCATTATAAAAATCAGCCTCAGCCAATTTCAAAAAGTTATTCACCGTCTTAGGAGCATCTGGAGTAAAAAGTTTAATTTTAATATCGCCCAAGTTAGTTGTCATCACCACAATTTGTTCCTCACTAAATTTCATAGACATTGGTTGTTTTGAATTATTATTAACGGTCTGTTTCTTTGCTTCTTTTTCTGATGTTTTTTGAATCTTTACTTCAGCCTCTTTTGCCAAAGTTTCATCTTCTTCAAATTTAATACTATTTAATTTTCTTTCAATCTCGAATTCTTCCGAATCAGTGCAACCCGAAAAAATCAAAATCAAAGCCCCTAAAATTGAAAATAACACAAATTTCATTTCTTATTTTAATTTTTAAAAATTAAAATTGCAATAAAAGCTATAATTAAAAACAGCCTCTAAATTGCAACGTAATTTTATTTTAACCGATTTTCCAAAAAACTGCAAAACTTTATTTTCTTTAATATTTTTTGTCTTAGCCCTTTTTATAATGAAAATTATCTAAGAGACGCTTTCGGCATTCGAGAATTAGGACAATTTTCGATGTTCTTAATTACAAACGCTTGAAATAAAAATTTCCCTCGTTTTTCACCAACCACAATAACCTGATCACCCAAATCAAATTTAACATTTCTTTTTATTTTTGTTTCATCATCAAAATCAACTTGCCATTTTTCATCAACTAGATTTTTTATAAAAATTTTATTCTCTCCTTTTTCAATAATTTCACCACCCAATAAACCTTCTTCAATAAAAATTGCATTTTGAGTTTTATCGAAAGGCCCTTTTTTAAAAGCTCTCGGCATTCGATTTTCGCTAAATTCTCGTAAAGGTTTGTTAATTTTCAAACCATGAAAAACAAAACCAGAAGCAAAAATAATCGTCAAAAATCCGCTAACTAACAAAATAAAATTATAACGATAACCATATTTGGTTTTGTTAAAAGCTACCAAACTTAAAACCAAAGAAACAACCACTAAGATAAACCAAACAAAAGGAAAAATTTCAAAAATTAATCGCAAATAACGACCCCACTGCAAATGATGAATAGTTTCTATGGGTATTTCGAAAAGATTAATTAAAATTACCGAGAAAAAAACAGAGCTCAAAACGACCGCCACTGTAGTCGCCAGCCAAAAAGACCAATTAACCAATCGACAATGCCATTTAGAAATTGGCTTGATTTCATCTTTCTTAATTTTAACCAATACTCCTTTAATTTTATCTTTTTTAATCATATATTTAAATTAATTTTTCAAAAACAATCCTTGCTTTTTTGCTTTTTCTAAAAAAATCGCCTTTCCTCTATTTAATAATGAAGCGACAGTCCCTTTTGGTTTCTTCACAATATCCATCATCTCTTCATAACTCTTTTCTTCTAGAAACTTCAACACCATTACTTCTCGATATTTTAAAGGCAAAGAATTGAGAATTTTCTCAGCCTCTGCCAGCTTTTCTTTATTTATAATTTGTTGCTCAATTCCAATTCCACTTTCTGCTAAAATTAATTTCAGATCTCCCTGCTCAATTCCAACTTCTCGAGGATGACTACCATTCTTTCGAATCGCATCAATAGTAGTATTTCTAGTTATTTGAAAAACCCAAGTAGAAAATTTATAGGAATCGTCAAAACTATTAATATTTTTATAAACTTTCAAAAAAACATCTTGCAAAATATCCTCAGCATCTTCCGCCGAAAAATATGAAATCCGACGAACAAACCAAAAAAGCTTCTGCCAATAGCGGTCCATTAAAAATTTCAGATTATCTGGATTTTCCAAAACCATTTTGACCAAATCCTCATCCGAAGATTTGTCTATCTCAATTTTCATTAAAAAGCCTTTAGGAAATTATTCTTTATTGTTTAGCATATTTTTTCTAATCACGTTTTCTAAATCATTAAAATAAAATAAAAAAATAAAACGCAACCAAAAAATAACTAAAAATTATTTCTAAATATCCCCACTCTTTTAATTATACCACTCTACCCTCATTATACGCAAAACCACCCCCAAAGTTTGCAACCAAACCTTCCTTCCTCCATTTACTCCCCATTTTTTCAATCACCCCATTCCAAAAAAACACTCCCATTATCCAGTATATGGGAGTGTTTTAGTTTAAAAAAATTAATCTCGAATCCTAATCGAATTAAATCATAAAATTAATGCTAGATTTAATCATAGATTTAATACTATGATTAAATCTATAATTAAACCTGTATTTAAATCTATAATCAAATCCGCAATCAATCTCCAACTCTCCCCAAAAAAATCTTCACCACTTTCATACGCTAGAGTATGAAAGTGCTACCAACTAATTATTTTTTTAAAAGAAATCCTAAAATATGTTCTATCTTCTATCAATAAAAACTCAACTTAAATTGACAAAATTAGTTAACTATGCTATACATAAGTGTTGATTTTTAACAGAAATTCTTTTAAAAAGGAGGTTAAAATTATGGGAGAAAAAAAAGAAACTCCCAAAAAAGATAAGAATGAAAAAAAAGATTTCGATGAGGTTTTGATTATTAAAATCCACAAAGAATCTTCAAAAGACTACGTCAAAAGAAAGTCAAAAAGAATTCAAAAAAAATGACATTGTCCGATGCCCAGCAAAACGAGTCGAGAAGAACATTTCTTGACTCGTTTTTATTTTTCAAACATCTTCTCTTAATCGCCGAAAAACCTTATCATCAGTCAAATCTTTTTCAAGTTTTCCTTTCGAGGCCACAATTGCGTCAGGATTACCGACTTCCGACTCTTCCAAATATCCCCACCGAATAAGATTTTGCACATGACAATGTTTTGCAATTAATTCTTTTCTAGTCATTGGACAACTTTTTTCGCTAGTTTTGCTTTGACTGAAATTAAGCACTTCCGCTAAAAAATCATTGTCTATTTTTCCAATAATCTCGCCCATCAACTTTTTAATTCGCCTTTTATTCGAATCTGTTTGTTCCCTGTCCCCCATCAATCTCCAAACTTCTTGAAGATTTTCACTATCCAAAACAACAATGTTAATTCGGTTTCCTTTTATTTTATCTTTTTCTTCGTTTAGTAAAGCTTCATTAAAGTCAACAATATAGCTTGAATTTTTATAGGACTTTAAGTTTATATTTAGAGTTTCTTTTCCCGTGACGATTTCAACATCCACCTTTTCTTTGTGATCATCCAAAGGCAACGCCGAGTAAGCTTCAATCAAATGCCCTTTCCCTTGATTTTCTGCCCACTCATTAATCAAATGAACTAATTGGAATTCCGCTCGTTGACCTTTGTCTTCAATGTCTTTCGCGATACTTCTCCCTAAGCTTTTTAACCGGTTCAATGAATCTGTTCTTTCATTTTCAGCAACAATTCTCTTGGCTTGACGATATTTTATATCATAAATTAATGTTTCAAGATGATGTCTTTTGACATAGAAAGTGTCCTCCCAATTTTCTAAAGCTTTTTCATAGAAATCAACTGCCTTTTTTTCATTTTCCTCCAACCGCTGGCTTTCCTCACAATTTGCAAAAGCCTCTTGAACTTCTTGATTTGTTATTTTTTTATATTCCTTAGCGCTCTTTCTGGATTCACTCAACGCCAATCTGAAGCGAACTGCATCGATATTAATCTCTTCATGACTTCTCATTCCCTGATATAAATTCAGCAATAATTCTTTTTTTTCAAGCGCCGAACTTTCAACCGGCTCACTTTCCTCTAAAAAATCAATCATTCCTCGATACCCAATACTGCCAGAATAAAAGGCTCGTTCCTTATTCTCAATTTCTCGATCAAAATTTAGCTGATCTTTGTTTTTATTTACATTGTTTAAAAAAAAATTTCCTTCGTACATTTTTTAACATTAACAATTAAAATTTTTGAGCTTTATTTTTTATTTTTATTTTCTTCTTCTTTCTGAAAAATATCAATTTTTGTCCTTCTCTTCCCAATTGAAATCAATTTCTCGTTGCGATTTCTTTTCAATAGAAAAACCAAAATCTTTACATTCCACATAATCAATCTGCTCATCCTCATAATAATCAGGATTAATCTTAACCAAAATAATATTCTCACTCCCACACTTCTGACATTTTTTGATTTTCATTTTATGTTTAAATTTTCTATATTTTTATTTTTTAAACACAAACAAATGCTCGTGCATAATTAATAAAAAATTAAGATCTTTCGATTTATTGACCCAAAAACCAGTTGCTTTGCAATTATGTTGTTTTTTTATTTATCTAAAACTTCAAGGACGGATCCTCTTATTGATGTCTGAATATCTTTTGCTAAAAATTCATCACACTCCACACAAGCCAGAACTTCGATAATCTGTTCTTTGCTTAATTTCGACTTAGCTTCTAATTTATTTTTCTCAATCATCTCTCTAATCATTTCTTCAACCTCTTCTTTGGTTATTTTAAAAATTGTAGGTTTTATTTTGTGCATTAACTTTATTTTTCAAGATTAAAATAATAAGTTTTTTCATCTTTTAGCTCAACTCCGACAACCCTATCAAATCTCAAATTTTTAATCCAAGGGCTCTCTTTTCTAAAATCAGCAAATGCTTTTTTAGGAGAAGTACCTTTTCCCCAGCCCAAAATTTGACAATTTTCAACATCAGTCATTTCGTCTTCCGAATTAGATTGAAATGTGAAACCTTCCGTAGTATAAAATATGAAGCTACTTTTAATATCTTCATTTTTCTTGGTTATTTCTTCTAAGAATCCTTTTGCCATCAGCTCAAGCGTTTTTTTATTCAAGTTTTGTAAGTTTTCCCACAGTTCAAATGTTTGGTATTTCTTATTTTTCTTAATCAACTCCCATTCGTCAGATTTAATTTCCAAAAATTCTCCATATTCCTCTGTGTAATTTTTGCACATAACCAAAAATGGAAAATAAAAACTCTTATTTTTTTCCAAATATTCTAATATTTTTATTGCTAACTCTCCTGAAATTTTCATAAAATTGAACAAAAATTAATTCTTATTTCTGATCAATTTTTGATCAATTCGCGTCAATTGTCAAATAACTAACTTGTACTTACCTGGACTAATAAATTCGATATAACCATTATCCCTTAAAACCTGTAATTTCTGCCGTATTTTATCTTTAACAAAATTATTATCAGGATGTTTTATTTTTAATTCTTTCTCAAAAGCGTAGACTTCGTTCAAAGAAAATTTTTGTTTTTTAATTTTTTCGATACAACCCATAATATCTAAAAGCCAACCTTTTGCATTAATTTCATTTTCTTCTCTCAAAAAAAGCGTTCTCTGCCAATTTTTTAAAACATCTTTTTTATTTTCAAAAATACCATTTTTTACATAAAATATTTTTCCACTTTGTGGAATATTTTGAAGTAGAATATTGCACCCAATCCATCCTGCTCGTCTTGCGTGTTTTGAAAGAGGTTTTCTTTTTTCAATAATTTCAGGAACAAAAAAATACTTTGGAATAACTACAAAATTTTCTACTTTATAACTTTGTAAATTATAATTCAAAAAGAAAAAATTAGGATTATCAAAATCACTTAATCTCTCTATCATCTTGCTATAAGCTCCATCAACAATTTTATTGCCCATACTATCTTTCTTGCTTTTCAATTCATATTCTTCTCTACAATTTGGACAATGAAAGTCTGCGACTGGTCTATTATTTTCGTAACTATCAATAGTTGATTTTCCACAATTTGGACAATAAATTTGCCTATCGACCCAATCTTCTGTTAAAACTCTTATCTTTTGAGACGAGCTAGAATAATTTTCAGCCAATTTTGCATTAAAAGATAAATTCATAAGTTTACAAATTTTAAAAAATATTTTTCATTACTTTTGTGCTTGCCGTTTTATTTTTTTATATTTTATTTTCATAAAATTTAGAGCACCTTTAATATTTTTGGTTTTTACAAATTACATAATGCAGATACTCAACCGTTTTATTTGCTGTAAAATTTCTATTTTCCGATTTGTCAGCTTTAAATCGATTATATTCCTTTGTGAAGTTACCATATTCTCCTCGCAAGCTCATTATTTCCTTAATATCCCCCAAGGTCATCAATCCCTCATTGTTATAACTTAAAAATATATATTTAGTTTTTGCATTCAAAATTAAATCCTTAAAGACCTTCTTCACTTTTAGCTTTGAACAATAGACAGATTTTTGATCTTGATATTCTCGTAATCCAGTTTTTCCATAAATTTCTGGATTATCGTATTTAGCAATAGTTTCAAGAATATGATAATTTGTCGCATACTGTCTTTGATTATAAGGAGGATCCAAATATAAAATATCTCCAGCAGTTTTTTTTAATATTTCATTTATATCTTCGTTAAATACTTCATGCTCTTGATTATTTATTATCAATTCAGCCGGTTTCAAAATAAAATTATTTTGCGCTGTCTTTTTTAGCTTTTTCAAGAAAGCCCCATAAACTGAAGCCGTATTAGCTTTTTTGTCTATTGACTCAATTAGGCTAGTAGTCAAAAAATAATACTCGTCATCGGAAATTATTTTTTTTTCTTTCCATTCTTCAATTTTTTGACGAATAGAGTCGCACCGCATTCCATTTTCATCGGAAAAATATTGTCTTTCAATTTTTTCACCCTTAGTCCCACCAATACAATAATTTTTATAGATAAACCCCTTTTTCCCTTTTAAATCTGATAAGTAATTACAAACAAAATCCCTCCTGTCTTTTACATCAATATTTTTTAAATCAGAAACTTCTTTCGTTAATTTTGCAAAAGTTAGCTCCCTATGATTGCCGATATAATGCCTATTCAAGACATAACTGTAATGTTGAATATCATTTGCTATTATTTTATAACCTTTCTTTTTAAAATAGCTCCCCACAATTCCTGTTCCAGCAAATAAATCACAAAAAACCCGATTGCTGTTTTTCCCAGCAACCTTGTCAATTGATTCTTCCAAGAATTCTAACAATGACAATTTACTTCCTATATAATTCATAATTTAACTTATTTAAAATAGTTAGCACATTTTCAAAAAATAAACATTATTCTTCTGGATATAATTTTTTAAAAACGCTGTCAACTGCTTCTTTCGCTGCCAAATTACTTACTTTAATAACAACTGTTTTCCTATATTCAACAGGATCGTATTGATAACAACCTTTACATCCCAATTCTTCTGTATAATTTTCATCACCCACATAAAATTCGTATGGATTTCCTTTGATATTTTTTGCACTCCAACGTTTATTTGTTTCTTTACATTTTTTACAAATTTGTCTTTTTATATCGTTTGCAGCCTTAGAAAGAGGTTGAAAATCTGATAATTTTTGAGTTGATACTTTTGATATTCTATGATTATTTTTTCTACCATCTTTATGATCAACTTCAATTTTTGTATTTTCAGATTGTCCATTAACTCCAAGCATTACACAATTTTGTGCCTTATAATACTCTCTTATATTTTGTTTAATGTTTTGATTAAATATTTTAGATATATTAAATCCATTAAGTCTTATTCTATCAATAGAATTTCCAGTTGTTTTATTTTTATCGAATTCGACTATATATATTTTTGACAAACTAGAATTCGCCCTACACCAACTACCCCCATTGCCCAATTGAAGCCCCTTATATTTTCCCGTAAATTCAAGAATAGAAACCCATCGACTTTCTCCATTTTCATTTGGTGCTGCAAGCTCTATAAATAAATCTTTTTTTACCATACTATTTTTTTTTAAAAACTAATATATATTCATGTTTAAAAATATAATAATCGCTTGAAAGTGCTCGATAACGCCAAATTCCTTCCTTGTTCTGCTTGGCCCGATTACCTGCTATATTCTTTATTATGATACTTTTTAAAGTTAATCCCAATTTTTGCGCTTCATTCATACAATAGAACCCCAAAGGAACCCATTGTCCAGCAGTATATTTATCTCCCATAACCACTATCAAATACCTGTTCTTTTCTAGAATTTTAATTGTATTTTTTAAAACAAGAGAAAATTTTTCTAAAAATTCTTTAAGAGATTTAGCGTTTGACAAATCATTTTTGAATTTACTAAATTTAATTATATCAGCATAAGGAGGATGCAAAATTGCAAATTGAACACTTTTTTTTCCATTTATTTTTAAAATATCTTTCACTTTATCAAAGGTCTTTTCCTGCATACTATCGCCAGTAATTAATGTTGAGAAATTCCCTTTTGATTCAATATTTTTGCCGACATAATCAATAAGCTTTTTTTGGATATCTATTCCAATAAAATTTCTTCTCAAATTTTCCGCCTCATAAGCAGTTGTTCCACTACCGACAAAAGGATCAAAAACGACTTCATCCTTTTTGGTATATCTAGAAATAAGTTGATGAGGAATTTGAGGAATAAAATTACCATGATAAAAACCACTATGTTTTCCTGATTTATCTCTTGCGGGAATAATCCAAAGACTATCTGTCCAAATTTTTAAGTCTTTCCAATTTTTTAAATTTATATCATTAAAAGCTGGCATAAACTACTTTTATAATTTTTTATCTCATTTTTAATGTTCCTATTATACCACACCCCAAAAAATATCTTAAATACATCTTAAGCTCCCAGCCACCCTACACCTCACCAACTCCCACCATTTTCATTTTCTCCCATTCACTGAAGAATGGTAGAAGTTTATTCTTGCTGTAGAGCGTTAAATCTTTAAAAATTTAACTATGCCAATCCTCAATTATCAATTTTTTACTATCTTCTTTACCTTTTTTCGCAGATTATTAATATTTTTCAAATAGTCCTTTTCGACTTCACTTAGATTTTTTACTTTATATTTACGATATTCTGATGTAGCTTTTTTAATCGCCTTTTCATGACTTATTTTTCCAGAATCATCCAAAATCTTTCTTCCAGTTGATTCCAAAATATTATCAAGCTCTCGGATGTAATCTTTCATTTTCATTGATTTTTCTTCCATAGCATTAATTTCCGCTAAATCAAAATAAGCTGAAACTAAATTATTCAAAACTTTAAGCTCACTTAATTCTAAAAAATTCTTAGCAACCATCGCTTCGACTTGATTTGGTTGTTTTCCTTTAAAGTTAGTAAGTCCCACAAAAGGTTTGTCTGAATCTACTCGCAAATAAACAACTTCCGCCGCAGTATGTCCATGAGCTGCAAAATGAAGTTTATTTTGAACAATCTTAAAAAATTTCAAAGACTCGCTCGCTCGCGGATTATAATCGATAGCTGTCGCATACAAATCAAGCACCTGACGATAAAGAACTTTTTCACTACTCCGAATATCTCTGATCTCATCAAGCAATTCTTTCCAATAATTTCCACCTCCTAAATTTTTTAAACGGTCTGAATCGATTGTAAATCCCTTAGTAATATATTCATTGAGTCGTGCCGTTGCCCAAATCCGAAATTTTGTAGCAATCTGAGATTTAATTCTATATCCCAAAGAAATAATCATATCAAGATTATAAAACAGTAATTCACGTTCCACCTCACGTTTACCTTCGACGCGAACTTGTCGGAAATTCCGACAGGTTGCCGATTCATTAAGTTCTCCCTCTTTGTAGATATGTTTGATATGCTCAACAATATTGGTACGCGACGTCTGATAAAGCTCAGAAAGTTGCTGCTGACTCAACCAAACGGTTTCTCCCTCAAACCGCACTTCTACATGAGATGCTCCATCATCACCTTCGTAAATAATTATTTTATTTTGTGAATCTTCTTTTTTTATAGTCATAATTTTTTAATTATTCCTTTAATTTTCTTATCCATCACGTTCGAAATCTCATGTTTTGAAAGATTTTTTTTCATCAATTTTCCCTTATCTTTTTATTATTCTTTTTTCAATATTAACATGCCACATCATAACATCAGTATAACCCAACACTCCTATCATACCACACCCCAAAAAATATCTTTCACCTTCGTAAAAACTACGGCGAGACGAATCCACCTTGGTAAAGCCCACGGCGAGACAAGTAAATATTTCTTAAGATTTCCGCCGCCAGCTTCTTTGAGTCTTTCGTCATCCATCGTAAACCCTTTGACAATATATTCACGAATTCGAGCCGTCGCCCAAATCCAAAATTTTGTAGCAATATCAGATTTGACTCTATAGCCAAGTGAAATAATTAAGTCGAGATTATAATGCTCAACTTCATATTTTTTTCCGTCAGAAGCAGTTGTTCGGAATTTCCGAACAACTGAATTTCGATTCAACTCCTTGTCCTCAAAAATATGTTTAATATGCTCACTAATATTGGCTTTGCTAGATTGATATAAATCTACAAGTTGTGCTTGCAAAAACCAAACAGTTTCATTTTCCAGAAGAACCCTGATTGCAAGTTGACCGTTATTGCCCTTATACAAAATGATTTTATCATCTAAATCATCGCTTTTCATTCAATTTATATAAATTTTAATTTAAACTTAAATTTACTTTTATTTTACTCTTTTCCCATCTTACCTGTAAATTTTGACCTTAAATATCAATTTAAAAAACCTTGATATTCCATCAATTTTTTCAATTAAATAAAAATTAAAATCTAATTCTATTTTTTCCAGTCCTTGATCGTCAAACCGTCTTTAATTTTTTTAACGGTTAGTTTTTGTTTTTCCCGCCAGCCGAGCTCGCGAACCATTTCGATTGGAAGCGTTAAGCAGTAGGATTTTCCACTCTTGAAAATCTTTCTCGTGTTCCGATCCTCCAAGTTTCTTCTTGGCATAGTTTATTGATTAATATTTATACTTAAATTAAATTTTAAATTAATACTTGATTTAATACTATGATTAATACTATGATTAATTTCCCCCAATAATTTTCCACCGCTTTCATACGCTAGAGTATGAAAGTGCTATTAATTATTTTTTATTTAATAATAATAAATTTAAAATAACTGAAATCTTTGATTTTTTAGATATATAAATTTATATTAAGCTCTATTTAACTTTAGCCAACAAATAACAATCAATATATTCACCATCCTTTTCAATTTCCTTTTTTAAAAATCCCTCCGATTCAAATCCAACTTTTTCCAAAACTCTTTTAGAGGCTAAGTTTGAAGAAAACACCAAAGCATAAACTCTTTGAAGTTTAAATTCCTTAAAAACATATTCGATTGCTAACTTAACCGCTTCTGTCATAATACCAGCTCCCCAATATTTTCTACCCAACCAATAGCTTATTTCGGTTTTGTGCCCTTTTTCAATTTTATTAAATCCAACCGTACCACAAACCTCATTATTAATTTCAATCGCCAACACAAAACTTTTCTTATTTCTTTTTTTATAATTTACCAAATTTTTCTCAACCCATTCTTCAGCATCTTTTAAAGTATACGGATATGGTATAAATAAAGTATTTTTTGCAATCAATTCATTATTTGCATATTTTGAAATTGCCGCCTCATCGCCTTCTTTATATAGTCTTAAATTAAATTTTTTTGCTTTAATAATCATAATATTAATCTAAATAAATAATATGTTTACATTAAATTTTAGCAACATTAATAACCACAAAATCAATCTTGTAATTAAATCTATTCCCTACTATTCACTACCGCTAACCAAATCCAAAGTAGACTCAGAAAGATTCCCGCATTGAAAAGATTGGGAATCAAAAGCGCTGTGCCAGTTAGAATTACAAAAAGGCTCATTCCCACTTGATTGGTTTTCAATTTCACCCCAGCAAACTTTTGGCGAGACAGGCAAATATTTTTTAAAGCCCAAAATCCTGGAAATAGAAATAGAACTGAAAAAATTAGCAAGCCCAAAGTCCCCCAAGAAAGCCAAACTTCTAAGAAAATATTAGAAGCGTTCAATCCGTGACCGTAGCTGTCCTCTCCAAGAATTTCCGAAGAACTTCCCAGTCCCTGTCCAATAATTGGATGATTTTTAATTTCTCGCCAAGTAGTTCTATAAATATTTTTTCGAATAGAAATATTAGGATCAGGCCGATAAACTTTTTTAATTTCTTGTGCTAAAGCCAAATGACTTTCAATTTCATCCAGATCAATATGCTGACAATTGTATTTTACCAATTCTGCTACTCCAGAAATTTTGTCTGGAACGCTTGAACCTTGTTGACAGCTCACCGTAATTTCTTGTAAACCGCTAATTGAACTGCCCGCTCGATTGACCAAATTAAAATTAGAAAGCCCTAATCCCATCACCACTAGAATTGAAAACAAGCAAGCCGTTCCGACTGAAAAAGCTTCTTTAAAAAATTTCTTAAAGCCAAAGTTTTTTAAATTAAAGATTTTCTTTTGCCAAATTAATAAAACAAAATAGATTATCGTTAATCCCAAAAATCCAAGCCAAGCGCTCCTAGCTACTGTTAAAATTAGAACTAAAAAAGTTAGAGCTAAATAAAAATTCAAAACCCACTGCCCTGCCCGTCGTAATTCCCATCGACCAATCATCGTGCTATTTTTGGTTTGAAAAAGTTGAAGCTTAACCCAATAAACAACCGCCGCCAGAAAACCTAAATAAATTCCAAACCAATCTGGCTCGGTAAAAGTTCCATTCGATCGTTCCGCAAAAACTTGGAAATCAACCCAGTGCATTTTGAACGCCACGGCTTGATAGATTCCAAAAATCAAAATAGGTAAAGAAGTTGCGACAAAAAACCACAAGGCTTCTAATTTTCTTTGTTTTTCTTGAAGATAAAATCTCGCCAAAAAATAGAGCATTGCGAAAGAAACTAGCACTAAATTTAGCTTTAATGTGACGCCAAGAGCTACCGCGTTAAATGAAGAAACGAAAGTCACCAAGCACAAAATTAAAATTAAAATATCACTAAGTTTAAAATATTTGCTAAAACCAGAACCCTTCCATTTCACAAAAAAGTCACCGAACTCTCCCATACACTGGAGAACGGGAGAGTTTGTTTTTATTTTTTGGGATTTGGATAAAATTAAAATTACTGTGGCTAAAAACAACATTACTCCAATAACCTGAAAGGGCCGAAAAGAAATTGGGAGTTGATTTGAAGAAATTATCACGCTCTCCAACGGCAAAGAAATTATGAAAAGCCAAAAAACCCAAATGGGTCGATATAAAGCTAACAAAAAAATCCCTAAGAAAACTAATCCAAAATTCAAAAGACTCAAAGGCAATAATCCACCCGCATCCATTATTATCAAAGTAGCATTCAACAAAACCCCGATAACCGCCACCCAAAAATATTCTTTGATCATTACGTTAGGTTATAAAGTTAGAAAGTTTGTAAAGTTCATAAAGTTTTGAATATAATACATGCTAAAGATACAAGATACAAGGTCGCAAGAAGCAAACAAATCTCAATATCTAAATTAAAAATCTCAAACCTTAAAAGCCTTCGGCTTTTGTTTTTAATTTAAATATTTTAATTTTTAATTTGTTTGTATCTTGTATCGTGTGTCCTTGTTCCTTATGAAAATCTGAAATAATTTAAACTCTGAATAATTTATTTTTTGATTTTCTTCAATTCTATCAAAGTTTTTTCAGTAAATTTTTCCCAATCAAATTTCCCTGCATCTTCAAGCGCTTGCTCGATTTTTCTCTTTCTAGCTTTTTCATCAGTCAAACATTCTAACATTTTTTCAGTCAAACTTTGATTACTCTCCAAATCAAAAATAAAAGCATTTTTTTCTGAAACCAATTCTTTCAAAGAAGAATTAAAAGATGAGACAACCGAACATCCACAATTAAAAGCCTCCAAAACTGGTAATCCAAAACCTTCATACAAAGACGGATAACAAAACATTTTAGCTCCTCTATAAATAGCCGGAAGATCGGCTTGTTCAACAAAACCCAAAAGCTTAACTTTGCTTTTAGGAATTCCAAACTTATAACAAACCTCCGTTACCTCAGCCTCAACATCAGTCACCAACGGAGCCAACTGAGGATTTAATTTCCCAGCTAAAACCAAATCTGGACATTGTTTTTTGTCTTTATATTTTCTCCATAAAATTCCATAAGACTGAATCAGACCATTCACATTTTTCCGCATATCAAAACCTCCCACATAAAAAATGTATTTGCTAGATTCTAATTTAAATTTTTTCAAAACTTTTTGAACTTCTTTAACATCATTTTTTTTCTTGAAAATCAAATCACAATCAATATAATTAGCTTGAACTTCATTCTTATTTTTCCCATACAATCGAACAATATCTATTTTCGAATGCTCTGAAACTGTCATTATTTTATCAGCCGATTCAATTCCCTTATCAACTTTTTTGTAATAAGCTTTTTTCCTGAAATTATTAATATACCACGGAAAAATTTTAACAATCGCATCATGCACCAACATCAAATGAGGAATTTTCTTAAAAATTGTCGGGGATTGATAAAGCGAGAAAAAAACTTCACATCCATCTCGACGAACTTCCATTGGCAATAAAAATTTTTCCCAATAAATTTTTCGAATCAAATCATCGCGCCGATAAAAAGGCTTAATAATTTTTTTATGAAAATTTTTCGGTAATCCCAACTCAATATCTTCTTCCAAATACACAAAAAAATCATCCTTGGGATCAGCAATTTTCCCCAAAGTTTTCAAAAAATTAATTGTCACCTGCCCCATCCCCACATCTCCTTTCCTCGCAAACGAACCATTAATCCCAATTTTCATTATTTTA
Source organism: Patescibacteria group bacterium UBA2773 (assembly GCA_002352465.1). Taxonomy (GTDB): domain Bacteria; phylum Patescibacteriota; class Minisyncoccia; order Moranbacterales; family DUUL01; genus UBA2773. The sequence continues at coordinate 28,027 of DEIN01000001.1, forward strand.
TAATAATTTATTAATTTTACAATTAGTTAGTTTTCTGAGAATAATTGTTCTTATCACAAATAATTTTTGAATCATTTTTCTTCTTTTTGCTTACAAATGAATTTCTGACTTGTCTATATTTTTAATTATTCCAAAATATTTTTTATTATTTAAATCAAGCACCAATTTATACTAGTTCTTTTTTATTACTAGACAAAGTAATGGATGTTCCAATGAGTCCCCATATAATCCATTGATTAATAGTGCCCCTTAAAACATTATCCGAAAACGACAAAATCACCATAGAAATAAAAATTGAGAAAACAAAGAGATTGAAAGTTTTTAAATCATCACCCGTTGCTTTTCGATAATTTTTAAATAAAACTACACCAGTAACAATCAATAATAGTATGTAGGCAATTCCACCTGGGATACCAACTTCCAAAAAATTTCTAACAAAGTCATTGTGAGTATACGGATCACCTACGTAAAATCCATATTCGTTCTCATGTACAATAATCTCAGTCCCAAGCCCATAACCAATATAAGAACTTTTTTGATACGCCTTATAAGCCCTTTCCCATTGAAGAATTCTCCATTTTATAGAACTATCTGCTGGAGGATTATAGATGTCCTCAACTCTCTCTTGGATTGAAGGAGAAACAAGAAACAATAGAAAAGAAATTAGAATTAAACCAATAATAATTTTAACAGAACGAAACATTGACAGAACAAAAACAAAAACTAAAAAAGCCAACCAGGCACCCCTAGAAAATGTTTGAATCAGTAAAAATAAGTTTATCATCAATAATCCATGATAAAAACTTAACTTATATAGACCCTTTTTTATTAAAATAACATAAAGCAAACAAGCAATGACAATGACGGAAAAAAAAGCAAATTGATTGGGATGAGAAAAAGTACCATACAAACGACTTTCTATACCAGAAGTTCCCCCTAAACCATTTTTAGTTAAAAATTGATAAAATGCAACAGTAAAAGGAATTATGGAAGAAAAAATAATTGCGTAAATTATTGACTCATTATAATCTTCTTCTTTCGCAACTAAATAAAAAGAACAAAATATCATAAATATTCCTAAAACTCTAACAAATTCATAAAAACTAGCCTGTAAATTGATAGACCAAAAAAAACTTACTAATGAAGCTAAAATTAAAAGTATCCATAGAAAACCGATTCTCCCAATTTTGATAAGCCTAAGATTTTTAAATAAAAAAATCGACAGTAAAAACACAACTAAAACACCAAAAGCTGCTGACAAACTAAACCTTAAATTATCTCCTACGCTTAAAATGACTTCACTACCTAGCTTATCTATTATCAAACGAAAAAATAAAATCAAAAACAATCCCCACTTTGGTCGATACAAAAACGCAATAATCAACAACCAACCAAAAAACAAAACTAAACTTTCAATGAAAGATTTTTCAAAAAACAAATTTAATGATAGTATTACAAAAGACCCCAGTAAAAATAATACTCCTGAAATCTCCCTGGAAAAAATTGACATTGCCCAATTATTTAGAACTTATAAACCTATTCTATAAAATAATTATCTCAGTAAATCGTTTAAAATGCAAATAAATTAAAATGAAGATACTTCAAATTCATAAATACTACTCTCCAAAAAAAGGCGGGGGCGGCGTAACTGCCTTTTTTGAAATTATTAAAATTCTTAAAAAAAATAAACATAAAGTAAGTATTTTTTCGATGAAAGACAAAACTAACACGAAGACTCGATATTCTAAATACTTTACTAATTTTTTTGATTTGAACAAAAAACAAAATTTTTTTCAAAAAATAAAGCTGGCATCAAAATTAATCTATAATTTTGAAGCAAAAAATAGACTAAAGAAATTGATAGAAAAAGAAAAACCCCAAATTGCGCATATTCACGACATCTACCATTATTTAAGTTCCTCCGTAATAACAACTCTGCACGAAAATAAAATCCCGATAGTTTATACCCTTCATGACTATAAATTAATTTGCCCAAACTACAAACTTTTCAATAAAGGAAAAATTTGCGAAAAATGTAAAAATAAAAAATACTACAACGCTTTCATTAACAAGTGCTTAAAGGATTCTTGGATATCAAGCTTCTTGATAATGACAGAAGCTTATTTTAATAAAATTTTCAATAATTACGAAAAAATAGATTTATTCATAGCCCCAAGTCACTTTATCAAAAACAAATTTATTGAATTTGGTTTTCCAGAAAAAAAAATAAAAGTTATTCGAAATATTTTCGACTCCAAAAAGTTTGTTGATAATTCAACGGAAAATCTGATAAAAGATGGTAATTACGCTCTATACTATGGAAGATTATCAGAAGAAAAAGGCATTAAAGATCTTATAAACGCCTTTAATCAAATTAAAGACTCAAAATTAAAGCTCAAAATAGTTGGACATGGTCCGCAAGAAAATGAACTAAAAAAATTATCAATAGACAAAAAAACTTTAAAATTTGAAGGCTTTAAACAAGGAAGCGAACTAAAAAAAATTATTGCCCGTTCTAAGTTCGTAATAGTTCCTTCAATCTGGTATGATAATTCGCCAATGGTCATTCTAGAATCCCAGATGCTCAAAAAGCCAATTATTGTTTCTGATCTTGGAGGATCTAAAGAATCCATCATAGACGAAAAAACTGGCTTGCTGTTTAAAGCTCACAACATTAAAGACCTAACTCAAAAAATAGACCAAGTGAACAGCCTCACTAAACAAAAAAGAATTAAAATGGGAAAATTTGGACAAGAAAATATAAAAAAAATCTTCAATGAAGAAGATATTTATGAACAATTAATAAAAAGTTACCAGGAAGCTATTTCATTTACTCAAAAAACTCATAAAAAAGATTAAAATCTCTCTGCAAAACAAACTCTCTGCTCCAATCCATTTCTTTGATAAATAAAGCCACGTGAACTCCTTCTGAAATTCGATTTGATGTTAAATAAATATTATTAGCCCAAACAACGAATTCTGCAAGACCCCCTGAATCACCTCGAATCACATTCAAAGAAGTATCATTTCTAATATCATTTATTAAAGTTAAAATAAATAAATTCTTATAATCAACATTTCTAAGCTTAACAGTTAGTTTATTTTTGACTTCTTCTTTGCTCCAGTTCCTATCGTCAGAATTTTCTTCTATATATTGATTTAGAGCACTAATCAAAATTTCGAGCTCTGAAACTTCTTTTTTAATTTTACTCTTTATCTCTACTTCTTCCTTGTAAGCAAGCTCTTTAACTAAAAAAATCCCTTGATTAAAGAGGAAAAATAATGACGCCAAAAACATAGTGAATATGAAAAATAATTCAAATAAAAAACAGCTCTTTTTTCTTCTTTTTCTTTTTTGTCGAGCAATAAAAATATTCGAAAATAGATTTTTTTTAAAAAACATTGAAGCACTAATTTTAAAATATATTTGAATCTCTACTAGTTATAATTATACTTCCAGAAGAACAAAATGTAAATGCTCCAAAAAATAAAAAATCCATAAAAAAACGGGTCTTCGCTAGTATTAAGCAAAGACCCGACTTTTTTGAGCGTTATTGAAAATAACGCTCGGGGACAAAGATTACTCTGCCCCCGTTATAAGGATGATTGGGATTAATATCGAACTCAAATCCCGCCTTTGTCATCCATTCAAAACCTTGATCTGGGTGATCAAGGAATGATTGACAGTCGACGTGATTGATTTCAAAACCGTCCCAAAATAGAACCTTGACCTTGAATCCTTCATCGAAACCCCTGAGATCCTGGATTTCGAAAGAATAATCCGACCCAGCTGGCCACCAACCCCATCTTCTAAAAGGTTCACCGCAAAGAGTATTGTTGCATAACCCTACTCCTCCACTCGCCGCAGCCACCGTCATGCCAGATCCGCCGACATAAGCTGGTGTCACTCCTGGTGCCGTCGGCTGGTAAACCTCAGGTGGTGGCGAACCAACACCCTGAAGTTGCAGATTTGTTTCCGGAGCAACATTCTGACCTGCCTGACATCCTATCACGAATAACAGACTTATTACGGCAATAAATACTGCCTTTGTTAAATTCTGTTTCATTTCTCATTCTCCTTTTTATTGTTTTTGTGCCTGCGGAGGCGTCATAATAATTTTTTTTCCACTGAGACAGTCTGGGCAAAGAACTTGATTGCCCCCGCCTTGATAAGAACCTCCCGCTGGAATATAAGAATCGAAGGGTTTTTCTAGCAAAACCGTCGATGATAATGGTATCAATGTCTCAGTTTCCGACGATGCCTTGAGTGGTGTTTTTACTTTGCATTTTTTAACCACCTTAGACCCGATTACCACCTTAACTACTTTCGTCTCTCCAGCTTTGACGAAGAAAGTCTGCTGGGTTGTTTTGCACCCAGGATAATAGACTTTTACTTTGTGTGTTCCAGAAAGGACAACAAGCCCCCCCTGTTTATGAAAATCCATATAAACAGGCTTTACTGTCATCACTTTCACGACGACCTTATCGCCAAGACTACCTACAGACTCGACAAGATCTCCTCTATAATAGACTTTTACCAAGATTTTTCCGTTGCCATTTGCTTTTAAAGTGCAACTTTCGTCACATTCAGCAAAAACAACGTTGCCAATACCAACGATGATAAAGACCATCGCCAAGAAAACACTCAATTTTTTCATCATCATGCATCCTCCTTTTTTATTATTAATAATTACCCACCACCCAAAAATTCTATCAAAGATGTTTTTAGCAACCTTTCAAACAAAGTTGTCACTTCTTCAAAAAAACTAAATAATCTTTTTTAAAAATCTCAGGTAGTGAATAATCAATGTTTTTCAAAGAACCGGGAGTTTACCCGAGAAGTCCATTTCATTTACTTTTTAATGAAATAGCTTTCTCGAATAAACTCTAGGATAATAAATTAAACCATTTTTAATCAAAAATGTCAATGGTTTATTACTTTTATAATTCTCCTCTCAATAATTTATTTAACCGCTCTTTCACTTCTTCGCTACTAGCTTCATATTTAGTCGCATCTTCCTTCTCGTCGTCAGTCAATCCCGTCTTCTCTGCTTCTTGATTTAATTCTTCCATAGTGATAAAACCTTTATTAGATTTTTTTGATTCAACTTCAGGCTTTTTAATTTCGACTTTCGCTTCAATCGCAGGTTCGACTGATTTAATTTCAGCTTCAATTTCTTCTTCTTTGAAAATCGGCAAATTTTTTGGGGCTTCTACTTTCTTGGAATAATTTTTTGAACTCTCAGTTTTTATTTCCTTCACTGATTCTTCAACCAGAAATTCTTCTTCCAAAATTGCCGTTTGCACTTTAACAATCGGTTGAGAAAATTTTTCCTTCTCTAGCTCATTAACCAATTGATCTTCCGCTAAAGGCTTAATTTTATTTTCATATTTTTCGATAGAATATTCATCAGCCACTAATGCGTTTGAATTTTTATTTTTCAAATCTCCTCTAATTTTTTCTAAATTAGCCACGATTTTTTTCACTGATTGATTTTTATTTTCCAAATCATCATCCAGCTCTGATTCTCTTTTTCTGAAAAGCACTAATTCAAAATTATCAAAAAAATAAACTGTTGAAATTGAACCAATCAATCCAATAATAAAAGCTAATAGCACATTAAGTAAAATATTTGGAGTAGCTGGTTGTTCTGAGGTTATTGGGCCATCAATAATTTTAATTTTAACACTGTCTCCTCCTCCGTGATATTTGTCGCCTCGAACATTCAATCCCCAAGCAATTGACTCAGCAATTTTCTCTGCTTCAGCTCTTGATTTATCAAGAACAGTAATCGTTAAAATCCCTGTATTATTCTCTTTATCAACATCCACTGTTTTTTTCCAAATCTTCATTCTTTTTTCGGAAGAATAGAAAAAATTCTTTTTTATTTCAAAAGGCGCATCTAGCATATCCTGAATAAAAGACTCAGTAAAAACTACATTAACAATAATGTTGCTTAGATACTCAGCCGATTTAGCTGCCGAAAAAGCATCCACATTTTCTGATTTGTGGTTTTGAATAATGATCATCTTAATTTGCGAACTATACCGAGCTGGTATAAAAATTGAAATAGAAAAAGCAATCGCCACAACCATAAAAATTAATATTGCCACCGTTTGCCATTTTTTCTTGATTTTTAAAATAATATCTTTCATATATAAAATCCGATAATTAGTTAGTAATTTATTTGATAGTTACAAATATCTTTTGATACCCTTTGATATAGTCCGCTTCCAATTTAGAATTTTTTAACAAAACTGGAGTTATTTTTTCCATAAAATAATTCTTAATTTTTACTCTAACTTTACTTTTTCCTTTGTATATTTCTTGAAATTTAAGCTTAGAAATATAATCTTGAAATCCATAAAATAAAGCTATTAAAAAACCATACTTACCATCCAAAAAACCTAATTTAAAAAAATACATCCATAAAAATCTAATTAAAGAGGTTCCGGGAACAAAAAACCAATAATCCTTTATGACTGATTTGAAATAATAAAAATTAGTAAAAAATTCCTTCCAATTAATCTCTATTATTTCTCTTTCTACGACTTTTAACATATATTCTGCTTGGTGTGTACTATAACGCTCAAATCTTTTAAAAAATTGCACAAAATTTCTATCACTAAAATGCAATAAATCACCTTGTTTAGGTTTGATATTTTTGATTTGTTTCCTTTTTAAAACTATATGTTCATGAATATCTCTCTTCTCATAACGACAACTTTTCTTAAAAAGACGTATATTATATAAAGGATAACGCCCACCCCATTTTAAAAATTTTCCAAAGAAAAAATGTTTTCGTGCAATTCCGTAACCATCATAATTATTAATACCCTTATTTTTTAACATAGACTGAATTGTATTCTTTAATTTTTCAGTAACTATTTCATCACTGTCAAGAATCACTACCCAGTTATATTTAGCTTTGGGAATAGTCCAATTTTTTTGTTCAGCCCAATTTTTCATTTCTCGTCCAAAATAAACTAAATTCCATTTTCTAGCTATTTTGTTAATTTTATTAGAGCAAGAAGAATCCACTAAAATAATCTCATCAGCCCATAAAACCGACTTAATTGCTCCTTCAACTATGCTCAAGTCTTTATCCCACGTTGGAATAATTACTGAAAGTTTTTCTCTCATAAATACTATTAATAAAAGCTAACTCAATTTAACTGATTATTTTAACACAAATACAAAATTTGTCAATACCATTTTGTAATTTAAAGATTCTAAACTAAATGCACCACTAATATGATAAAATAATCCTTAATCATAATTAGTATGTATATGTCAAATGAATTAACTTTTTTTGAGAGAGAGAAACTTTAATACTGGCTAAGAACTAGTTTGAGTTTGAGAAAGATTGCTGAACTGATCATTCGGTTATCGTGAGAGAAATTCAAAGAAATAGTTCGGGAAGGAAGAAATATCGAGC
>DEIN01000008.1 GCA_002352465.1 Patescibacteria group bacterium UBA2773
AGAAACTAAGCATTGGCTAGAATTAATAACTGAAGCTAATCCAGAAATAAAACCAAAACTTAAAGATTTAAAACAAGAAAATCAAGAATTAATAAATATTTTATCGGCAATTATTTCAAAGACTGAAAAAGCCAAGAAATAAAGAATTTGGAGATTTTAATTTTTAATTTGAGATTTGTTTGTTTCTTGTGTCCTTGTGTCTTGTTTCTTGACGAGATTAAAATTTGGATTTTGGAACAATTTAAACTTTTTTATTAAAAATATTTTTACACTATTATGAAAAATATTAATCATGTGGCTATTATTCCTGACGGGAATAGAAGATGGGCCAAGAAGCGAGGCTTGGCACCTTGGGAAGGACATCGATCGGGAGCGGATCAAATTGAAAAACTGAGCAGGGAAGCCTTGAAAAATGGAATTAAATATCTGACTTTTTGGGGTTCTTCTAAAGATAATATTTTGAAAAGACCGTTAGAAGAAAAGCGGGAATTGTTAAAAATTTATGAAAAATATTTTAAAAAATTGATTAATGACCCCGACATTTTTAAAAATAAGACTAGAATTCAAGTTATTGGAGATTGGCGAAAACAATTTCCTTCAAGTTTAAAACGAATCTTAGAAGAGAATATTGAAAAAACAAAACATCATTCCAATAGTTTTTTAAGTTTTATGCTGGCATATAATGGAGATGATGATATTTTAGAAGCAGTCAAAGAGATTAAAAATAAGATTTTACAAGAAGGTCGAGATTTGAAAATAACAGCGGAATCTTTTAGTAATTGTCTTTTGTCTAGAGATTTGCCTCAAGTAGACTTGGTGGTCAGGACTGGAGTGGAAGCTGATCCTCATAATAGCGCTGGATTTTTGATGTGGCAAACTCAAAATTCTCAACAGTATTTTTCGGATAAGCTTTTCCCGGATTTTGGGATTGAGGAGTTGGATTTAGCGGTGGAGGATTTTAAAGAAAGAAGTAGGAGGTTGGGGAAATAAGGTAGTCTCAATTTCGAATTTTGAATTTCGAATTTTGATTCAATTTTGAATGACTTAATTTTGAATAAATTTTTAATTATTTTTGCCTACTGGCAGGCAAATAATTTCTAATTAATTAAAATGGATAAAGATAAAAGTAAAAATTTTGATTTAGAAGAAAGGACCGCTATTTTTGGTGAAAATATTATTAAATTTTGTCAATCTTTAAAAAGAGATGTTATTACTAATCCATTAATAAATCAAATAATAAAATCAGCTACCAGTGTTGGCGCTAATTATTGTGAAGCTAATGGAGCTAGTTCTAAAAAAGATTTTAAGAACAAAATTTATATTTGCAAAAAAGAAATTCAAGAAACTAAACATTGGCTTCGAATGATTTCAGTAGCTGTCCCAGATAAAAAGTTAGAAGCCAGAAAACTTTGGCAGGAATCGCAAGAACTAACTTTAATTTTTGGGAAAATAGTTTCTTCGCTAAAAAACAATAAAAATTAAGTAATTCAAAATTGAATCAAAATTCAAAATTCAAAATTAATTTTTTAAATAAAAAATCACATGAAAGATTTGATTATAATAGGGGTTGGGCCAGCGGGGTTGGCAGCTTCAATTTATACTTCTCGGTATAATTTGGATACGTTGCTTTTGGGAGCGGAGTTAGGGGGATGTATGAATGAAAGTTATAATATTGAAAATTATCCTGGATTTTCAGCAATTTCTGGTTTTGATTTGGGGCAAAAAATGAAGGAACACGCGGAAAAATTGGGAGGGGAAATAAAACAGGAAAAAGTTGTTGGATTGAAAAAGGAAAATGATATTTTCAAAGTGAAAACTTCGGTGAGGGAGTATGAAGCTAGGAGAGTCTTATTGGCAACGGGAACAGTTTTTCGAAAATTGGGAATTCTGGGTGAGGATAAATTGTCGGGTCACGGAGTTTCTTATTGTGCTACTTGCGATGGTCCATTCTTTAAAGAAAAACGAGTGGCAGTAGTAGGCGGTGGAAATTCCGCTTTGAACGCAGCTTTATTGTTGTCGCGTTATGCCAAGGAAGTAGTAGTTTTTTTTCGAGCGGAAAAGCCGAGCGCTATTCCTCGCTATATTGAAAATGCGGGCAAGAGGGAAAATGTTGTTTTGGTGCCAGAAACTAATTTAGTGGAAATAAAAGGTGAGCAAAAAGTAGAAAAAATTGTTTTGGATAAAGAGTGGCAATCTTCGCTGGAACATTCTTTTGATGGTATTTTTATTGAAGTTGGTTCTCAGCCAGATGATTTAATCTTTAAGGAATTTGACTTGGAGTTGGATAAATTTGGATATATTGCAGTTGAGCCTGATCAATCTACTAATATTGAAGGGTTGTTTGCGGCAGGAGATATTACTACTGGTTCTAATGGTTATCGGCAAATTATTACTGCTTGTAGTGAAGGGGCGATTGCGGCGGCGGCGGTTAATGATTTGAATGAAAAGGGAAGCTAGTATTAAGTATTTAGTATGGAGTATTAAGTTTGGCAATTTCAAATTTTATACTCAAAGGGCATTATAAATTTCGAATTTCGAATTTCGAATTTTGAATCAATTTTGAATGATTTAGTTCTTGAAGACTGGATTCCAGCCTGCGTGGGGATGACAAAGACATTAAATCGTGAATGTCAAAGCTCAAATTGTTTCAAATTATTCAAATCAAATCTAAATTTTAAATTAAAAAGCAAAACCCACCCAGCCTCCCTTTAAAAAAGGGAGGGGCCCACCTGCGAGGGAATGACAAAATTAGTAGCGGGAATAACAGAGAATTGGAATGGTGAAATTTTCCTTAGTTTCGACCGCCGTTCCACTGCGGTCGAACCTAAGGAAAATTTTTGATTTTAGAAGATTGAAGTTACTGCGGAATTTATAAATCTCTTGGCAGGTAAAGTTTTTTTTGTTATTCTTATTTAAGGGGTTGTTGTTGAACCCTGTTTTATTTTTAAGAAAAATTTTTAAAATAGGTTTTTAATTAAAGTCTAAAATAATCAGTAAGTATTCGGATATGAAAATTGTTTTATTAAAAAAAGTTGAAAAGTTAGGAAATGCAGGTGAAATTAAAGAGGTTTCGGACGGATTTGCAAGTAATTATCTTATCCCTAATAAAATGGCTAAGCCAGCCACTGACAATGTTCTTAAAGAAGTAGAAAAACAAGTTGAAAGTCAAAAAGTTCAAGAAGAGATTGCGTCAATTAAAGCTAGAAAATTAATTGAAAAAATCAAAGGACAAGAATTTGAAATTGAGCAAAAAGCTAAGAACGGAAAATTATTTGGTTCGGTTAAACAAAAAAATATAGTAGCATTGGTTAATACAAAGGGTTTTGAAATAGAAGAAAAAAACGTTGTTTTTAAAAAAGCAATTAAGGAAGTTGGCGTTTTCGATATTGAAATTAAACTTCAAGATGGAATTAGTACTACGATAAAATTGACGGTAAAGGAAAAATAATTTTTTTAAAATAAGATTAGAGGAGGGGAAATTAGTGTCGAATGTATAATCTTGAGTATATAGTATGAAAAAAATATTATATTCATTAAATTATTCAAAACGCTTACCTACTGGCAGACAGGCAAATTATTCTCTACCTTGGCGAGACGGGAAAATTATTCAAATCAAATCCGAATTTTAAATTAATGAACTGGATTCCTGCCTCCGCGGGAATGACAAGCGGAAAGATTGACCCTTTTTTTAATTTGTAATAAACAAAAAATGTCAAAGCAAAGTCCTAAATATATATTCGTTTTTGGGGGTGTAATGTCCGGAATCGGAAAAGGGATTTCTGCTTCGTCAATTGCTAAAATTGTTCAAGCACATAATTATAAAGTAACCTCAATTAAAATTGATCCTTATGTAAATGTTGACGCGGGGACGATGAACCCCACTGAGCATGGTGAGGTTTTTGTTTTGGCAGATGGGTTGGAAACGGATCAGGATATGGGAAATTATGAAAGATTTTTGAATATTAAACTTCCTGGGAGTAATTATATGACTACTGGAAGTGTTTATTGGAAGGTTCTTAATAATGAAAGAAATTTAAAATATAAAGGTAAGTGTGTTCAAATTATTCCTCACGTGACAGATGAAGTCATCCAGACTATTCAAAAATCAGCAGTCAAAAATGATGCTGACGTGGTGGTAATTGAGGTCGGTGGAACAACTGGTGATTATGAAAATGTTTTGTTTACTGAGGCGGCGCGACAATTGAAATTAAGACATCCAGACGATGTTTTATTTGTAATGATAACTTTTGTCCCTTATCCAGTCAAAATTGGCGAAATGAAAACTAAACCAACTCAACAAGCGGCGAGATCGTTGAATGAAGCCGGAGTTCAGCCTGATATTATTATTGCCAGAGGTGAACAAGAAATTGACAAGAAGCGAAAAGAAAAAATTGCTTTATTTTGTAATATTCGAGAGGAGGCGGTTATTTCTGCTCCGGATGCTGAGTCTATTTATGAAATACCTTTAAATTTTGAAAAAGATGGTTTAAGTTCTACTGTATTAAAAAAACTTGGATTGAAAAATGGAGGAGAGTGCGATTTAGATGATTGGCGGAAAATGGTGAAAAAAATAAAAAATGCGAAAGAAGAAGTTCGAATTGGGTTAGTTGGAAAATATTTTGGAACAGGGGATTGTGTTCTTTCGGATTCTTATATTTCGGTGATTGAAGCTTTGAAACATGCGGCTTTTGATCAAGGAAAAAAGCCAGTTATTGATTGGATTAATGCTGAAAAATTTGAAGTGGAAGAAACTGATTTAGCAGAACTTGATAAATATGATGCATTAATAGTTCCTGGTGGATTTGGTAGTCGAGGAATAGAAGGCAAAATCAATGTGATTAAATATGCGCGAGAAAATAAAATCCCTTATTTGGGGTTGTGCTACGGAATGCAATTAATGGTGATCGAATATGCGCGAAACGTGGTTGGGTTGAAAGACGCGAATACGGCTGAAATAAATCCGGACGCAAAATATTTAGTGGTTGATTTGATGCCAGAGCAAAAAGAGAAAATGAAAAATAGCGATTATGGTGCCACTATGCGATTAGGTGAATATCCTTGTGAAATTAAAGCCGGAACCTTGGCGAGTGAGGCTTATAAAACGGAAAATATTATGGAAAGGCATCGACATCGATATGAAGTTAATCCTGAATATATTAAGTCGTTGGAAGATGCTAATTTAATTTTTTCTGGTCAATCTCCAGACGGAAAATTAATGGAAATTGCTGAATTATCAAAGGCGGAACATCCTTTTATGCTAGGAAGTCAGTTCCATCCAGAATTTACATCAAGTCCGATGAAGCCAAATCCTTTATTCCAAGCTTTAATTAGAGCCAGCATTGAAAAAATTAAAAAATAAGTTATGAAAAATAAAAATCCTTGAGAGCCATTTGGCAACAAGGATTTTTATTTAAAAACAGTTCTATTTTTAAAAAATATCGCTATCTAACTTTGACAATTTTAACTTTTTCAATTTTTCCGGTGAATTTTTTGACTCGTTTAACGACAAATTCAACAATTCCGTCTTTCATTGCCATAATAGTGTCGTCATTACATCTTTTGGTGTTGGCTCCAGCTCGAACATTAGTTCCTCGTTGTCTAATTATAATAGAACCTGTTTTGGCCTTTTGATTACCAAAAATTTTGACACCAAGTCGTTTCGAAATCGAATCACGACCTAGTCTGGTTGAGCCTCCTGCTTTTTTCTGTGACATATTTTTATATAAGTGTTAGTGGAACTGTTTAAAAATTATGGTTGGTAACAATCCCTTAATACAATAGAACAATTATAGTATTTTACAATGAAAATGTCAAATATTAAAAGCTTTAAATTCTTTATAAAAACTAATCAAGAGCGTTTTTTATTTGTGATTATTGTTATTTTAATTGCTATGATCAGTTTTAGAGCGGGGGAAGTGAGAGAAAAAGAGAAAAAATCGGCTGAGCTAAAAGTCATTCTTAATAATCAAGTTGAAAGAAATCCAGAAGAAAAAAAGGCAATTGCATTAGGGAAAGCTATTCAAAGGAAAGGTTTAACGGAAGTAGTAGCGAGTAAAACAGAAATAATTGGAAATAATGAGGAACAATGTCAATTTGTGGGTTCTAAAAATTCTGATAAATATCACGTAATGAGTTGTCGATGGGCAGAGCAAATAAAGCCAGAAAATAGAGTTTGTTTTCAGTCAGTGGAGGAGGCGGAGAAGATGGGGTATCAGCCGGCGAGTTGCAATAAATAGCAAAGCCGTTAATAATCAATGTTTAATATTCAACATTCATTTAATATTCAATTTTTTAATATTCAATGGGTTTTGAAAGGGAAGAAAATTTATACCCGAGGGCAATTAGTAATTTATAATTTATGCTCGAGAGTACTTTGTAATTTGTTAACAATTTATAATATCTAATTTTTCCACTTCGGCAAGCCTTAGGCGAAACGGGTCTCGTCGAGACGGGCAATTTTTAAAATACTCGCTAGAAACTAAAGTTTTGTTTATAAATTATAAATTTTAATATTAAGGTTTAAATAATTAATAGTAATCTTATGGGAGGTGGAAAAAATGAAATGATTGTGATTTCTTTGGGAGGTTCTTTGATTGTTCCAGGGGAAATTGATTGGAAATTTTTGAAAGAATTTCGAAAAGAAATTGTTAAACAAATTGAAAAAGGACGAAAATTTATTATCGTTACGGGTGGCGGTGATATTGCTCGTAAATATCAAAAAGCGGCTGGGAAAATAGCGAATTTAGAGCAGGATGATATGGATTGGATTGGGGTTCATTCAACTCGATTAAATGCTCATTTATTGAAAACTATTTTTCGGGATTATACTCATCCAAGAATAAATAAAAATCCTCGGACTAAAGAGGATTTAATGTTGCATTTCAATGAAGGGGAAAAAATAATGGTGGCCGCTGGTTGGCGACCTGGTTGGTCAACTGATTATGTTGCAACTATTTTAGCGGAAAGATTAGGTGTAAAAAAAATGTTAAATCTTTCTAATATTAAATATGTTTATGATAAAGATCCTAAAAAATTTAAAGATGCTAAAAAAATAAAAAAGATAAACTGGGTGGATTTTAGGTTGATTGTGGGTGATGAATGGGATCCTGGATTAAATGCACCTTTTGACCCAATTGCTTCTAAGCACGCTCAAGAAATTGGGTTAGAGGTAATTGTAGCTGAAGGTCGAAACATTGAAAATTTGAGTAAAATTTTGGAAGGAGGAGAGTTTGATGGAACGGTTATTAAAGATTAGTATATAGTATTTAGTCTGGAGTATGAAAAATATCATATTCATTAAATTGCTCAAAGCTCAAACTATTTTAAATTATTTCAAATCAAATTCAAATTTCAAATTTAAAATAAAAATCCTCTCAGTCCCTCTTTGGGAAAGAGGGAGGATTGAGGAAGAAGTTTTTAGAATAATTAAATATTTTGAAAAGAAGTTAATTTAAAAGAATTGTGGTTAAAGATTGAACTGAAGTTAATATTCAATATTCAATAACCATTAAATATTCAATAGTTTTTATATACAATATTTAATTTTTAAAATAGAACATACCATAGAACGTTCTATGGTATCGTCTAAATCAAAATTATGGAAAAATATGAAGTGAAATTAACAAAAACTTCTAGATATAGCTATTATTTAGTTATCCCAAAGGAAATGATCAAAAAATACGGTTGGAAAGAGAAACAAAAAATGACTATCATCGACAAAGGTAGAGGAAAATTAGAGGTGTATGATTGGAAAAAAAGATAATTTATCAAAATAAAACTTCCACCTCGGCGAGTCCGTCTTTGCTAAAGCTGTGCCGAGGTAAGTCTTGGCGAGATGGGCTATTAAATCTGCCTGTGCCGGCAGGCAGTGGCGAGGCAAGAGTTAGGAGCATTTTTTTAATTAGACTGGATTCCCGCCTCCGCGAGAATGACAAAGAAATGGTGTGAACAATAAGTGGATTTTTGACATTTATATTTTGGTTTTGATTTGAAATAATTTAAAATAGTTTGAGCTTTGAAATTTAGCTTACCTTATCTTGTCTGATGCTTAGGCCGTAGCTTTCGCTTTTTAGTTCTTTTAATTTTTCAACTGCTTGTTTCTCCTTTGATGGTAAAACTTGCAGAACTTTGTTGAGCTGAAGTTGGTTGACTTTGACGACTTGGTCCCAAAGTTTCTTTTTTTTAAGAATTTCTTTGAGTTTCTCTTCGTTGTATTTGAAAGTTTGTCGATGAGTTTTGGCGACGATTTTTCCGTTACCAAACAAGCGATCAACTTTTTCGCCTTCCATAATTTCTAGTAGATTTTTTTGAAGGGCTGAAATTTCTTTTCTAATATTTTTGGCTTCAGTTTGCAATTCTAAATATTGTCGAATAATTGAGTTTTTTTCTTCGTCAGTGGCAGTTAGCTCTTTTTTGAATTTATGTTTCCACATTGGACAAATTTCTTGAAAATCGCACCAATCACAAAGCGGAGAAGTTTGAGGTTCAAAATCGGAATTTTTAATTGCATCGAATAAATCAAAAATTTTCTCTTTTTCTTGAGTGAGCTGATCGAGGTTTTTGACAGTTGAAAGTTTGGTGTCGTGCTTTAGAAAATAAAGACTTAGTTTAATTTTCTCAGGAGTTTTGGCTAGTTGAGGATATCTTTTCAAAAAAGCTAAAAGGTAAATTAAAAGTTGAAGATTGTCTTCGACGTGAGCTTGAGAGGGAAGTTTATTGGCGGTTTTGTAGTCAATGATTTCATAGCCATCGTCAGTTTTATCAATTCGATCAATAATTCCGGAAATAAGATGGATTTCATTGTTGTGCTTTAAATCAACTGAAAAACGAGATTCAATATCGACTATTTGAAAATCGCTAGGATTATTGTTTTTATAATAATTTTGAATTATTTTAATGCCTTGGGCAAAAGCAGCTCTTTCTCGAAATTCATTGTCAAAAACGTCTGAATTCCATTTTTGGGAAAAATGGTTTAAGGCTTCTTTTTGAGTTGGCAAAATGAAGCTTCCAGTGTGAATAAACTGCATAGTGGAGTGAATCATGCTTCCGAAGACGGCTTCAGCGGATTTTTTGCCAGTTCTGATTTTATCAATTGCACTGAATTTGTAGCGAAGAGGGCAAGTTTGAAAGGAATTTAGGGCGGAGTAAGAGGTTTTCATGGGCGAGTTTAAAAGTTAGAAAGTTAAAAGTTTAGAAAGTTGGCAAGTTTGGCAAGTTTGTAAAGTTTGGCGGATTGAAAATTTTAAATCAATTTTCAATGATTTAATTTACAATTCAAATGCAAGTCGATGGTATTTCAATTGCGAGCAGGATGCAAGTCAAAATGTTTTAAGATTAAAGAACTGCTTTGGAAGGACAGGAAAATTGGAGAGGAAAATTTTAAGATTTGGACAGTTAGTTGGTTGATATTCAATTAAGATATGAAGTCGCACAATGTATATTTTGCGACATCATAAATCAAGCATTCTCAAACTCAAGGTAAATTAGGTCGTCTTTGAAACTTTCTTTGAAGCCTATCTAATATCATTTCTTCACAAGACTACTTAGGTGATTGCAGTTTTGTTGTGAAATTTATTCTCTTGCTTGTTTTGATAAAAAGTAAAATAATTTTCAAAGGATTAGGATTTAGTTTTAACTATTATTTCGTTGGAATATTTTAAAATATTAATCTAATTAATAATTCAAAATTTTAGCAGAAATAATAATTAAAACTAAATCCTAAGGTCAAAAAATAACAAAAAAGTTTCTTGGTTTTTTAATTTCAATCAGGTTTGTAGACAATCATTTGATCAACATTGGCGGTTCTTCTGTATAAACTACTAACTAATTTTTTAGAAGTGCCTAATAATAGATTTGAACCCCAGTAGGGGTCGTGAACCACAAAATCATCATTTTTAGAATCATAACCGTGAACAACTACATAATGGCCACCTGCGCCTCCATTGATATAAACAATGACGGGATTTTCATCATCAATTAAATCTTCAACATCATCCCAGTCGATATTTCCATGATAAGTTCCATATTTATCTTTTTTTAATTTCATATCAAATTTTTTAGGAGCAGAACTCCAATCAATATAACCTTGACTAGTAAAAGATGATGCATCGACTAAGTCTTCTGGATCAACTTTCTCGTCGTGATAAGTGAAAACCATAGCAATTGAAGTAATGGCACAACCTGAATCGCCAATAGTATAACGACTACCACCTAATTTTTCACTAGCCCATTCTTCATCTAATTGAGAATAATACCAATTAGTTGAAGCCAAGCCCTTTTTCGGTTTTTCGGCATTTTTTAAAATATAGTCTAGCTCTTTTTGTTCGGCCACGGAAAGAGAATCTACGTCAATTAAGAGTTGTTTCATTTGACTTTCAATTTTGGAAATCAAAGCCTTGTAATTAGCTTCTTCTCCTTTGGTTCGATTTAAAAGACTTCCCTTTTCATTTTTTTTAAGATCCAGTTTTTGTTTTTCCTTATCTAATTCAGATTTTTCACTATTCAATTTGCCTCTTTCTAACTGTTCATTTTCTTTCTCTTCTGCTAATAGTTCTTTCTCTTCTTCTATTATTTTTAGTGCACTGTTAATTTTGGTTGAAATTTGACTTAAATAATCAGATTGACTAAAAGCTTGACTTAATCCATTCTCACTCGAAAGAAGGCTTAAGTTGAAAGATTGATTGAGTCGATGGTAGCCCCTGAGCATTTCCCCTAAACTTTTTTGATTTTCTTTGATGTTCTTAGTCTTGATTTTTATTTTTTCTTCAAGATTATCAATTTTTTTCTGAGTAGCGGCTATTTTTGAAGATAATGATTGGATGTCGCCCTTAACATCGTTCATTTCAAGATTTAAAATTTGGAGTTGGTTTGTTAGAGTTTGACCTTGTTGTTTTTTTAATTTAGCTAATTTTTCAGCGTTTTTCAGTTGATTTTCTAGGGTATCGTATTCTGTCTCTTCTGAATCAACCGTTTCTTTAAAATCTTCGCATTCTTCTTCGCTGTGATCTTTGCAATATTCTTCGATTCTATCATCAAATTCATCGGCTTGAATTTGCAGATTCGCAAAAAGCATTACAAAAAGCATCACCAATATCAGCAACGGTTTATTTAAGTAATTTGTTTTTGGAGTTTTTATGGACATTACATGTAATATTAAATTTTTTCTATTGCATTTTTTATTCTTTTAATACTTTCTTCTTTGCCTAAAACCCAAGCTAATTCAAATGGGCTAGCGCTTTTTTCTTGACCGGACAAAGCCACTCGCAAAGGCCAAAGATGTTTGCCTCTAGCTTCTCCAATTTGGGCTAAAATATTTTTTTGAAATATTTCAGGGTCAGATAAATCAGCTTCAGCAGTGATTTTTAGAACCAAGACTAAGGCCTTTCTCAAATCCTCCGAAGTCATTTCTTTCCATTTTAAGAGCTCGGCGTTATAATCTAAATTTTTAAAATAGATATCTAAATTAACAGTAATGTCAGAAAGTTTTTTAATTCTAGATTTTTCAATGGTGATGATTTTTTTAATTTTTTCGGAATTTTCTTTAAGGTTATTTTTTTTGAAATAGGGTTTAAGATATTTTTGACATTTCGCCAAAAGTTCTTCATCGGTTTCTTTTTTTAGGTATTGGCTGTTCATCCAATCTAGTTTTTGATAGTTCAAAATTGCTCCAGCTTTATGCAATCCGGCTATTGAAAATTTTTCGATTAATTCAGCTTTAGTCATTAATTCCTGATCACTTTTGGGGCTCCAACCCAATAATGACAAAAAATTAATCAAAGCAGTCGGCAGATAGCCTTTGTCTTTGAAATCTTTCACACTGACATCACCTTGTCTTTTGGAAAGTTTTTTCTTATTTTCCCCGAGAACATTAGGTAGATGAACAAATTTAGGCGGTTTCCAACCGAAAAATTTATATAATAAAATGTGTTTAGGCGTGCTGGGCAACCAATCTTCTCCCCTGAAAATGTGAGAAATTTTCATTAAATGATCATCGACCACTACGGCGAAATGATAAGTTGGAAAACCGTCGGTTTTGATTAGCACTTGATCATCGATGGTATTGGTTTCGACTGCAATATTACCAAAAACTTTATCGGTGAATTTAATTATTTCATTTTCTGGAACTTTCATTCTAATCACATAAGGTTCTCCCTTTTTGATTTTTTCTTCAATTTCTTTCGGTTTTAGATCGCGACATTTTTTATCATACATTGGCGGTTGATTTTCGGCTTGTTGTTTTTCTCGAATTTTTTTTAACCGCTCAGCTGAACAAAAACAATAATAGGCTTCTCCGCTGTCGATAAGTTTTTGAATATATTTTTTATAAATCGCCAAACGCTCCGACTGAATATAGGGTCCTAATTCTCCCTTCTGGGCGATTTCTGAGTTTTTATCTAGAAAAATCCCTTCGTCAACATCCAATTTGGCCCAATTTAAAGTCTCAAAAATCTTCTTAGTGGCCTCTTGATCAAGTCTTTTTTGGTCGGTGTCTTCTACTCGGACTAAAAATGAACCTCTTTGATTTCGGGCGAAAAGCCAAGCGAATAAAGCCGTCCTTAAATTTCCAACGTGAATTGCTCCAGTCGGTGATGGAGCAAATCTAACTCGAATTTCACTATTTTTAGTTTTTGGGGTGTTCATTTTGTTTGCTTAGTAATGCTAAAATTGGGAATTTAATCACAGCGTTAAAAATTCTAAAAAATCGATTGGGTTGAAGTGTCAACCGCCATAACCATTCCAAGCCAAGCCGTCTTATAATTTTTGGGGCGCGTAGTTTTTTCTTGGTCCAAAAGTCCAAGGTGCCTCCAATTCCCATAATTATTCGAGCTTTTTTGAAATTTGAGAGATTGTTGTGAATAATTATTTCCTGATGAGGATGTCCGATGGCAACTAAAATTAATTGACAATTTTTTACTTGACTTGAATCAAAATTTTCAAGATTTTCAAGTTTAACTCCAATTAATTTAAAATCTTTTATCGCAGTCAAACTTTTTTCAATTTCTTTTTGGGTGCTCCAGCCTTCTTTCAGATATATTATTCCAGTTTTTAATTTTAAATCGGACGCTTTTTCTAATAAAAATTGAGCTAAATCGGCACCTGTTATTCTAGCACCAATTTTCTCTTTTTTCAACCAGCTGATAAATTTAATTCCAAATCCATCGGTGATTCTGAGGTTAGCTGAATTAATAATTTTTTTGTATTTTAAATCTTTTTTAGCGGTTAAAAGGATCTCTGGGTTGAGCGTAACGATAAATAAAGGTTTTTTTGCAGATTTTTGCAGATTTTGCAAACATTTTTTTAAAACATTTTTTTTTGATTCTGAGTCAATTTTAACTCCAAAAATTTGCATTTTAAAAAATAATTTATTTAAGAAATTTATCGTTTTGTAAGTCTTTAACGAGAACACTCAAGGCAGTAGCGAAAGGAATAGCAATCAACATTCCCAAAACTCCCAATAGACTAGCGCCGGTCATTAAGGCCAAAATCACAACCACTGGATCCAAGCCAACCGCTTTTTTCATAATCAATGGGGTGAAAATGTGATGTTCCATTTGTTGGATAACTAGATACAAAATAGCGACAAAAACCGCAGTCAAAGGAGAAACGGTCAAGGCGATTAAAACGGCTGGAACGAAAGAAATAAAAGGTCCAATATAAGGAACTATTTCAAAAAATCCACCCAATAAAGCCAACAAAAGAGCATAAGGAACACCTAGTAAGGATAAGATCAAAAATTCTAAACCAAAAATCAAAAAAGCAATTGAAACTTGTCCAATCAACCAATTGCCCATTTTATTTTGAATTCGCTTGGTTAAACCAATAAAATAAACTTTATGCTTATTGGGTAAAATAAAACCTAAAAATCCTTTAATGCCTTCTTTTTTAACAATCATATAGAAAGCCAAAGCGAAAATAATCAAGCCCTTGAATAAATTAGCCAGAAAAGCAAAAGAGTTGGAAAATATTTGAGAAATTAAATCAGCCAAAGTGGAAGAAACGTTACTGATCAAGGTTTGCAGATCAATTTCCAAATTAGACCCAGCTACTAAAGTATTCAGATTAATTAAAAATCCATTAATATTTTTAAAATAATCGGGAATATTTTCGCCTAATTGTTTCAGCTCAAAAATTAAAACTGGGATTATTAAATAAAGACAAAGAAATATCAAACTGAAAAAAATTGAATATAAAGCGACAGCACTAACCATTCGGGGAATTTTTTTGGCTTGAAGTTTGTCCACTAATGGCTCTAAAGTGCTAACAATAATAATTGAAATAAATAAAATGAGAAAGACTCCTTTGATAAGAAACAGTAACCATAAAATTAAAATAATCGCGGTTATTCTAATCAAGGTGTTGGTAGAAATTTCGATTGAATTTTTCATTTTATTGTTGATTATTGATCAAAATTTATTTAAATGTTAGATATTGGTCCAAAGCTTGATTGTTTTGATGCGGTCCAATTATAGCTAAATTTAAATTTTCATCTTTAAAAATTTCGCTAGCTACTCGCATTAAATCATCAGCCGTGACGGCATCAATTTTTTTGAAAATCTCAGCTGGCTTCTTAATTTTTTTTCTAAATAATTCTTGATTTCCCAGATAGGAAGCGACAGCTGTTGATGATTCCAACGACATCAAAGTTTTACCCTTGATATACTCTTTGACTTTTCGAAGCTCTTTTTCGGAAACTTTTTTTTGAGTAGTTTTTTTGAATTCTTTCAAAATTAGTTGAATGGTTTCCTCCAAATTTTTATGTTGGACACCGGCGCTAGCAAAAAAATATCCAGAATCGGTGTATTGTTCGGCGTCTGAATTGACGTAATAAGTCAAACCTCGCTTCTCCCTCAATTCATCGAACATTCGACTACTCATTCCTCCCCCTAAAATAGTGGCCAATAAACCGATCGGATAGCGATCTTCTTCGAACATATTGACTGATTTAACCCCGATAATTAAATGAGTTTGGTCGGTTTCTTTAGCGTGAATTCTCAATTGAGGTCTTCTTTGATTTTGAGTCGTTTTTAATTTTTCAGTTTTTTCTTTGAGCTGAGGGTTTTTTTCAAAAGAACCTTTTATTTTTTTCAAAACATTATTTTTATCAAAGTTTCCAGCCACAACAATCACGGTTGATTGTGGAATATAAAAAGTTTTTAAGTAATCTAAAAAGTCTTTTCTTTTAAAACGATTGATATTCTCAATCGTTCCAATGATGTCCCAGCCAGCCGGTTGGTTACCATAAAATAAATTTTCAAAAACATCCCAAACGTGGTGCATCGGCATATCTTTATACATTGCCATTTCCTGCAGAATTACCCCTCGTTCTTTGTCGATTTCTTCTTGTTTAAAAGTCGAATTTAAATAAATATCGCTAACCACGTCCAAGGCCATTTTTAAGTGTTGCTTGGGAACTTTTACCCAGTAGCCAGTTTGTTCTTTGCCAGTGAAGGCGTTGAATGCTCCGCCAACACTATCTAATTCTTCTGAAATTATTTTAGCCGTAGGGCGTTTCTTTGTGCCTTTAAAAATCATATGTTCTAGGAAATGTGAAATTCCATTGTTGTCAGCGGTTTCGTATTTAGAACCAGCTTCAACTAAGATTTGAATTGTCACGGTTTCGGTTCCTGTATTGGGGGCTAAGATTATTCGGGTGCCATTTTTTAAAATTTCTTTAGTGTATTGCATTGGTTTTAGTTATTTCTAGAAAAACGAGTTAAGCCTCCAAAAGGAATAATTTCAATTCCCCTTTTTTCTAATTGGTCTAAAATTAAATTCATTCCAATTGAATCAGAGGAAATATGTCCAGCGATAACAACATTGATGTGGGCTTTTTCGGCACTTTCTCGATGTTTTTCGCTTTGGTGCATGGCGATTGTAGTGCCAATTCCAGCGTTAGCCATTGCTTGATAAATTTCGATTGAGCCTTCAGTTCCGCCAGTTATTTCAGAAACTACGATTTTTCCGCAACGGCTAGTAGGTTTTCCGGAGAATAAAGTTGGACCGTTGAATCTTCTTTTGGCTTCTTGATATTCAGGAATTTTCATTAAAGTTTTTAGAATATCCTTAATATAGCGCGGTTGACTTTTTTTAATTGTCTGTTGAAGCAGATGAGCTACGCAGTTATCAGCGGGAGTGTGAATGTTGATTAAATTAATTCCTAAAAGTTTAGCAGCATCAACTATGTTGTAGTGATTGGCGGGATTAATGCCTCTCGATACTTCTGAAATTCTTTTGTGAGTCAATTTTTCAGCAATATTAACTGGTACTCCAAATTTTTCATAAGCGTCTATTTGCAAATTCATTACATCATCTAGTTTGCTCAGAGCTTTTCCGACTGGATGATGATTGATAATCAAATCGACTTTTAACTCTTTAGCTAATAACAAACTACCGATTGTGATGTCAATTCCGGCTAAAACCTTTTTTATTTCTTTTCCATTGTCAAAATGAACAGTTGAATCAGTGTAAGGATTTATCAAATCTTCTTGATCAAAATAAGACTTCTCTTCTTTGGACAGTTCATTGTAAATTTCTTTCTTTTGGTCTAAAAATTCTTTAATTTCCTCTTTGGAGCGAAAATCATTTGCTATTCCTTGTTTAATGGCTAAATCAAAAATTTCTTTAACTTTCATATTCTTCTTTAAGGTTAAATGATGTTTTTATAATATCATTTAATCAAGCTTTATTCAAGCAAAAAACCAGCCCTGTCGAGGTGCTGGTTTTTGCTAAATTTTTCTAGAGTGTTATTTTTTGTTTAGTTCCCAATCTTGATTGGTGTTAACTAAATATTTTTGACTATTTTGATCTTCATTAATTATTTCAATTTCTCCTTTAACGGCAGAAATTCCAGATTGTTTTTGAATCATTAGATTATAGTTTTCGGAATTAAAATTGACTGGTAGGCGATATTCAAAATGAAAAGTTTTGGTTTTTCCCAGGGGAACTTGAATTAGGGTTCCAAAATATTTTTTATTAAATTCTTCTCCAAATTTCATCGGATGAAAATTATTAGAACCTAAAAGCCAACTTTCTCTGGGGGTATAGACTCTCAAGTAGCTTTGGTAATTATTAGTCATCCAGTCTTTGACTCTGGCTGTATTAGTGTAAGTTAAATCTAAATTAGCAATTGGGGCATTTCCAGAAAAATCAACTTGATATTTGAATGATCTTGCCATTTTTAAATCGGTTTTATAAGCTGCTAGATTGGCATCGACAAACATTAAATAATCATTAGGATATTCGGCTATTACTTCTCCATCCCAATCTAATTTGAGAATTTCTTCCTGAAGTTCAACATCGGAAAATTTCAACATAACATCTTTTTGGTTTAGATGTTTTTCCAAGGCTAGTAATAAATCTTTTTTTTCATTTAATCCAAGCGCTTGAACTTTATTTAAAATTTCTTTAGCTAAATATTTCATAATATATTTTCGTTGACCTTTATCGATGTTCTGTTGCCAATAGCCTTTTTCAACTTGATATTCAAGTTTTTCGATTGCATTTTCGCTAGTGTATTCTCCAGGAAAGCCTTCGATTGAAATTGAACCAACTGCTTCAAGGAAAGAGCCAAGAAGTTCAGTCGAAATTGCGATGACTCCGTCAAATTTTTCTTCTCCTCCTTCCATTTTATACATATCAATGGCTTTTTGAGCGTTGATTGAAAAATCTGGCGACCAGTTGCTGTCTCGCATTTCCCAATTTTTTATACTCAGAGTTTCGGACATTGGATAAGGGGGTGTTATCCCGGTGGCAATTCTATCATCAAAAATGTTCGTATCATGAATGTCAATTTCAATCACTTTGCCATTTTGAATTTTTAATATTCCAAAAGAACCAATGAAACCTCCCCCAGGTCTTAACTCCATATTATTTTGCAATAAAATCAAAAAAGTTTGGACTTCTTTTTTTTCGGTTAAAATTGAAGCAATCTTAAAAATTGATTTTAGTTCAGTTTTTTGTTGTTCTTCGATCGGGGCTATTTTTAATAACGGACTAAATAAATTAGCTATTCCTATCAATCCATTTTTTTGATTTTCTAAAAATAAAAACCAAGCGATTAGAAGAGTGACTGACAATGACCAAAAAATTAGCCAAAATTTCCAGCCTTTTTTTTGAGGTCTATCTTTAATTCCTTCTAGATTAATTGAAAAATTTGAGTTGTTCATATTTAATTAAAATTAATTTTTTTAAAACGATTATTAATATTATCTTTTCCTAAGTTTAAAATAATCCCATACATTAACCAGAAAATAATAGCGGTTGGACCAAAAATTAAAACATTGCTAGTCAATCCTTCTAAGAGCAAACTTACAAAACAAGAGGCGACAATAACAAACCAAATGCGTTCTCCCTTTTGAGTGCTTTCGTATTTTTTATATATGTCAATAAAATATTGCCAAAGAATTCGAATAAAAAGAATTAGTCCGATTATTCCATAATTACTCCAAAATAATAAATAAGAATTATTTTGAAGAGTTTGGCTAGAGAAACCTTCTTCTTGAGAAGCGAGGCCTTCTCCTAGAATCCAATTATTTTTAATTGTTTCAAAACCACCAAACCATTGTTTTAAATTTTCATTAGAAACAACTTCAATAGAAGAATAAATACTCGGTAAAATCATTGTTAAAATGATTAAATAGATAGCGGTTAAGGTGATTAAAATTCTTTTTTTAGTGAGAATTCCCATCGTCATAACTCCAATTCCTAAGAAAATCAAACTTGAATAAGCAAAGGTTAAAAATAATCCAATCAATTGAATTAATAATAAAATGGACATCCAAATTTTTTTTCTGAAAAGTTTACGATTTTTGAATTTTTCTTTAAAGATTTGTACTTTATAAATACTGTCTAACAATTTAACTTTGTTTTTTTTCTTTACTTTCTTTTTGATTAGGTTTTTTTCTTGTTGTTGATTCAAAAGTAAAAAACCAAGAGTTGAAATAATACTGATTATTAATAAAGCGGCTAAAGGATTGGCTCCAATTTGATCGGTTGAACCAATTCCTAAAAATCCGTTAATTTGATGAGTAGATTGATTAAAAATCAAATGCTTTGACTTACCGGTGGAAATTCCCATCCCGATTGATGTTTGCCAGTTACCTAAAAACATAATAATTCCAAAAATAGAATGAGTAACGTTTACGGCTATTACGAGAGAAAAGAAACGTCTTATTCTTTTTTGGGTTTGAAAAAAATATTGAAAACCAACCAGTAAAAACCAGATTAAAATCATATTTAAGGAAATTTTCCAAATCGAACTTCTTATAAGTAAATCGAAGATTAATCCAAAAAATAAATAAGAAGAACTGATTAAAAACATAAGAAAAAATGGAAAAGTCAGCTTGTTTTTTAAAACTTTTTTGTCAGTTTGGGCTAGTTTAATCATTCCAATTATTGAAATTAAAAAAAGTAACAAATCAAATAAAGAAAGATTTCCAGAACCCAGTTTTATTGTTGGGAATAAAATAACTAATCCTAGTAAATATAACCAACCTTTAGAAAAACTTTTCGAAAAAATAAAAATAGCCACTAACAAAATAGCCACAAGAACGGTTGCTAAAATATTTAAGGTTAAAACTATATTTAAAGTAGAGATCATTAATCCTATGAAAATTGGTAGAATCAGATTTCTTTCAAAATTTTTATTAAACCAATTCTGACTTTTTTTAATCCAATTAGATTGTTTTATGATTTTTCTTTAAAGATAAAAATTAATCAAATTTAGCTTGAATTATAACATAAAAATTATATTTTGGCAATAGAAAAAACTCAAAATTTACTTTCGAGTTTTTGTTTTCTGTGTATGAGCTATTTTGAAGCTTTTTTGGCTATTTAGTTTCAAGAATATTAATGTTTCTATTTTTTGCAGAAAAAGAACTTAGCCAAGAAGGTTTGTAAGAAATGATTGCTTTTTCGATTTGTTTAAGATTTGATAAATAAGCTTTGATTTCAGTATGATTTTTATTTGATAGAGAATTTTTTATTTGAGTTTTCTTCAGAATAGGCCAATAGATAGCTTCGGCCGTTATTGATAAATTTAATTTTTTAGATTCAAAATCAGAAATATCTTTAGTGAAATTAATTTTGCTTATTTTGTCAAATTCTAAATCAGTTAAATTTTCTTCGTTGAAAGAACTTTTAATAAGATTGTTTAAATCGTTCTCATTAAAAATCATTAGCTTAACTTTTTCTTGAAGTTTATAATCGAATTGATCGATTATATCGCCTGAAGCGAAAGAAGAATCGCTGTTTGTTATTTCTTTTTCAATTGAGGTCAAAACAAAAGCTTCATTTCTAGTTAATTGTTTTTTTATATTTTCTTCTAATTTTTCGTTAAAAATTTCTATAGTTTTTTCTCGAGCTGAATTAATATCTGCGTCTGTGACGACTTTTACTTTTTTATTCTCATTATCATTTGTTCCACCGATCATAGAATTTTCTGAAATAACTTTAAACTTAGTGTATTTATCACTATTTTTAAACCCCTCAATTGTGAATTCAGTTGATTCGACATTGTAATCTTGGCCAACTTCATCGGCAATTACTTGAACTTCTACCATTCCAGGTTGGTTGTCAGTTAAGCCTGGAACTATGGTATTTTTAATTAGTCTGAAGAGTTTTCCTTCTTTCGATAACAGACGAGTTGTTGCAACGAGCGGTTGATCTTTCGAGGAGTAGTTGTTATATATTTTAACAATTCCTCGAGCCATTCCTTTATCATTGCTAAATTTTTCACCACTAGCATTGTATCTTTCTGTAATTTCTATTAGAAGTTCCTCATATTTACCGATAAGGCAATTTTCGTCTCTAGTTTCTTCTTGGCAAACAGTTACGTCAAGATTAGTGTTGACTACTTCGTTTTTTAAAAAAATTTCAACTGTCATTTTGGGCCAATTTAAAATAAACCAATATCCAACAATCAATATTGATAAAATAAAAATTATAAAGAATAATATTTTCCCAATTTTTTTATTTAAAGGCTTTTTTCTCTTTTTCCCCCTTGTTTTTTTTAGTGGTTTAGTAAAATCATTTTTAGCTTTATTGTCTTGATAAAAATTATCTAAAGCTTTTTCTTGAGAATTGTTTTCGTTTTTTTCTTCAAAGGCAGGATTTATTCTGAATTTTTTTTCTTCTGGTGCTTTGTCGACTAGCGTCTCTGACTCTTTCTTGTTTTGATAATTTTGAATATGTTCTTCGCCAAAAGTGTTGGGAGTGGCAACGATTATTTTTTTGTTTTTTGGAGTTGAAAATAAACCTAAGTTTTTTATTGGAGTGGTCGATTCTTCTTTTTCTACTGAAGATTTTTGGTCTGAGTTATAAAAATTAGAACTGCCGATTTTTCTTTTCATATTTTGAGGCAAGACATTCTCTGGTAAATCTTCAGGCTGGGTTTTTATTTGATTTGAAGGTTCGGGTTCCTTGTTACCGACAAAATCTTGAATAGATTTGTTCCTTGTTTTTAAGCCAACTCTCTCAATAATTTTTTTTGAATGTTGATCGGAGGTAACAAGGATAACGTTTTTTTTCATTTTGATAACTTCCTTTTTCAATAATTTCAAATTTATAATTCCTTGAGTAAGTAAAGAATTTTTTGGAATAACTAAAAAAATTTCATTGACATTTTCTTTGCGAATTTTGTTGATTATTCCAATTATCTCTTCATCAATGTCAATGTAAATAGTTTTGTGCATTTTTTAATTTTTAGTTTTGAATTATTTTCAAAGCATTATTTAAAGCTTCTGATAGAACGTCTTTATTTTCATTGTTTAAAATCAAACTAGCTAATCCCATTGGTGTTACGTCTTGAGGATTAGTTAATTTTCCAGTCTTGTCAATTATTTTTATGATGTCGTGAGGTTGAATAAAACCAACAGTGGGCTTGTCTGGAAACGGTATTTTTTTTAGCCAATTTTCAGAATTTAGTTGTTCATAAATTCCAGGTAAGCCACTTCCGCCTCCACATAACAATATTCTAGGTGGCAATGAATCTAGTCGGGAAGAACAAAAATTTTCCAGTGCTATTTCTACTCCAGAAAGCCAAATTTCACAATCTTCTCGCAGTGAGTCTTCTATTTTTTTGATGTATTGAGGCTCAATTTTACCTTTTGAATAAAGTAATTTAGCTGTTTCTCCTTCCTTAAATGATAGGCTAAATTTTTTAGCTAAACTTTTAGTAAAGCTTCTTCCTCCTAATCCAAAAATTGAAGTTCCTTCCAAACTACCATTTTTAATAACAGCAATATCAGTGGTTCCTCCACCAACATCAATTAAAATTGCTCCAAAATCAGGATGATTTTCAAGTCCCATTCCATTCACGGCGGCGTAAGGTTCAGCGGCAATTGTGATTAATTTTAAATTTAGAGCTTTAGCAATGCTTCGAATAGCTCCGAGATGAACTAGCGGTGCATAAGCATTAAAAACGCTCATTGAAACGTCTCGGCCTTGAAAACCGATTGGATTAGTTACTCTATAGCCATCTATTTCGACCGTGACAACAGCAGCATTAATTAGTTTAATATCAATATCAGAATGTCCAGATTCATAGGCTAATTGTTTTTTAATTCTTTCGAAGGCTTTCCATTGAATTTTTTGAATAATATTTTTTATTTCTGGAGAATCAATTCTAACTTCTGGTTTAGTTCTTTCGTAATGAACAGTGGTAGTCGAACCTTTGACGAATTCTCCGGCTATTCCAATTATAGTGTTTTTGACCCCCTTTATCCCAGCTTCTTGACAGGCTAAATCAATTGATTTTCGGCAAGTCTCGATTACTCCTTCGATATTGCTAACTGCTCCACTGGTCATATTACCAATTTTTTGTCTAGTTTTTCCTACTCCAAGAACCACTCCTTTCTGAGTTTCTTCGTCAATCTTATACACTAAGCTTTTAACAAATTCTGTGCCTATATCTAAGGCTAGAAAAAAATCTTTGTTAAATTTTTTGTCTTTTCCAAAAAATAAAGCCATTTTTTTAGGAGATTTTTTCCAAACAAAATTTTACAATATAAAATATATTTGAAAAGGTCTCTTTATTTGTTTTTAACTTATTTAAATTATATCACAATAAATTATTTATTACGAGCTTTTCTGCCAGCCATACATTTTTTTTTGGTTTTGGATCTTTTGCAATATTCCATCATTACTGCTCTGAATTTTCCGTTGATTATTGTTTTGCCTTTTTCCATTAGGGTGGCTCTGTCAGCAATTAAGCCAGCTTCTTCTCGATGAGTAATGAGCAAAATCGAACATTTTAGTTCATTTTTTATTTTTAGCAATAAATCATAGAGTTCATTATAAACTATTATATCCAAAGAAGCGTCAGGTTCGTCTAAAATCATCAATTTAGGTCTCATTAAAATAACCGAGGCTAACTCAATTCTTTTCCTTTCGCCACCGCTTAGTTTTTCATCAATTTTTCGATTTAAAATTTCGCTATTTAAGTCTAAAAGCTCAAGAGTCTTTTTTAGATTTTTTTTGAAATTAATCTTACTACTAATTGAAAGAAAATCTTTAACTAAAAGTCCTTCAAAACGAGCTGGTTCCTGAAAAGCTAAAGTCAGACCCAAGTTAGCTCTTTCATAAATTTTTTTCTTAGTAATGACTTTATTCTGAAAGTTAATTTGTCCAGATTGAATTAAATCAGCATTAATTCCCATTAAGGCGTAGGCTAGGGTTGTTTTACCGCTACCATTTTTTCCTAAAAGACAATGAATTTCATTTTCTTTTATTTCTAGATTAGCTTGGTCGAGGATAATTTTTTTGTCTGATTTATTGAAAACTGTTAGATTAGTGACTTTGAGCATATTTTTTTATTTAAAAATCAGATTCTTCTAAAGTAGTTTTAGTTATTTTTTCCTTGCCTTTACTTAAAATTTTAAGTTCAATTTCTTCCCCAACTTCTTTTTTTCGGATTATCTTGGCTAAATTATTTTTTTCAGTAATTTTTTCGTTATCAATTTCTAAAATAATATCGTATTCTAATAATCCGGCTTTATCGGCTGGACTTCCTGGAAGGATGGCTAATTCATCTCGGCTATTTCCTCTTAGAATTAAAGCTCCATAATCAACTAATAAATTATTTTTTTCTTTGATTTTTTCGTTTACAATCAAATAGCGAACTCCTAGATAAGGTCTAACAATTTTTCCTGTTTCTTTGACACTCTTATAAATATCTTTTATTTGATTGATCGGAATAGTGAAACCGATGTTTTCTGCTCCCTGAGCCATTGCTACATTAACTCCAATCACATTTCCTTTTAAATCGAACAAAGGACCGCCTGAATTACCTGGATTAATAGCAGCATCAGTTTGAATGACTTCTTCAAGAATTTCAGTTTGCCCTAAAGAATTTCCAGCTTCTACTTCTCTTTTTAGACCAGAAATTATTCCTTTAGAAACTGTATTACTAAACTCACCTAGAGAATTACCTATTGCAATTACTGTTTGCCCGACTTGCAAGTTTTCGGAATCTCCAAGTTTAATTATAGGCAAATCTTTTCCTTCTATTTTTAAAATAGCTATATCTAAAAAATTATCTCTAGCCAAAATTTTGGCTTCAAAAGTTTCTTGGTTGTTTAGCATTATAGTATAATTGGCTTTTAAATCATCAACAACGTGCTTATTAGTGATGATATAACCGCTGGAGTCGATAATAAATCCTGTTCCACCTCCGATTTCTCGAGTTTCTGTTTCTGTTTCATCTTGGTTACCTGAATAAAATTGATTAAAAAAGGGATCATTAAAAAAACTATCTAGTTTGGGAACGTCTTTCGTGATGACAATACTAACGACAGCAGGAGCATTTTCTTGAACAACTTTTACGACTGATTGATCTTCTTCCAATAAAGAACTTTGAGTTGAATCTTGTAAAATTTTATTTTTAGAGGTGAAATTATCTTGAAAAATTTCTAATTCATTGATTTTTTTTTGAAAAAATCTTTCACTAGCGAAGAAACCACCTAAAGCACCTGCTAAACTACTAATTGAAATCAACAAAGTCAAATAAAAATATATATTTTTATTATTATTCATTATTATTGATTGTTTTTTCTTTATCATTTTATTTTAATCTTTATTTTTAATTAATCTAAAATTTAGTTAAAATATTATTTTTTATTCTTCTTCAATTAAAATGGCTTGACTTGGGCAATTTTCAGCAATTTCGTTTAAATTACAATTTTTAAAATTAGTATTTATTATTTTTGCTGTTCCGTTTTCTAGCAAAAAACAATCGGGACAAAGTGACTGACAAATACCGCAACCGATGCAGGCTTCCTCGTCGATTTTTAGCTTCATAAATGTTTATAATAATTAATAGACACTGGGGTCTCCATTTGAGTTGCTACGTAAAATCGTTTCGTTTTCTTCTAGTAATTGATTAGAAAATTTTATTTTTAACTCTTTTTTATCCCAATAATAATCTTTTAAAAATGTTCTAATTGAATATTCTTTTTTTCTGGTATTTAGCCAATTTAAAAAACTTCCTTCTTGAGTAAAAATTTGTTTTAATTTGACTTCTTTTACGTTATTTTTTTCTTTGATTTCTTCTAGATAAATAATATGACTTCCCAAAGAACTTTTGATTACTTCTGAGAACTCACCTGGTTGCATCGAGTAAGCTTTTTCGGCTATCTTTTTAGAAAGATATTCTTTTTTAAACCAACCAATTGAGCCACCATTTTCAGCGGTTTCTCCTTCTGAATATTTTTTAGCAACTTCTTCAAAATTGTTATTATCAGTTAATGATTGATAGGCTTGGTTGATTTTACTTTTCGATGAATTAGTCTTGTCAATTTCTTTTTCATAATAATCTATTAATCGAATTAAATAAATTCTGGGAATAATGACTTTATCTCTAAAGTCACTTAGACTCCAATTATAGAGTTTTTTGAGATTTAAAGCTAGATTTTCGGTATTTCCAGCTTCTTGAGCTTTAGAAATCAACTCTTGCCCAGCTTCTTTTTTGGAAACATTAATTCCTTCGGCTCTAGCTATCGATTGAATTATTTTATCTTCAATAAGTTTATTAAAAATTTCTTTTTCTTTTACTTTTAAACGTTGTTGACCTTCTTTTGTTTCAAAATCAATTCTTAGCCCTATTTCTGAAAAATCTTGAGAGTTATAAAATTTTTCTAAAGATTCGACATTTTGTAAAAGATCCCGGGTAGTGATTAACTGATTGCCATCAATTAAAGTGATAGGGTAAGGAATTATTTTAAAAAATCTTTGATTAAATTTTCCGAGAGGGCTAAAAAAATAAAAAGTAATTAAAAATGCAGAACAAAAAATCATAAATAAAATAATATACAAAAATCCTTTCTTAATTTTTTTAATAGATAGTTTTTCCATTTTTTGTTTGATGTTTTAAAACCAACTTAATTTTATCAAGTTTATTCTTTTAAATCAAGATGTTTTATTCATTTCTTAACGCTTCCATTGGTGTTAATCTAGAAGCTTTTTTAGCTGGTTTATAACCAAATATAACACCAGTTATCATTGAAAAACCAACAGCTAAAAGCACAGAAAATAATGTGACGGGAAAACTTAAAATAAATTCAAATTTTGAAGCAACAATTTCAGCAATTTTTGAAAAAACAGCGCCAGTTATAATTCCTACTAAACCTCCGATTAAAGTTAAAATAATTGCTTCGTAAATAAATTGCATCAAAATATCTTTATTTTTAGCGCCTAGGGCTTTTCTGAGGCCAATTTCAGAAGTTCTTTCTGTGACGGCTACATACATCACATTCATTATTCCTACTCCACCAACTACTAGTGAAATTGAAGTCAGACCGATTAATAAGGCATTGAGAATACTAAAAATTTGGTCCACCATGTCAGTGGCTTCAGACATTGAGGTGATGGTAAAATCATCGTCGATTGGTAAGTCAATGTCGTGATTTTTTCTTAGGATTTTTTCCATTGTTTTGATAGTAATGGCATCTTTTTGAGTGTCGTTACTTTTAAAAACTATCCACTGAACATAATCAGTTCCTAGTAATTTTTTTTGAGCAGTTTGAACTGGTAAATAAATAATGCTGTCAAAATCAAAAAAGCCAGTTGATCCTCTTTTCTCTAGAACCCCTTTGACTTGATATTTTTGATTACCAATTTTGATTTTTTTGCCGATGGCTTTTTTGTTTCCAAATAAATTTTTAGTAATTTCAGCTCCTAGAATTGCGTATTTTTGGTAATTATCATCATCGGATTTAGTAAATTTTTTACCTTTTTCAATTTTCATATTACTATCAATCTCAAAAACTCCTGCTGAAACGGCCATAATCATTGCGGTTTCATTTTTATCTTCAAAAGAAATTAGTTTTTGAGTCATTACTCCCGCGTACCAAGCTTCTAAATTTTTTAATTTAGCAATTTCTTCGGCGTCTTTTAGTTTTAAAGTTTTAATTTCAGTTCCGCTAGCAATTCCTCCGGCATTTCCAGAGGAACTTTTGTCTTTTCCTGGTACTTTAATTTCTAGATTGATAATATCGCTACCAAAAGATTCAACTTGGTCGATGACATATTTTTTCATTCCAGCGCCCAAAGATAGAACAATAATTACTAGCATTACTCCGATTATAACGCCCAATAAAGACAAGGCTGTTCGCTTCTTGTTTCTGAATAAGTTTTTTAGTGCCAAGTGCAAAGCGATTTTTTGTGATCTTAAAAGGTTAATCATTCGAATTCGTAAAATTAATTAAAATAATCTATTCATAGTGAAGGGCTTCCATCGGACTGATTCGAGAAGCTTTTCGAGCAGGATAAACTCCAAAAATAATTCCAACCGTCACGGAAATCACAACGGCAACAACAATTGAAAAAATAGAAATTAAAAATTCCCAGTCATAGCCAAGATAATTGACCACGATGAAAATCAGAAAAGAAATAATAAATCCTAATAATATTCCGATCAAGCCGCCAATCAAAGAAACGAAAATTGCTTCAATTAAAAATTGAGTCAAGATATCTTTATTATTAGCTCCAATCGATTTCCTGAGTCCAACTTCTTTAATCCTTTGATTGACTGAAATTAACATAATATTCATTATTCCAATTCCTCCTACCAGCAAAGAAACTGAGGCGACGGCTAAAAGAAAATATCTGATGATGTCAGTTACTTTTTCAAGGGTTTTTAGCGCCATGGCTTGATCTTTAATAGCAAAATCATCCTTGCTTGGATCATCGATATCATGTTCAGCTCTTAGAATTTGAGTAATTTGTTTTTTAGCTAGATTTATTTGATTGGGATTGGCTATTTTTATTCTAATAAAATTTAGATAATTTACTCCCAAGATTAATTTTTGAGCGGTTTTCAAAGGAATTAAAACTGAATCATTTTGATTTAATGCTCCAAAAGCTGAAGTCCCTTCTTCTTCTAGGACTCCAATCACTCGGAAATAATATTTCTTTATTTTAATTTTTTGATTGATTGGATTTTCATTTCCAAAAAAATCTTTAGCAATTGTATGGCCCAAGACTACTATTTTGTCTAAAGACCGATCATCTTTTTCGGAAAAGAATCGACCTTGAGATATTTTTGTATCAGCTATTTCTAGATAACTGCTGGTGGTTCCTATTAAACTTAAATTTTCATCTCGATTTTTTCTGGAAACGGAAACGGTTCCATTATTATAACCGGCAATTGCGGAAAGTCCTTGAATGCTTTCGCTTTTTTTTATAGTTTCTAAATCATCATTCGTCAAGGTTTTAATAACAATTCCATAAATTGAAGCGGGAGGACCATTCTCTTTGGAAGCGCCTGGCGTGACGGCGATTAGATTAGAACCTATTCCTTCGACTTGTTTCAGAATTAATCTTTGAGCTGAATTTCCGATGGCCATAATAATAATGACGGAAGCAACACCAATAATTATTCCCAAGATAGTTAAAAAAGAGCGAGTTTTGTTCGCTAGGAGATTTTTTTGAGAGAATTTTAGAGCGTTTAGTAAATACATAGCAAATTTATTTTTAAAATAAATTTGAAATTCCAAGTTACAAATTCCAAGTTACAAACAAATTTCAAATTATAAATTAAAAATCTCAAACTTAAAAAGCCGAAGGCTTTTGTTTTTAATTTAAATTTTATAATTTTTAATTTTATAAACCTTTCCTATCGGCAGGCAGGTAAATCTCAATTTTTAAATCTAAAACGTTTCGTACGCTAGGTTTAAAAATTAGAATTTAAAATTTATTTAAAAATTACAAAATTACAAAATTAAAAATTAATTAGATTCTTTGATCTTTCGTGATTTTCCCATCCCCCACCTGAATAATTCTTCGAGCATATTCTGCGATTGATTCTTCATGAGTCACTAAGATGATGGTTTTACCGGCCTTATTTAATTTTTCAAAAATTTTCATAATGGCTTCTCCTGATTTTGAATCAAGATTTCCAGTTGGCTCGTCTGCAAAAATAATGCTGGGGTTGTTGACTAAAGCTCTGGCAATAGCCACTCTTTGTTTTTGCCCGCCTGAAATTTGATTAGACAAATGATCAACTCGATGTTCCAATCCAACTGCCTTAAGAGCATTGTCTATTTTTAGATTATTTTCTTTTTTATTGTTTTTCTGAGTATTGTACAAGAGAGGTAGTTCTACATTTTCGTAAACACTGGTTCTTGGTAATAAATTAAAAGCTTGAAAAACAAAGCCAACTTCTTGGTTTCTGATATCAGAAAGTTCGTCATCGGAATAATTTTTAACATTTTTGCCTTTAAAAAAATAGTCACCAGCTGTTTGTTTATCTAAAAATCCCAACATTTGCATCAAAGTTGATTTTCCTGAACCGCTTGGTCCCATAATGGCAATGAATTCGCCTGGTTCAATTTCAAAAGTGGCATTTTTCAAGGCTTTGGTTTCTACCCCATCGTTGTTATAAGTTTTGGCTAAGTTTTTGATTTGAATTAATTTTGGTTGTTTCATTTTTAAATTTTATGAATTTGTTCGTCTTAGGAGGATCTATTTTCCAGTGCTTCCGAAGGCTTGATTGCCTCGATTGGTGTCTTCCAATTCAGTCACTATTTTTATTTCTGGATGTTCAATTTTTTGAAATAGAACTTGAGCTATTTTTTCACCTTTTTTAATTAGAATTTTTTCTTGACTTAAGTTGATTAGGCCAATGAACCATTCTCCGGTGTAATTGCTATCAATAACTCCTCCTAAAGTTTTAAGTCCTTTTTTGTGGGCTAAGCCACTTTTATCCCAAATCAAACCTACATATCCGTTTTCAATTTTAATAGCGATTCCAGTCGAAACAGAGGTTCTCTGGTCAGGTTCAAGTCTAATATCTTGATTAGTAAACAAATCCATTCCCGCATCATTTTCTAATGCATATTTTGGAATAACGGCGTCGGATTTGATTTTTTTAATTTGGATTTTCATTTTTTAATAAATTTTAATTCTTTTTTAAAAAAATCTATCATCTGTTGTTTTGAGTACTCAATTGTTTTATTAGCATCCATATAAATAACTTTGGTGCCTCGTTTTTCAAACATTTTTTTGAACCAATTGCTTTCAAATTCTTTTTTGACTTTTTTTTGAAAGGTTGCTTTTTCGAAAATTGAGTTATCATTTTTTGTTCTATTGGCTAATCTAGTTATTGTTTTTTGAACATCTACTGTCAAAATTATTAAAAAATCAGGTGAATTTTTTAGCGCAAATTGATTACCTGGTAAATTTAAAACTTCTTCAAAGTCTATTTCGTCTTTTCGCCCAGTTATTCTTTGATAAACCAAAGAGGTTGAAACGCTTCTGGATTGAAAAACTAATCCTCCTTTTTTTAAAAAAGGTAAAATCAAGCCTTCGTAAAGTATTTGTCTGTCTAGGGCGTAAGCTTGAGCTAAGACAGAAGTCGAATAATTTATTTTAGAATCTTTCGAAATTAGAACTTCTCTTATGAATTTACCTATTCCAAAATAAGTTGGCTCACTACTATAAAGCGCTTCGAAATTTTCAACTTCAGAAAAATCAGGTAGACGATTATTTTTTTCCCAAAATTCATTAACATCAAAAATTTTTTGATTATCTTTTTTTAATTCATTTTTTAAACTTTCAAGAAAAACGCTTTTTCCAGCTCCATCCATTCCATCTACTACAATAAATTTTCCTTTTTTCATATTTTTATTTTTCAATAATATCTTGTTTTCCTCTTTCAATGTCAAATCTATTAGGAGCATCGTCAAGATGAAGAACAAGCCCATCTTTTTTGAATAATTTTTTCATACTATCAATCATCTTTAAAACTTGTTTCACTAAAGTCGGATGAACAAAACGAGTTGATCTTAATTCTGCTAAATAAACGAGAGCTTTTAAATCACTTGAAAATCTGCAGGGAACTTGATAACCCATAGCAATAAAATATTGTTTTTCGGTTTCTTCTAATTTTAATTCATTAATTTTATTTTCTTGAGATTTAATAAAATTCTTTGTTTTCTCTCGAAGATTATTTGGTAAAGAATCTAAATACCAAGGATTAAAATTGTGATCAAAATTTAAAAGAGGCATTCTTTGAGCAATAGCTCGGTGTCTTTGTAAATCACGAAAAGAACCAAAATCTAAAAGAAATTCATAAGCAACTACACCGCATTCTGCAATTGCCATTGGCAATTCAGTTTTCATTGGACGATCTTTTAACTCATTTCGATAATTAAATAAAATATTTCTATCAACATTATCATAAATCAAAGAAAAATCTTTGGCTTTATCGTTTTTGTAGTAATAATTTCCTTGCATCCAATTTTTATTGTATCTTTCTGTGTTTGAAAAACGTTCGTGTCCGAAAGAACTTGGGTACATTTCACCCAAAGCTTCTTCAGTTTTTTCTGCAATATCACGAACTTCTTCCAATGGATGGTGTCTAAGCAACATTATTTCATCAGCGAATTGTCTGAAATTCATTCTCCAAGCAACATTTGTGGTGGCTCCAGCTGGTAAAAAAGATCTTGTAATATCAAAAGCTCTGGCAATAATAGCTTTTTCATAAATTTCTTCATTTTCTTTTTCTTTTCTAGGAAATTGAACTTTTAAATAATCTTGAACTGGTTTTTGAGCTTCTAAATAAAAATTTCTCCAATTTTCTAATATTTCATTGCCCTTTTTTGTTTTTGAAGGATCCAAAAATTTTTGTTTGGAAAAATCAACATATCTAGTAGAGGCTTCTTGTCCTGAATAAAGTCGCCAATCCTGAATTGCTTTAGCTGCTAACATTGAAATTCCTTCAACAAAAACAGTTCCAGAACCACAATCACCAATTGATTTATGTCCATAACCAACATAGAATTGTTCCATAAAATTTTCAGCCCCTTTTTCTTTGAGAATCTTAAGATGATGTTTGATTCCTCCGGTGGAACGAGAATGAAGTGCTTGTAACATTGCTTCGGCTTGACCATCAATTGAAGCACCATTATCAAGAACTAAGATGAAGCCTCCTTGCGATAAATCTTTAATAACATGTGTTTCAGAAATATTCATTATTATATTAATTAATTTTTATTAAAAATAACACCTAAATTAGACAATCTTAGCTCCAAGTCTTCGGCTGATTTGAACAAAATCGTTTTTATTCCTATTTTTTTTGCTGGTTCAAGACATTCAATTTGATCATCAATAAAAACACATTCGTTGGGTTTTAAAAGTAATTTTTTTAACATAATCTCGTATATTTTTTTATTTGGTTTGGTGATACCAACTTCGTGAGACAAAATGGTTGCATCAAAGTCATCATACCAACCTTGTTTTTTATATTTTTGTGAATTTAAAATATCTGAATTAGACAAAACTATCAATTTATAATTATTTTTTAATTTTTGAGTTATTTTTTTCATTTCCGGATTAATTTTCCAATTATTCGTCCAGATTTGTTTGATTTTCCTCAAATCTTTTTCTGATAATTTTTTTGATTTAAAAATTTTGCGAAAACATTCATCGGGAGAAATCAAACCTTGATTGTATTCTTTATTAAAAACGATATCATTTTTATAGAGATTGTTTTTAGAATTCAACATTAAACAAACTTTATCTAAAAAAATTTTTAAATTACCCTCAAGATAAACTCCTCCAATATCAAATATTATGTTTTTAATCATTTTTTAGATTAGCCGGTTATTTTATTCATTAGAAGTTTTTAAACATTTTTGAAGCTTGAACATTTTTATCTCCGTAGTATTTACTATTTAAGCCTTTTGCTCCGTAGATTTTGTCACAAGGAGACGAAAGATATTCGAATGCCATTTGAGCAATGGGCATCTTATAATAAAGTTTTATAGGCAAGCTTCCTGCATTAAAAAGTTCCAATGTCATTTTCAGAGAATTTCCTGGATCAAGATATCCAGCTGTCGTATGAATTATAAGACCTAAACGTCCCAACGAACTCTTGCCTTCTAGTCTACCAACTAATTTATTTGAAACACCAGTTTCTTCGCAAACTAAAGCTAATGCAAATTCTTTTGGGTGTAGAATGAAGAATTTTTTTTCATTAATTTTTATTTTTTTCATCAAATTTTCTGTAGGTTTTTTTACATCAATAATAAAATTTTCTGTTGTATTGAAAATTAAAAAATCTTTATCTAAATGTAAATCAATACTAGCAGGTTGAATGTATTTTTTACTAAAAGGTTTTACTATTATTTCTCCTTTATCTATTTCTTTTAAAATATCATTATCGGAAAGCGCCATAAGCTTTAAATTATTTATTATCTTACAAATCAGTGTTGATATTCTATCAAAAATAAAAAATAAAAAAAGAGGCTTTTTGAAAAGGGTATAAAAAAACTGGATTTTGACAACCCAGTTTTTTTGTTGAAATTTTGTTGAAATATAAAAGTTTTTTAATTAATTTTTTGATAACCGAGGTTTTCCATAAATTTATCAGTATCGGTTAATAAGTGATTTAAATCAAACTCGTTATTGATTTTGCAATCAGCTTCGGCTCCGATTTTTGGTACATTTACTTCAGTCGATTTTAAATCAATTTTTTCAAAATTTTCGAAAGAAGTACTGTCGTCACTTTTTTCATCTCGCTTTGATGCTCTTTCCCAACGAGTTTTGGCACCGGCAGTAACATATAAGATTTTGTTATTTTCAAAACTTCTGATGAATTTCAAATCTGGAGGCATTCGAAGACCGTTAACTACTACAATTTGATTGGGTTCATCGTCAATTCTTTTCTTGATTGCTTTACTTAAAATATCATCGCCAAATCTTTCTTGAAAAGCAGTGAACAACCAGTGCTGATCAGCACGTGATAATTTATTGAAGTAAATTGAAAGGGCGTCTTTAATCGGGTCAGCAAATCGAACTTGCTTAGCTCCATATTTTTCTTCTAAATATTTTCCGACAGTATCCTTGCCTGAACCTACCTCACCGACTAGTCCAATAACGATTTTATTCATTTGAATATATAAAAAGTTAAATTTAAAACAACCCCAATATTATAATATCAAACCAAATAAAAAACAATACAAAAAAACTTTTGTTTTTAAAAAGACTAATAAATTTTAGCTATTTATTTTTATATAATGAATAACCGATTGTTATTAGGAATAAAAAATAAATTAAGAGTTCTAATCGAGCTATTTTATATAAAGTAAACCAAGTCCCAATGAAAAATATTAAAAGCAATGAAATTTTGAATAGATTATTTAGTATAGGAAAATTTTTAGGAGTAAGTTCCTTTTTTGAAAAAATAGATAAAGTTAGCCAGCCAGCCAAAATTATTAATAATAAAAAATTTAAATTAAAATGATTTATTACATAGCCTGGAAGGATTGATTCGATGAAAAATAAAACTAGATAATCCAGGGATAACACTAAAAGAAGCCAAAAAACAAAAGTAGCGTTGTTGTTTAGAATGCTCGTTGTTTTTTTGGAGATTGCTTGGATGTTCATATTAGTTTAGATGAAGGGGATATAACCGCGATATTTTTTTATCAATTTTAATTTAATATTGTCGATGCTAACTAGAAAATTATTTT
Source organism: Patescibacteria group bacterium UBA2773 (assembly GCA_002352465.1). Taxonomy (GTDB): domain Bacteria; phylum Patescibacteriota; class Minisyncoccia; order Moranbacterales; family DUUL01; genus UBA2773. The sequence goes on from DEIN01000008.1 coordinate 34,968, forward strand.
TAAAAGATTTTTGGGAAGGAGTAGTAGAAAGATTTAATTTAATTTCTTGAATTTCGTCACTTTTTAGATCCGAAGTAATAAAAATATAGTTAGACTTGGTCGAATTAATCTCCTTAGTCAAATTGCAAATAAGTTCGTTTTTGTTGGAAATTAAATTGCAATTGTCGAATGGTTCTGGTTTCAGGGTGTTAATTTTGATCGGTGAAGTTTGTGAAAAATTTTTTGGGTCAATCCCTGTTTCTAGTGGAAAAAGTTTTTGATCCCAGACTAACAAATATTTACCATTAACTTCGATGAAAGTTCCATTTGGATGAGCATCTCCATATAGGAAACTCTCTAGTTCTTGCAGCCCGCCTGCAAAACCAATTTTTTTGTCAACTACGTCTTTCCATTGATAACCCATTTTTTCAAATAACTCAGCTGAAAAAATTGATCGATAAGTATTATTTGGAAGCATTATGCTAATAGAATCACCATTAAAAAACAAACTGCCTGCGGGTAAATCAGTGGAATTTCCCTCAAAAAGTAAATTTTTTAATTCGGTTTTGTTCAAAGCATCTTCTATTTGAGGGTAGAAAGAGACTAGGAAATTTTGATAAGCTAAGATCTTCCCTCTGTCTCTATTGATAAATGCTTTGTTTGGTTTTAAAACTAGATTAATTTTATCAAAAAAATAGTTCTCTTCTTCTGGAAAAACTAAAAGTTCTTGATTATTAATTGTTTGTGATGTAATTTTGACGCCAGATTGAGCAGCGCTAATTGAGGAATAATCAAAATCGACTAAAACAATTTTCCATAAAACATATAATGGAATTGAAAGTCCAATGAAAATAACGATAAAGATTTTTAATTTAGACATTATTATTTTTATATATTTGAAGGCAGTCTTCTTATAAAGCCTCCTTGTTTTTTATTTCCTTAATGGTTGCCAATATTTCATTATAAGCTTTGGGATTTTCTTGAAGATATTTTTTGACTGATTCTCTGCCTTGTCCAATTTTTTCTCCTTTATAGCTAAACCAAGCTCCAGCCTTGTCTAAAACTTTCAGATTAGTTCCAAGCTCAACTACATCGCCTTCTCTTGAAATTCCTTTATTGTACATAATGTCGAATTCGGCAATTTGAAAAGGGGGAGCTACTTTGTTTTTTACTACCTTGACCTTAACTCGATTGCCAATTATTTGATCGCCTTGTTTGATTTGGGCGGCTCGTCTGACTTCTAATCGGACTGAGGCGTAAAATTTCAAGGCATTTCCGCCAGTGGTGGTTTCGGGATTACCAAAAACTACCCCGATTTTCATTCGAATTTGATTGATGAATATTACCATTACGTTGGTTTTGGCGATGATGCTAGTTAATTTTCTCAAAGCTTGAGACATTAATCGGGCTTGAAGTCCCATGTGAGAATCACCCATATCACCTTCGATTTCTGCTCGGGGGGTCAAAGCAGCGACTGAATCGACTACAACTACATCAACGGCGTTGGATCTAACCAATGTTTCAACGATTTCTAGTGCTTGTTCTCCATTATCCGGTTGAGATATTAAAAGCTCTTCAACATCTACTCCAATTTTTTTAGCGTAAGATGGATCTAGTGCATGCTCGGCGTCAACAAAGGCAGCTACTCCTCCGTCTTTTTGGGCATTGGCAACAACATGCAAAGCTAAAGTTGTCTTACCGGATGATTCTGGACCATAAATTTCAACTACTCTGCCTCTTGGTAAACCGTTAATTCCTAAGGCAATATCAAGTGATGGAGAGCCGGTTGAAATTGAAGCAATGTCGACTTTTTTGATTTCTCCTAATTTCATAATCGAGCCTTCTCCAAATTTTGTTCGGATTTCTTCGATTGCTTCATTGCAATCTTGTCTTTTAACAACTTTTTTTACTTTTTTGATTTTATCTTTTGCGGTCATAAGCGTTTTTAATTTTTATTATTTTGATGTTACTCTTTTTCCTCTTCGACTATTCCATCTTTGTTTAAAATTATTTTTTCAAAATTTTTAATTTTTTCTTCCAAAACAAAAAATTCTTCTTCGTTTATTTTAACATAAGTTCTAGCAACATTACTAGAGCTAATTTCTATCTTATCTTGAGCTTCAATTTTTAAAATAGTGCCAGAATGAAGGAGATTTTTTTGGATTTTTTTTTCATCTACTTTTATCAATAAATTATCAATAAATTCAGAGCTTTTGATTTCTATAAAAAAATTTTCCTCAGGAATTGAATCTATTTGAGTATTTTGATTTTCTACTTCTAAGACTCTTAGTTCATAGTCAGCAATAATATTCAATATTTTTTGAGTATGTTTTTCGCGTTTATTTGATGCTTCAATAATTATTTCGTTAGAACCTTTTTGCAAACCAATTGTTTCCTCGAAGTTTCCTGTTGAGTTAACTGGCACCAATTCATTGTTTATACTAATTTTATTGCCAATATCAGTAGCTCCCGCAATTTTAACGGAACTATCTTGAATACTGTCGCTAGAGTTTGGTGTCTTGATTGTTAGGTTAGGTTTTTTTGAAAAACTGTCCAATTCTGAATAAAAATAGATTAGTCCTATCAAAACTACAATAAAAGAGATGAAAATTGAAGCCATTTTTGGAGTGATAGTTAAACTGGGAATTCTATTTTTTAATTTTTCTTGGTCCCTCTTTTGATATTTTAAGATATTTTCTCGAACTCCAATTTCTTTATTGAATTGAGCGATTACTTTTTCTGGGTTCAAGTTTAAATGTTTAGCATAATTTCGTAAAAAACCTTTAATATAAACATCAAAAGGCATTTTTTCAAAGTCACCAGCTTCGATTTTTCTCAAATAATCTTGTTTGATTTTTGTTTGAACTGCCATTTCTTCCAAGGAGATTCCTGATTTTTTTCTGATTTTTTTTAAATTTTCTCCTAGTGTAAGGGATTTGACTTTTCTTTTTACAAAGCTTACCATATATTTTTTATTTACAAACAGTTTCTTATCATATGATACCTTAAGATATTTTTTTTGTAAAACAAGTCATTTTAAATGTCAATTACAAATAAAAACCTCGATTAATTCGAGGTTTTTGAAGTTGTTCTAAAAAATTATCGTTTTCTCCATTGAGCTGATCGACGAGCTTTCTTCAAGCCAGGCTTCTTTCTTTCTTTCTTTCGGGCATCTCTTTTTAGCAAATCTTGATCTTTTAAAATTTGATGTAGACCGTCATCATACTTAACTAAAGCTCTAGAAAGTCCTAATTTGATAGCATCTGATTGACCTCTTAAACCACCACCATTAACTTTGACGGAAATAGCCAATTTTTTTTCTAGTCCAGCTATTATTAGTGGATGAAAAAGGGCTTTTTGGAATTTTTTGACAGGAAAAAAAACTTCAGCTTTTTTGTCGTTAATAATATAATCAGCTTTTTCACCCTTGATTATTCTTACTCTGGCAACACTTTCTTTTCTTCTGCCAATTCCTTCGAAATATTCCTGAATTTTTTTAGTCATCTAAATTAATTTAAATATTGTAAATCAAAATAATTACGTTAGGAAATAATCCCTTATTTAATTTGACTTTGATATGGATGTTCTTCATTTTTAAAAATTCTTAATCTTTTCATTGCTTCAATACTGAGTTTATTCTTTGGTAACATTCCCTTAACGGCTTTTTCAATTATTTGGGTCGAATCTTTTTTTAACAATTCCTTAAAAGTAGTTTTGGATATTCCACCTGGATATCCTGAATATCGCCAATAAAGTTTCTTGTTTTCTTTCTCCCCAGAAAGTCGAACTTTGTCGGAGTTGATAACTACTACCCAGTTGCTTCCTCCAATATGAGGTTCAAAATCGACTTCATTTTTTCCTGATAAAACTTTGGCAATTTCAGTCGCCAATCTTCCCAAGATTTTTCCTTTAGCATCAAATAATTTGAATTCAGGAGCTTTTTGTTGATCTAATCTATTCTTCATTTTGCTTTAATTAGTTCTTTTTATCAGTTGTTTTCTTCTTGATTTTTTCGACTTTTTTAACAGTGGTTTTTTTCTCGGGCGATTTTTTCTCGGAAACTTTCAGTTTATCTACCCATTCAATCATTGCCATCTTTGAAAAATCACTTTTTCTTGGCATTAATTTGATAATTCTAGTATAGCCTCCGGCTCTTTTGGCTTCTTTGGCGATTAAAAAAAGTTCTCGGATACTTTTAATTGGTAATTCTTTTTTTAAAAGTCTTGTTTTCGAAGTTTTTTCTATTTCATTTACTAATCCTCGTTTGGCTAAGGACAGTCTGCTCTCAGCGAAAGGTTTCAACTCTTTAGCTTTGGCTAAGGTTGTAATAATTTTCTTGTTTTCGATTAAACTGACCAGCAAAGTTCGCATTAGTGCTTTTTTCTGGTCTTTTTCTCTTCCAAGGCTTCGGCCTTTGATCCTTTTATTCATACTAATCAGTTTTTAAAATTAATCATTCTTTTTTAGTGAATATCCAAAATTTTCAATAGAATTTTTGATTTCATCAACTCCTTTATTTCCCATTCCGCTAAGATTTCGTAATTCTTTTTCTGATAATTTGGCTACTTCTGAAACTTTGGTAAGTTCATTCGATTCTAAAACATTGTGAATTCTAGTAGAAAGCTCTAACGCAGATATCTCAAAATCTTTTTTGGCATTTTTATCTGGTTTTTGGCTTTTAATCTCTTTCTCTTCGATTTCTTCTTGATATTCTTCTATATTAGAAATAGCCTTGAATTGTTTTAATAAAACTTTGACTGCTTCAGTGAAGGCTTTTTCTGGTGTAATTGTTCCGTCGGTTTTTATTTCAAGGATAATTCGGTCATAATCAGTTCTTTTTCCAACTCGCATATCTTCTACTTTGAAGTTTACTCTTTCGATTGGGCTAAAAATTCCATCAATAGCAATTGCACCTAATTCTTTTTCTTTTCGTTCTCGTTGTTCAACTGAAACGTAACCAATACCTTTTTCAATAGTTAACTCAATCTCCAAATCAGATTTGGCCGAAGTTAAACTGGCAATGTGTTGGTTTGGATTGGCTACTTTGATATCAGTTGTAGTTTTGATGTCTTTAGCAGTCACTTCTTTAGCACCTTTGACTTTCAAGAAAACTTTAATGCTTTCATCAGTATGAAGTTGAAATCTAACTTTTTTAAGATTTAAGATCATTTGAACAACATCCTCCTTGACTCCTTTTATTGTAGTAAATTCGTGTGTTACGCCCTTGACTTTGATTTCCGTGACGGCAGCACCAGTCAATGAGGATAATAAAATTCTTCTTAAGGCATTTCCCAGAGTTATTCCGTAACCTGGATAACAACCTTCAATTAAAAATCGAGAAGTTCGTTCGTCAATTTTATCAAATTTAGGAGTGTTTGGTGATGTTATTAAAAGCATTTTTTTAAAGTTAATCTTTATATAAATAATTTATTATCGAGAATAAAATTCTACTACTTCTTGGACATCCATACTCACATTGATATCGTCTTTAGTTGGAACAGCAATAACTTCCCCTGCCATTTTGTTAACATCAAAATTTATCCAACTTGGAATTGACAATTCTTTTTTAAGGATACTTTGTCGATCGGTAAAGTAGTTTTTAGCTTGTTTATTTTTTTTAATGGTAATCTTATCACCAATTCCAACATAAGCAGAAGGAATATTTAAATTTTTTCCATTGACTTGAAAATGTCCGTGACTGACTAAATTTCTAGCTGCGGCTCTAGAAGAAGTCAAATTCATTCGGAAAACAACGTTGTCTAGTCTGGACTCTAATTTGGAAATTAAATTATCACCAGCGATTCCCGGTTTTTTTACGGCTTCATTTAAATGTTTTCGGAATTGTTTTTCGGTTACGCCATAGATTCTCTTCACTTTTTGCTTTTTTTGTAATTGTTTACCGTATTCAGTTAAACCCTTTCTACCAGTTCCTTTTGCTCCGTGAATACCAGGCGCGTATGGTCGTTTGACCATTGCACATTTTGGTGAAAGACATCGGTCGCCTTTAAGAAAGAGCTTTTCCCCGGCTCTTCGGCATAATCTACACTTGTTTCTTTGATTTATCGCCATCTTTGTGTAACTATATTATTATTACTTCTTGATTTATAAAATACTTTCTTCAAAATTTTTGCTATTAAACTCGTCTTGGTTTTCGTGAACGGCATCCATTGTGAGGGATTGGGGTTCGATCTTTAATCATATTCAAATTAAATCCTTTCTGAGCCAAAGTTCGAATGGCTGATTCTCTTCCCGAACCAACTCCCTTAACATAAATATCTAAATCTTTCAATCCATATTTTTGAACTTTTTCTGTTACGTCATTTACTACTTGACTGGCAGCATAGGTAGTAGCTTTTTTGGCTCCTTTAAAACCTAAATAACCAGATGAAGACCAAGCTAAAACGTTTCCGTGCAAATCGGATAAGGTAATCATCGTGTTGTTGTAAGTCGCTTTGATATAGGCTTGTCCTCGCTGAACTTGTCTTCGAATTTTTCGTTTCTTCAATTTCTGAACAAATTTACCAGAAGTATTTTTTGAAACAGTAGTTCGAGTTGGAGCGTTAGTGGCTTCTTCTTTTTTGAATTCTTTAATAGCCTCTTTAGCTTCCTCTTCTTCTCGTTGTTTTTCAAATTCAGCCGTTGTTAAAGCAACTTCCTTTGGAGGAGTTGGAGTTTTTAAAACTTCCTTTTTGTCTTCTTCTTTTAGACTATCTTTAGCTTGCTTTTCTTCGGCCATTTTCGTTGAGGTTAATTTTAATCAATTGTTTATATCGTTTTTAAATTATCGTTTTCTTCTAAATTTCTTAGCAGTATGAGCATTAGTTTTGGTTTGTTGTCCTCGGGCGGGTAATCCGCTTTGATGACGAGCTCCACGATAACTGTTAATTTCCTTCAGTCTTTTAATGTCCATTTGCTTTTGTCGTTTCAGTTCACCTTCCAAATTGTAAGTGCTTTCAATTTCTTTTCGTAAAGTGTTGATTTCAGTTTCACTTAAGTCCTTGATTTTTCGATCTCGGTCAATCTTGTATTTTGCTAAAATTTCGTTTGATCTAGATCTTCCAATTCCATAGATATAAGTTAAAGCAATTTCAGCTCTTTTTTGTTCTGGAATTGAAACTCGGGCTATTCTTACGGCCATAAATATTATGTTAAGTTTATAAAGTTGGAAAATTTGTAAAATCAAAAGTTTATTGACTAGTTTATGAGGTTTGGAAAATTAGAAATTTTTAAAATCATTTTTCTCTGAAAAACTTAGGATTTTCAGGTTTGAGGAAATTTCGAGAAAAAATTGAGCAACGAGCGGAATTTACTGAACTTATAAATGTAGCGAGTAGCGGAAATTTTTTCTCGAAATTTACCAAACATGAGAATTCTAGCCTTGCCGTTGTTTATGTCGAGGGTTCTTACAAATCACAAAAACAACTCCTTTTCGTCTTACGATTTTACAGTGTTCGCATCTTTTTTTTACTGAGGCTTTGACTTTCATAATTCTATTTTTACTATAAAATCTTTATTATTTACAATCTTATCTTATCAATAACTTGTTATTAAAAAAATTTAGAAATTTTAGATTTGAGGAAATTTCGAGAAAAAATTGAGCAACGAGCGGAGTTTACTGAGCTTGTAAATGTAGCGAGTAGCGGAAATTTTTGCTTGAAATTTACCAAATGTAAGATTTCTAAAGCCTCTTCGTGATTCGGCCCTTGGTAAGGTCGTACGGACTCATCTCTAACTCCACCTTATCTCCCGGCATCAACTTAATAAAATGAATTCTCATCTTTCCAGAAATATGAGCTAAAATCACATGTCCATTTTCTAATTTAACTCGAAACATCGTGCTAGGTAATAGCTCGACGATTTCTCCTTCTAATTGGACTAGTTCTTTGGACATCTATAAATTACATTAAACTTTTAACATTTTTTCAGTCATTTTTATTGTCGCAAAAACGCTTTAACAGCCCTCTTTTATAAGACAATATTAAGACAACGATAGAATGTAACCGTTGGCTAACATCAAATTTAAGCAAAATTCATTTGATAAATAAAATATTAAGGTATTTTTGGATTTGTGTCAAGAGTAAACGGATTGTCTTGATGAATTTTTGCTTTTTACCTTATTATTTGGGTTAAAAAAGTTCATTGAATAAACGGTTTTAAAATTTCAAAACCCCAATTACTACAAATTGATCTTTACCTCGGCAAGCGATGCGAGACGGGCAAATCAATTTCAAAATCTAAAATCTAAATTTCAAATTTTTTTTCTTTTGAACAGTTTATATTAGAGATTTTATTATTAGTTAATAATTTCAATAAAAATTGATTATAGATTTAATCATAGAATTAATACTATGATTAATTTTATTTATTCCCCTTAGCTCTATTGTGTGTTTTGCATAACATCTGACAATTATCGATAGTGGTTGTTCCGCCTTTGCTCCAAGCTGTTATATGATCAGCGTCCATTTCTTTTAAGTTCCAAATTCTCTTTTGATTAGCATTATTTCCAATAGCACAAAGTGGGCAATTTGATTTACTTTTCTCTTTAGCCGTTTTAGTTTGTTTTGTATAAACTGATTTTTTGATTGCTTCATCAAAAATTCTAACATTTAAAAGTTTTGTATTAACAGACCCTCCTAAAACATATTCAAAAATACCTTTACGATTTTTAACATACGAATCACCATAAAGTTTTTGAACTTCTTTAGATAGCTCGACTGGATTATAGGCTTTTTTGTGATATTGTTCATACAATCTTCCCCATTCTAACCCACACATTTCACTTTCTATGTCTATAAAAACACTAGATGCCCAATCAATTACGCTGTTGAAATAATTTTTCAATTCATCGATGTTTTCATCATAACGATGATTGCTCATATAATCATCAATCTTTCCTTTACTTACCCAATCAAGAGCTTTTTCTAAAAATTCTTGTCGATTAACATTACCTTTTAAATAAGAACTCCATTTTTGAATATTAGAATTTTTGCTGTTGCTAAATTCTTCTTTCGCTAAAGTGACGAAAGATCCTGAATAAATAGCGTTTAACAACTCTTGATTATTTAATGGCATTCCCACGATATTAATTGTTCTAAACCATTCTTTGATTTCGCTTTCCTCTCCCTCACATTCATAGATAGTTAGTTTTGTTTCTAGAATTTTTTTCTGTTTATCAAAAGCAATTCCACTAAAATACTGCTCCATTCTATTTTCATCTTTAATGGCAAATTTATTGGCAACAAAACGTCCGATGCTAGTGACTCTTTGCTGTCCGTCTAAAATTTCAAATTTATCTTCTGCTACTTTTACGAAATAAACTAAGCCCAATGGATAACCTTTTAAAATAGATTCAATAACCGCTACATCTTTTTTGCCATCAGCATAAATATAATTTCTTTGATATTCTGGCTGGATGGTTAACTTACCAGATAAGCCAAACAAACCTTTTCCTTCTAACTCATTATAGACAAATCCCTCGCAAATTTCTTTAACCGTAATGTCGGTTTTTAAAATTGTTTTCACTTTATTTTTCTTAATTTTTACACTTTTTTGAAAAAACTATTGCAATATTTTGAAATTATGTTACTATAGAGATACAGAAAGCGCCACCACTATCCGAACGGTGCACCTAGTGTGCACCTAACCTGAAAGGGAGTAGGAAGTGGGGCGCTTTTTCGTTTTATTGTTAAATTCAAATTTCCAAATATTAATTTTATCAGTCAAATAGGGAGTGGGATATTTTAGTTTTAATCCGAAAATAATTTCTATGTGTTTTATAAGAGCTAATTTAGCTGGACTTGTTTGATATCCATCCCAAGAATAGCCAATCGCTCCCATTAAGATATCAGCAATCTGAATTGCAGGTGATTCTTTAGAATCAACGGCTTCAACATTTCGTACTGAAATTTCACCTGTTTGACAAATTTTATTTAATCTATTATTTAAAAATTTCTTTAAATCATCAAGTCTTCCTACTTCAATTTAATCTCCTATTTGTCTTCTTCTTCTATCTAAGATTAATTTATATTTATCTTTAATTCCCTTAAATTTAAAGTCTTTTTCAATGTTTCTGCTAATAAAAAAATAAAGAAATTTATAAAATCCTAATTCTTTATCTCCATTGTGATATTTTTTATAATCCAAAGTTCTCGTGTCCAATAAAACACATCTAAAATCAGTTCCCGGATAAGTTGCGAAAAGATCAATAAATTTTTTATAAGTCTCTAATTTTCCTTTTGAAACTTTAACCCAATGAAGTTCGCTTCTTCTAGTAGGAAATTCTTTATCCCAAAGTTTCCAGTATTCTTTCTCAAAATCCCCTGAATTATCTCTATTAATCCAAAAACTTCCAAATAATTGGAATCGAGATTTCGATATTCGACTTTCATCTATATAAATATACTTCATCTTTTTTATTTTTAAATAACCTCAAAAATTGCCTTGAATCATCTTTGTTTTTTATTTAACTATTTTTAAGTTTATTTTCAATTTCCTTAACTTATTTTTTATCATTTTTAATTTAAAGAATATTAGTCTTTTTGTTTTGTAATTCCTAATTTTTCAATTCCGTTTTTCTCAAGTTCTTCTTCCCATTTAATAATACATTCTTGCATTTTTAAAAATCTCTCTTTAAATTTTCATATTGTTTTTTTGTAAAATCAATTTTCATAATTATTTTTATGCTTAACTATAATTCTTCTATAAACACATTTTCCATTTAATTCAGGACCTCTACCTCTCCATTTAGATAATTGCAATCTATGATCATCTAATCCTAAAATTTCAAACTGCTCGGGGGAATATTTATCCAAAAAACTTATTGGAACACCCATTATTCCATCGTAGTCGCTGGGAATAGCATTAGTAAAGGGCACTTCAATCGCATCGTAGTTATCATATTTTTGATAACTATTCTCATTTTTTTTAATTCTTTTATTAAATTTTTTATTATCCGCCATATTCATCAAAGACAACGGTTGATGACGACGACCATGGTCAAGACTGGAAAACCAACAAGAGTTTCCAAGTCTTGTATAATCACCAACATAACCAAGTCTAGCGGCCTTTTGTCGATCGCTTTCTGCAATTTCTGCACCATTTGGAACAGCAAAAACCATATCACTTCCATTTCCAGTTGCGCCCAGCCACATTTTATTTTCCTTGATTAACGGAAAAATTTCTTTATAAGTAATAGCATTCATATTGCCGATTATCACAAATTTTTTCTTATAATCCATAAGCTGTTTAACATACTCACGGAATAGACTAAAAGGCGGATTGGTGACGACAATATCAGATTGTTTTAACAATTTCACACATTCCGGACTTCGAAAATCACCGTTTTTCTCCAACGGTTCCCATTCATTGTTTTTATTTTGTTTCAACTGTTCAGCAATATCTTTCAAATTAAACTGACCATCCCCATCTATATCGCCGACATCACTAATAATAAATTTGTTAGCAGTTATTTTCGGCCGTCCTTTGACTGGAATGAGAGTTTTATCATTGCCAAAAAGGCTTAGTTGAGTATTGGCAACAGGTGAAGGTTTATAACTAGTGGTAATAAGTTTTTTTAATCCAAGTTTATCAAAATTGAGCACAAAATAACGGAAAAAATTGCTTTCATAAGGATCATCACAATTACAATAAACTATTTTACCTCGAAATACCTCTGAATCATAATCCAAATAAGCTTCAATTTCTTTTTGAATATCATTGAACTGTGTATAAAATTCATCATTCTTCGCCCGTTTTGCATTCGTTAGATTGCTATTTGCCATAATATTTTTATTTTTTACACCTCAATATCTCTCAATAACCTTATTATGCAATAATAAGACTTAAAAATCAAATTTTATATAAAAAATTTATTTTAATATTAGATTTAATCATAGTATTAATTCTATTATTCTTTATAAATTCTCGGAGCAAAAATTAAAATCAAGTTTGAAAAAGGTTCCCCAAGGGGAGCTTTAATTAAAAAACAATTCTCAACAACCTCCAAGAAATCTGTAAACTGAAGTTTGAAAGAAGCTATTCCAAGAGAAAAACTCGCTTGTTTCTGTTTCTTCTTTAATTCCATCACAGGAGCCGAAATTCTCGTCAGAGTATCTCTTTGAATCTTTTTCTTAAAGTCGATTATAAATCTAATACAGCAAATTTCTGCCTGTTTTCTTCCCAAAAGTTCAAGAAACCTTTTTTATCTCCAGAATTCATCATTCACCTCCTTGTTTGTTGATTTAAATAAGAAACTTCTACTTTTTTGTTTTGAATCTAAAAATAGCATTTTTTAGCTCATTTAGCAATAGCAATGCTCTCGAAAGGCACTTTTTAGAGTTTTCAACGTTTAGATAACCTTACACTAAACCCTATTTAGATTTTCGGTAATCGATTATTTTTAGTTGGAGGGTTTTGTTGCCGTTCCAATTGTTTTGTTCTAGATTGAATAGCAAATCAATTTGCTGGCCGATTTTTAAATCTTGGGAATCTGCTCCCAGACCGAATCCAATGGCTTCAAAAATTTCAGTGCAGTCATCAGTGCCGACCCAAAGTTTGAGATGCTTATCTTCTTTGCCCAAAAGTTTTTTGTCAATTAGTTTTAAGTTTCGCAACATTAGAATTGGTAATTCGTTACCTTTTCCGAAAGGTTCCAGCATCAAAAGTTCTTCGCAAAGTTTTTTATTGACTTCTCTCAGTTTCAAGCAGGCGTCAACTGAGGTAGTTTTCACTATTTTTTTGGTTAGTTTTTTTTCAGCCTCAGCCAAAAAGTCTTTTTTAAATTCTTCAAAATTTTCTTTCAAGAGCGTTAGGCCAGCGGCTTGATCGTGTCCACCGTATTTTTTCAAGAGTTTTTCTTGATGTTGCAAGGCGTTAACTAAGCTAAAGCCTGGAATAGAACGTCCCGAGCCTCGATAAACTGGGCCTTTTTCTTGAAGTAAAATCACTGGCCGAGCAAATTCTTGGGCTAATCTTCCAGCACTTAGTCCAACTATTCCGATTTTCCATTGACTTGATGATTTGATGATGACTTTGGGAATTTCAGCTAAAGCGTTTATTTCAGCCTTAACCTTTTTGAGAATATCAGCGGTCACTTTCTGTCGTTGTTTATTCTGATCTTCAATTTCTTGGGCTAATTCGTTGGCCTTGGCTTCATCTTTTTCTAATAAAAGTTTATAGGCAATGCTAGCGTGGTTCATTCGACCAGCGGCATTAATTCTGGGTGCGATTTGATAGCCAATTTGATCAGCGGTTGGCAATTCACTTTCCCCGATTTTTATTCGACCAACTTGAAAAAGTTGGCGTAATCCAACTCGTTGGGTTTTTGACAACACCATCAAGCCAAATTTTACTAAAGTTCGATTTTCATTTATCAACGGAACACAATCAGCCACTGTTCCAATTGCTACTAAGTCTAAATACCATTTCAGTTTTTCTTCGTTAATATTTTTATCTTCAATAGCAATTGCTTGTAAAATTTTAAAAGCTACACCGACTCCAGCTAATTCTCTGAAAGGATATTTTTTTTCATTAGGATTTTTGGGATCAATCACTGCTAGAGCTTTTGGCACTTTGCCAATTACATTATGATGATCTGAAATTATTACATCGATATTCTTTTCGTTAGCGTAATCAACTTCTTCTAGATTAGTAATTCCACAATCGACGGTGATTATCAAAGTCGCACCTTCTTTTTGAATAAAATCAATGGCGGTTTGGTTCATTCCATAGCCTTCGTCTTCTCGGTTAGGAATATAGCAAAAATTGTCTAATTTCAGTTCATCAGTTAAAAAGGTTGCTAATAAGACCGAAGACGTCACACCATCGGCGTCGTAATCACCAAAAATACAAATTTTCTCTTTATTTTTCTGGGCTTTTAAAATTCTCTGAACCGCTTTTTTCATATCATTCAAAAGAAACGGATCGTGCAGATTGCCATTATAATCAGGAATAAAAAAAGCTTCGAGTTCCTGCTCGCTCTTAAAACCTTTTTCTGTTAAAATTTGTTCGGTAGTTGGTTCTAATTCTGGAAAATAATGTTTATTTTTTTTATTTATTTTTTTAAGCTCCCATTTTTTTTCCATAAAACAATAGAAATCATTCCTGAATATTTTCGTTAAATTCAAGAAAATGTCTTTTTAAGAATTATCAATTTTTACTTTGATATCAACCGCTAGTGGTTTTTTTGAACCTTGGTAGAAAAACATCGGGTTGATATCCAATTCTTTTAGCCAACTATTTTGCCAACCAATTTTGGCTACTTTGTCAATTTCATCAACCAATGAGTCGAGATTTAAATCTTCTTTTTGAAAAATTTTGCCTAGTTTTGACTTTCTTAAATCTTTCTTAATTTCTGCTTTGCTTACTGGTAAAATCCACAGAAGTTTTTCGTCAAAAATTTCAGTTAAAATTCCTCCAATTCCGCAGAGTAAAATTGGTCCAAAATTTGAATCTTTTTTTAATCCGATAATAATCTCAGTTCCTTTTTCAACTTGTTCTTGAATGATGATTTTTTTATTTTTAAATTTCTTTCGAAGTTTTTTAAGGTTGGTTTTGAATTTGGCGGTTCCTTTTATTCCAGTTTTCACTCCACCTTGAGCCATTTTGTGTAAAAGACCAGGGTCATCGATTTTCATTACAAGACATTTTGGAATCTTAGAAATTTTAAAATTTTCATCAATTAAAGAAGCTTTCAACGAGTTGACTCCATAATATCGCATTAATTCCAAAGACTCTTCGTAAAAGAAAATATTTCTTTTTTCTTCTTGGGCGTTTTTGACAATGCTTCTGATTTTAGCTGAGGCTAGAATATCAAATTTCAAAGGTTCTTTTTTGTTCTTTTTGGTGATTTTTTGAAATGCTTGAAATTCGCTGATTTTTTCTAAGGCATTGACTGTTTCTTGGGGAAATTGAAAGGCATTTTTTATTTTAGCTCCAATCAAAATTGGAATGATTGGAAAAGAGCTTTTGTCTTCAGATTTTTTAATTACTTTTAAGATGTTGTCTACATCAGTTTGGGCTTGAGGAGTGATAAGCGCCAAAACTGCTCCAATTTTTTTAATTTTAACTAATTCTTTTAGGGAATCTTCGTATCGTGTTGAATCTGCATCACCTAAAATATCAATCGGATTTTCAACCGAAGAAGCTCCCGGTAGGGTGACTTTGATGGTTTGTTTTTCTTCGTTGGTAAAATTATAGAAATCAAGAATAGATTTTTTTTCGATTAAGTCGGTGATAATTACTCCGGGTCCTCCAGCGTTAGTCAAAACGACTAGCTTGTTGTTTTGAGGCAACGGATGATTATTGAACATTTTTAGAGTTTGCCAAAAAGTAGCGATGTCTTCGAAATATAAAGCTCCAGCGTCTTCAAAAGCCTTCTTTAGCACGTCTATTTCTCCTGCCATTGCTCCAGTGTGGGACATAATGGCCTTCTGAACCTTCTGTGAATTACCAGCCTTTAAAATCAAAACTGGCTTTTTCTGGGTTATTTTTGCTACTGTGTTATAGAATTGTCTTCCTTTTTTAATGTTCTCTAAATACAGACCGATTACTTTGGTTTTTGGGTCATTGGCTAAATATTCTAGGAAATTAATTTCGTCTAAGATTGTTTTATTTCCCAGTGAAACAATAGTAGAAAAACCCAAATCTTCTTCTTTGGCCATATCCAATAAACCGGTGATGAAAGCTCCTGATTGAGAAATCAAACCGACATTTCCAGCTAAAACTTTTTTTTTCGCAAAGGAAGCGTTGATATTTTTATGGGTATTAATGAAGCCTAAACAATTTGGTCCAAGAATATTCAAATCATTTTCTTCGGCAATCTTTTTTATTAACAGTTCTCTTTTTTGCCCATCCTTTCCACTTTCAGCGAAACCAGCTGAAATTATTATAATATTTTTGATTTTTTTGGCAATACAATCGTCTAAAATTGGTAAAATCAAGAAAGCTGGCAAAGCAATGATTGCCAAATCAACTTTTTCTTTAATTTCTAAGACTGATTCATGAACTTTTAGTCCTTCGATGATTTTATGGCGAAGATTAATTGGAAAAATTGATCCAGTATATTTTTTATTTTTGAGGTTTTTAACTAGAATATTTCCTATTTTTCCTTTTTTGTCTGAAGCACCAACAACTGCAATGCTTCTGGGACTTAGCATCTTTTCCATTTTTTTTTGAGATTATTTAAATTTTTTCTATTTTTTCAATTAAAGTTTTTTCTTGGTTTACCATTTCTTTTTTAGTCAGCAAACCTTTGGTGGCTCCAATTTTAGTTAGGACTTCTCCGCTATTGACAATCCCCCAAGCTAAACTTTTTTTAATATCGGTACTTTCAATGTAGCTAGCTAGAAATCCGCTAGTAAAAGCATCTCCTGCTCCAACCGTTTCAATTTTTTTAGTCTTGTTCACTTCTAAATGAAAACTGTCAATGTCTTTGCGAATATAGGCTCCATTAGCACCATCGGTAATTACAACATTTTTAAAACCTAAATTTTTAATTTCTTGAAGTAAATTTAATGGAGTGTCTTTGAATTTCACTTCAAGATTCTGAAGAATTTCAATCGCTTCATCTCGATTAAGAAAGATTATTTCAAATTCTTTAAAATATTTGACTAATTCATTGATGTCATTTTCAATTTGATAACTGCTTGGAACAAAAGCTAATTTGGCTTTTTTATTATGAGCAAATTTGATAATTTCTTCCATTTTTTCTAAGGAATTTTTTTTCTGAGATCCAACATAGATCCAGTCAACTTTTTCTCTGAATTTGTTTAAGGCTTTTTTCAGATCAAATTCTTCGACTGAATCTCCAGTTCTTAAAATAGTGTGATCAAGATGTTCTCGATCAGATATTATGGCAGAAATTGAACTGGGAGTGGCTCCTCGGCATTGTAGATAATTTTTTTTTATTTTCAATTTTCCAATTTTTTTTTCAATCCACTTCCCTACTTCGCCTTTGGCAGTTCGAGCAAAGACAAAACTTTTAATTCCGGCTAAATTTAATCCGGCTGCAACATTAACCGCGCTTCCACCAACTTCCTCAATTAAATTTTCAGCGTATATCTTTGCTCCAAATTCAAAAGACATCATCTTCTTTTCGGTTAGACTTTCTTTATTTTCAGTAATTTTAGTTTTATCCAAAACAATGAAAATGTCCTTAGCAGCCGATCCGATGCAAATTACTTTTTTCATTTTTAGTGAATTATTGTTTATGAGATTTTATTCTAGTGCTTTGAGTCCAGGGAGTTCTTTTCCAGCTAAAAAATCCAGCATTGCTCCGCCACTCATGGACATATAGTCAAAATCTTCTGGATTGGTAAAATAATTTACAGCAGCGACCGTCTCTCCTCCTCCGACTAATTTAAAAGCTTTTTTATTTTCAGTAATGGCTTTGGCGACGGCTTTTGTTCCTAAGGCACAATCTCCTCTTTCGAACATTCCTAGTGGACCATTCCAGATGATTGTCTTGGCTTGGTTAATTTTATCAATAAACATTGTTCGAGTTTTTTCGCCAATATCTAGTCTGGCTTCACTCTCTGATTTTGGTGAAAAATCAATTGGTAAAAAAACATTTTCTGGAAAACTTATTATTTTGTCCAAGGCTTCGTTGGCGGTTTTTCCAGCAACTAAGACGGAATCATATTCTTTGGCTAAAGTTTCAATAACCGGTAATTTAGTTTTGATTTTAGCTCCGCCGATTATGGCAACAGCTGGTCTTTTAGGATTGTATTTTACTATCTCTAGATTTCGGACTTCTTCGGCTAATAATTTGCCAGCGCATCTTTCTTTACAGAATTCAGGAAATTTTGTTAAAGAAGCATGATTTCTGTGACAAACCGAAAAGGCATTATTGACATAAACATCGAAACCACTGGCAATTTTTTCAGCAAAAAGATCATTTGATTCTTTTTCTTCTTTCCAGAAACGAATATTCTCTAAAATCGCTAATTCAGTTGTTTGATTTTCTTTAACTACTTTAATATCTTCAATATCTTTTATTAATTCGACATCAAGTCCTAAATATTCTTCTAATTTTTTTTGCACTGGTTTCATTGAGAATTTTTCATTAAATTTACCGTTGGGTCTTCCGAGATGGGAAACTAACAAAATAAATTTAGCTTGATTTTCTAAAATTTTTCTAATGGTTCCTAAGGAAAATTCTATTTTATCATCTTCTTCATCGGTTAAGGTCTTGCCTTCCATTGGGACATTGTAATCACAACGAATTAGAACGCTTTTACCAGTAAAATCAATATCTTCAATTGTTTTCATATTTTTTTAAAAAAATTTTATATTTATTTTCAACTTCTTCTTTTATTTTAACCTTAAATATCTTTTCCGAAAAGCCCATTGCAGTTTTTCTAATATATTTAGAATCAAAATTGGTTTTTTTAAATTTCTTTAGAGCTTCTTTCAAAGAGTTTTCGGTTTGATTTTCAAAAAATATTCCAGTTTTACCATCTTCAACGTGTTCAACAATATCACCAGCTCTGAAAGCCACAATTGGTCGACCACTGGCCAAGGCTTCAATGGCAACAATTCCAAAATCTTCTTCTTGGGGAAAAATAAAAGCCTGAGCTTTAGAATAAACTTCTCGCAATTTTTTTTCAGAAACTCGACCTAAAAATTCAATGGTTGGTCCAGCTATTTTTTTTAAATTTTTTAATTCAATTCCTCTTCCGATTATTTTAAGAGGAAGTTTTAAATCATTGCAAACTTTAATTACTAGATCTGTTTTTTTGTATTTCATCATTCGGCCAGTTACTAAAAAGTAATTCCCAAGTTCTTTCTTTGGCGTTATATAGAATTTATCAACTTTTACTGGAGGGTTAATGACAATTGATTTTCGTTGATAATATTTTTTAATTCGTCCTTGAACAAATTTGGAGTTGGCAATGAAATAATCTACGCCATTAGAAGAGAAATAATCCCAAACTCGAATATAATTCATTAAGAAAGGCACAATTTTTTTGAGCCAGTTTGGAAATCCAAATTCTTGAGTGTAGTGTTGACAATCGTCCCAAGCATAGCGCATCGGGGTGTGACAGTAGCAAATATGCAAAGTTTTGGGTGAAGTTATGATGTTTTTGGCAAAGCTAGAGGAATCAGAAAGTACTAAATCGTAATAATCCAAATTAAATTCCTCAATGGCATTCATCATCAAGGGTGGGAAAAGCCGATGATATTTTTTGGCGAAGGGAACTTTTTGTAAAAATGAAGTTCTTACATTTTTATTTTTAAATCTTGGAAATTTTTGGTCGTTATAAAGGATTGTATAGATTGGGGCATCAGGCCAAATTTCAGTCAAGCATTGTAGAACTCTTTCAGCTCCACCGTTTTGAACTAAATAATCGTGAACTAGAGCGATTTTCATTGTTTTATTTATGATTTTTATTCTCTTGGTTGTTAACCAGCTTTATTTTTTATCACGTTTCCAAAGCTCAGCTACAAAAACGGTGGCAACAAAAATCGAGGAATAGGTTCCGAATAAAATTCCGATTAATAGAGCCAATGAGAAATATTTAATAGTTTCTCCTCCAAAAAATATCACTGATAATAAAACAAAAACAACTGTCAAGGAAGTATTTAAGGAACGAGCGATACTTTCTCTAATTGATTTATTAATTGTTCCTTCGAAATTTTTTCCTGCTCCGTAGCGTAATAAATTTTCTCTAATTCGGTCGAAAATAACAATGGTATCATTGACGCTGTATCCAAAAATAGTTAGCAAAGCAGCCACAAAAGGAATTCCAACTTCAATTCCATAAAATCTGCCGAAGAAAGCAAAAAATCCTAAAGTAATAATGATATCATGCACTAAAGCTAGAATTGCTCCTAGGCCATACTTCCAACTATTGATGGGATAAGAAATTTTTCGAAAAGCCCAGGCGATATACCAAGTAATTCCCATAATCGAAACAATTACAGCATAGAAAGCATTCCTTTTTAATTCTGAAGAAACCAAAGAGCTGATGAATTCTGTTCTTAAAATTTCTGTTTCTGGATATTTTTCTTTTAAAAGTTCTTCCACTTTTGGATTAATTTTATTTTGTTCGGATTGATAACGGATAATAAAAGAATTATTTTCAGCCGGTTGAATTAATAGACTTGGAAGTTCAAGTTCTTTGACTAATTTTCTAACTTCATCTTTGGAGACTTCTTGTTGAAATTTAACTTCACTCAAAACTCCTCCCGTAAAATCAATACCCAACTTCAATCCCCACATTGCAATAAAAACTACGCTAGTAATGATAAGTAGACTAGAAAGTAAGAATGAATATTTTCTTTTTTCAATTATTTTCATTTATTTTTTTATTTAATAAAAATGTCATTTCTATCGTTTTTAGCGGCATTTTTCAAAAACGACGCCTTAAAAAATCATCTCTAAAAAGGATACTTTTAATTATAGCTAATTTAAAATGATTCGGCTAGTCTTTATGGGACTGTGTCCAATCACAGTTTTGTGACGAAATTTTCTAGTTTTGAGATAAATTTTTTTAAAATTTTTGATAAATTTAGCCAAAAATAGAAAATTGTAGTAAAAAGGGTGATTGGATACGGTCCCTTTGTGGATTTAATTTGATTTATCTAGCATTTCTATTTTTCTCGATTGCTGTCGACATAGAGCCACTGCCAAAGCATCAGCGGCATCATCCGGTTGGGGAATTTTTTTTAGTTTTAAAATATTTTGAACCATTATTTGAACTTGTTTTTTTTCGGCTCGTCCATAGCCAGTCAAGGCTTGTTTGATTTGCAAGGGAGTATATTCAAAAACTGGAATTTTTTTTTCGGCCGGAATTAATAATAGCACTCCTCGTGCTTGAGCAACTTTGATGGCGGTTTTAAGATTTTTGAAAAAGAAAAGATCTTCAACGGCTACTTCATTTGGTTGATAGGTATCCAGAACTTGTCTTAAATCTCGAGCAATCTCTACTAAGCGATTGACGTCCGAATGAGTTTTGGGGGTTTCGATACAACCATAGGCAATCAAAACTGGTTCGCCTTTTTTTTCTTCAATCAAGCCCCAACCGGTTATGGCTGTGCCGGGATCGATGCCGAGGATTTTAATGTTTTTAGCCATAAATTAGAGACCATAGTTTAATAAAAAAAATGAATTTTAACCCTAACATTCAACATTTAATAGTCAAAATTCATTCAATAATAAAATCTTTTAATACTCAATTGTTGAGTATTGATAAATTAAATATTGAATGAATGTTGATTATTGTAGATTGATTATTTATTTGAATTTTAAAGTTTTTTAACATTCTTTACGAACTTTCAACTTTATAAACTTTCAACCTTAAAAACTAACTAAGATTATCATAAACCTCCACCACATCCTCTTGCTCTTCAACTTTATTAACAAAATTAGAATAAGCCTCCAACTCCTGATCACTAATTTCCAAAACATTTTGAGGAAGATATGGGGTGGTAGCTTCTGTTATTTTTAATCCAGCTTTTTCTAGATATTCTTTGATTGCTTGGAGTTTTTGAAAGGGGGTGAAAATAATTAATTTGCCATCTTTGTTTAGAAAATCGTCGGCACCAGATTCGATAATGATTTCTTCTAATTCATCTTCATCTTTGTCAATTTCGGAGATAACTAATTTTCCTACTTGATCAAACTGCCAGCTAATACTACCGCCTTCAACCATCTTGCCACCATTTTTTGTTAAATAGGTTCTGACTTCTGATAAAGTTCGATTTTTATTATCACTCACCGCTCGAATCAACATTGCCACTTGATTAGGACTGTAGGCTTCAAAAAGATATTCTTCTAATTTTGCTCCATCTTTCAAAGCTCCGCTTCCTCTTCTGATGGCATTAGCAATATTGTCTTTAGGCATATTAGCTGACCGGGCTTTATCGACGGCCATTTTAAGTTGAAAATTATATTCTGGATCAGCTCCATTGGCAGCAGCTAAAATTATTTCTTTGGAAATCATTGAAAATATTTTGGAGCGTTTGGCATCGGTTGCCGCTTTTTTATTTTTAATTTTTGACCATTTATTGTGTCCAGACATGAGCTATAAAGTTAATGTTTTATTCTATAAATTTTATTTTAATCTTTGTTAATGATTTTTTCAAGAGAGATTACTGGCAAATTTTTAATTTTTAATTTATAAACTCGATGTTTTAAAATTTGTTATTGAAAATTTAATATTGTTTACAAATTATAAATTATAAATTTAAAAAATTTATATCTTGTTCTTTAAATTTCTAATTTATTTTTTGCTAATTTTACCAATCTTTGCCTCAAAATTTCCATCTTGTAATTCAACCTCGATTAGTTCTTTATTTTTAAGGTTTTTGATGGAGCTAATTATTTTTCTATTCTGCGAATAGACCACTCCATAGCCTTTTTTTAAAATATCTTTGGGATTCAGAAAATTGATTTTAGATTGGAATAAATTGATTAAATTTTCTTGATTTTCCAAGGTTGATTTTGCTTCTGAAATAATTCGATTTTTAAAATTTTCTAATTTTTGCAATAAAGAAGATGTTTGAAAAATTTTTTCATTCAATAAGAAAAAAATAGTTTTGATTGATTGATTAAAATTGTTAAAAACAGTTTCAATATTAGAGTTTAAACGACTTAAATAATTCACAATCTTTTTTTGATAATTATTCAAAAGGCTTTCTTGGGATGCTTCCAAATTTTCTAAAAGTTCTTGGCAGTTGGTTAAAATTGTTTCTCTGGTTTGGCTAATTTGAGTTGCTACAATTGAAGGGGTGGAACAGTCGAAATCAGAACTCATTCCGGCGAAAGTTTCGTCATTTTCGTGTCCAATTCCAGTGATAGTCGGAATTTTTGAGGCAATTATTGTTTCTATTACTTTTTCACTATTAAAAGTTTTTAGACTCTCCCAACTGCCTCCACCTCGAATAAGCACTAAAATATCCAATTTTTGAGCTTGTCGATTAAACATTTGAATTGCGTTGATGATTGAGTTCTCTGCTTGATCGCCTTCAACATAAACATTTTTCAGGAAAACCTCAAAACCAAAATCAGCTAAATTTTTATTAAAATCATGAATAGCGGCTCCGTTACTGGAAGTTATTAGTCCAATTTTTTTAATAACCGTTGGCAAAGTTCTTTTGCGGTCTTGGTCGAAATAACCCTTTCCTAGTAATTTTTGTTTTAGTTTTTCCAAGGCTTTTTTATAGCCACCTTCACCAATCGGTTCAATCCGAGTGACTACGAATTTAAAATTGCCATTTTTGGGATAAATTGAAGGCAAGCCATAAACAATCACGCCTAAGCCTTCTTCTAGCAGATGACTGAGGTATAAAAAATTATTTCGAAAAACTACGCATTGCATGGTTGATTCATGATCATTGGAATCTTTTAAGTCAAAGAAAGCCAAACCTCGATCAATCCCACTTAAGTCATTGATTTCGCCCACCACTTTTATTTCTTTGAATTGCTGGACAGTTAAATTAATGAAATTAATATATTGAGCGACCGATAAAATACTCTCGTCACTTGGGGAATTGCTTTCTTGAATATTTTCGATTGAATTATTCTTTGGACTTTCTTTGGAATTAATCATTATTAAAACTTCTCGTCCATATTTTTCTATTTTTTTCGGTCCCCAGCCAGAAAGGGTCTCTAGTGCTTGAGGATTTTCAGGGCTAAGACGCAAAGCATCCTCCAAATTTTTATTGCTTAGAATATAGTAAGCTGGCTTGCTGGATCTTCTGGCCAATTCATCCCGCCAATTTTTTAGTTTTTCTATTATTTTATAATCCATTTTTATCTATATTTTAATCAGTATTTATTTAAAATAGCATAAATTTTTAGAAAAGAAAAAGGGCTCACCATGTTTTGGCAAACCCCCACATTTTTTTTCTGTTCTTTTATCAAGACATTTTTACTGTCGCAATAAAAGATTCAACAGATCCATTAAGCGACTTTAAAAAAGTAGCTTTAAATGAAGCGAAATTTCTATTTTCTGTTTTTATTAATTCCTCTCTAAAGGAGGAGATAAAAATTATTGGGATTATTTTTCCACTTTTTTCAAGTTTTTCCGTCATTTCAATTCCTGTTTTATGAGGAAGCAAAATATTGGAAATAATGAGATCAAAGGTTTCTTCTTCTGGTGAGTCTAAAGCATTCTCTGCTGAACTTACTGTTTTAACTTTGGCCTTACTCAAAGAAAGAATAAAAGTCTCTCTTAAAAACCAAGAAAAAAAGCGTTGTTTTCAACAATTAAAATTCTTTGGCTCATTTCTCACATCTTCCGCTTAAGTTTGAAAAAAGTCAGTTTTATGTAAAGATAAATTACCAGTTTTTGTAACCTCATTTTTTCTAAAAAAGATTGCCGGAAATCTATTTCAATAATACTTCCAGCTCCAGCTTTTAGATCTTCTTCATTTTGAATGACATTTAAAGTGCCTTTTAAAATTCTAAATTCTGGTAATGCTTTGTCAATAATGACGATTTGAAATCTTTCCTTATTGACTAACAAGGCGGCTTTTTCTCCAGAAAAAGAATTTTTAAATCCATACTCAATACCTTTCTGATTTAAATACAAATGAAATTTTCGGCCGAACTCACAGCTTTCGGGTGAAGATGTTAACGCAAATAAAATTTTACTTTTTTTCAATTGATACCTCCCATATCTTTTGAAAGAATTAATAAAGAACTACTCACAAACCGTTTAATAATACAACCGATTAAAGCTTTTGTCAACGGATTTATCTTGAATTTTCTCATTTTCCATTGGTTTCCACTGGTTCAACCAGTGGGAAGACCAGTGGGAAGAAAATTAATTTAAAAATAAAAAAGCTCTTGGAAAACCAAGAGCTTTTTGAGGATTTTTAAATTTTTAAAAATTAAGATTATTGAATATTTTTGAATAACGGTATGCCGTTGTCTCCGATTGGAACATAGATTGTTCCTTCTCGATCTTGAAGATTTTGAATATAAAGATAATTCAAATAGGCTGGAGTCAAACTTTGATTAATAATTGTTTGTGACTCTCTCTGTCCTTCGGCTGCAATTATTTTTCGTTCTTTTTCTTTAGTCTCTCTAGTTAAAACAAAATCCATTTTTTCTGATTCTTGTTCAGCTTGAAGTTTTTCCTCGATTGATTTTTGCAAATTCATCGGCAAAACAACGTTTCTTAAAAGAAATTCTTCCATAATAATTCCCCGATTAGCCAATTGAGAATCTAGGTCGCTAGAAATTTTTTCACTAATCTCTGATCTTTTTTGAGAATAAATAACTTTAGCATCGTATTGGGCAATAACACCTCGGATGGAACTTCTAATTATTGGTCGAATAATTTTATCTTCATAATTCAAACCCATTTCTCTATAGATATTAGAAGCTTTTTCCTCGTTTAATTTATATAAAACTGTAATGTCTAAGGACACCTCTAAGCCTTCTTTAGTAAGAGCTACAATTGAATCAATGCCTTGAACTTTCCCTTCTGTGCTAACTCCGCTCATTGTATATTCTTCGGTTCGAACAGTGAGCTTAGTTACCTTGGCGAATGGATTTTTTAGATGAAAGCCAGATTTTAACTCTTGATCTCGGACTTTTCCAAATAATGAATAAACTCCAGTTTCTCCAGCGTCAATAATTACAATTGACAGAGGCAGTAAAATTATTAAAATCACCAATATTATCACTAAGCTAGTTCCTTTTTTGACCCATTGACCCAAATTTGAAAGATCAAAATTATTATAATTATTCATATGATTTTTATTAAGATTAAATTTTTTAATTAAAAAGATCACTAAACCTATTACTATTAAAACAGCAATGGCATTCTTGAGCGACAACAAAAATAAGATTGCTAAAATTATCCAAAAATATTTTTTCACTTGCTCACTCTGAAAATTCATAAAAGATTTTAACTATTAATTTTAAGATTATTATTATTATAACCCTTTTTTTATTTTTTGCAATTTTTTCAAGCTATGGACAAAAGATTGAATTTGTTGTATTTTTTCTTATATTGATAATTTGAATTTTAGAACCTTGAAAAGGATTAATATTTATGAAAAAACTTCAATTAACTGCAGACCAAGAAGAAATTTTCAAAAAAGCATTAGAAGAAGCTCATGATAATGGCGTGAATGATAGAGGTCATTTAATTAACGGAAGTACTGAATATATATTGGGGAGAAAAGAAAGTGCGGAAAATATTTTGTTAAAATATTTTAATCTTTTTAAAACCACTTAATCGTAAAATAAAAGGGAGGTTTATTTTGCGAGATAACAATGGGAAAGAGATCCTGCGAAAAGAAATCAAAGAAACCATGGAGGAATTCAATCTTAGTAAAAAGGAGGCGATTTTTTTTATTAGGGAAACGAGAGACCAATTTTTGCTTTCGGAAATATTTTTTAATCCAATTATTGATTGGAATTTTTTTCTAGATGAAGATTGGAAGGATGATCTATCAAAAATTCCAGACTTTAATTTTGATAATTGAAGGCATATTCTAAAAAATACTGGGAAAAAGAAAGAATTTCTCAAAATTGTTTTGAATTAATCTCTTCAAAGATTCAGGCTAAAATAAAAAAACTTGCCTGAAAAATGAATGTATTTAAATGTTAAAGACCGAAATTCTAAACTTGAATCTTGGTCTTTATTCTTGTCTTGAAATATTTTTTCACTCCCGTAAATCAGTTTATGGGTGTGGGGATTTGGATTTTTTATTTATTTTTTCCAGCGAGTTGTCCACAAGCGCCTTGAATGTCGTTGCCCATATTTTTTCTAATAGTGCAATGAACTCTTTCTGTCTTTAAGGCTTCTTTGAATTTTTGAGCGGTTTCTTTGGAGGAAGCGTTTAATTCTCCGCCGATTGAATTGTAGCGAATTAAATTAACATGAATTAATTGCATCTTTCCAATAGATTTTAGAAAATTAGCTAGTTTTAAAACATCTTCTTGGCTGTCATTGATGTCTTTCAATAAAATATATTCGATAAAAACTTTACGGGTATTGGTTTTGAAATAATTTTGAAGAAAATTTTTCAAATCGTTCAATCCATATTTTTTATTAATGGGCATATAAAGTTCCCTCTTGGTGTCATTAGCAAAATGTAAAGAAAGAGCCAGATTAACTTGAGGGAAATCTTGAGCAAATTTTTCCATTACTTCCACAATTCCTACTGTTGAAACAACAATATTCCTTCGACCAAAATCAAAAAATTTTTCATCAATTAAAATATTCAAACTTTCTTTGACATTGTCCCAATTCAAAAACGGTTCGCCCATTCCCATATAGACAATATTGCTGAATTGACCAGTTAGTTTATTCGTTTTTAAATATTGTCGCCAAAATAAAACCTGACTAGTGATTTCATCCGCAGTTAAATCTCGCTTAAAACCACCTTTTCCAGTAGCACAAAATAAACAACCTAGCGGACAGCCAACTTGAGAAGAAATACAAGCTGACCAATGCCCTTCCTGCGGCGAAAGCAAAACTGTTTCGATTAAACTGTCGTCTTCTAGTTTTAAAAGCGCTTTAATAGCGTTTTTTTCTTTTGAAATAAGTACTTTAGATCCTTTGAATGGCAAAATTTTGAATTTTTTGTTTAACTGACTGCGTAAATTCTTGGAAACCGTTGAAATTTCCGAAAAAGAAATTATCCCGTCTTTAAAAATCGCCTGACAAATCTGCTTGAAACGAAAACTGGGTTCATTCTTTTCTGTTAAAAATTTTTCTAGCTCTTTGATATTCATAGTTTGTAATATTTGATTTAGATTACTATTAAATCACAAAAACGCTTTTTTTCAAAGCGTCTATTCAATTAAATTCAATAACATTCCCCGCTCCCATACTCCAGTGTATGGGAGTAAAATGTTCTTTATTCATAATTAACATTTAAATTTTTTCTATTTGTAAAAAATAAATTATCTGCTAAATTAAAATTAGGGTTTTACTTTAAAATTAAAAGCCACAACTTTAAAATAAAGGAGGTAAAATGCATCCTAGTTGGAGAGTAAGAAAAAACAATTTTTACACAGCTAGACGGTGTCAAATTGTTTTCTTTGCCCAAAAAACTCATTGCTTTTCAAAAGGAGGTGGTCATCTTCTAGCGCTTAATAGGAGAGTCCTATTTTAGTGTCAGGGTTAATTATTTTTTCAAATAACCCGTCAGGGCTAATTCCCCTGGAATATTGTTTTAAATAAATTAGGGATGTCCAAAAAGACATCCCTAAAAAAATACATAATTTTTATTTTTTTAAAATATTTCCATAATATATAATAGTTTTTATTCCAATGCAGAATTTAGATTAGCTTGCATCTTAGTCTCTAGGTCTTTCACGTGCTGATTGACTTGTTTCTATACTTGTCCAATTTGTTGCTCAGTTCTTTTTTTTGGTTTCTTAAATAGTTTTTATTCTATTTAAATATAAAGGAATCATAATAAAAAGCATTATTGCAATACTTATAAGAAAAACAATCATCGAAAAACCTTGTTATTTTATTTTTATAATTTTTGTTTTAAATATCATTACATCTATAGATACCTCTATAGATGTATTTATAATGATATATTTTTAAAAATTTTTCAAAACCAGTTTATAATTTTTGATGAATCAATAATTTTTAAATAAAGCCTTTGGCAATTGAAAATTTTGAAATTATAAATTGATTGTAAGCCTGTCTGCCGGTAGGCGGGTTGTAAATTGTAAATTATTTTAAATTTTTATAGGTTGTCAATTTAATTAGATAAGTCTAAAATTAAACTAAATCTAAATCTATATCTTAACTACAAACAAAAATGAAACTTGATTTAAAAAAATCTTTGATAA
This sequence comes from Patescibacteria group bacterium UBA2773, assembly GCA_002352465.1. GTDB lineage: Bacteria > Patescibacteriota > Minisyncoccia > Moranbacterales > DUUL01 > UBA2773. The sequence continues at coordinate 63,724 of DEIN01000008.1, forward strand.
TTTTAGGAGTAATTTTGATGTTGGGAGGTTTTTTGAGAATTTACAAACTTAATAATATGTCTTTGAAAGCCGATGAATTTATTGGGGTTAACATTAGCCAAGGACATCACCAGACTGGGCAATGGAAGTTTTGGGAATGGAATAAAGATGAATTAACTGACGGTGACTATACGCGAGGACAAGTTTACTATTTTCAAGTTAGTAAACTTTTGGATTTTGTTGCTCCAACAGAATTTAATTTCAGACTGATCAGTGTTCTCTGGGGAATGATCGGAATAATTTTAATGTTTTTTGTTGGTTATTTTTATACCAAAAATTTTATTATCGCTCTTTTGAGTGCTTTTCTATGGGCCGTTAGTATTTCCGCTATTACTTTTGACCGACATCTTCGAATGTATGCGATGTTTGCACCAGTTTATTTAATCTTATCAACATTGACTTATCAATTTTTAGAAACAATTCCGGGGAAGTCCAAAACTTTTTTGAATCAATTGTCTAGAAAAACCAAGCTGAATTGGAATTATTTTATTCCAGCCTTCTTTTTACTTGTTTTATCTTTTGCTACTCATTTTTTAACTATCAACATTTTTTCAACTATTGGAGTTTATATTTTATTTTTTGCAATTTATGAATGGAAGAAAAATAATAAAATAGCTAACAAATATTCCTGGTTATTGCTTTTGCCTTTAGCTTCTCTGCTACTTTTAACGCTAACGGGCTTTGTTGGAAGATCCTCTGACTTTTTGGGTCTTATGGAGAATAATTTTGGTCATTTTGGAAATATCACCATTGACTATAGTCATTCTTTGTTGGCAGTCACTTTTTTTATTATTGGTGCGGGTGGCTTGATTAAACAAAATCTCAAGAAAAATATTTGGCTTTTATTGGCATTTCTAGTTCCATTTTTATCAGCCGTTTTCATTTGGAATCGTTCCGCTGGTGCTCAATATATTTATTTAGTTCAAACTTTTCAAACTATTATAGTAGCTGCTGGAATTTATTTTATAGCACAAAAAATAACCGAGATTTTTTCTCAAAAAAAATGGTATCAATTTTTCAAAAATAATAATCTTCAAAAAACATTACTGATGGGAGGCTCTATTTTGTATTTATTTTTAATTCTTTATAATTTTAATTATTTTTCTGGACCCAACGGTTTCTATCAAGACAAAACCAAATGGGACCATGCTAATTACAAAGAAGTTTTTACTTATTATTTAAAACATCGAGAAAAAAATGCCTTGTTAATAACGAGAAACTTTAGAAATTATTATTATGCCGATAAAAATATTCCAGTTTTTGATTTTGGTGGTGAACATCAACCAGAGAAAAAATTGGATTTAAAAAAACTTAAATCGTTAGAATCACAGAACAATTCAATCTGGATTGTTATTAGTGATAATGATTTTGATTATACTAATGGTGAAGTTCGTCATTACATCAGAGAAACTTATCAGCCGATAGAGACTAAGTATACTAGTAGTTCGATGGAGATTTGGAGGAAATAGTATTTAGTATGAAGTATAAAGTATGAAAAACTCGCCTTCCAGCGAGTTTTTTAATTTTAATTTTAAATTTAGATTTCATTTGGAATAATTTGAAACAATTTGGATTTTGAAATAATTTTTTAAAATAGCATCTGCTATTTTAAAGATATTTTTTCCCTCGGACTTCTAGCTCTTTGATAACTTTTTTGATATCTTGAACTTTAGCTTTAGAACAAACCAACAAAGCATCTTCAGTATCAACTATTACAACGTCGTCCAAGCCAACAGTTGCAATCACTTTGCCTTCTTTCCCGTAAATAATAGAATTAGAGGTTGCGATGTTCAATCGCTCTCCTTGAACTAAATTTCTTTTTTCATCAGTTTTGGTCATTAAATTTTCATGTAAAGTGTCCCAGCCTCCAATATCTTTCCAATCAAAATCACCTTTTATAATCAAAACGTTCTCTGGCGACATTTTTTCCATAATAGCGTAGTCAATTGAAATTTTTTCCATTTTGCCATAGATTTTATCAATCTCCACTTTGTCATTTTTTCTGATGGCCTCTTTAATTTTCATTAAATAAGCGTGCAGTTGGGGTGCATATTTCTTATAAGCTTCTAGAAATAATTTAGGTGTCCACATATAATAATTAGCGTGCCAAAGATAATGACCAGTCTCTAGGTATTTTTGAGCTGTTTTAAAATCTGGTTTTTCGGTATGACCTTCAAATTGATAAAATTCAACATCATCTTTTTCTAAGACTTTTTTGCCAACTTTGGTGTAGCCAAGAGCCGTATTAGGACTAGTTGGGTAGATAGAAATATCTAATAATTTTCCAGTTTCATTGATGACTTCTTCGGCTTTCTTGATTGCTTTGACGAATTTATCAAGTTGTCCAATATAGTGATCAGAAGGGATAAAAGCGATTGGCTCATTTTCATCTTCCAAGGAAAGTTTTACTGCCGAATAGCCCATCGCTGGAGCAGTATCTCTTTTGTCTGGTTCAATTATGATATTTTTTTCTGGAAAATCTGGTAGAATTTCTTTCAACGGTTCAACTAGACTTTCAGTTGTTGCAATATAAATTTTATCAGCAGGCCAATCTTTAAATCTAGCAAGAGTTTCTTCTAGAATAGTTTTATCAGAAGTAAGTTTGCAAAATTGTTTGGGTTTATTCTTTCTGCTCATTGGCCATAATCTTGTTCCTCCTCCTCCGGCTAAAACTACTATTTTCATGATGTTAATTCTTAAAGTTAAAAATCTTAAAATGTGAATAATTATTTTTTTGAGTAAAGTTCGAGGTAAAATTGATAATTTTAGTGAGATGTACTGATATTGATACGACGAACTGGAATTATTAATTTCAATCTATCTACCAGCAAACAGGCAAAGAAATTTATTAAAAATATAATCATTCTCTTTCGTCCATGGCTTTATTGGCCATTGCATCAGCTTCCTTGTTTTTTTCTCTGGGAATATGAAAAAACTCAACATTTTTAAAATTAAGCATTAAATTCCAAATTTCAAGAAACATTTGTTGGATATTTTCGTTGCTGAGTTTGTATTGATGGTTTAACTGTTTGACCATTAACTCAGAATCAGCATAACATTTCAAATTTGCATTTTTTGCCTTTGCTTTTCCAATTAATTGTTTGATTTTTTTAAGCGCCAAAATTAAAGCTCGATATTCAGCTTCGTTATTGGTAATCTTATCACCTAAAAATTGGCTATATTTTTTAGTTTCATTTTTAAATTTTACTACTGCTCCTGCACCTGCTATGCCTGGGTTGCCTCTTGATCCACCATCGGTGAAAACGTTTATGATATAATCTTCTATCATTGTTCTTTGATTATTGTTTTAAATCCACAAATAGTTTCTGGAATTCTATTCTTTTTATTGATATCTTTTTCGAAAATAATTTCAATTTCAGGAATTTTTTGATTATTGTTGAGAATTAGTCTAGCTTTAATAAAACCAGTTAACTTTTCAATTGATTTTAAATGGTCTTTTAGTGCATTATTCGCTTTTTCTTGAATTATTTTATTGTTGTCGCTTTTAGTGTACCGGTTGGAATAGAAACATTTTTGTTTAATTTTGCCTTTTTCCAAAGCGACTGCAAAATCATTATCAACTGCCCAAATAACAGTTAATAATAAAATTAAAAACAAGAAAAGTGCTCTGGCTCTAGTATTTACATTTTTTTTAGCAGTTTTTTTTAATTTAAATTCCTTTTCAGGCTCGAAAAATTGCATTATTTTTTCTATGAAATTAATTTATTAAATAAATTACCAAACTCTTCTTCTGAATAATAATTTAAAATAAATTTTCCACCTTTCTGCCCTTTTTTTATGCTGACTTTTGTCCCAAGTGCTTGACTGATTTTATCTTCAAATTCCAATATTTCCGGAGTTTGATTTAAACTATTTTTTTCAACTGAATTTGGATTATTAATTTTCTTTACTCTTTTTTCTGTTTCTCGAACGCTAAGTTTGGAATTAATAATCTGATTAACCATCGTTTCCCTTTGATTTCGGTCTTCAAGGCTCAACAAAACTCGTCCGTGACCTTCACTAATTTCACCCGTTCTGATTTTTCGTTTTATATTAGAAGATAAATCCAAAAGTCTTAAAGTGTTAGCGATGGTTGATCTGTTTTTCCCTACTTGTTGAGCAATTTCTACTTGAGTATAATTAAAATTATCAGCCAATCTTTGGTAAGCTTTGGCTTCTTCAATAGCATTTAAATCATGTCTTTGGATATTTTCAATCAAAGCCCATTCTAATTTTTCTTTGTCACTGATTTTTTTAACGATTGCTGGAACTGTGCTCAAACCATTTTTTTGAGAAGCTTTGAAGCGTCTTTCTCCTGCCACTAAATCAAAACCACCAACAGAATTTTTTGTCACCACTAATGGTTGAATAATTCCATGTTTACGAATAGAAGTAGCTAATTCTTCTAATTTATTTTCATCAAAATATTGTCGAGGTTGGAAAGGATTGGCTTTTATTTGACCAACTTCAATTTCTAAAATTGAATTTTTCGAAGATTCATCTTTTCCATCTCTAATTAAATCTTTGCTTACTATTTCACTGTCCAAATCGCTAGATGCAAAGTTGGTTTTTTTGGTTTTTTTATTAAGAGCTGGATTATTATTTGATTTTCTTTGAGGAATTAATGAAGATAGCCCTTTCCCCAAACCTCCTTCTCTAGACATTTTTATTTTTATTACTTATTACGGAACCGTTTTTATAAGTTTTTCCGCCATAGGCGGGTTCGCCTATGGCGAAAATTTTATAAACTTTGAAAATGAATTTATCTAGCGATGACTTCATCAGCCAATTGACGATAAGCCTGAGCACCTTTATTAAATCGGTCAAAATGCAAAATCGACTTTCCAAAGCTTGGGGCCTCTGCCAATCGAACTGTTCGAGGAATTACTGAATCAAAAACATTTTCTGGAAAATACTTTTTAACTTCCTTGACGACTTGTCGGGCTAGCCGGTTTCTTTTGTCATACATAGTCAAAACTATCCCAGTGATGACTAATTCGGGCTTTAGATTTTCTCGGACTAAATCAATGGTGTTGAGTAATTGCCCTAGTCCCTCCAATGCAAAATATTCAGTTTGGACCGGAATTATTACCTCATTAGAAGCAACCAGTCCATTGATTGTCAAAAGACCCAAACTTGGTGGTGAATCGATGATTATAAAATCATAATCTTTCTCGACTTGTTTTAAAACTTGTTTTAATTGGAATTCTCGTTTTTCCACGCCCACTAATTCGACGGCTGCTCCGGAAAGTTCTTGGTTGGAAGGAAGTAAAGCTAATCCCTTAGAATCGACTGTTAAAATAATTTCTTTAGGATGGATCTTCGAAACAAGACTGTCATAAAGACTTTTTTTAAGATTTTGAGTATCAGTTCCTAATCCGCTGGAAGCATTACCTTGTGGATCCAAGTCAACTAATAATACACTTTTTCCTGCTGAAACCAGATAGGTCGCTAAATTTACAGCAGTAGTAGTTTTACCAACACCACCTTTTTGATTGACCAATGATATTATTCTTGCCATAAAAAAATAGTTAGAAATAGTTCTAAAGAGACTGTTTACAGTCATAATTTTGCCTACCTCGTCAAAGCTTTAGTATCGGCGGGTTGCGAAATTTGTTAATTTTGAGGTAAATTATTTTAAAATTTTTGAGGCATTAGCCGAAGCTAAGTTGAAAGAATTTTTAAAGAATTTAACCAAAATTGGAAAATTGCAATAAAAAGAATGATTGAAAATAATTCTTTACTTTAGTATATCAGAATTTTGATTTATTAAAAAGTCAAACTTTTAATAATCTTTTTTGCTTTAATTATTTCATTGGGATGAGTTGAGGCGCCAGCGGTTAAAAAGACCTTAACGCTATCGGAAAACCATTTTTTTGAAATATCTTTTGCTTTTTCAATGTGAAAAGTTTTTATTTTTTTCGATTTTCCAATTTCGGCTAGCTTGGTAGTATTACTAGAATGAAATCCTCCAATTACTATAATTAAATCAATTTCATTTCCAAGTTCAGAAACCGTTTTTTGTTTTTTAGTCGCATCTAAACAAATAGTATTTTGAACTTCAAAATCAACTTTTAATTTTTTTAAGCTTGCTATTATTTCTTCTAATTTTGAATTTTTTTGAGTAGTTTGACAAACAATCCCTGATTTTCTTGATAATTTATTTTTAATTTTATCCAAATCTTTAGGATTATTTACGATGAAAGCCTGATTTCCTGTTCTGGAATTAATGCTTTTCACTTCAACATGGTTTTTATCTCCGACAATAATAACTTGAAGTCCTTGTTTTTTAAAATTCTCAGCACAATTTTGGGCTTTTTTAACAAAAGGACAAGTGGTGTCAATTATGTTATTGGTTTTGGTTTTTATCAAATTTAAATCTTCTAAAGTAATTCCGTGACTTCTGACTATAAAAACTGAATTTTCTTTAAAATCTTTTAAATTATCAATAATTTTTAAGCTCTTCTTCTCTAAATTTTTGATCATAACTGGATTGTGAATTAAGTCACCCCAACAATAAACTTGTTCTTTGCTATTTTTCAAAGCATCTTCAACTAACCCAATAGCTCGCTTAACTCCAAAACAAAATCCAGCATTTTCAGCGATTTTAATTTTAATATTATTCATTATTTTTTCTTAAAGCTTCCATTAATTTAAAATAAAAAGTCAAATTATGGACAGAGGCCAATCGACTTCCAAGTGTTTCATTAACATCAAATAAATGCCTAAGATAAGCTCGAGAAAAATTTTTGCAAAGTGGACAATCACAATGTTCGTCAAGTTTGCCCAAGTCTTTTTTGAATCTGGCATTTTTAATATTAATAGTTTCAAAAAAAATTACTTGTTTTTTGAAATCTATTTTTTGAGGATCGTCTTTCCATAAAAACAATCTTCCGTGTCTTCCCTCTCTTGTTGGAATAACACAATCGAACATATCAACTCCGCTAACAACTCCAGCCACTAGCTCGTCAGGTCTTCCTAGTCCCATCAAATAACGAGGTCGGTCTTTGGGTAAATAGGGCAAGGTCCATTTTAAAATTTCTTTTAGTTGTTCTCTCGGCTCTCCTACAGCCACACCACCAATAGCATAACCGTCAAAATCAATTTTTACTAGTTCTTGGGCTGATTGAATTCGAAGCTTTTCGTAATTAGAACCTTGCACTATTCCGAACAATAAAGGTTTCTTTTTTCTTCCTTTAGTTTTTTTATCAAAATATTTTTTGCATCTTTTTGCCCAACGAGTGGTTAATTCTAGCGATTTTTTGGCTTGTTCTTGAGTGCAGGGATAAGATGGACATTCGTCTAAGCACATTATAATATCCGTATCCAAATCTAGCTGAATTTGAATTGAATCCTCAGGGCTCATAAAATATTTATTTCCGTTAGTAGAATCAATAAATCGAACACCTTCTTCAGTTAATTTAACTCCCGATTCACCAAAACGTTTTTTGGCTCGGGCTCCAAGTGAGAAAATCTGAAAACCGCCGCTATCAGTCAAAATCGATTTTTTCCAATTCATAAAACCATGTAAACCATTCTCGTATTTTTTTATTAATTCAGTGCCAGGTTTAAGCGATAAATGATAGGTGTTTCCAAGTACTACCTCAAAACCAATTTCTTCAATTTCACTTGGTAGAATTGTTTTTACCGCTCCTCGAGTGGCAATAGGCATAAAAAGCGGAGTCTTGACTCGTCCGCTTTTTGTTCTTAGCTCACCTGTTCTGCTTGTTTTTGCTTCTCTATTAATTTTAAAATGCATAATCTGTTATATTTCTAAGTTTAAATTCTTTCATATTTCTTTCGATGGTTGTTCCTAAAAAACTTTCAAAACCTGTAAATTTAATTAAATTAATAAGGTTTATATTCTCATCGATTTGATTCAATTGAGGATTTACTCCAATTTGAAAAATTAGTTCCTCTGCTGGATTTTCATGTCCAACTTGAGAATTAAGAGCATTCAATTTCCAATTCAATTCGTTAGTTCTTTCATTGAAAGTTACTAATCCTGAACTTCGTTGAAAACTGTTTTTCCAATTAATACCCGAGGGTAACGTGATTATTAATTCAGGATTTTCTATTTTGTTAAAATTATTTTTAAGAACAACTTTCATCGCGAAAGTTGTCTCCTCGTTAGCTTTTAATGGTATTGGACCATAATTTTTAAAAACGTCTCCGCCAAATTCTCCAGAAACCAAGATTTCCAAATCAGTATTAACTTTTATTTCTTTATTTTTAGAGTAAATTTTCTTACCTTCCAATAAAGAAGTATTAATATTTAAACTGCTAATATTAGCTTGGGTAAAAATTGATTGATTGATTTCATTTTTTTTGGGAATAGAAGACTCTTTCAATTTAAATCTAAATTCAACTGAGCCACTTTCGTTTGGATTAAGATTTTTTAAAGCTGGAACATCTGAAGCTTTCCACAAAATTTCTTGTTTTTCTTGATCATAATGACCCAGTTTTGCTACAACTGAAATATGATCGACTAAATTAGTTTCGATTTTTTCTCTTAAAATTAGGTTGCTCAAAGGATTGCTTGAATTATTTTTAAAATTAATTTTATATTTCAAAAAATCACCCAAATGAATTCCTCGATCAAAATTATTAAGGAAGTCTTGAGTTATTACTATTCTAGAAGGAATAACTTTGACTGTTTCTTCAGCTAAAGATATCGATGAGAAAATTCCTTCGTCATTTAATACTCCGATGACTCCAATTATTTTTTTGATAGAATCTGCACTTCCTGTAAAATTACCTAATATTTCAACTTCTATCTTAGAATTAGCTTTTAATTGGGGAATTTTAAATTTATTTTCAGTTCCTTCTATTTTAATTAAATCCGATTGCTTCGAACTAAAGCCTTCTGGGTATTCCATTTTTAAGACTAAATTATTTAAATCATTACCAGTATTATTGATTAAAGGTAAAATAATTTTAAAGGATTCTCCGCTAGTTACTTCCTGTTGCGAAATCAAGGAAAGATCAACAATCGCTCCATTTATGTTAATGTTATGATTAGCTTCATCATTAAAAACGCTACTAAAATTTGAGGGTTCATAGCGAAAATTGGTTTTTAAATAAATTTGATTTCCTCGAGGTGAAAAAACGTTGAATTTCAACTGATAATCTCTAGTTTCATTGGGTTCCATATCCCCAATATTTATGTAGAAACTTTTTAAAGTGCTTATTTTAGCAAAATTTGTCGCTATGAATGTTAATTCTTCAGGATATTCTATTTTAATTTGAGTATTTTTAAGAGCTACTCGATTATTATTATGAATCAAAAGTTTGTAATCAAGGTCTTCTCCACTTTTGATTAAATTATTTCCTTGAAATTCGATGACAACGTTTTCTTGTTTGAAAGCTTCTTGTTTATATCGAACATAACCAATAATTATTCCAATAATCATAGCAACAATAACAAAAACACCTAAAATTATTTTAGTTTTACTTCTATCAATTTTTGAAACTACCATTGGTTCAATTTCTGAATGAGTTTTTTCAAATTGGTCGTCAATCAGATCTTTGTCAAATGTAATTTTTTTATTTCCGAGGTCTTTTTCGGTGGCATATTTATCGGGAGAATATTCTCTTTTTTCTAAATCATCGGTATTTTTATTATAAAGCCTTCGATGTAAGTCACTTAAAGATGCCATTTTATTTTTGTTAGTTATTTGTTAGAATTATAACAAAGTAAGTATGGATAAACAAGCTTTTATCTCAAGGCGTGTTTAATCTACTAGAATAAACGCTATAGCTAATAAAAATATTTGAAAAATAAAAAAAATAAATTTAAAATAATTTGGCCTCATTTTTTATTGAGATTGTTTTTATTGATTATTTTATTTGCTCTAATCTGGGGAGGATGTTTATTTATAAAAATCTATTCTTTTGAGAAAATTACAATCTTGAGTAATAATCAAGAACAATCTTCTACAATAATTTCTGCTACTAAAAATTTGATTAGTAATAAATCTAAAAAATTAAAAGGTGAAGAGAGAAAAAGAATTAACATCCTCTTATTGGGAATGGGAGGCGAAGGCCATAAGGGAGCCGATCTTACTGACACTATAATTTTAGCCTCCGTCGACCCTACAAATTATGATACATCTTTAATTTCTATTCCAAGAGATTTATATGTTGAAATTTCTGATACTCAGATTTACACAAAGATCAACGCTGTTTACGCTTATGGTAAAAAAAATCCTAAAAAGAACGAAAATCCTATCGATTCAATTAAGGAAACTGTTGAAAAAATCACCGGTCAACCAATTGATTATTATTTAACTATTAATTTCGAAGGATTTAAGCAGGTTATTGATGAACTTAACGGAATTATTATTCAAGTCGAGAAAGATATAATCGACACTCATTATCCTGGACAGGGCACTTCTTATGAAACTTTCAGAATCAACCAAGGAACCCACTTGGTGAATGGTGACGTGGCTTTGAAGTATGCTCGAGTTAGACACGTAGCTGGCGGTGATTTTGCTCGACTCAAAAGACAACAAGAGATTATTTCATCTGCCAAAAGAAGGGCTTTATCAATTGAAAATTTTGTTAATCCAATTAAATTTACTAGTTTATTAAATATTGCTGGAGAAAATATTGAAACAAACATTCAGTTAGATGAAATTCCATCTTTCATCAAGCTTTTCAACAATATTAATACTTATGAAATGAATACCAAAGTTTTAGATGCTTGGAGTTCAGATTCTTTATTGGCAGTTTCTCATGTTCTTTTGGGTAACGTAAATGCCTTTATTTTAGTTCCTCGAACTGGTAATTATAAAGAAATTCAAAAATTGGTTGATAATATTTTTGATTTAGAGAAACAAGAAAAAGAAAAAGTGGAAATTAAGAAAGAAGCAGCTAATATAGTCATAATGTCAGAAAATTATCAAAATAAAAATCAAATCAAAAATTTGTTTAAAAAAATGGGCTATGAAGTTACACTTGAAGAAAATCTTGAAATTACTAAAAAATGTCAAAATGAAATTAAAATTCTAACTTCAATGAATGATAAATATTACACGTTGAATGATTTAACAAATAAATTTAATGCTAGAATCGAAGATCTTTATAATTTTATTTATCCAGGAGATATTATTCTTTGTTTTCCTAGTAAAGAATTAGAAAAACTAGAAAAACAAATCGATCAAATTAATGTTGATGAATTTGAAGGTGGACTAATCTTGGATGATGATGGTAATATACTTTACAACAATTAAGGCTTGCTTGTTCGACTCATTTCTTTACTTGTCTCGCTGTAGCACTACCTACCAGTAGGCAGGTTCAGTGAAAGCGGGTCAAATCCTCTATTGCTTTTCAATGTACCAACTAAGTAAATTTCATGCGCTATTCAGATTTTTCTCGAACTGTGTTCAAACATGCAAGCCTAGGTGTGAAAAAAATGAAAAAATTTAATAACAATTAATTTTAATAATTTTATGAAAATTATATTCGGTCTAGGTAATCCTGGCAAAAAATATCAAAAAACTCGTCATAATATTGGTTTTATGATTTTAGATTTATTGGCAAAAGAATATTCAGTTCTTTTTAAATCGGATTCTAAAACCAATTCAGAAATAGCCGAGATTGTTTATGCTGGAGAAAAAATTCTGCTTTGCAAACCGCAAACTTTTATGAATAATTCTGGACAAGTAGTTAGCAGTTTGACAAATTATTACAAACTTGAGTCTCAGGATATTTTGATTATTCAAGATGAAATTGATTTACCTTTCGGCCAAATCAAGTTTTCTGAAAATTCTGGTTCGGCTGGACACAAAGGAATTCAATCAATTATTGATCATTTAAAAACAAAAGATTTTAAAAGATTACGCTTTGGCATAGAAAAAGAAGAAAATAAATTGGCTACAGAAATATTTGTTTTGAAAAATTTTTCTAAAGAAGAATTTAAAATTATCGAAAAAATAAATTTAGAAAAGTTCCTAGTTACACTTTAATCTTAATTTTTGTTCCATCAGTCAAATCAATTCATTTGTTCAGTTGACTAAACTTAACAAAAAACAACTTGGAGTCGTTCATAAAATTTAGGTAAAGCTAGGAGGGAAATTGCTTTACACTGAACCTATGAACGACACCGAGTTGTTCTTCTAAAATAAATAGTTTATCATTCTACCAGAATATTTATAAAAGTCAATAAAAACAAACCTCAAAAGGTTTGTTTTTATGAAAAATATTCTTATTGTTTTGTTATTGAACTATTAACGCTAGATTAAAAAAGTGTCTATAGCCAATTATTCCAAATTGCAATCGATAGTAAAATTAGGAGAATTCCGGCCACTAAGCGCATATATTTTTTTGACTTCTCTCTCCATTCTTCAACTTTTTCAACTTTTTTCCAAACGAAAATAGTTCCAAATACAATTATCAAAAGAGGCAAAACAAAAAATATATTATACAAAATTAGATAGCCAAAGGCAAAAACTTCCTTAGTGCTTAAAATCGAAACATAAGCCAAGGGAATTCCAGAAGTGCAAGGTAGTTCAACCAAACTAGAAAGTAAGGCTAGAATTATTGCGCTTAGCACAGTTCCCTTTTTAGTTAATTTTTCCAACAGAGGTTTTGTTTTTTTAGAAATTTCAAAAGAAAACCATCTTCCATAGAAAAAATAATCTTTAATCATTACTAGCCCTACAAATAAAGCGAATATGGAGATTATAATCCGAACTTCTCTAGCAATTTGTAAAACAGAAATAATTTTAATTAGACCAAACATAAAAAATAAATAAAACAAAAAAGTGGTAATAACAAAGGCAATTCCAGCTTTTAATGCTTTTCGACTGGAACCGATTCCCATTAGGTAGACCAACAAAAACATTAAAACTGAGAACATACAAGGATTAACTCCATCCGCCAACCCTAAAACTCCGCCCAAAAAACAAAGCGATCCATTTTCTTCCAAGCAAATTTCCTTGCCAAAAACCTGAATTGTTTTATGAGAGCTATGATCATCTTTTTCGGTTTGTTTAGATTGAAATTTTTCGTTTGAAAATCCACCTACTATCGGTTCTAAACCAAGTTCTTCATCCAAAAATGAAGAACAAGTTTGAGTGGAACATTCTTCAATTCGCTTTTTAATTTTTCTTCCAATTCCTACCTCATTATTATATCCGACAATTACTTCTCCTCCAATCACAGTGGCTGGAACACCACCAGATAATCCAAATTTATCAACAACTTTTTCGAAAATAAGATAATTTTCTCTTTTATCTATTAGTAAATCCTTAATCTCTAAACTAGGATAATCGCTTCTAATTTCATTTAAAAACTTAATCTCAGCTGCGCAATGAGGACAACCTGACATATGAAAAATATACAATCGAACCTTGTTTAATTCTAATGCTTTAACTTGGGCAGTAAAAAAAATACTACTAAAAATTAATATCAAAAAAAATATTTTTTTCATTTTTTAAAACTAATTATTTAAATAAAAAGTATTATCGATAATTTCTAAATTTAATCAATAATAATCTTCCAAAATCATTTTTCTTTTTTTGCTCCAAATATTTTGACACAATCCAAAGCTTATCATGGTTGCAATCAAAAAACTACCTCCGTAACTTAAAAATGGCAATGAAATTCCAGTAACAGGAACAATCCCAATATTCATTCCTATGTTTATCGCTGTCTGATAAAAAAACATTATTAAAATTCCGCCAACAATCAATTGTCCAAATCTATCTCGAGCTTTTTTAATAATACAAAAAAGTCGATAAAATAAGAACCAATAAAAACCAATAACCGAAGAAGATCCGATCATTCCAAATTCTTCATTAATAGAGGCAAAAATAAAATCGGTATGTCGTTCTGGTAAAAAATTCAACTGACTCTGAGAGCCATTGCCAATTCCTTTACCTGTTATTCCACCTGAGCCAATTGCAATCATTGATTGAATAACATTATAACCGCTTCCCAGTGGATCTCTATCGGGATTTAAAAAGGTTTGAATTCGTTCTTTTTGATAATCCTTTAGTACAACATTCCAACTCAAAAAAAATCCAACTATTATCATTAAGAATAATAGAAAAAGATATCGCTTGTCAACACCCGCCAGAAAAGACATTCCTAACCAAATCACAATTAAAACTGAAGCTGAGCCTAAATCAGGTTGTTTTAACGTCAAAAAAATTGGTAAAAACATTATTAAAAAAGAACCAAAAAATTCTTTAAATCCAATTTTTAGATGACCAATTTTCATAAAATAACTAGCCAAAAAAATTATAGAAAAAATTTTCACGAGTTCAACTGGTTGTAGGTTAAAAAAACCTAGTCTAAACCAGCCTGAAGTTCCACGAATATTACTACCTAAGAAAAGAACTGCTACTAACAAAATAAGACTTAAAAAATACAAGAAATTACTATATTTTTTCCAGGTTCGATAATCATAAAAACTAAAAAATAGAAAAAATAATGAACCTATCCCCAAGAAAATAATTTGTTTATAAAAAATATTTACTTCTCCTCTTTCAGTTCCAATAGAACAGGAGTAGACAGTAATTAAACCTGAAATCAAAAGAAAACAAACAGCCCAGATACTTTTCCATTCTAATTTTAGAAATTTCTTTATCATAAACCATGTTTATATTTATTGATATTATGTTCTTCTAGCGTTTCAGAAAAAACTGTCTCGCCAGTCTTGAAATCACTTAAGAAAAAATAGTAATCAGATTTTTCAGGCAAAATTGTGGCTTCGATTGATTTTAGTCCTGGGTTGCTAACTGGTCCTGGAGGTAGACCAGTGTTTTGATAGGTGTTGAAAGGTGAATCTATTTTCGTGTCTTCGATTGTATATTGTTTTTTGTCTTCACCTAAGATATAAGCCAAAGTAGCACAACTTTGCAAAAAATAATCATCATCTACTCGTTTCCAAAAAATCCCAGCTACAATCTTTTTATCTTGATCAGAACGAACCTCCTTCTCAACTACGGAAGCCATTGTTAAAATTTCGTGCAAAGTTTTATTTTGATTTTTAATGGACTTCATCATTGTTGGAGTTACTTTATCTTCAAAATTATTTAAAAATTTATTAAATAATTTGACGGCATTATCTTCCGGATAAACATAATAAGTATCTGGAAAAAGATAACCCTCTAAATCAACTCCGGCTGGAATTTCCTTTAAAAAATCATATTTGTTTCTAATCTCCATACAAGCACATTCGACTCCAGTTTGACATCGACAATTAATAATTTCTGCAAAATTTTTGGCTAATGACGGATTAAGTTTTTCTATTTCTTGAATAATTTTAGCATTAGTGAATCCTTCGGGAATTATTAATTTCTTATAGGCTTCTTTTATTTCCCCCTCTACTATTTTTTTGGTTATTTCCTGAATGGTCATATTCGGACTTAGCTCATAATTTCCAGCTTGAATTTTTTGAGCTAAATCTTCTAAACGTAAATAATAATAGAAATAATATTTGCTTTCAATTAGGTTTGCTTCAACTAAATTAAGACCGATTGTTTTGGCGTCTTCATTCTTTTTTATTTCAAAAATTTGAGCAACATTAGAATCATTGACCTGACTATCCAAGGCTTTTGAACGAAAAATAAGAAAAGAACTCATTCCAATTAATATCAAAAAAATAGTTACCAATAATCCCGCTTTTAAAACTCTATTCATACTAAATTTTATTAAATTATATTTTTAAATTAGGATTCGTCTTCAAGATAAAAAATTTCTTCTCCCTCCCTTAAGCCTTCTAAGATTTCAACAAAGCCATTATCCCCAGCCAGTCCAGTTTTGATTTCCCTCTTACTCAATTCTGCTCTCTCTGTTGTTTGAACCATAACTATCTCCTTGCCTTCTTCTTCAAAAATAAATTGTTCTGAAATTTTTAACACATTCTCTTTGGCATTCACTAAAATATCAATGTCTGCACTCATTCCTTCTTTAAATTTCAAATTAGAATTTTTTATTTTTAATTTAGCTTTATAATAAATAACATCTTGAATTTTTGTTGAAGCTGGTTCAATTTCAATTATTTTTGCTATAAATTTTTCACTAAAATCAAAGGCATCAAAAGTAATTTCTGCCACTTGACCTAATTTCAATTCTGAGATATCAGATTCAGGAATATCTGCTTCTAAAATAAAATCATTAGTTATCATTTCTCCAAAAGATTCTCCCAAGCTAGCACTGCCAATTACCTCTCCTGGTTCATAATTGATTTTAGAAATTATTCCATTTAGTGGAGTCTTGAGAGAGGAATTTTCTAAAGATTCTAAAGCAATTTGATAGTCGGCTTGAGCTGCAATAACGGCAGAATTACGACTAGATTCAGCGTAATCAGATTCTATTGTTTCCAAACTTTCTTCCGCAGTATCCAGCGAATTTTCAGCAGCAATAATATTGAGGTCTCGACTTTTTCGAGCGGTCGTTAAGGCCTCTTCTGCACTTTCCTTAGAATTAGTAGCGGCGGTAAAAGTCAATAATGCGCTCTTGGCTTCTTTACTGTCAACTCCAGAGTCAGAAGCGACTTGATTGTAATAGCTTTCAGCATCATCTTCATAATTAACCGCATTGTCATAGGCAACTTCGGCTGCATCTACTAACTGATCATAATAATCCTCTACGGCTTCCAGATAATCTTCTGCATTATCAACTCCTTCCAGTGCTTCTCTGGCTGAATCACTATTCATTTTTTCACTTAAGATTGCTTTATTTAAAGTAGCCTTAGCTTTTCTGACTTGCTCACTTAAGACATTGTTATCTAGGATTGCCACCACATCACCCTCAATAACTTCGGCTCCGATTTTGACATTAATAAACTGCACTCTTCCTGCACTTTCAAAATTCAAGGCAATTGGACTTTCGGAAAGTAAAGAACCTGTGACGGAAATAGTTTTTTTCAAATTGCTTTTTTCGACCACTTCTTTTTGCAGATCTTTGACTCCATCGTCTTTTCCAAACCAAATAACTACTCCAATAATTATTACTACGCCAATAGTCCCAAAGGATATCCACTTTTTTGTTTTCGTCATCATTATTTTTTAAATATTTTTTTGCCTTACTTTTTTCTCAGCTTAAATAATTCCAAAGTATTTCTCAATAAAATCGCCACCGTAATTGGGCCAACTCCTCCTGGAACTGGCGTGTAGAAACTGTCTTTATTGTCAAAATCCTGAGGATTAAAATCTCCTTTTATTTTTTTACCATCCCGAGAAATTCCTATATCAATAATTCCAACTGCTTTTTTAAGCATTGATTTTTCGATAAAATGAGGCTTTCCCATTGCTGAAATTAACAAATCAGCTTCAGAAATTTCTTTCAATAGATTAGAATTGCCAGAAACGATTCCTTTTACTTTTGCTCCTTTTTGTTCTAAAATATTTTTTAGATTTTTTCCAAAAATTTCAGAGTTATAAATTATTAAAACATTTTTCCCTTCAAGTTGATATTCAACTTCGGCTAAAATTTCCAAAACTGCTCCGTGCACTGGAGCGATTATTTTATCAATTTTTCGCTTTTGATTAACTGGATGAAAGCAATCAACATCTTTTTTTGGATCGATTGTTTCGATTATTTTGTCAGTATCAAATTTTTGAGCCAATGGTAATTGTATTAAAATAGCATCTATTTCATCATCTTGATTTAGCATTTCTATCGTCTTGATAATATTCGACTGTTCGTCTTCATCGCAAAAACGATACAAATGAGTGTCGATGCCAACCTTTTTAGCTTCCTCGACTTTTTTGCTAACATAGATTTCTGATTCTTCATTAGAACCTATTAGTATCACTGCCAAATTAGGACGCACTTCTGCATTTTGAACCTTATTTCTATTCAAAGTTAAGACATTTTCAACGATTTGATCTTTTATCCTTTCGGCAATAATCTTTCCACTAATAATCTTACATTTCATATTTCATTCTTTAAACTAGATATTATCCACAAATCAATCTTCATTTTACGGTATTTTATTTTCGATTTCGATACGAAATAATCCTTAAAATTTTTAATATTCATTTTATAAACATTCTAACTTTATAGACTCTTTAATTTTGTAACTTTCTAACTTGTTCAAATCCAGCTGAATAAATTGCACATTTAACGAGTCAGGCACTTGGAATTGGAAAATCCTTAGAAAATTCTTTAACTTCATTTTTAATCTCTTTTAAAGTCTTCTCATTATTCCTATTTTTAATCGCTTTGTCAATCCATTCTACTATTTTTTTTATTTCCGCTTCTTTCATTCCTCGCGTTGTCACAGCCGGAGTTCCAAATCGAACACCAGAAGGTTTCATTGGTGGATTAGGATCATTTGGAATAGTGGAACGGCTAACAGAAATGCCACATTTTTCCAAGGCAATTTCAGCCGTTTTACCATCGATTTCTTTACTAGTCATATCAACTACTAACAAATGATTATCTGTTCCGTTAGAAATCACTCGGTAGTCTTTGGCTTCAAATTCATCTGCCATTGTTTGGGCATTTTTAATGACTTGTTCTCCATATTCAATAAATTCTGGTCTCAAAGCTTCTCCAAAAGCTACGGCTTTAGCGGCGTTAATATGATCATGCGGACCACCTTGCATTCCAGGAAAAACTGCTCGGTCAACTTGTTTGGCAAATTTTTCTTTGCACATTATCATTGCTCCCCGAGGTCCTCTCAAGGTTTTATGAGTGGTCGTTGAAACTACATCAAAAAAAGGCACTGGATTATTCATTTTTTTAGCGGCAATCAATCCAGCGGTGTGAGCAATATCAGCAAAAGTATAGGCGCCAATTTCATCAGCAATTTCCTTGAATTTATCCCATTCAATCTCTCGAGAATAAGCACTGTATCCAGCTACAATCATTTTAGGTTTTTCTTTTAACGCCACTTTTCGTACTTCTTCCATATCAATTTTGCCAGTTTTTGAATCAACTTCATATTGAACAAAATCATATAACATTCCAGAAAAATTTACCGGATGACCATGAGAAAGGTGGCCACCATGATCCAATTTCAAGCCCATTACTTTATCTCCTGGTTTCAAAAAAGCAAAATAAACTGCTGCATTAGCCGGTGAACCAGAAAGGGGTTGAACGTTGACGTGTTCGGCGTCGAAAAGCTGCTTAGCTCTTTCAATGGCCACATTTTCCGCTTTATCAATCATCTGATTTCCACCATAATAGCGATGTCCCGGATAGCCTTCACTATATTTATTCGTCAAAACAGAACCCATTGCCTCCAAAACAGATTTGGAAACATAGTTCTCCGAAGCAATCAATTCAATTTCATTGATTTGTCGTTCTTTCTCTTGTTCAATAATATCAAAAATAGCTTGGTCTTCTTTTTTTAAATTTTCGTAATTCATGTTGATATCTTAATGGTTATTTAAGTTTTTCCCTAACATTCCTGTTTTAAGATAAACAAAATTATGTCATGATAGTTTAATTTAATTTTAAATCTTAAATTTTGAATCAATTTTGAATGACTGAATCACTTAATGTATAATTTTAGATCACTAGTCATTGGTAATCAGTAATCATTGATTGCTGTTCTTGCTTATTGATGACCATTGACTAATTACAGATGATTTATATTTATTCCAATAATTCAAAATCTGCCTCCTCTATTTTTCATAAGATTTAGCAGACGTTACTTCTGGCTTTTCTATCCCAAAAAAATAATGCCACCACCAGTAATAATTTGGTCGATCAATTTTCACTTCTGGTTTCACATTTTCTTCAACTTGAACGGTTTTTTCAATTTCATCTTTCTTGACAATCACTACTTTTTCTCCTTTTTTAATTAAATTTAATTTTTGCTTGGCTTTCAATTCTTTAGACTCATCAGTTTTCAAATAATCCGAAAGTTGTTCTAAATTTTTATTCTTTTTTTCAAAGTCATCAATTTGATTTTGTAAATCAAGGACTTCTTGATTGATTTCTTTTTGTTTATATTTTGTTTGCAAAAAATGATAACCCGAAAAACCGATTAGCGCTAATAAAATTATGACCAAAGATTTAATCTTAATGGACTGCAAACCGTTCTCTCTGTTTTTAGAATATTTATTTCTATTAAACAATTTTGTTTTTTAAAAAATTAGGCTATTTTTTTTGAAAATCGCTTCTTATCAAATATCTTAAATAGCGCTACATTGATTGGAACAATGGAATAATAGTAAAGCCTACCATTCCAATGATCCCTAAAATTCCTACAAAAATCCAAATAATTTTGATTATTTTTTTTCTTCTGTTTATTAGCATTTTTATATAAATATAAATTAATTAACTGGTTAAGTCGGGGATAACAAAAATTTTCATCACCCCCTTCTCAATGATCTTTCTTTATAAATGTTAGAATTGAAGAAAATAAGGAACTTACTATTATTACAAAAATAAAAATAATCACCAAACCAATTGCTAATTCTTGACAAACCAATTCAAGAATTCCAATTATTGCTACCATTCCCAATAAAAAAAATAATAGCATAATCATCCCTCCTTTATAAACGTTTATTCAAAAAATCGAAAAAGAACTAAACTTTTTTCTTAAATTAATTATATAATAATATTTTATGAAATCAAATAGAAGTTTTTGTCCGTAATTCGTAATTAGCAACTAGTAATTGGTAATTAGCTTTTGTTTTTTTGACAACGTTCATTAAACATTCTTTTTTTATTTTCCTCTAAATTTAATTCTCTAAATTTTATTTGCGGATCAATAAGTAATCTTTTGTCAAAACAAAAGCCACTCTTTCAAGTGGTTTTTGCTTATTATAAAACTTCAAATTTAAATTTAAAATCTTAATAATACGGAGGGCTTTTAGAAATTTCTAAACCCTCCTACTGTTTTACTTTTATTAACTCCTCATAACTTTTCTGGTTTTGAAATTAAATTGACTTTTATCCCAGAAAATTAATCTATCATCTTTTTTTTCGGCCGATAAAACATTCTGGTCTAAAAGATAGACTATATTGTCCATCTTTTTAATGTTTAAAATTTCAAACATTTTTAAATGGAATTGAGCTATATTAATTCTGTTCTTAATTCCAGCAAACTTTACTGCCGTAAATTTTGTTGAAATATCCTTATTTTTCAAAACTTTGGCGAGGACCAAAGTTCTGATTTTTTCAGAAGTGAACCAATTAAAAATTTTTATTAACACTTTTTCTCCTTCTCCTCCTCAACTTTGCCGGTTATTCAATTGGCTTTAGTTTGGTGCGGATAAATTCACGCATTAATCCAAAACTTTGAAGTTGATTTAGAAATTTAAAATTAAAATTTAATTACCATTTAAAGTTTTCTAGATTCCCGCCCGCTTCGCCTAAGTTCCAGCAAAGCGAGCCTCTGCGAGAATGACAAATAAAGCTAAAACCTTAAAAGGTAATTAAATTAAATTTTTGGGGAAAAATTTCTTTATTCAATTTTCAAAGTTCTTTTGCTCTTTGCGTTTCCAATTTCTGATTTTAATGTTTAAACATAGCATATTTTGTCACTTTTGTCAATAGAATCGATGGAGTGGTTTTTAATAATGCTTCGAAAAACTTTGTTTTGAGATTTTATTCATGGTTTCCCGAGGTTCGACCGCTGTCCGTATAGCGGTCGAACTTCGGGAAAGAGGATTTTCATAAATTAAATCGCTTAATACTTTATACACAGTACTAACATAATATCAGATATTATATTATTGACTATCTTCAAATACTCTGGTAAACTCTCTTTAGTTGTTGAAACGCAATCTTTATTTTATTGAATAATTTTTATTTAAATATAATGCCAAAACGAACCTATCAACCTAAGAAAAAAAAACGAGCTCGAACTCATGGTTTCTTGAAACGAAGTCAAACTGAAGACGGGAAAAACGTGCTTTTGCGACGAAGACGAAAAGGTCGAGCGAAACTAACAGTTTAGTTGACTTTTGTTGGAAGATATTTAACATTGAAAATTAAAAATGTTAGCTAAAAAATACAAATTAAAAAGCAATTCTGAAATAACTCAAGTCTTCAAAAATGGAAAAACTGTAAAAAGCAGTTTTTTATTTTTAAGATATTGTGCCACTCAAGCCGAAAAAACCAAGGTGGCTTTTTCGATTGGTTTGAAATATTCAAAGAAAGCCGTTGACCGAAATCAGGCAAAAAGAGTGCTTCGACAAACTTTCGTCGAATTTACTGATCAAATAAAGCCAGGTTTCGATTTAGTTTTCTATTTTGATAAAAATTTCCACGAAAGAGCTGGACTAAAAAATACTCAAGAAAATATGAAAGCTTGTCTTTTGTCAGCAAATTTATTAAGATAATTGAGTTAGTTAGAAAGTTCTTAAAGTTTATAAAGTTTCCGCCTATGGCGGAAAAAGTTTGTAAAATTAAAAATTAATAAAGAATGAAATGTCAATGATTACCGCTTTTTTTTCTGCCACAATCTATCAACCGTTATTTAATATTTTAATCGGAATCTATAATTTAATTCCTGATTTAGGCGTTAGTATTATACTAGTGACTGTGCTAATCCGAGTTTTGCTTTTACCACTTTCCAAAAAATCAATTGAATCGCAAAAACAAATGCAAGAAATTCAGCCTCAAATTAAGGCTATTCAGGCAAAGTTCAAACATGATAAACAAAAACAAGGTGAAGCGATAATGAAATTCTATAAAGAAAAAAAAGTCAATCCAGCCAGTGGATGTTTGCCATTGATTATTCAGCTGATTATATTAATTGCACTTTACCGAGTCTTCTTGGCGGTTATTGATTATGATTCAGCTACGACCCTTCTTTATAGCTTTGTTCATAACCCAATGGAAATTAAAAATATTTCTTTCGGATTTTTAGACGTCACAGCCAAAGGCAAAATCAATCTTCCGCTAGCCTTGATTACGGCTGGACTTCAATATTGGCAAGGGAAAATGATGATGCAACGAGTTGAAAAAAATAAACCAGTTGAAGCAAAAGATCCTAAGAAAGAACCTGAATTTGGTGAAATTATGCAGAAACAGATGCTTTATATGGGTCCAGTCTTGACGCTAGTGATTGGATTGAGCTTCCCCGCTGGTTTGCTTCTTTATTGGTTTGTGACAACCTTGTTTATGGTAATACAACAATATTGGATTTTAAACAAAGAAAAAATCACGGCCAAATAAGTCCTTTCTCTTGGCAATTTTTAAGAATTAGTTTAAAATAAGACTACTTTCGAAGTAATTAATTAGTCTGATAAAAATAATCAATTAATTTGAATAAAATGATAACTGACGAACAAAAAAAAGTTTTAGAAAAAGTGACAAAGGAAATTCTTGAAAAACTTAATGCAAAAGGCAATGTTTTTATTGTCACTAATGCGATGCCAGAAGATGATGATTCAGTTTGCGTTCAAATTCAAAGCAAAGATTCAGGCTTTCTGATTGGAAAATCGGGCAATAATCTTTTTGCCCTTCAACATTTAATTCGAATTATTGTTTCTAAAAGATTAGAGGATAAACTTAATTTCATTGTCGATGTTAATAGCTACATCGAAAATCAACGAGAAGATATCATCGATAAAGCAGCTAATGTCATTGCTGACGTAGAAAAAACTGGCCAAGCCATTGAACTCAATCCAATGAATAGCTATGAACGAAGGTTGGTACACATGAAAGTTGCTCGAAAAAATTTAGTTGAAAGCGAAAGTGTTGGCGAAGGCTTGGAACGTCGAGTACTTATCAAACCTGCAGAATAGAAAAAATTTCAAAAAATAAAAAAAACAATGTCAGTTTCAAGAAGAATTACTTATAATGTGATATTTTCTTCCGTCACCAAAGTTTTAAGCACTGCTACAGCCTTGGTTGGAATCGGATTAATCACTAGATATCTTGGCCAAGACGGATTCGGACTCTATGCCACTGCCTTGGCTTTTCTACCATTATTTGGAGCATTAGGAGATTGGGGTTTGCCTCAAACGACTGCAATGAAAATTGCTAAACCTGATGCCAACGAGAAAAAAATCGTAGCCAACGTGGTTGGTCTGCGACTTTTTATTTCCATCGCAATTTTAATTATCACCCCTTTTGTTGTTCCTTTTCTTCCCTATCCATATGAACTAAAAATCGCCATAGTGATTGTGGCTGCCTCCCATACTCTTTCTTCTCTTTATCAAATATTAATTGGAATGTTTCAAAAAAGACTGATTATGGATCGAGTGACAGGTGCAGAACTGGTCGGAAAAATAATTCAAGTTGGATTAATTTTCTTAGGCGTTTATTTCAAATGGAATTTCTATTTAATTGTCGGAACTCTTTTTGTCAATATGTTATTGAATTTCATCTTTGTTCTGTTGCTTTCTCGAAAATTCATCAAATTCAAACCAGCTTTTGATTTCAATTATTGGAAAATTATTTTAAGACAATCAATTCCCTTAGGGATGGCAACTGCGTTAACCTTTGTTTATTTTAGATCTAATACAATTTTGCTTTCAGTCTTACGACCACCAGAAGACGTTGGAATATTCAGCGCCGCTCAAAAAGTCATTGAAAATATTAGTTTTTTTCCAGCAATGATTGTTGGCTTAACAATGCCGTTATTTTCCTATTATCTAGCTAAAGACAAGGTTAAATTTAAATTTCTAGTCAATGAAAACTACAAAATATTTTTCATTCTGACCATTCCATTGGTGATTGGAGGATTATTGCTTTCCGATAAAATGATTGCTTTGATTGCTGGTCCTGATTTTTTTGAATCAATCTTAGTGCTTCAAATCGGATTGTTTACTTTGGCTTTGATTTTTTTCGGCACTCTTTTTATGAATATCATGATTGCGGCTGGACTTCAAAAATCAATTTTTTGGGCACTTTTGGTTTGTGCTATTTTTAGTGTTTTAAGTAATCTTTATTTTATTCCTCAGTTTCCCGATAATGCCTATCTAGTCCCGGCTATTGTTTCGGTTATTACTGAAGTTCTAGTCGTTCTTTTGACTGGATATTTTATTTGGAAAAAACTGCATTTTTTTCCTCGAGTAGAAAAACTTCCTCAAATATTATCAGCTGGATTTTTAATGGGAGCTGTGATTTATTTCTTTCAAGAATTAAACTTCTTTATTTTAATTTTAATTGGAATGGTTATTTATACTTCTGGCTTGTTGGTTTTTAAAATAATTTCTCGAAAAGAAATTATGGAATTACTTAGAAAACCAGCTTAAACAAAATATTTTATGCTTTTTAATTAAGCTTGAATCGAAGATTGGAAATTGCAAATTAAAAAGGTTTTTATAATTTTAAATTTCGAATTTTAAATTTCGATTCAATGTTTTAATTTTCTAATTTCTAAACGACAAGCTTCGCTTGCAGTCATTTTAAAAATTAAAACATTAAAATGTTTTAAATTGAATCGAAATTTATAATGCCCCTTGGGTGTAAAATTGAAGAATATTTCTCAATGAAAACCAAAAAGATTCTTACAATCATAATAATCACTTACAACTCTCAAAATTGCATTGAGAGTTGTTTGCAATCGATTAAAGTGCAAAATGTTCCAACGAATATTTTGATTATCGATAATAATTCGACTGATAAGACTTGGAGGAAACTGCAAACACTTAAAGCCTCTAATATTGATTTGATTAAGAACAAAGTTAATAGTGGATTTGCTCGAGCGGTTAATCAAGGCTTTAAATATTCTAATAAAAATTTTAAAAATTCTTTATTTTTATTGTTGAATCCTGATGCTGTTCTCGATGATTTTTGTCTAGCCAGGTTGATCGAGGCAATTGATTCAAATCCAAAACTAGGACTTTGTTCACCAATCATTAAAAATCCTACAAATAATCAACTTATTTTTCAACAAGGCAAAATTGATTGGTGGCAGATGAGAACTCTCCATGTTGCCGCTAAAAGTCTCTCCTCGGATTATCTCACCGGTTGTTGTTTATTGATAAAAAAAGCTGTCATTGACAAAATAGATGGCTTTGATGAAAGATTTTTTCTTTATTATGAAGACGCTGATTTTTGTTTAAGAGCTCGTCAAAATGGTTTCCAATTAAAAACTGTCTCGAAAGCAATTTGCTTTCACCAAGAATCTCAATCTTCTGATTCCGATACTAAAACTTATTATCTCGTCAAAAACGGCTTAATCTTTTTCCATAAACATTTTTCGCTACTAACCAAGCTTCTCTACTTCTGGCCGATTTTCTTCTTGCGTTTAATCTATCATCTGTTGATATCTCGCAAAAAAAACATTGTCCAAGCGTTCAAAGACTTCTATTTTAATAAATAATTTCATTTTTAAACGTAAAAAACCGGTGATGTATATCGAATACATCACCGGTGGTTAAAATCAAAAACAAATCAATTCTTCTGATTCGTTTTTCAAAAGTTTCGATCCGTCGGAAAATCCAATGGCCATTGAATTTCCTTTCTCGTCCAAAATCCGCCACTTATCTTTAAGCGGCAAAAAATTTAAAAAATCTTCGATTGACATTTCGCCAAGATTTTCTTTTCCCTGACGATAGAGAGACTTAACAGCCTCCGCAATATTATTTAATCCTGCTACCTTAGCTATCAATTCTTTCGCAAAATATTTTTTCATTTTTCCTCCCAAAAAAATTAAAGTTAAGTGCCATTTGAAACTATTTATATAAATAACTAGACTCAAACGGCAATTAAATTATTTTCAGAAGAAAAAACAAATTTATAAAGAACTTTTAAGTAATTAAAATTAAAACATAGTTTTTCTATTTTGTCCAAAGCATTTTGATATTTTGGTTTTGTATTGCTTTTTAAATAAAATAAAAAATTAAAATTATCCAATTTTTTATTATGATAACCCAACAACTTTTATCGCATTCGGCGGCTGCCTCGACTTCTGAATTTTTTGGCTAGTTTAACTCGGGCTGATTGTTTATCAAGTTGAGAAAGCATCATTGCAAATTGATTTTCATCCATTGATTTTCGTTCGGATTGTTTGGCTTCAACTGCTCGTTTTCGAGCTTTTTCAGCTCGCTCAAGGTTGATTTCTTCGGCTCTTTCCGCGGTGTCAGCCAAAACAGTTAATTGATTAGCATGCAATTCCAAAAAACCTCCCGAGACCACCATTTCGGTTATTTTTCCTTTTTCTTTGGTAATTTCTAAAACACCTGGTGCTAAAGTCGTAATCAACGGAATATGATCGGGCAAAATTGTAATTACCCCACTTTCAGTTGGAATAGTAATTTTATCAATCTCCTTTTCCGCCACTAATTTTTCTTGGGTGGCAATCTTCAATTTAATCTTCTTTTGAATGCTCATATAAATATATAAATAATATTTTAAGTTTTTTATTTATCTGTGTTCTTCTATTAATTTTCAGATTAAATAAATTTTGAATTTTAAATTTTAAATTTTAATTCAATGATTTAATTTATTAATTTTTAAACAACAAGCTTTGCTTGTGTTTTTTAAGAATTAAATAATTCAAAATTGATTCAAAATTCAAAATTTAAAATTCAAAATTAATCCCTCAATCTCACAATCAAAACTTAATGGTTTAAGTTTTGAAGAATGGTATTGATAAATTTTAAAATTTAAACTTTCTGGATTCCCGCCTCCGCGGGAATAACAAGATTAAATGCAAAATGAAAATCATAAAATATTGACAATCTAATCAAAATGTACTATGGTATAGTTTGAATTAATGAACAGCACTTTAATTTAAAATTTAAAAGGAGAACTTCATGGACAAGGTTAAAAAAAATACTGTAATCGAAGAAAAAAAAGCGGATCAAATCAAGAGCTCAAGGAAAAGATTTAGGATAGGAGTTTTTCTTTTGATTATAGGTCTTGCCTCAATATTCATCGTTTTATTAGGTTTAGGTTTGCACCCGATAAAACCTGAAGAATTCACAACATTATTTCAAATAACCTTGTATTTATCAGCTTATATCGCCTCTTTAATCGCTGCTTGTTTATGCGTCTATTTAGGAGTTATTATTATCTCGGAAGAGATAATAAAGAAATAATTGTTGAAAAGCCTGCAACCGAAACTTGGTTGCACGGCTTTTCTTTTTGTTAAATTTTGAATGTTCAAGATTTTTTTTCGTGGTTTCCCGAGGTTTGACCGCCGTTCCACTGCGGTCGGACCTCTGTTTTTCTGAGTGTTTTTGTTATTACAAATGTATGTACATGTATACTTACTTTTATAAATATGATTAATTTTGCACCCCCCCAAGGGCATCTTAAATTTCAAATTTTGAATTTCAATTCAATTTTAAATTATCTATTTTTAATTTCTGGATTCCCGCCATACACCGTCGCTAAAGCTATGGCACACACGGCGCGGGAATGACAACACAAACAGAACATCTTTAGAGATTTTATTATTCAGATGCAGTTCGAGGCGAAATTAATAATTTCGACGAGATGTATTAAGTTGATACATCGAGTCGGAATTATTGATTTCAACAAAGAAATGCGCTGAATAAAAAATCTCAACGGCTATTTTTTGACCACTTCGGCGATGTTGCCTTTCATGTAAAAGTCGTTTTCGTTGAGAGCGTCATGTTTCCCTTCCAAAATCTCCTTAAACCCTTGTATTGTATCTTTCATACTAACATATTTTCCTTCTGACCCTGTGAACTGTTCTGCTACAAAAAATGGTTGAGATAAGAATTTCTGAATTTTTCGAGCCCTGTTGACTGCTAATTTATCGTCTTCCGAAAGTTCTTCCATTCCCAAAATGGCGATAATGTCTTGTAAATCTTTATATTTTTGAAGTACTAATTGTACGTCTCGAGCCACTTGGTAATGTTCTTTGCCGATGATTTGAGGGTTTAGAATGGTTGAATTAGAATCTAAAGGATCCACCGCCGGATAGATTCCTAATTCAGATAAATCTCGAGAAAGCACTACAGTTGAATCCAAATGACCGAAAGTAGTGGCTGGAGCAGGATCAGTAATATCATCAGCTGGCACGTAAACTGCTTGGATTGAAGTAATTGAACCTTTATGAGTAGAAGTAATTCGCTCTTGAAGTTTCCCCATATCTTCCGCCAAAGTTGGTTGATAACCCACTGCTGATGGAGTTCTTCCCAAAAGAGCTGAAACTTCCAATCCAGCTTGAGTAAATCGAAAAATATTGTCGACAAAAAATAAAACATCTTTGCTTTCCTCGTCTCGAAAATATTCCGCCATTGAAAGACCAGATAAAGCAATTCGTTGTCTAGCTCCAGGTGGTTCATTCATTTGACCAAAAACTAACGCAGTTTTGTTTAATACTCCTGAGTCTTTCATTTCGTGATAAAGATCATTTCCCTCTCTGGTTCGTTCTCCTACTCCGGCAAAAACTGAATAACCACCGTGTTCTTGAGCAATATTCCGAATTAATTCTTGAATTAAAACTGTTTTTCCTACTCCAGCTCCGCCAAACAGTCCGATTTTTCCACCTTTCAAGAAAGGACAAATTAAATCAACTACCTTAATTCCAGTTTCTAAAACTTCTTGTTTAGTTGATTGATCTTTGAATTTTGGTGCTTCTCGATGAATTGGGTAACGTTTGACGTCTTTGATAGCTTCCTTGCCGTCAATTGGTTCACCCAAAACGTTGAACATTCGTCCAAGAGATTTTGGTCCAACTGGCACGGAAATTGGAGCGCTAGTGGCTTCAACTTTCATTCCCCTTCGCAAACCGTCAGTGGATTGCATCGAAATAGCTCTTACTTTATTTGCTCCGATATGTTTGGCAACTTCCAAAACAATTACCTCAGCTTTGTTTTTAAGTCTTAAAGCATCATTAATCGCTGGTAAATTGCCTTCTTTGAATTCAACATCGACAACTGGTCCAATTATTTGGACAATTTCTCCGAAAGATTTTAACATTTTATTGTAGTTAATTAATTGATTAAATAATTATTTAGAGACTAGTGATCGCCGTCAAGGCGTTAAACAAAATTTTTAATTTTTGAATTTTATAAATAAATTCAAAACCTTAATTTTTAAACATTCTCGTCCGAAGCGTTTTGAATTTAAAAATTGAGATTTATTTAAAAATTATAAAATTAAAAATTATTTCTATTCCTCCATCGTCATCTTCCCCGACGTGATTTCTGCAATTTCTTGGGTAATTCCCATCTGACGTAGCTGATTATATGAATATTGCAGTTGTTCCATCATATCATTGGCAGTGTCAGTGGCATTTTTCATTGCTAACATTCGAGCCGATTCTTTGGAGGCGTTTGATTCCAAAATTGCGTGATATAACTGCATCTCAATCAAACGAGGTAAAATATGGTCAATTACTTGCTTGGGTTCTGGTTCAATCTTATAATTAATTCCGTGCCATCGACTTTCAAGTTTTTCGATTCGCTCTTTCGGTGTGCCTTTTCTTTGTTCTTCAATTTCTTCAATTTGCTTTTCAATATCAACACTAGAAACTGGCAATAACTGTCTTAATCGAGGAATTTGCTTGATAGTATTAACATAATCAGTATAAGCCACTACTACTTTGTCGTATTTGCCCAAAGTGTAATCATCCATCACAATTTTGGCTAAAGACCGGACATTCTCCAAGCTTGGATTATAATTAAATTTTTCAAATAAAGCTGAAACTTCATAATCCCTACAATTTAGAAAATCAAATCCTTTTTTTCCAACAGTGATAAATTCAAAATTTAAATCCTTGTTGTTCACTTTGGATGGGATTTTTTTATCTTTAATTCGATTGACTTTGATTAAATCAGGATTTTTAACCTGCTCCATTACTTTCTTGATTAGCTGAGAATTAAAACTTCCGCACAGACCTCGATTGGAAGTAATCATCACCACTAAAATATTTTTGACTTCCCTGACTTCTAATAAACCATGTCGAGACCGTTTCAAACTCTTTGACAAGTTCATCAAAACATTCCAAGCCGATTGAGCATAGTTTCTGATCGCTAAGACATTAGCAATTTCTTTTTTCATTTTCGCAGCTGACACCATTTCCATTGCTCGAGTGATTTTTCGAGTATTATTAATGGATTTGATTCGTCTTTGAATTTCTTTGGTTCCTTTGGCCATAACAATTACATGTTAAATAAAAAAATTTAAATTAAACGATATTTCTCTTGTCAATCAAAATTAAAATCATTGAATAATTTCCAAGACACAAGAGACAATATACAAACAAATCTCAAATTATAAATTAAAAATCTCAAGTTTCAAAAGCCGCAGGCTTTTATTTTTTAATTTAACTTTTTTAATTTTTAATTTGTTTGTTTCTTGCGTCCTTATTTCTTGTATCTTATGCCTTTTCTAACTATTTTTCATCACTTTCGGACTCAATTGTTCCTTTAAAGTCTTCTACGATTTTCTTGATTTTCTTTTCTAAGGCTTCATCGAAGTCTTTTTTCTTGGATAATTCTTTCAAAATATCGCTACCAACATCTTTGAAATATTTCAACAAATCGGTTTCTATTTTTCGGATACAATTAACTTCAACATTATCGAAATAACCATTATTCAAAGACCACATTGAAACTACTTGTTCTTCCATCGATAACGGTGAATATTGATCTTGTTTCAAAATTTCTCGAGTTCTAAAGCCTCGATTGATTTTTTGTTGAGTTTGTTCGTCCAATTCTGAGCCAAACTTCGTGAATGCTTCAAGCTCCCTGAATTGGGCTAATTCCAATTTGACTTTTCCAGCCACTTTTTTAATCGCTTTGGTTTGAGCAGATGACCCAACTCGAGAAACTGAAAGCCCCACATTAATGGCTGGTTTAATTCCTTGATAGAAAAGATCGGCTTCCAAAAAGATTTGTCCATCCGTAATTGAAATCACGTTGGTTGGGATGTAGGCGGAAAGGTCACCAGCTTGAGTTTCAATTATCGGCAAAGCAGTCATTGATCCATTTCCGTAATCCTTATTTAATTTAGCTGCTCGTTCCAAAAGTCTGGAATGGAGATAGAAAACATCTCCAGGATAGGCTTCTCGTCCTGGCGGTCGTTTCAATAAAAGTGAAATTTGTCGATAAGAAACCGCGTGTTTTGATAAATCATCGAAAACAATCAGAACGTCTTTGCCTTGATCCATAAAATATTCTCCGATTGTGCATCCCGCATAAGGAGCAATGAATGAATAAGCCACTGGATCGGAAGCCCCCGCCACAATCACAATAGTGTGTTTCATTGCGTTATGTTCTTCTAATTTTTTCACGATTTGAGCAATTTTAGATTTCTTTTGGCCAATTGCCACATAAATACAAATCATATCTTGTCCTTTTTGATTGATAATGGCATCAATTGCAATAGCGGTTTTTCCAGTTTGTCGATCGCCAATAATCAGCTCTCGTTGTCCTCTCCCGACTGGAATCATAGCATCAAGAGCTTTTATCCCGGTTTGAACTGGTTCATTTACTCCTGCCCTAGTAATCACTCCTGGAGCAATTTTTTCAATTGGATAGGTTTCAGTAACTTCAAAAGCGTCTTTTCCGTCGATGGCTTCTCCAATTGGATTAATTACTCGTCCAATCATTTTTTCACTAGCTGGAACTGAAAGCACTTTTCCCAAAGAAACTGCTGTATCGCCTTCTCGAACTTTCTCGATATTTCCAATCACGATTGCTCCGACATTGCCTTCTTCTAGATTCATAATCACTCCATAAACATCAGAATCTTTTCCGTCAGTGCTTTCAAATTTAATCATTTCCGACATCATCGCTTCGTCCAAACCAATGATTTTAGCTACTCCATCGCCAACTTCAATCACTCGACCAATTTTTTTGGTTTCAAGATCAACGTCAGCATTTAAAATTTGTTTTTTTAAATTTTCAATAATGTAATCTTTATTCATAGATTTAATTAAAAGCTTAAAGTATAAAGTTAAAAGTTTAGGAATTTTACTACGCAAAATCTTTCTAATCTAGTCTTATTCAAAACACTCAATGTTAAACTCAATATTTACAAACATTTTGAAAATTATCTTAGGAAAATTGGGGAGAAAAACATTGATTTCTCCTCTTGTTAAATTATTTGTTCTTTTTAATGTTCCCAAGGTTTCTTCACTGGAATATAAAAAAGAATAAAGATATAAACCAATGAACCAAATAACCACAATAAAAATAAAACATCTTTTATATTTGACCTCCTCTCAAAAATGAAATATTAGCTTTCCTAAAATAATTTTTCAAAAAACTGCTGGAAAATAATCAATCTTCAATATTCAATATTCATTCAATAAACAATAAACTAATATTCAATTTACTATTTACTATTTAATGAATGTTTTGAAATTGAAAATTCTATATCAAAGATTAATTTAAACAACTACGTTGAATTTATAATTTGTAATTTGTAAACAATTTATAAATTATAAATTTTTGGGTTACCCAACAAGCGCTTTTTTAACACGATTAATTCGACTATCCAAACTTCCGTCATATATTTCATTCTCAAATTTCACTATAAATCCGCCTTTTAAATTGTCGTCAATTTCATTTTTTAAATTAATTAATTTCTTTGAAACGTCCTTTTTGACTGCAATCGCTTGTTGAATTTCTTTTAATTCTTTTTCTTCTAATTTCCAAGCGCTACAAATCACGCCTTCCAATTTTCCAGATTCTCTTTTCTTGATAATTTGATATCGAGCCTCAATGTCTGCCATTTTTGCCGTAGCGCCATTTTGTTTAATCAAAG
Source organism: Patescibacteria group bacterium UBA2773 (assembly GCA_002352465.1). GTDB lineage: Bacteria > Patescibacteriota > Minisyncoccia > Moranbacterales > DUUL01 > UBA2773. The sequence goes on from DEIN01000008.1 coordinate 97,330, forward strand.
TAGCAATGCCTTTGATTAAGGCCTTTCGCTCGTTTTCGCTCGAAGTTTTGAAAGCTTCGTGTAATAATTTGGCATATTGTTCGCTAGTTGCTTTCATATATATTATATCTCTAGTTAATTTGATTGATTACATTCCAGTATATAGAAGTTTCTTTTTTTGAGTGCAATTCGAGAAAAACCTGAGCAACGAGCAAGATGTATTAAATGAAACATCGAGCGAGTGGTAGAAGGTTCGACAAAGGAATGCACCAGAAATGGAAATTCTAACTTTTCTTAATTTTGGAGATAGCGTTGTTAATTATTTTTTTGTCGGTTTCCTTGTCTTGCTTTTTATCTAAAACTTTTTCCAAAGCCAAGCCAGTTAATTCCCCAATTTCCTGTCTGACTTCTTTAATCATTTTTTCTTTTTCAATTTCAATCGTTTTTTTGGTTTCAATCATAATGTCATCGGCTTCATGTTTAGCCTTTTCCAGAATAATTGCCTTATTCTTCTCTGCCATTTTTTGCATTTTTTCCAAAATCTCCCGAGCTTCCTTTTTGGCTTCTTTGATTTTTTCATTTCTAGTTTTTTCGGCTTTTTCCAATTGCTCTTGGGAGGATTGAGCATCCTTCAAACCTTTTTCAATTTTTCCAGTCCGCTCATTCATCGTTTTCAAAAGTGGTTTATAAACCAATTTATATAGAACAACTAGTACGATAGTGAAATTTATCAACTGAGCAATCAGCAATTTAATATCTAAATGAAAAGCTTCGATTATTCCATCCATAACAATTTTTTTAAAAAAATTAATTTTGAATTTTAAATTTTAAATTTTAATTCAATTTAGAATGTTTTAATTTTTCAATTTTTAAACATTCTCTAATGGAACATTCTAAACTTGAAAATTAGGATTTATTCAAAATTTAAAATTATCAATTCTCTCTAAGCTCTACCTTTAGAAAAGATAAAGCCTAAGAAAATTCAAATAATTGCCTTACGACAAATTATTTGATAATAAATGCTACTACTAATGAATAAATAGCGATAGCTTCAGCGAAAGCAATGGCTAACAACATTGGGGCCATTATTTTTCCAGCTACTTCTGGATTTCGTCCAATAGCTTCCATGGCTTTAGAGCCAATCATTCCGATTGCAATACCAGAACCAATCGCTCCAACTCCCATTACCAAACCTTTGGCTAGCATAGTCAAATCAATGGCGGTTTTCAAAACTTCTGCTTCCATAATATTTTATTAATTAGTTATTAGTTAGAAAGTCTTTAAAGTTTGTAAAGTTGAAAGTTTTTTAGATTCAAGAACAACTTGCAATTAAAAAACTTTATGAACTTTATAAACTTTATGAACCTTTCAACCAAATGACTTATCCTAGATTTCTATTTTTGAGTGCAGTCCGAGGAAAATCTTAAATCATAAATCTTTGGACTTCAGAAATTTAAAATTTAGTACAATTCAAGGAAAACTTGAGCAACGAGCGAGATGTATTAGATAATACATCGAGCGAGTGGCAGAAAATTTGACGAAGAAATGGGCTGAATTTTAAATTCCTGACTAGTGTTCGGCAGTGACGGACATAGAAAGGAAGACGAGAGTAAGTATCGAAAAAACCGCTGCCTGCACCACTCCCACTAGAACTTCTAAAAAGAAAAATGGGATTGGTAGGATGAACGCAAAAATCATGGCCATCGAGGCCAGCAAAACTTCTCCAGCAAAAATATTTCCAAAAAGTCGTAGCGACAGAGACATTATTTTGGCAATCTCACCCACAATTTCCATAAATCCTACAAAAAATTTTACCGGATTGATAAACGCGACATTTTTGTCTTCTTTGAATTTTCTAGGAATTTCCAAAAGAGTTTCAATGTTGATAAATTTGTTAAAATGTTTCCAAGCGCCAATCGTGAAAACCCCGATAAAGTGGCTAAAAAACACGGCGAACAAAGCTAAAGCCAAAGTCATATTCAAATCAGCGGTTCCACCTCTGAAAAATGGAATAAAAGCATTGTGTCCTTCGTGCATTTCATAGAAACCGATTGTTCCGATTATTGGTAAAAGACCAAACCAATTATTGAGTAAGATAAAAAGAAAAAAGGCCAAAGCAACTGGCAATAATTTTTCAGAAGTTTTTCGGTCTCTGGTAATGGTATCGGCAAAATTCAAACCACCCTCTAAAATCATTTCAGCAAAATTTTGCAAACCTTTTGGAATTTGTCGTATTTTTTTTCTGACTAAAATAAAAGCGACAACTAAAAATAGTGTCACTGAAAGACTACTAAAGAACGCATTAGTTATTTTAAAATTCCCTATTTGAAAAATTGGTTCAGCGTAGATAGTTGGTTCATGAGCAACTTCGGTTTGAGTTTCTTGATGAACGTTTGATGGTTGGGTTTGAGTTTCAACTGCTTGAGTCGTTTTGACTTCTGACATTTTTGTTGATTATCTTTATAGGTAATTTAAATTATCCAAACACCAAAAGCAATCCTACTCCCATTTTAGGAAAAAGAAATTAATTAGTATTCGGAAACAATCTTTTACTTTAACTTTTTGATGGCTCCAAGAGCCTCTCTAACTATTCCAACGCAAGTAATTATAAACGCAATTCCTACGGAAGTCAAGACGAAAAAAAAGCCGGTCTGAAACTTCTCGTCCAGCCAACTTCCAAACAATAAAGCCAAAATAATTGGTCCAACAATCCAACCAGAGACGATGGTGAACATTTTGGTGGCTTTGGCCCAATCTTGGGTCAGCTCTTTGTTATTCTTGTCTGGCATATTTTTTTAAATTTTATAATTTTATAATTTTATAAATAATTTTTAATCTCTAATTTTCAAACAACAAGCTTCGCTTGTATTTTTTAAAAAAATTAAAATTGAGCTCCTGGATTCCCGCCTCCCCGGGAATGACAATGTAAAATTATATTATCTTATTCTCCTCCAAACAATTTTTAACTTTTTGGAAAATCTTTTCGTGGCCTTGGGCGTTGGGATGAACTCCATCAAAAAGTTCATTTTTCTTTAATAATCCTTGTATTGGAATAAAAATTATGTTTTTTTCTTGACAAAAAATTTTTATCGCTGTGTCGTATTTTTTCAATTCCTTATTGTAATAATAAAGATTTTCGTTCCATTCAACTGGGGTGGAATATTTTTCGTCGACATCCAAACAGCCGAGAAAAACAATTTCGGAAGTGAATTTTTCAGATATTTTAAAAATAGCTTCTATGTTTTTTCTAAAGATTTTAATCTCAATCCTAGATTCTCCATTTTCAATTCCAGCATCGTTGACACCAATACTAAAAATTATGACCTTTACTTTTCTTAATTTAACCTCGTTTTCAATTCTTTCTAACAAATCAAAGCTGGTATCGCCCGAAATACCTAAATTAAAAATTGGCTTGTCTTCATCTTTTCTCAAAGAAAAAAGATTCAGCCTATTCGCCCAACCACCTTTTTCGAGGTCATAATATCCTTGAGCGATGCTATCTCCGAAAATACAAATTTTTTTAGACATACGAAATTTTATAAATAAAATTTAATTTTCAATTCGCAATTTTCAATTTACATTGAATTTTCAATGATTTAATTTTCAAACTCAAACAAGCGAAGCTTGTCATTGAAAATTTTTAAATTGAAAATTGATTAAAAATTGTAAATTGAAAATTGAAAATTACTTCTTAAGTACTTCCAAAAACGCTTGTTGCGGAATTTCTACTCTTCCTGATTGCTTGGCTCGACTTTTCCCCTTCTTTTGTTTTTCTAAGAGTTTTCGCTTTCGGGTAATATCGCCTCCATACATTCCAGCCGTGACGTCTTTTCTGAAAGGCCTGATGTTTTCTCTGGCCAAAATTTTTCCACCAATCGCGGCTTGAATCTTGATTAAAAAATTCTGTCGAGGAATAACGTCTTTTAGTTTTTTGACAATTTTGTTTCCAATCGCCAAAGTATTATCTCGGTGAATAATTTGAGAGAAAGAATCCACTTTTTCATCAGCTACATAGATGTCTAATTTTACCAAATCAGCTGGTTGATAGTCAACAAATTCATAGCTGAACGAAGCATAACCTGAAGTGACAGATTTTAAATTGTCATTAAAATTAACAATAATATCGGCCAAGGACGAATTGAAAGACAAAATTAATCTTTCAGCATCCAAATATTCAGTGGCAAGATAGTCCGACCGAGTACTTCGCTGAATCAATTCCATTACATCTCCCAAAAACTTAGAAGGCATTAAAACATCCAACTTCACTCTAGGCTCTTTTATTTCTTCTATTTGACTAGGATCAGGCAAATCAGCGGCTGAATAAATTTTGAATGTTTCACCAGTGGTTTTCTCAATTTCATACACCACGCTAGGAGTGGTTATGACTGGTTCAAAATTAAATTCTCTTGAAAGTCGTTCTTTAATAATTTCTAAGTGCAAAACTCCCAAAAAACCGATTCGAAACCCTCGCCCCAAGGCTGGAGAACTTTCTCCCTCGAAAACTAAGGCGGCATCATTCAGTTTTAATTTATCCAAAGCGTCTCGCATTTGGTTATAGTCTTCTCCTTCAGTTGGATAGAAACTGGCATACATCATGGGTTCAACTTCTTTGTAGCCGGATAATGGCTCCACTTTGTTTTTTTCAAAATCTGCTTTCGAAGTGACAGTATCTCCTACTCGACATTCATCAACACTTTTAAGTCCTGTTGCAATATAGCCGATGTCTCCGGCTTTTAAAAATTCAGTCGCTTGCAAATCGGGAGAGAATTTTCCGACTTCGATGGAGTGGGCTTTTTTGCTACTTCCGATTAAATAGATATCGTCTTCTCTTTTGGTTTTTCCTTCAAAAATTCGAACAAATGCCAAAACTCCTTTATATGAATCATATTTAGAATCAAAAATCAAAGCTTTCAAAGGCGCATTTTCTTTTTCTGCTGGAGCGGGAATTCGTTCGATTACCGCTTGCATCAAAGCGTCAACACCTTCTCCAGTTTTTCCGCTGACCGCTAGAATTTCTTCTTTTTTACAACCCAATAAATTTATTATTTCAATTTTAGTTTTTTCTGGATCGGCGTTGGGTAAATCAATTTTATTTACGACTGGAATAATTTCTAAATCTTGTTCAATGGCTTGATAAAGATTGGCTAAAGTTTGAGCTTGAACACCTTGAGTGCAATCCACTAACAAAATTGCACCCTCAACGGCTTTTAGAGATCTTGAAACTTCGTAGCCGAAGTCCACGTGACCAGGAGTGTCGATGAGATTCAAGGTGAACTCATCTTTGATTTTGAATTTTGAATTTCGAATGTTCAAATCATTAGTGATTTGAGATTTTGAATTTTGGTTTTGACTTGGATTAATTTGAAATAATTTGGATTTTTGATTTTTATAAACATACTTCATCGTCACAGGTTGGAGTTTGATAGTAATTCCTCGTTCTCGTTCCAAATCCATAGTATCTAAAAGTTGTTCTTTCATATCTCGACCTTCAATCGTTTTGGTCATTTCCAACATTCTATCGGCCAAGGTTGATTTTCCGTGATCGATGTGAGCGATTATACAAAAATTTCTGGTTTTGTTCATAAAATTCCTTTCAGTTTTTAACTAAGCTTATTATTTTCTTAATCACTTTACCACAACAAAGGGATTTTTCAATGGAAAATTTATTGATTTTGGATTAGTTTTTTATAATTGATATGATAAATTTTCAATTTGTTTTGGAAATTAGTGTATGTTATTATTGAGATGTTTAATGGAATATTTTAAAAAATTTTATTCAAAGGAGGGTTTACCATGTCCGAAAAGACTGAAGAAGCTAAACGACCTAGAAAGTTAAAGAAAAAACGTTGGAATGATAAGCTTTTGTTATTAAATGCAAGTTCTGATCATTCCTCGAAAAACATCGAGGCTTTGAAAAGACGAGATGGAGTTTTAATCAGTAGATAATGCAAAAAGGAGGTTGAGATGTCTGAAAACAGAATAGAAATCAATAATCCTTTAAGTATCCAGAAAAAGGAAAAAGCATGGAAGGGGAAAACTTTTAACGAAAGATGCAAAGATGCAAAAAAAATGGTTGACTCACTTAAGAAAAAACCTATTTCAGAAAGGATATGGAGAATGAAATTTGACATTTAAAAAAACAGTTAACCATTCCAACCGGGGAAACGAACCAGTTTCCCCGCTTGATTAATTTAGTAATGTTTATAAAATATAAATTTAAATTAATTCAAATTTTAATATTATATTTTTATTTAAAATAGATTATGAAAAACAAAATACTACCTCCAACTTATTTTTGGATTATATTATTAGCGTCGATTATTGTTAATTATATTTTTGAAATTAAAACAATAATAAAATTTCCTTATAATTTAATTGGCTTTATTCCAATTATTTTTGGTATTGTTATCAATATAATCACCGATAATATTTTTAAAACTGAAAAAACTACGGTTAAACCAAACATCCTGAAGAAAAAAATCTTGAAAAAATATTTGGCAAAAAATATTTAGATTATAAAAAATCAAAGAAGATGGTTTTAATTTTTGAAAAGATATAAATATAAAATTTAAAAATATAATTATGATCAATATTATAAATTTATTAAAACAAAAAAAGTCTTTTATCTTTTATTTTTTTGGATCTTTTGTTGTTATTTTTTTATTTGGCCAATATTTTTTTAATAGCTTGATTCTTCTTTTGATGGTTTGTCTATTTTTTTTTATGTTTTTCACAATTAGTGCCTTTTTTTAAAAATCTAATTTGACTTTATTGTTTGTATTTTTATTAACAATTATTCCGTTACAATTGCCAAGTGCTTATATTACGAAGAAATACTTATTTTCATATCTTTCAAATCCATTTTATTATTATCTAGTAAATTGGTTACTAATAATTTCATCAGGAATTTTAATTACGATTTTGTATTTTTTAATAAAAAGAACGATAAAATATAAAAAAATATTTGCTTCATTGTTTTTCGTTTTAATTATCATTATTAATTTATTTGGTACTTATTTTTATATTGTATTAGCAGGAACATTTTACAGCCCGAATTATGACGGATGTGGATCAAAATTCAACAAAGCTTTTCTAGAGGGAGCTGAAAATAATGACAATTATTTTTGCTCAAATCTAGAAATATTGATAAATAAAACTGATTACCATTCAACCTGGGGTGGTGGTAAATATTGTCGAACTCCTAATAATATTATTATTGAAAAACACAACAAAGAAAAAAATTGTTTCAAAGCATTTTCTATGTTTGAACAAAATTAATTTATTTATTTAAAACAAAAAACATACTTTAAAAAACATAAAAACGGGTCGGTGTGTTTGAACCGAACCCGTTTTTAGAATTTACTTGAAAAAAGAATGAGAAATTCGTAGTGCAAAGCCGAATCCTCCAACGATAAAAGTTAAAATTCCGGCGACTGAAGATATTTTAGAGAAAATGTCAGTTGTAAGAGTACAAGTTTTTTCTCCACAAAAATATTTATCTTCTTTTCGATAAATTTTAATCATAAATACACCCATAACCATACCAACGGTATAAATAAAAAATTCATCAACGAGAAAATCAAAAAGTTTAATACTACCAAAAACATCAAAAGTAAATTTTTGCCAAAAATTTAGCAACATTATTCCAGCAGAACGAATACCCAAGCCAAATACTAAAAGGCCTAAAAATGAAACTGTTAGTTTAAAACGATCGTTCATCGTCATTGAACCTACTCCTTTCTTTTATTATTTTCAAATAGCTCAAAATCTAATTATAGCTTTTTTAAATAATTTGTCTAGATTTTAGAACATTAAAAATCTATTGAAAAATTATATCGTTTGTTCTAAATTTAAGTTGTATTCAAAAAGTATTCTCCTAAAATATAATCATATTCCAAAAAAGGAGCTTAATATGTCTAATTTTGAAAAAATTTCCGAAATATTAGCCGATAATATGAGAAATTTGGAAAATAGTATGGGATTTGCCTGCCATCAATCAACAATAAAAATTATTCGTGTTGTTGACGAATGGGGACGAATAACTTTTGATAAAATTACATTAATCAAAAATATTCCAATTTGGAAAGGAAAAGTAAATGATTTCAAAAATTGAATCAAATTTTTCAGGGACAGCTATAAATTTCGCTGTCCCTTAAATTCTGCTTAATTTTGACCTAAAAATTTTCTTAAATTATCGTTAAGACAATTAAATAATTATTAATATTAAAACAAAATGAACAAAAATAAATATTGGTTTAAACCGAAAAAATATGGTTATGACTTCACTCCGATTTCTTGGGAAAGTTAGATTTTAACTTTAATTTTTGTGACTTTAATTTTTATTTCAGCTTATGCTAATAATGTTTTTTAGCCTTTCATTAAATTAAAAAACGGTTGTCGATTTTTGTTGGATATAATTATTTTGACTTCTCTGTTTTCTTTGATTTCAAAAAACAGATTAAGAAACGGCTTAGCTTGAAGCTGGGAAAACAAAAAATAAGATTTAATTTTTCTACCATTCTTCAGTAAATAGTAGAAAATAATTTTATTTTATTTGTCGAAAAAGTGAACAAAAAATATTTTAAAAGCGGACTCATTTTTTACAAGCCCGCTTTTCTTTTGATTTTTTTATCAATTTTTATCCAAATTGATTCCCGATTTCGATGAAATCAACCTCGAGTGCACCAGTTGGAATCTCTAGTCGAGGTTTTTCTCCTTCGGCTATCCAATAACAATCGGCGCTCAATCCACCATTAACCATAAAAACTGTTTCCAGTAAAATACCGTCTTTGTTATAACGAGTTTTTTCAAAACCCTGCATAATTATAACCGAACGATATACGCCACCATCTTTCGAAAAAAGCATAAATGGTACTTTACTTTTCAATTCATCTTTATCAAATTGTCCCATTAAAAATGATTGAACTGGATTTATTCCCTTTGTTTCCATAATCTTACTCCTTTGATTTAAACAATCTTTTTTTAACTTAATATATTTTCTTTAATTTTAATCCTATCAATCCATAATGGTTTATAATAAGAACGAAATTTAATTCGAGGCAATTGACCTTCTGTCAACCAATAAAAATCAGCATCATAAACACCATGAGTTGAAAAAACAATCTCCAGAAGTTCTCCATTTGGTCCTTGCTCAAATTTTACCGAATCACTGTTAACGATAACTGAATTATATAAAGCGTGACCAGAAACGATGCTTAAATATGTTGAATAACCAAAATTATTCTTTAGAAAAATCTGAGTTAAAACTGCTTGAACTTCATTTGATTTTTTCATAGTCAATTCCTCCCTTTAAAATTGAAAAAATAGTTATTTTTGTCAAAGTTCTTTAACTTGATAAAAAATTCTAGAATTTAAAAATGTTTTTGTCAACTAACTAAATAATTTTTAATTATTCATTCTTTCTGTTATTCTTAATGTAATAATAAAATTTTTAGACTTGATTCAATTTTTGAATTAGATTTTATTGAGATCAAAAAAAATAAAATTCTCTATTTTTATCTAATTCTTTGCTTAATAATATTTTTTAATTTTAAAAAATAATATGAAAAAAATCATTGTTAGTTCAAAAAATCCAGTTAAATTGGAAGCTTCCAGAAAAGGTTTTGAAAAAATGTTTCCTGAAGATAAATTTGAATTTGTCAGCCTAGACTCATCTTCTGAAGTTCCCGACTAACCAATAGGAAATGAATAAACTTTTCAAGGCGCTCAAAATAGAATCAAAAACGCTCAAAGAGAAATTCCAAACGCTGATTTTTATATTGGAATTGAGGGTGGAATAAATTTAAAAGAAAAAGACACGGAAATTTTTGCTTGGATAATAATTGAATCAAAAAATCAAATTGGAAAATCCAGAACTGCGACTTTTTATCTTCCAGAAAAAATGAATAAATTTTTAAAAAAAGGCGAGGAAGTTGGAATTGTGACGGATTTAGTTTTCAAAACTAATAATTCGAAGCAGAAAGGTGGCGCAGTCGGAATTTTAACCGATGGCATTGTTAATCGAACTAAATGTTATGAAGATTCAGTTGTTTTAGCCCTGATTCCGTTTAAAAATTCAGATTTATATTAATAGTACCATTTCCAATCATAAACCAAAATATCCAATTCAAATTTACGTAATTAATTACGTAAACGATTACGTAATCCAAAAAAAATTATACTTTATTTTTTAAATATTCAGCTAAAGCTTCGGTATAATTTCGAAGTTTTGGAAAACGAGTATTTTGCAAGATTGAAGACATTGGACGTTTGGCTGGCCGAGGAAATTTGTCACTACCGACTGGATTAACTTTGATTTCAATATTCTGAATCTTGAATAATTCGATAACACTCTCGTACCAGCTGACAGCTCCATCATTAACAATATGATAAATTCCCGAATTATAGTTTTTCTTTAAAATAGTTTTTGTCGCTTGGGCTAAATCGAAAGTATAAGTAAAACAACTCCATTCTTCATTGACTACATCCAACTGATCTTTAGTTTTTGCCAAATTCAGCATCACATCAAAAAAGCTTGCTTTAGCAAATTCGCTTTCGCCTTTTGGTCCAAATAACTTTGAAGTTCTGATGAGGAAATATTTTAAGTTTTTATTCTTTACTTTTATTCGAGCGATTTCTTTTTCTCCAGCATATTTTGTTTCTCCGTAGCTTTGAATTGGACTAGGGCTATCTTTTTCGTTGTAGAATTTTTGGTCGACCTCTCCGCCAAAAACATAGTCAGTGGAAAAATGAACTAATTTTGCTTTTATTCCAACGGCAATTTGAGCTAAATTTTTAGGTAAATCTCGATTCAATTTATAAGCTAAATCCAATTCTTTGATATCTTCTTCACAAGCATCAACATTGTTATAGGCCACTGCATTGATAATAATTTCCGGCTTCTCCGCTCTGATTTTTTTCGCCAATTTTTCAAAATTCAGAAAATCTAGTTCTTCTCTATCCCAAGCCAAAACTTGATAATTGTTCTGAAAAACTTTTACTAACTGTGTTCCTAAGTTCCCTTTTGCTCCCAAAATTAAAACTTTTTTCATATTATTTTATTAAGTTAAAATTATTATTTAATATTTATACTTTAATAAGTATTTTTTTAATCCCATTAACTGAACAATGGGATTATAAATATTTTTATTTTTTAAATTTATCTAATAAATTAAAAATAAGGAAATGAGCTGGATATTTCTTCTTTATCGCCTCCCACTCATTAGTAGGAATAACCTTTTTTCTCTTTTTTTGGCTTTCTGCTTTTTTTAGCTCTTCCATATATCCGCCAAAACCACTATACAACCATTTATTAACATTATTAACCGTGCTAGAACCAACTTTCAATTTTTTCTTAATATCATCATAACCGAATCCCTCTAACAGCATTTTTGCAATTTCAATTCGATAAGCAATCATGATTGATTCACCTGGAGTCAATAGGTCTTTTAAAAATTTTTGAGCATTTTCCTTGTTCTTAATTTGAGATATTATTTGATAAAAATTTCCCAAAAGTTGAGCTCTAATTTTTGGTTCTATTTCATGAAATTTCTTTTTTGACATTTTTTTTGATAATCCCATTGACTGAACAATGGGATTAATTTTAATTTTTAATTTTGATTCTTTTGTTTTTATTGTTTATTATTTTTTTATTCTTTATTGTATATCATATCTTTTTTTATAAATAATTGTCTAATTTGCCTTGGAAAAATGCCATAGAAAAAGCAGAAATCAAAGGGCTGTCAATCAGCTCGTTATTGATAATCATTTTTTTAATTTGATTTATTGAATATTTTTCTACTTCAAAAACATCCTTATCGAGAGGATCTTGTCGAGGATTTTTCGTTTTTTTGACATCATACGCAATAAAAACATAGGCTTTGGCTTCCGCTAAGCCATTAGCTTCGTAAAACTCTCCCAACCTTTCCCAATTGCTAGAAATCAAAGAGGCTTCTTCTTCTAGTTCTCTTTTAGCCGCGAACAAAGGATTTTCTCCATCTAATCCCCCCGAGGGTAATTCTAAAGTAATTTTATCAATGGGATAACGATGTTGTTTCACCATCCAAATATCACCGTTTTTATCAATCGGGACAACAACTGCAAAAGAAGCTCCTCTTACTACTGAATATTGGCCAGTTTTTCCGCCAGGAGTGACTACTTCATCTTTTTCAACTCGGTAATAACCGTTATAATCATGAATTTCAATGGTTTTGACTTTTTTCCATTTTTTCATAATATCCAATTATTATTGATATTGTTTTTTATAATATTCTTGGTATTCACCAGATTTTATATTTTTCCACCAAGTTTGATTGTTTTCATACCATTCGATTGTTTTCTTTAGTCCATCTTCAAATTCTATTTCTGGTTCCCAGCCTAATTCGTTTTTAATTTTCGAAGCGTTAATTCCATATCGCAAGTCGTGCCCTTTTCGATCAGCTACGTATTCAATTTGATCTTCTCCCTTACCCATAAATTCTAAAATTTTTCCAGTAATTTCCAGATTGGTTTTTTCACCGTCTGCTCCTAAACAATAGGTTTCGCCGATTTTTCCCTTCTCAATAATCATCATTACTCCTCGATTATGATCATCAACATAAATCCAATCTCGAACCGCTTCTCCAGTGCCATAGATTGGAATTTTTTTGCCTTCCATTAGATTTGTAGTAAATAATGGAATAATTTTTTCGGGAAATTGATAAGGTCCGTAGTTATTAGAACAATTTGAAATTGTAATTGGTAATTGATGGGTATAGAAATAAGCTCGCACCAAATGATCAGAGGCAGCTTTAGAAGCACTGTACGGACTGCGAGGATTATAGGAGGTAAGTTCATCGAAAGGCTTATCATTCCCTCCTAGATGGCCAAATACTTCGTCAGTAGAAACATGATGAAAACGAATTTTTCCATTTTTTAAAGCCACGTCCAAAAGCACTCTCGTGCCTTCAACATTGGTTTTTATAAAATCCTTACTATCCAAAACTGATCGATCAACATGAGATTCAGCTGCGAAATGAACAATTAAATCAATTTTGTTTTCTTTGACGATTTTATCAACCAACGCTTCATTGCAAATATCACCTTGAATAAATTTATAATTTTCATTATTTTCTATTTCTTTCAGATTTTCTAAATTCCCAGCGTAGGTCAAGGCATCCAAATTAATAATTTTGGTTTCTGGATATTTTTTGATTATATAATGAATAAAATTTGAACCGATAAAGCCTGCCCCACCGGTCACTAAAATATTTTTATATTTCATATTAAAAGTTTAATTTTAAGTCCTTCAATTTTTTAAGCTGGCTGTCTTTCTCTGATAAAATTGGATTTTTAATCGGCCAGTTGATGTTTAATTCAAGATCATTCCAAATAATTCCAGAGTCACATTCTGGTGCATAAAAATCATCAACCTTATACATAAATTCAGTATTTTCTTCTAAAGTGCAAAAAGCGTGAGCAAATCCTTGCGGAACAAAAAGCATTAAACCATTTTCTGCACTCAATTCAAAACCTTGCCATTGCTTATAGGTCGAAGAATTTTTTCTTAAATCAACAATAATGTCATAAACCTTGCCTTTTGTCACTCGAATTAATTTTGACTGAGAATGTGGCGCTTCTTGAAAATGAAGACCCCTCAAAACCCCTTTTTCAGTTGATAATGAATGGTTGTCTTGAACAAATTCAACGTCTATACCGTTTTCTTTAAAAATCTTTTTAGAATAAGATTCCACAAAAAAACCTCTTTCATCTTTAAAAAATTTTGGTTCAATTAAAATTGCGTCTTGAAGTTTCGTTTTTTTAAATTCCATAAATATTTTTATTAAAATTATTTTAAATGATCCAACTCAACGTTTTCATATTTAGCTAGTCTTTTGAAGGAAAAAATTTTCTTTTTAAGTAGATTAATAAAATAATCGAGTTCTTTGATTTTAAGAATTCTACTCGCTAGATAAAACAGCACAAACCCTGCCATTAATGATAACAAAGTTTGAATCAAAACTCCAATTAAAGTGTACATATTTATCACTTGTCCAAAAACATTAAAGTCAAAAATTTCAAAGAGAAAAGCTACTAGATATTTAGTGGTTTGAATCCCGATTACCATCGCCACCGAAGCACTCATTACTTTCCAGGTTTTTTCAATTATTGATTTTTCGTTAAGATTGCCGACTTTTTTTCGAAGTACTATTAATAATAAAAACATATTAACAATGGTCGCAATTGAAAAAGCCCAAACCAAACCGATTATTTCATATTTTTGGATTAAAACTAGAGCCAAAAACAGATTAATAGCTTCGGAAAAAAGGCCAATAAAAAACGGGGTTTTGGTGTTGTGAATGGCATAGAAAGACCTGGTAAGAAGCGGAATTAGAGTTTGAGCAAATAAAGATAAAGAAAAGATCCCTAAGGCTTGAAAAGTTAAGATAGTGTCGTGCCAATCAAAACGGCCAGAACCAAGAATTATTCGAACTAATTGAGCTCGTAAGGTAATAAAAATTATGGAAGTCGGAATTATAAAAAAAACGATTTTTTCAAAAACGGTTGAGAAATTGTCAACAAATTCTTTTTTTCTATTTCTAGCCCAAGCACAAGACAAAGTCGGAAAAGCCACAATTGCAAACGAAACTCCAATCAAACCAAGAGGAACACTTTGAATGTTATTGGCCAAACTAAAAATTGCCAAACTTCCCGATTCAAGAGTTGAGGCTAAAATTGTGACGATTAGGAAGTTTACCTGAACGACCGCCAAGCCCATTGTTCGAGGAACCATAAGGATTAAAACTTTTTTTAAGTTACTGTCCTTGAAATTAAAGTCCGGTTTAAATCTAAGTCCGCACCTGACTACTTCTGGAATTTGAATCAAAAGGTGCATCAACGCTCCCAAAATAACACCATATCCCAAACCAGCAATTCCGAACATTTCAACAAAGAAAACCACTCCGATTATTATTCCAATATTGTAAAACACTGGAGCTAATGAATAAAAAAAGAATTTTTTATGAGAGTTTAAAATTCCGCCTAAAATGCTTGAAAACCCTAGAAGCAAAGGGCTAAATAACATTATTTTCGTTAAGCCTATAACGGCCAATTGTTTTTCAGCGCTAAATCCGAAAGTAATTAAGCTGACAAGAACAGGCACTAAAAAAAACAAAATTGTTATAACTAGAAATAAAACAATTCCTGCTAAAGATATGAATTTATTGACTAAATCCCAGGCTTCTTTTTTCCTTTTATTAGAAATTAATGAGGTAAAAACGGGAATAAAAGCCGCCGAAAGTGCTCCAAGAATTAATAAATTAAAGATTAAATCTGGAATTTTGAAAGCGGCGTAATAAATATCAAGAGTATCTCCTGCACCAAATTTAGAAGCTAGTATTCTATCTCTTATTAGTCCTAAAAAACGGCTGACTAGACCAAGACTGGCCACTAAAAAAGCGGCGTTTAAAATAGACTTGGAAGAATTTTCTCCTTTTTTAAAACATCCAATAATTCTTTTTATCATTTTATTTTTTTGTTATAACGCTAGATGTAAAAAAGTTTTTATTTTTGAGTATAATTTGAGGAAAATTTAAGTACCGAGCGAGGCATATTGAATGATACGGTGAGCAAATAACGAAAAATTTGACGAAAAAGTACACCGAAAATGAAGACTTATTTAGTCAATTTTTTGCCGTAATCAAGCCACTCAATAGTTCCCATCTCTAGATTAAAAATATTTTTGTATCCCAATTGACTTAATTGCTCTGCGATAAAATGGCTTCGGCTTCCACTGCGACAATAAAGAGCGACTTTATCAGTTTTTTTAATTTTTGATTTTTCTAATTCGTCCGAAAAATGAGTTGAAGGAAAGAGCTTAGCACCTTTGATAAATCCTTGTTGAAACTCAAAAAGCTCCCGAACATCAATGAGATGAACTTTTTTATCTTTTATTAGTTCTTCAAAATCATCAGAAGATAATTGCTTAACCGACATTTTAGAATTTATTTCTTAGACACTTTTAAATCTTCTATTAATTTATCCAAATCAATTCCAAATTCCTCAACCACATCAGAAAGTTTCTCAAATCGAGCAGCCGCACAACCAAGGCAAGGCAAACCATGTTTAACAAAAATCTCAGCAGAAACTGGATAATTTTCAATTGTTTCTAGAATATTTGAGTCTTTATTTAATTCAAATTTTTTATTAGACATTTTATTCTATTATTTATTACGACTTCTTTGAATAAGACTTTAATTAAAAATAGTCCCTAAATACATTCTAACACAATACTACTATTTTTCACTAAAATAATCAATTATCTATTGAAAAAATCCGCCCAGACTTTTTTTGATAAAATTTCCGGCTTTTGGCTTTGCTTCTTATTTTTATTTCATTAAAGCTTTTATTATAAGTTCGGTAGCTTGGTTTTCATTTAAACCACGGGTCATTAGGGTTTCTAGTTCTTTTTGGTTGATTTTTCCCACTGAAGCCTCGTGGGTGACGCGAGCTTGATCATTGGTCACCTCAACGATTGGAACGGCTTTAGCAACTGAATTTTTGCCGATTACAATCTCTTGGCAATCGATATGACCGAAAGCACCAGGAGCTTTGGCAAAAGTTTCTCCTTGCATCCAAACTTGTCCACCATTTTTGGCAGCCGCTCTCATCGTCACGAGACTTTTGCTATTTTCTCCTTCCAAATGAATGATGTCGGTTATTCTGACTTCATCTTTTTTGTTAGTTCCAAAAACTTTGGTTCTAATTTCCGCTCTGGCATTTTTCTTCAAAAAAGCTTCTAGGACGATTTCGACTTTTCCAACGGTCCCTTTAGTTAAATTAAAATCACTTTCAAATTGCCCGTCTTCGTCAATTTCAATTTTCAATTTCGGTGTCACAGTTGCTCCAGATTTTTCACCGTGATAGTGTTGCTCAATATAAGAAAATTTAGCATTTTTTCCAATCTTAAAAACACCTTCCATATTGTGATGATTGTCTTTGGAATTAGGAAAAGTGCAATGCGAATGAATAACGACTTCAGAATTTTCTTCTAAAATAATTTCTGGATAAATTGCCTGGGTTTCTTTTCCTCCTTTTAACCCAAAACAAAAAAACAATGGCTCTTTGATTTTTTGATTTTTTTGAACAATAATTTTGGCTTTTACTCCACTCTCAAGTTCTTCATAAATAGCTTTAATTCCTTTCGAAAATGTTTGAATTAAAACTTCATTTCCTTCTACGAAAAATTTGTTCTTACTTTTTAGAAGCTCTCTCATTCCGCACATTTTAGCAGTTTTGATGAAAGCTTCTGGCAATTTTTTATTATTCTTTATTTGAGGTTTTTTATTAAAAAACATTAAATTACAATATTTATTAATTTTCCTTTAATATAAATCATTTTTTTAATAGTTTGCCCTTTAAGATGTTTTTTAATTTTTTCAGATTCTTGAGCAATTTTTTTGATTTCATCTTCTTCGACTCCGATTGAAACTGTTATTTTATTTCGAACTTTTCCATTGATTTGAATCACTAGTTCAAATTGGTCATCTTCCAAATTTTCCTCATTATAAGCTGGCCATTTTTCAAGAAAAATTGATTTATCGTTCTTTAATTTGGTCCAAAATTCTTCAGCAATGTGAGGTGCCATTGGAGCTAAAACTAACGCCATTGTTCTTTTGATTTTTTGAGTTTGTCCTAAATTAAAGTTCGCAGAATTTTCTCGAATCCAATTAATAAATTCCATATATCGAGCAATGGCCGTGTTGAAAGAAAGTTTTTCCAAATCCTCTCCAATCGCCTTGATAGTTTTATCAATCATCTGAGTTTTTTCTACGCCTTCTCCTGCCCCCTCTAAATCAAAAAAAGTTTGCCAAAGTTTTTTCATGAATCTCGCCATTCCGGCTGCTCCATCATCTCGCCAATCGCCACCTTGAGAAAAATCTCCCAAAAATCTGAGATAAAGCCGAACTGCATCCACTCCATATTTTTCGATCATCTCATCAGGATTAATGACATTACCTTTAGATTTGCTCATCTTGGCACCATCTTTGGTAATCAAACCGTGACCAAAAAATTTCTTGTAAGGTTCTTCAAAATCGATAAAGCCCAAGTCGTTCAAAACCATTGTGATAAACCGAGAATACAACAGATGTAAAACGGTATGTTCTTTTCCGCCAATATAGCTGTCAACCGGCAACCATTTTTTGGCTCGGTCTTTATTGATAGCCTCGTTATCAAACTCGGTTGAAGAATATCTCAAGAAATACCAAGAAGAATCTACAAATGGATCAGAAACGTCCGTTTCTCTTTTAGCTGGTTTACCGCAAACAGGACAAACGGTATTCACAAATTCTACGTTTTTAGCCAACGGCCCTTTGCCTTTTCCTTCTGGCAAAAAATCAATCATATCTGGCAATTCTACTGGCAAATCTTTTTCTGGCACTGGCACCGCTCCACATTTTTCGCAGTGAATGATTGGAATTGGAGGTCCCCAATAACGTTGTCTTGAAACACACCAATCCCTGAGTTTATAGTCGATTGATTTTTCGCCTAGTTTTTTCTCTTCCAGCCATTTGATCATTTTTTGCTTGGCTTTTTCCGTTTTTAAACCATCTAAAAATTCAGAGTTGATAGATTTTCCAATCATAGAAGAACAAATTTTTCCTTCTTTTAAGTCTTTTATAAATTCATCATACGCAATACCACTATTTTGACCTTCAAAAATAATTGGTCCACCTATGGGCTCAACAACGCATTTAATTTCAATCCCAAACTTTTTGGCGAATTCAAAATCGCGTTCGTCGTGGGCGGGAACGGCCATAATGGCGCCAGTTCCGTAGCCAGACAAAACATAGTCAGCTACCCAAATTGGGATTTCCGCTTGGTTGACTGGGTTAATAGCTTTGATTCCTTTTATTTCAACGCCAGTTTTTTCTTTTTCTTCTTCTTTCCGTTCTTGTTCAGATTTTCCTTTAGCCGTATCAATATATTTCTGCACTTCTTCCCAATTTTTTATTTCATCTTTCATTTTTTCAATCAATTTGTGCTCTGGTGCCAAAACCATATAAGTTGCACCAAAAAGCGTATCCGGCCTGGTCGTAAAAACTTCAATTTGATTTTCTTTTTTCTCTTCCAATATCTCACTAAGAAGCTCCGGAAATTCCTCTGTTTTCATATCTTGAATAGTAAAATGTCCATGATTTTTTAAATTAATAACCTTAGCAGGAAGCTCTTTTTTGTATTCTTCTGCTCCTTGAATATGCTTTGGTATATCATCATTGGAAGTAAAAATAACGATTTTATTTTTCACATATAAATCAATATTTTTAATGATTTTACCTCCATAAAAACTAGATAAAACTTCTCTGCTTTGTTTTCCAGATTTTCCTGGAGAAACTAAAATTAATTTTTTAATTTTAGTTTTTGTTTCATTTAACCAACGAACCAAGAAAGCTCCGCCAGCAGAATGTCCAATTAAAATAGAGTCTTCATTGATATCAATTTTGTCAAAAATCTTTTTCCAATCTGAATATTTTGGTGCCCAATCTTTAGGATATATTTCATTAGAAACTTTTATTCCTTTTTCTTTTAATTTATTATTTAGCCACAATTTCCAATGTCTTAAATTTTCTGGACCGCTCTCCTTATTCTCTGAGCCTTCTTTAGTAGAATTACTTCCATGAACAATCACCACATTTGATATTTGATATTTTGAATTTGTTTGTTTCTTGTTTCTTGTTTCTTGTTTCTTGATTGAAATTTCAAATTTCACCCTTGCACCTTCAGATTTTCCAATCCAGTTGCGTTGATTGATTTTGACATCTTCTGACCAGTCAATCCACTCAAGGTTTTTTAAAAGTTTTTCAGCGTAGTCAGTGATTTTAAAAAACCATTGCTTAAGTTCTTTTTTCTCAACTTGTGACTCACAACGCTCACACTTCCCTTGAATAACTTGTTCATCAGACAAAACTGTTTTACACCACGGACACCAATTGACCTTGGCTTTTTTTTGGTAGGCTAGACCCCTTTTAAAAAGTTGCAAAAATAGCCACTGGGTCCATTTGTAGTATTCTGGTTTATAAGTCTCCACAGTTCTGGACCAGTCATACATATTTCCAATAGAAGACAATTGTCTATAAAAATTTTTCTCAGTTCGTTCAGAAACTGTTTTGATGTGCTCTCCGATTTTCATCGCATAATTTTCGCTATGAATTCCAAAACCGTCCAAGCCAATTGGTTCAAAAATA
Source organism: Patescibacteria group bacterium UBA2773 (assembly GCA_002352465.1). GTDB lineage: Bacteria > Patescibacteriota > Minisyncoccia > Moranbacterales > DUUL01 > UBA2773. The sequence goes on from DEIN01000008.1 coordinate 117,531, forward strand.
TCAAAGCCTTGCATTTTTTTGTATCGGCCATAGGTGTCCACTCCAGTGAAAGTGTAAACTCCGCCGATGTGCAATCCTTCGGCGCTAGGATAAGGAAACATCATTAAATTATGAAATGGTTTTTCAGCTTTATCTAAATCGGGTTGATAAAGTTTATCCGTTTCCCATTTATCCTTCCATTTTTTTTCGATTTTTTTGAAATTATATTCTGGAATTTTTTGCTCTGGCATAAGTATTTAAATTAAAATGAAGCTAATTAAACAGATAGCTTGATTTTAGCTCAATAAATATTTTTATTCAAGGTTTTTGTTTTGGCTTCAGGAACGTTCAATGAATGTTCATTGAACGTTCCTGAAAAAATACTGAATAAATTGATTTTTTAAAAAATTTTTAATTGACAATTGAAGAAAATTTTACTTGATTAAATGAAATTAGTGCATGCACCTTCAACATATTAAAAGAGGAGACTCTGAAGGCAAACAAGATTGAAGAATTAAGGAAAGAATGCAAAAAGACAGGGGAAGAAATTTCTAATCAGCTAGAACAAAAAAGGATTGAAACGATTAGCTGGTATGTCATTGCCCGAGAAAAATGTCAAAAAAAATTTTCTTTAATGATGATATTACCTTTCGATAAAAAAAACAAAAAACACTGCTTGCCCACCACTAGCAAAAAAGGATTCCGGGTCGAATATGAACATGGAAATCAACCCGAAATTGCTTCATTTTAAAAATTTTGAAAACACTGTAAAAATAATTCGGCTTTTCAGAACATGAAAAGCCGTTTTTATTTAGAATAAATTAAAAATAAAATCGAAATTATAAAGATTATTAATTACGACAAACAATCAAGATCTTTAGCATAGCTAGTAGCATAATCAAATTCCCTCCCTCTGTTTTCGGTTGGAAGATATGGACTTAATTCTTTTAAAGCTTCTTTCGCTAATTTTATCATACTACTATCATCTTCCTTTTCTTTTTTGATAACGTTAATCACAATTGTCATTATGTCTTTTGCATAACTACCCGCATAATCAAATGATCTTTCACCTCGACTTTCTGGAAAATATTCACGAAGAGAAAGAAATATTTCTATCATAGACTTAATTTTGTTGAAATCCGCTGAATCTGTCTTTGCAGTATTAATAGAAAGATCCATAATTTCTTTTGCATAACTACCCGCATAATCAAATGATTCTTCGCCTCTATTTTTTGGTAATTTTTCATTTAGTTGCAAGAACGCTCCTAATGCCAAATCTACATCCCCTGTCTTAATGGCATTTTCCATTTCTTCTTTTAATAACCCATTTTCTTTTTCGTTTGGAATTTTTTCAACCTTATTTTCATTCCTTTCTGAAAGCGAATCATTAGAACCTGATTTTTTAAATTCTTCAAATGACATAAATTCTAATATTAATTAGTTAAAAGCATCTCACACTATGTTAAAAAAACTTAATTATTTCGCTTGATTAATTTTTATATAATTTTTTAACAAAAATACTGTTTTTATTATGTGAATTTTTAAAATAATTTTATTATTAAATTTAATATAGCATAATTTTTAAGTACTGGCAATTATTTAATTGAAAATAGACATACAGGATTGGTCATAAGTATTTTCCCTGACGAAAAAATCTTTCGACCCCGCATCGCGGTGTTCGCCTTGGTTCGCTTCGATCACCAAACTCACACAACGCTTTGGCTTTCAAGTCCTGACAGAAGCAAAGCAGTTTGCTTCTTTCTGGTTCGCGAAAATAAAAAATCGCTTTCGCGATTTTTGATTTGTGGACCAGACAGGACTTGAACCCGCTACCTCCTCAGTGCAAATGAGGTGCTCTACCAGGTGAGCTACTGGCCCATCACAAATTACTGTTAAACTATAAATTTAAGCAATCTTAAACAAGTAAAATTTCTTTACGAAAATTAAAATTTTTAAGTTAAATTATTTGAAATATTTCCGATACCTATATTCATAGGTTGAGAAAATTTTCAGATAATTTAACTAAAAATTTGAATTTGCAGTAGAAAAAGTGCTCGACAATAATTCCTCCTGTGGGCATATCAAGATTCGAACTTGAGACCTCAACATTATCAGTGTTGCGCTCTAACCAACTGAGCTATATGCCCTTAAAAAAATAAAAAAGATATTTGGAATATCTGATTAGAACGCATCTTTAAGCGGAAAATCATGATATCTACAAAAAAACTTATTACTTTACGATAACAAGAGAAATTATAACAAAAAACAACTTTTTGTCCAGAGCTTCATTGATTTTTGTTGTTTTTCGCTGTTTTAAAGATATTTTAACACGTCCCTGCTGCTTCTTAAACTAACCCTCGGTAGTTTAAATTTTAAAAAATATTTTCCATGATAAATCCTTTAATATTATTGGGCAATGAATTGACAATTTAGTAAATAAAAAATATAATAATGTCAATATAATAGATTTATTAAAAAGCTTAAATAATTTCGAAAAAATTAAATACAAATCAAAATGAAATTTAAAGTAACCGCTAAGTTAACTCATTCACCCGAAAATATCCTTAGGAATTGCGGTTATTTTTCAATTTTTGATCCCAAAACTCAAAAAGGAAGTTTTGTTCGAAAAATCACTGGCAATCATTATCCTCGCTTTCATCTTTATCTTAAAGAAGTAAATAATGAATTAATTTTTGATTTACACTTAGACCAAAGCAAAACGGTCTATGCCAGAGCCAAAGCTCACAATGCTGATTATGAAAGCCCCGAAGTCAAGCAAGAATTAGTTCGAATTTTCCAAGAAGTTAAAAAAGCGATTCCGATTCCCAAGGAAGAAAAACCTCTCAACGAAAATAACGCCTCTTCAACCGAAACTCACCCCAATTGGCTTTCGAAACTTTTTAAGAAAAACTAAATTTCCAAACTTAAAATAACCGCTAGGTTAGTTATTTATTTTATGATTCTTTTTGACTACTTTATGGCTCTTGCAATTGCCTTTACAGCCTCTTTGCTAGTCACATTAGGAAGAATTTTATTTTTACTAGATTTTTTAACCACATAAGCCAAGGCAATGGCCGCTTTTAATTTCATTTTTTGGGTAACAGTTTTGACTTTATTATCAATGAATCCTTTGAAAATTCCAGGAAAAACCAAGGCGTTATTAATTTGATTTGGAAAATCAGACCTTCCGGTTCCAACTACTGACGCCCCAGCCTTAAGCGCAATCTCCGGCATTACTTCTGGCACAGGATTGGCCATTGCAAAAATTATTGGACCAGCACTCATAGATTTAATCATCTTAGCATTCACCAACCCTGGTTTCGAAAGTCCAATAAAAACATCCGCTCCAATCATTGCTTCAACCAATCCTCCTTTCAAATTTTGCCGATTGGTTTTCAAGGCAATTTCTTTTTTAAATTTATTCAAACCTTTTCGAGTTCGATAAATCACACCTTGACTATCCAACAAAACAATATCGCCAACTCCTTGAGCCAATAAAAGTCTGGCCGTGGCAATTCCAGCCGCTCCAGCACCATTGATTACAACTTTCAAATCATTCATCGCTTTTCCACTTACTCGACAAGCATTGATCAAACCCGCCAAAACCACAATCGCCGTCCCATCTTGGTCATCGTGAAAAACTGGAATAGAAAGTTCTTTTTCTAAAACCTCCAAAATCTCAAAACATCGAGGAGCCGAAATATCTTCCAAATTTATTCCGCCAAAACTCGGCTCAATTTGTTTACAAAATTCTATAATCTCCTTAGTATCTTGGGTATTAATACAAAGCGGAACAGCATCCACATCAGCAAAAGCTTTAAAAATCGCTGATTTCCCTTCCATCACTGGCATTCCCGCTTCCGGACCAATATCCCCCAATCCCAAAACCGCCGTTCCGTCACACACAATCGCCACCGAATTTTTCCGATTAGTTAGCTCAAAACTTTTCTTTTTATCTTTGGCGATCTCCTGACAAACCGCTCCCACGCCAGGAGTATAAGCCATTGATAAATCATCAATTGTTTTTAAGGGAATTTTCAAACCAATTTCAACTTTCCCCTTGTGTTTTTTATGCAAAGCAATAGCCTTTTTTGAATAATCCATAGATTTATTTTATTAATATTTATATATTTAATTCAATAATTATATCAGTTTAAGAAAAATAAGCAAAATAAAAACCCCAGCCGAAGCGTGGGGTTTTTGTAAACTATGTTCTAAAGCTATATTATTCAGTAACTAAAGTAACATTGGAAGCATTCAAGCCTCGTGGTGTTTCAGTCAATTCAAATTCAACTTTATCACCTTCATTTAGATCATTGTAATCTACTCCTTCTAAAGAAGTAGCGTGGAAAAAGATACCTTTTTCGTGATCCTCATGTTTGATAAAACCAAACCCTTTGTCTGTTATTTTTTCAACAATACCTTGCATAACTTTTGCATTATTAAATTTAAACAACTCCAACAGAAATCGACTTGAATCCATTAAAAATTGTGAGAACTCATTTTTAAAGCCCATTAGAAACAGACCTTTCCAATAAATTCATTATTAGTATTGTTGCATACAGACCAATAATTGTCAATAGAATTACTCTTTTATCCCTTTTTAAGCGTTTAAAAAAGCCTCGTAAAGTTTCTTATTCGGCTTTTTTATTTTTCAAATTAATAAAATAGTTGATTAAATCAAAGACTTAAAACCATTTCCAGTCCCGTTGATTTTTTTTCAAAATTTTATTCGGTTTTTTTTGATTGCGATATCTCAGCCAAATCACGACGATCTTTTTGAATTCCTCCCATTGAGCTTCTTTCAGCCCAGCTTCTTCAGCTGCCGCTTCGATCTGACGCCAAATATTCAAAGTTGATTTTTCAAATCAACTCCTTTCTCAAGAATTCGCATGGCTTTCCCAATCGAGTTTAACGCTTTTATATCTCTTGTAATTTCTAAGATATCAAATTTCCAGCAAAGAATACCAAAAAAAGGAAATACAAAATGAAGATAGCAATACCAAAAAAAATTGATAAACCAAAAATCTTTAACAACCTTTTCATAGAAATCACCATCTAATTTTTTGTTTTTCGCAGCATCTATAAGTATTGCTGAAAATACAAGAAGTTCGGCATATACGAAGAACAACACTCCTCCTGCCATAAAAATATTAGAGAAAGTATTGCAAAAAAAAGTATTGAATACCAAAATCAAATTGAAATCCAACCTATAATCGCTCCCATCAAAACTTCCATGGATACTTTAAACATTTTTTTCTTTGTCATAACACTTCCCTCCCCAAAAAGTTTACCTTAAATTACCCCTAAATTTTCAAAGAAACTATAGTCTAGCAGATTTCCGCCATAAAATTAACTCTTTTCTTCCCAAATCACTTTTTTTAAATTTTACTATCATGCGACGTAGTATGGTAGTATTTTATTTTTTCATTGATTGATCTCTATAGTCTTCTATTTCAATTTACAGTCGATAATAAATCTTAAAATCTTTTCAATCTTATTTTTTTCAGGTAAGCTATTTAGGAATTACCATCGAGAATCGTCTAATGGTAGGACAACAGGTTCTGATCCTGTCAATTGGGGTTCGAATCCCTATTCTCGAACAAAACAAGCCTGCAAGGGCTTTTCTTTATTTTGTCTAAAAACCCTTGAAAAGGGTAAAACTCCCTCAATTTTACCGTAATGGTTAATTTTTATTTTTCATTACTAAATATTGAATAGTTACTTACTTAATGATAACATATCCTTTCAATGATAATCCTGTTTTGGGATATTCCAAAATAGGTTTTAAACTAAACTATAATCTATCATTAAAAAATATGTCAAAAAATATTTATACAAAGGAATATAAGAGATTATTAGAGAAATTAAAACAAGCGAGAAAAGATTCTGGATTAACTCAACTAGAAATTTCTCAAAAAATAGACAAGCCTCAATCTTTTATTTCCAAATGTGAATTAGGCGAAAGAAGAATCGACCCCATTGAATTATCGAAATTTGCAAAAATTTACAAAAAGGATATTAATTTTTTTATTAAATAAATTAGAATTATGAAAATCAAGCAACACAAAGCAAAAGTTTTTAATCAAGATTGTATATTAGAGCTAATGACTTTTAATAAAAGTGACGGCAAAAAATGGAAAAGACTTTTTGATATGTGGAAAAAATTAAAATTAAGTTTGCGTGATTATAAGTCTCGAGAGCCAAATTTTCCTGAAGGATTATCAGAAGTGGCTTTTTGTTTGTTTTCTGGATCAAAAAGATTCATATCTTTGAAGGGAAAATCAGCAGCTTCTTTTGATACTTTTAACACTGAAACTGGAAAGGCAGAGCAAATTAAAGCTTGTAGTGTAAAATCTGATCTAACTTCTTTCGGCCCTAATTCAAAATGGAACGATTTATATTTTTTAGATTTCTACAACGAAGGAAAGCTTGATGGGACTTTTAATGTTTATAAAATTCCTTCAGAATCAATTTACAACATGAAAGTTAACAAAAAACAGACAATGAAACAGCAACAAAATCAAGGCAAACGACCAAGATTTAGCATTACTGACAAAATAATAAAAGATAAAAAGCTAAAACCAATCGCAGAAAACGTAAAAGTTTGGTAAATAGAAAATTATTCGATTGCCTTTATCATTTTTTTAGCCACAGCTTCCAAAACAGTTACTGTCACGGAATTTCCAGCTTGTTTATATAAAGCAGAATCAGAAAGATCTTTCGGCAAGATGAAGCTTTTAGGAAAACCTTGTATTCTAAAACATTCCAAAGGGGTTAATTTCCTGATGCCTTTGTTGTCTTTTATAATTGGTACATTATGTCCACCCATTCCCATATTAGCCGTTAAGGTTGGACAAACACATTTTTTATTTTCTCTAACATATTTTCGTCTCCATTGATAAACAGTGTTTTTATCAACAACAAAATCTTTTATTTTTTCATACAAAGGTTTACCTTCATAATAATATTTTTTATCAATATTCTTTTCTAATAAATCTTGCACGCTTACATTTAGTTTTACTGGATCAGGAAACTCAAAATTTTCTAAATGTTTTTTGTCTTTGAATCCAACAATGTAAATTCTTTCTCTATTTTGAGGAACATTTCCAAATTCCATACTATTTAAAACTTTGGCATCTGTGTGATAACCAAGATCTTTAAGTTTTTTCATTATTATTTTAAATGTTTTTCCTCCATCATGACCTTTCAAATTTTTTACATTTTCTAGTAAAAATCCTTTCGGCTCTCTGGATTCGATAATTCTAGCAACATCAAAAAACAAATTCCCTCTTCCTTTTTCGTCTTTGAATCCATGTCTGTGACCAGCGATTGAAAATGCTTGACAAGGAAATCCGCCCAAAAGAAAATCAAATTCTGGCAAATCATCAATTCCAATTTCTCTTATATCTTCAACGATTAATTTGGATCTTTTAAAATTTAAATCATAAGTTTTTTTACAATGTTCATCAAAATCATTAGCAAAAACAGTTTTGAATCCAGTTTTTTCAAATCCTAATCTTATTCCGCCCACTCCAGCAAATAAATCAATAGTTCTTAGTTTTTTTTGATTGGTGGGTTTAATGTCATTTTTAAAGCTTCTAACAATTTTAACTACAACGCCTCTGATTTCAACTTCTTCTCTGTAAAAGGGCAACATTGTTTGATTGGCTGGTTGTAATCTAAAGCAATTTTTCTCTCGGTAGATTTTTTTTAAAGTTGTTTCATTATCATCTATTATTGCAACAACAGTTTGACCATTTTCGGCAGATGATTGTTTTTTTATTACCACAATATCACCATCGAATATTCCTTCCTCAATCATACTTTCTCCTTTTACCTGTAAAGCATAATATTCTTGATTTTTTTGAATTTCTTTTTGCAAAATAGGAATTGTTCCTCTTTCAACTTCAATCGCTTCGATTGGTTTTCCGGCCGTAATAATACCAACAATAGGAATATTGATTATTTTTTTTATTTTATTTTTTATTACCGGAACAATGCCTCTAGCAGAACTCCCTTCTTTATTTAGAAAACCTTTTTCTGATAAAGTTTGAATATGCTGATGCACTGTAGAAATAGCAGAAAGTTTAAAATGTTTTTTTATTTCTTCAAAAGTAGGAGATATTTTATTCTTTTTTATGTAACTTTTAATGTAGTCCAAAATTTGTTTTTGTCTTTTTGTCAGAGTTGGCATTTTTGTATTTGATTTATTTTTTATTAAGCGTATAATTTCATTATAACCGAAAATTTACCGAAGTGCAAATTGAATTTTAACGATTATTAAAAATTAAATAAACTATATGAAAAAAAGTGGTTGTCAAACTTCGAGAAGAATAATTTAAAAATATGAATTATTTACCTCAACCGATAAAAGACTTAGCAACAGCAAAATTATCAAAAGTCGCAGATAAGTTTGTTGATTTTGTTATTTTGAAATACACAGGAAAATCGATTAAAGTTTTTGAAGCTGAAAGTGATATTGAGGCTGACAAAGTTAAGTCAAGATGGGAAGTACTAGAAAAGCCTTTTTGGTTACAAGCAGAGGCAACGAAAATGGGACGACAATATTCTAATTTTGGAAATACTTTATCAAAAAGTTCAAAAATGATTATTACATCAGAAAATAAAATTGCTGATGACAATGATGTTTTCTGGGGGTTACTAGAACACTCAAAAGAGATTTCAAACGATGAAATGCAGGAATTAATAGCAAAGATTATTGCAGGAGAATATAACGCACCAGGTACTTATTCAATGAGCATGCTCCAAATTATTAAAATGCTCGGCAAAAGCGAGCTAGAATTGTTTGAAAAAATTTGTAGCTTATTGATAAATAGCGATCAAATACCACAAGATTTATTTTCTTTACCTGAAAATGCTAAAGAATTTATGAATGAACTCGGATTAGATTTTAGGAGCCTTCAGTTACTGCAAAGTCTTGCCTTATTTTTGCCAAATGATATGACCAGATCAATGAAAAATCATGAGAAGAAAAATTTTAAAATTGTTTATTTTAATAAAAATATTTTATTTTCACCGATTACACCGGGAGATGTAAATACATTAAAAATTAGCATACCTGGATTCTTTGGACTTTCTCCCGTTGGTAAACAGTTATTAAAACACTTGAATCCCAAGCCTAATGACCATTATTTTAATTGGCTGAAGGATAACTATAAAATTTCTAACTATAAAATTCTTGAATAATTACATATGAAGATATTTGATAAATTCTTGTTATTAATAATTTAAAATATTTTGCAGATAAGATTAAAATACACGAAATAATATGCAATAATAATCCCATGAATATATTATGGAAGTTGAATGATTTAAGAAACGATATAAGCCACAATCGAATTGATGATCTGAAATATAATGGTCAGAGCTTATTTCCAAAAGAAAAAAAGGGAAAGATTATTGGATTATTTTAAAGCTCAAGAAATTTACGAACAAAAAATCAAAGACGCAATTGATAAAATTTAAGAAAAATATTATGGGACGAATAGAAATACTAGAAAAACTAAACATAGAATTAAAAAAAGATATTCATACTGAATGTCAGGTGGTTTATATTTTATCTAAGATTAGGAAATGTCTTGAGATCAATAATCAAAAAAGTGAATATAAATATTTAAACTTTTATTGTAATTGGGCTTTACATTCAAAAATTAATAGAGCTGAACCAGTGGCAGATATTATAAGAGAATTTATAAACGACAAGGATAATGGAAAATTTTTGCAATTTGATTATTTAATAAAAGATTTAAGAAGATTTTTTAAAGATAATTCACTTTCGAAAAAATTATTTGAAACTGAAAATTATTTAAGATTCGCTAATTTATTAGTCGAAATTTATTCGGATACTCCGCTGGAGATTTACTGTGAAAGAAAAAGAATAATTACAATAAAAAAACCACTCAAAAAGTTAACAGAAAGTGTCTTTTCTATTGCCTATGAAATTAAATAGTTATGTAAATTTAAAGTTCAATATAAAAACCCGATTGTTAAATTTTGAAAATAATAAAGTCTATGATAAATGAAAAAATAGAAAAATTTTTAAGAAATTTAATTTTAATAAGCATAAATTTAAAAATCAGGCTTTTTATACAGACGGTAGTCTAGGTTTCAGCGTTAGAAAAGATTCATTTAATAACGATGGAAACGCCACACAACTATCTGTTTATGTTTATGAAAATGATACAAGCAACAAAGATTCCAATAGAAAACCTCTTGTTATAAATACAACTTATGGGATAGTAACTTCGGATGGTGGTATCAGAATTCGCTCCAATCCGAAACTTAGTGATCCTGTTGATTTTGAATCACACGGTTCATATTTCTATGATATTAAAACAGAAAAATTTTATAAGAAAAATAAAAAAATTAATGCCGATAAAATCATTGAAGAAATTTATAATAAACATATAAAATCAACCAGATTTTTTGGAGGTTTTTGGCTTAGATCAAAAATATTTTTTTGGAAATTCTTTCTGCGGTTATTGTTCTGGTCTATATCAAAAATATTTTATTTATTGCTTTATATTATTTCGGGGGATAAATATTCCTATGAACCATTTTTCGAAGAAGAAACTTTGAATGGAAAAATATTTAAATCTCGACTTAGACCGCCAATTGAAAATGTAAAAAATGATGAAAAATTAAAAGAAGATCTAAAGAAAAGCGCAAAAATTAGTTTTTTTAATCATGAAGTTAGACATTGGCCAATAGTATTTTACTCAATATCGCACGGATTATTTTATGTACTATTTATGTTAAAAAATTATAAACCTATTATTTTAATAACAGTATTTAAAAACAACTTTTTAACAATAATATACGTAATCTTGTCACTTTGGCTTGTTGAGACAATTACACCAAAATGTTTAATATTTTTGATTAAAATTTTTTCTAGATTGTCATTTACATCTCAATATAAATCTATAAATATTTAGTTTTTTATTTTCCTATATTTTCCATTTGAATATAAAAAATACAAAGCTAAATTCGTCTATTGTTGAATTTTAGTTATTCAATATTCATCAACCTCCCAACCCTCCTCAAAACCTCTTCCATTTTATCCCAATTAAAAAAG
>DEIN01000005.1:0-2995 GCA_002352465.1 Patescibacteria group bacterium UBA2773
ACTCAAATGTAATTAATTCAAGTGACACGAGCGCAGTGAACTGGCACAGCAATTTCCGCGAGGGAATTCCGCAGCAATTAATTATACACGTTGTAAAACGTTTTTTAATTTAAATATTCAACATCAGAACGAACTTTTTTGCGCCATTTCATACCGTACTTTTTGTCCATTAGTTCAAAAATCCGTTGATTATATTCTTTTATACATTCATCTATCGGAGGTTCACAACCGAAATCAAAATACTTAATTCCGAACTTTTTTTCAAATCGGTTGTCAAAAGATGAGTTCGCTATTGGAGCGATCGAGCCAACAAGTAATAAATTCGCGTTTCTATTTCTAAAGCCAGATTCTGCACGTTCAGCATTGTATTCACAATCAGCTTTCAATTCAAACGTCACGTTATTAATTCCACTTGTAGTTTCCAGATCAAATTTTTGTTTTCCGTATCCGAATGCAGAAATTTCTATTACATACTTTTTATTCGGTTCGAGATATCCAATTCGGAAGTTGCCCAAGCTATCAGTCAAAATTAATTGTTGCTTGGTAATCAGCTCTTGAACGTAAATGTCCGAAATCGGCTTTTCTCCTGAAATTCCGCTAATCACTTTTCCTTTGATTTCAGTTTGTCCATATGAAATTCCACAAACTAATATTAAAGTCAGTTTCAACAGTATTTTTGATATGTTCAGCTTATTATTCAAATGTTTTACAACGGTTCGTGTATGGTTTGTTGCGATTGTCTCGCAACTAATCTAGTAAGAATAAACCAAACGTTAGGGAAATCCGNNGGATTTTCCGAGTACACACAGAACCAGCAATTAAATATACACGTCCACAGTTATTTTTCGTTCAGTTTTTGTTTGTAGAGAAAATCAGCAACCTTGTAAATAGCATATTTTTTTTCTTTTGAAGCATCAGAATACAAATCGCCTTCAGTTAGTTCATTAATCTTTTGTCCTAATGCGAGAGAGTTACTTTTTATAATTAATCCGTTAAAATTAATTATCCAAGGTGTATATAAATAGTTTGGTTTGTCGTCTGAATTTTCTATAGTTAAAACATCACCATTATTAAAATCAATGGTTATTTTTCTCCAAACAGTTGTCGTACTCCAATTTCCATATCCTTTATTAAATACTTCGTTAACTACAGAATTTGGAATTGACTCAAATCGGTCAGCCACATTTTTATAAAAACTGAAATCTGTGTTTTCACCTGGGAACGTGTAGTAATTATTGTAGTCTAAATGGTCGTAACCTTTTTTCTTTATTTTCTGTGCCTCATTATCTATGAAGTCTTTAAAGTTATCCAAGTCTTTTTTTGAAACTTTTAAATCATTTACTGTTAGTTCCTTGAAACGAGAATTATCAATTTCATTAACTATATCATTTAATATTTCAGGGCTTATTTCTTTGTCCATTTTGGACAAAAATTGTTTTCCTTTTTTGATTAATTTAAAAGTGTTATTTTTTAGTTGATACTCTTTGTATTGCTTATCATTATGAAAACAACCTTGACTACCAATTTCAATCGAAAACTTTTCTATTTTATTCGCTGATAAATTGAAAAGCGATTTTGGAAGTTCATATTTAGTGGTTTTTTGTTCATCAATGTCTACAACCAACCTTTGGTCTAAATAATTGTCAGCAACTACAATTTGGTTTTTGAAAATAACTGCATTCGAAACATTGATAGGTAATTCCATAAATCGATACCATTCTGTTCTTTTTTTATTAAATCTTAAAACAGTATTTCCATCGAAGCCAATTTCTTCACCTCTGTAATTTACCTTTAAATAAGGCTCACTAATTGGCACTTCATTTGTCATAAGTTTTGAAACAATAAAATCGTTTTTGTTGATTTTATAAATTTCACCGTAAGTAAAAGCGAAAAGACTATTGTTTTTAGTATTAATAGCTATTGGTAGACTTCTCAATTGTTTATTGGATTGCCAAATAGAAACGAAATTTGAATCTCTTAAGGCGATTTTTAAATCTTTGTCAATTAAATAAATAGACTCATCAGATGTAGTTTCAAAGTCAGTTATATTTGGTAATTCTATCCAGTCTATCTTATCACTTTTTGTATAGAAAATGTTTCCTTGTTGATTGATAATGTAATAGTCCCCAAAAACCCTTATTTTTTTTATGTCAGGTCTATGTTCTTTAGAAAGCCTCTTATATTTTTTTTGGTCTAAAGGCGTTGGTAATCTTTCCCAAGTTAAACAGTTGTCAGTCGTTTTGTAAAGAACATTCCAAAAAGAGCCAAACAAGCCTGTTTTTTCATCTTTAGCAAAGTGAATTGTTGCAAATCTTAATGCATTTTCATTTCCTGCCTTATCAAAGCTTTTCCAAGTTTTCCCACTATTTTCACTATAGTAAATAAGTTGAGAATTTCCACTCATCCAAGCTTTTCCCTTATCGTTAATGTAAGCAGCATCAATCCAACTACTTTTACCAAATTTTACTTTATCCCAATTTAATCCACCATCTTCTGATCTATAGACAAAATCTGTATTAGAATTTTCTCCGTGTATGTAGCCAGAAATCATCATTATTTTTTCTGAAAAGAAGTTAACACGCTCAAAAGTTCCTCCGAAATCCATTGATAAAGGGTCTTTTGTTCCTAAAGGACCAAAACTCCATAATTCGCCAATTTTATCTGTATAGTAAGTATTACCAGCTTTTGTAGCGAGCCATATTTTTTCGGAAGGTGAAACACCTATTTCTGAAATTCCACCACTAACAGGCAGATTCGCTAAATAGTTATCTTGACTAAATATTGTTAGCGGTAAAATAAATATTAGTAATAAAAGTAATTTTCTCATTGTTTCATTCGTTTCCACGAAGTTAATTCGGGTTTTTGAATTTAAAAATTCAGATTGAGTGAACTATGTTTTTCAGTTAGTTAACTAGTCAGTTTCTTGTTTGTTAAGGGTTTCGTCTAATTGTGGGCAACGGTTTGTGTATGGTTAGTTGCGTGGTTCAGCAACTAA
>DEIN01000005.1:3028-3582 GCA_002352465.1 Patescibacteria group bacterium UBA2773
AGCAATTAATTATACATGGTGTTACCCAACGTTTTTAATTCTTTCATATAACGTCGGCCCAATTTGATTAGAAGGAAGGTTTAAGTGATTAGTTTTCCAATCTCTATCAATTTGAGGGAATTGATCCATTATTTTTTCAATAAATTTATCCCAATCTCCCGATGTTTCAGAAATTTCAAAAGAATTTGCAGATCCTTTATCCACCAAAATGTCTAAATAAAATTCATCTTTTTTGAATATTTCTGTTCTTTTTAGATTAACCCTTTTTATATCAGTCCATTTAACTTCTGAGATGTTTCCACTAATAATAGTTTTAAATCCAACTTTATTATAATCTCGTACTTTGAGAGAGTTTCCAAATTTTTTTAATTCCGAAACTCTTATTTTTTCAGCTTCCTTACTGTTTTTTTTAACAAATTTATTTCTAGGATTCATAAATTTCCAAAGTGTCATAATTGATGCAATGGCCAAAAAGCTTATTATAATCCAGGCTCCTAAACTTTCCGAGGAGTCCATTTTGATTAGCATAAATATGCTAAAAACCAATGTCAAAA
>DEIN01000017.1 GCA_002352465.1 Patescibacteria group bacterium UBA2773
ACATTTTTATTTGTGATTGACACAGTCAATTATTGCTTGACAAAATAATTTTTTGTCTGTAGAATAGTACCATACTATTATTTTAGTTGAAACGACTTTTAGTTTCGGTTATCTTTTGGTTTAAAAAATAAATTAAGTTTAAATAGGCCTCTAATTTGAAAGTAAAATTTAAACAAGATTTCAATAAAGTTTTCATTTTTGAAAAATAAGGTCGATGAATATAACTTTTTAAATGTAAAATGATAAGATAAAAATCAATTGGAAATTGATTTTCTTTGGTTTGAGTGATTCTTATTGGACGCTAATTTGTTTTAAAATTAGGTTCAAAGATTATTTATTCGCGATTTATTTCTTTAGGAACTGTGACAGGAGATAGCTCCTTTTGGAATATTAAACAGTAAACTGTTTTCAAACGTTTTTTGCGGGTTGTTGGAAAATGCTTGGAAATAGTCACTAATAAAAAATATGTCAGAATCTAAAAAGCTTGCTGTTAAAAAAAGTTTTAGTAATCATTCCAGTCTTTCTAAGAGAAAATTCTTTAAGAAAACTTCAATGGTTTCTCTTCCGAATTTAATTCAACCGCAAAAAGCTTCTTATGATTGGTTTTTGAAAGAAGGGTTTCGAGCAGTGTTGGATGAGATTTCTCCGTTGACTGATTTTACTAATAAGGAGATGGAATTGACTTTTGGCGAGTATTATTTAGATGAATCAAAATACGATGAATACACTGCTAAAAATAAAAATGTTTCCTTTGATGCTCCTTTGCGAGTCAAAGTTTCTTTGCTTTTCAAGAAAACAGGAGAAGTTAGGGAACAAGAAATCTTTTTGACCGATTTTCCTTTGATGACTGAGCGAGGAACTTTTATTATCAATGGAATCGAGAGAGTTGTGATTTCTCAGATAATCAGAAGTCCTGGAGTTTTCTTTACGATGAATTATCAAAAAGGTAAAAAACTTTTTGGAGCCAAGATTATTCCTAATAAAGGGGCTTGGTTCGAATTTGAGACTGATTACAATAATGTTATTTGGGTTAAAATTGATCGAAGACGAAAAATTCCAGCTACTTCTTTGCTGAAAATTTTTGGTTTGGGAACAGAAGAAGAAATTCTTGAAGTCTTCAAGGATGTTGATACTCAAGAAGACTCATATATAAAAGAGACTTTAAATAAAGATATTACCAAAACTGTTGGGGAAGCTTATAAAGAAATTTATAAACGATTAAGACCAGGAGATTTGGCTACGCAAGAAAATGCTAAACAAATTATTGATAGTATGTTTTTTGGTTTTGATCGATATGATTTGAGTAAAGTTGGTCGATATCGAATGAATGCCCGATTGGGAATGAACAAGAGTGAAGAAAACGAAGCCGATCGAATTTTAACCAAGGACGAGTTGGTAATGATTTTAAAAGAAGTCATTAATTTAAATAATGATCCAGAAGCTCAACCAGATGACATTGATCATTTAGGTTCAAGACGAATTAGAGGTGTGGGTGAATTAGTTCAAAATCGAGTTCGAGTAGGATTGGCTCGAATGGTGCGAAATATTCGAGACCGAATGAGCACTTCTGACAGTGCAACTGTGATGCCTGGTCAGTTGATTAATCCTCGACCGACTGCAACTGTGATTAAAGAATTTTTTGCTTCATCTCAACTTTCTCAATTTATGGATCAAATTAATCCATTGGCTGAATTGGAACATAAACGACGGATTAGTGCGATGGGTCCTGGTGGATTGGCACGAGAGCGAGCGGGATTTGAAGTGCGAGATGTGCATTCTTCTCATTATGGAAGAATTTGCCCAGTGCAAACTCCAGAAGGTCCAAATATTGGTTTGGTTGGTCATTTAGCGACTTACGCTAAAATCAATAAGTATGGATTTTTGGAAACTCCTTATCGACCAGTCGGCGAAACCATTAAAATTGATGAAAGTATTGAAGAATGGACGGGAAGAATTTTAGAAGAAGATGTTAAAACTGCGGCGGGAAAAGTTTTATTTAAAAAAGGATACTCAGTTAAAGGAACTGATTTAGCTGAAATTAGAAAATCTGGGAAAAAAGAAATTAAGGTCCACATCTTTATTAAAAGTGATGTTCAATATTTGAATGCCTTAGAAGAAGAACAACATCGAATTGTTCACGCTGGAATTAACGTTGATGAATTTGACAATATTTTTGAAAAAGAAGTTGACATCAGACATAAAGGAACGCCGAAGACTTGTGAAATCAACGAAGTTGATTACGCGGATGTTTCTTCTAAACAATTTATTTCAGTGGCGACGGCCTTGATTCCTTTCTTGGAACATGATGATGCTAACCGGGCTTTAATGGGTTCAAATATGCAAAGACAAGCAGTTTCTTGTATTCAACCTCAGGCTCCATTTGTTGGAACTGGATTAGAAGATAAAGCAGCCGCTGATTCTGGCCAAGTTATTTTAGCCAGGGAAGATGGTGTTGTCACAGAAGTTGATGCTAATCACGTGGTGGTTAAATATCAAGAAAAAGGCAAAGCCAAGAAACGAGAACATATTTTGCAAAATTTTGTGAAATCTAATGGTTATACTTGTATGAATCAAATTCCTCGAGTAGATCGAGGACAAGCAGTAAAAGTCGGTGATCTTTTAGCCGATGGAGCCTCTACTGAAAATGGAGAAATTGCTTTGGGACAAAATATTTTGACTGCTTTAATGTCTTGGGAAGGATATAATTTTGAAGATGCGATTATTATTTCTAAGAAATTACTAAAAACCGATAATTATAGCTCAATTCATATTGAAGATTTTAAAATTGATGTTCGAGATACTAAGCTTGGGCCAGAAATTGTTACGAGAGATATTCCAAATATTTCCGAAGACCGATTGAAAAACTTGGATGAAACTGGCATTATCCGAATTGGAGCTGAAATTGGTTCTGGCGATATTCTTGTTGGTAAGGTGACTTTGAAAGGTGAAGGTGATTTGACTGCTGAAGAGAGGTTATTGCGGGCAGTGTTTGGTGAAAAAGCTCGAGACGTTAAGGATACTTCTTTATATTTACCTCATGGTGAAAGTGGAAAAGTAGTAGACATCAAAATTTTCTCTAGAGAACAGGGAGATAAATTATCCGCCGGAGTAATTCAACAAATTCAAATTTCGATTGCTCAACTTCGAAAAATTTCCGTTGGAGATAAGTTGGCGGGACGACATGGAAACAAAGGGGTAATTTCTCGAATTGCGAATGAAGAAGATATGCCCTTTTTGCCAGACGGAACTCCAATCGATTTAATTTTGACTCCTTTGGGAGTACCTTCTCGAATGAATCTAGGTCAAATCCTTGAAATTCACTTAGGTTGGGCGGCTTCTGTTCTGGGGTATAAAGCGGCAACTCCAGCTTTGAGCGGAGTGACAAAAGAGCAAATAAAAGCGGAATTGAAAAAAGCTGGTTTGCCAGAAGACGGAAAGATGAACCTTATCAATGGTAAGACGGGCGAACCTTTTACTGAGAGAACGACGGTTGGTAGAATGTATATTTTGAAACTGAATCATTTGGTTGAAGATAAATTGCATATGCGTTCAATCGGTCCTTACTCTTTAATCACTCAACAGCCATTAGGAGGTAAAGCTCAGTTTGGTGGACAAAGATTTGGAGAAATGGAAGTATGGGCGCTTGAAGGTCATGGAGCAGCCAATGTTTTACAAGAGATGTTGACTATTAAATCTGATGATGTTCTAGGTAGATCTAATGCCTATGAATCAATAATCAAAGGTGAAAAAATTAATCAACCTAATATTCCAGCGGCTTTTCACGTGCTTGTGAATGAATTGAAAGCTTTGGCTTTAGATGTCAATCTTTTTCGATCAAGTGGAGAAAAAAGCACTGCAACTAACTCTTTAAACTTTTAAATAATTTCTTAATCAGAATTATTTTCAGAAAATTTTTAAAAAATAGAGTCTGATCATAATTTAAATCCAAAATCAATGGCTGATAAAATAACGAAAATTTCCGATTTCAATGTAGTCCAGCTTAAATTGGCTTCCCCCGAAACTATCCTAGGATGGTCTAGCGGAGAAGTGACACGACCAGAAACAATTAACTATCGAACTCAAAAATACGAGAAAGATGGGTTATTTTGTGAGAAAACGTTTGGTCCTTCTAAAGATTGGGAATGTGCTTGTGGAAAATATAAAAAAATTAGATATAAGGGTATTGTTTGTGATAAGTGTGGGGTGGAAGTGACTCGGTCAATCGTTCGACGAGAAAGAATGGGCCACATTCAATTGGCGACTCCAGTTTCCCATATTTGGTTTTTGAAAGGTTTGCCATCGAAAATTGGTTTGGCTTTGGATTTGCCTTCTCAAATTTTAGAAAAAGTTGTTTATTTTGCTGGTTATATTATCACTGTGGTTGATGAAGAAGCGCGACAAGAAGCGCTAGATAGTTTGGCGGTAGATTGTAAAAAACAGTTGAAAACGGCTGATGGTAAGGAAAATAAAGCTGATTTAAAGAAAATTTTTAAACAGACTGAAAATGAGTTAAATAATCTCAAAGTCAAACAGGTTTTGAGCGAAATTGAATATTATGATTTTTCTCGAAAGTTTGGACAAGTTTTTAACGCGTCTATTGGAGCTGAAGCAATTGAAAAATTATTGTCAGAGATTGACTTAGACAAAGAAATCAAGTTTTTAGAAACAGACGTTGATAAAAAAACTGCTATTGATCGAAAGAAAATTATTAAAAGATTGAGATTATTTAAAGGTTTTAAGTTGGCTGATTTAAAACCAAGTTGGATGATGCTTAAGGTTATTCCAATTATTCCTCCAGATATTCGACCAATGGTTCAACTGGATGGTGGACGATTTGCTACTTCTGATTTGAACGATCTTTATCGAAGGATTATTAATCGGAATAATCGTTTGAAAAAATTGATTAGTCTGGGAGCGCCAGAAGTTATTCAGCGAAATGAGAAACGAATGTTGCAAGAAGCAGTGGACGCTTTATTGGACAACAGCACTCGAAGAAATCAAACTCGTGTCACGGCTTCAACCGGACAAAATCGAGCTTTGAAATCAGTTGCTGATATGCTTAAAGGAAAGCAAGGTCGTTTTCGACAAAATTTATTGGGTAAACGAGTTGATTATTCTGGACGAAGTGTGATTGTGGTTGGTCCAAATCTTAAATTGGACGAATGTGGTATTCCTAAAAAAATGGCGTTGGAATTATTCAAGCCATTTATTATCAACAAATTAATCGAGAATGAACATGCTCATAATGTTCGAATTGCGGGACGAATGGTGGATGATGAAGCCGAGGAAGCTTATGAAATGTTGGAAAAAATTATTGATCATCAATACGTGATGTTGAATCGAGCTCCAACTTTGCATCGTTTGTCAATTCAAGCTTTTCGACCAAAATTAATTGAGGGTAAAGCAATTCAAGTTCATCCTTTAGTTTGTGCCGCTTTTAACGCTGATTTCGATGGAGATCAAATGGCGGTTCACGTTCCGTTGACGGAAAAAGCTCGAGTAGAATGTGAAGAAATTATGCTTTCTAGTCGAAATTTATTGAAACCATCTAGTGGTGATCCAATTGTAAATCCTTCTCAGGATATTGTTTTGGGAATTTATTACTTAACTCAAATCAAAGATGGGCTGAAAGGCGAGGGTAAATATTTTTCTTCTATTGATGAAGTTATAAAGGCTTATCAAGCTGGGGTTGTTAATTTGAGAGCCAAGGTTACTTTGTATTTTGAAGATGGTAAAAAAATTGAAACTTCAGCCGGACAAGCTAGTTTGAATGATATTTTGCCAGAAAGTATGGAATATTTGAGTAAGACTTTGGACAAAAATGATATAAAAAACTTGATTGCTAAATTTTTATTAATAGAAGGCAAGGAGGCTACGGTTGATTTCTTGAATAAATTGAAGCAATTGGGCTTTAAGTATGTGACAAAATCAGGAATTAGTTTAGGAATGGACGATGTGACAATCCCTGAAGCTAAGAAAGCTTTAATCGCGGAAGCCGAAAAATTAGTAAAAAATGTTAATAATCAGTTTGAAGAAGGTCTTTTAACTGATGAAGAGCGAAAATCTAAGGTAATCGAAATTTGGAATGATACAAAGAATAAGATCGCTGAAGAAGTTAAAAAAGTGATTGATCCAGAAAGTCCAATTCATTCTATGATTACTTCTAAAGCTAGAGGGTCTGAATCGGTAGTAGTTCAAATGGTTGGAATGAAAGGTTTAGTGGCTGGTCCAACGGGAGAAACAATTGAATTGCCAGTGAAAGGTTCTTTGAAAGGGGGATTTGGAGTATTGGAATATTTCATTTCTACTCATGGAGCTCGAAAGGGTATGGCTGATACGGCCTTGAGAACGGCGACAGCGGGTTATTTGACTCGACGGTTGGCTGATGTGGCTCAAGACGTGATTGTAAAGGAGAACGATTGTGGTGATACCAAGGGAACTTATATGTATGTTGCGGATGCCGAAAGTATTGGACAAAGTTTTGCTTCAAGGATTGTGGGGCGGGTTTTAGTGGAAGATGTGCTTAATCCTGATAACAAAGAAAAACTTGCGAAAAAAGGTGATTTGATTAATCATGATCAAGCTAAAGCGATTGAAGAGGTCAAAGTCGATCGGATTAAAATCAGAAGTTTGATCACTTGCAAGACGCATCGAGGAATTTGTCAGAAATGTTATGGATTGGATTTAGGCCGAAATCATTTGGTTCAACTAGGTGAAGCGGTTGGAATTGTGGCAGCGCAATCAATCGGAGAGCCAGGAACTCAGTTAACGATGAGAACCTTTCATATTGGTGGAGTGGCTGGAACTGATATTACTCAAGGTTTGCCTCGAGTAGAGGAAATTTTTGAAAATCGAACTCCAAAAACCGAAGGAATTATTGCTGAGTTTGATGGACGAATAATTGAAGTTAAAGAAAATCACAAGCAAAAAATTATTCGAGTTCAAAAGCAAGCCGAAGAAGGCAAGAAAGTTGGAGCAGATGCTGATATTAAGGAATATATTATTCCAGCGGTAATTAATGCTAAGGTTAAACAAGGTGACGAAGTTAAGAAAGGGCAAGTTTTATCTGAAGGTCATTTAGATCTAAAGAAATTATTCAAAATTAATGGAGAAGAAGCTCTTCATAGATATATTGTTCAAGAAGTTCAAGAAATTTATCAAACTCAAGGTGAGGGAATTAATGATAAACATCTAGAAATTGTTGTGCGAAGAATGCTTTCTCGAGTAAAAGTCACTCATTCTGGAGATACTGATTTATTAGAAGGTGACGTAGTTGAGATTGAGCGATTCGAAGAAGTCAATATTGAAGCTAGGGAAAGCGGACTTAAGGAATGCAAAGGTGAAAGATTAGTTTTGGGAATTTCCAAGGTTGCTCTTTCAACTGGAAGTTTCTTGTCAGCGGCTTCTTTCCAAGAAACTGCTAAAGTTTTGATTAATGCGTCAGTGCAAGGGAAGTGCGACTACTTACGAGGACTTAAAGAGAATGTAATTATTGGAAAGCTTATCCCCGCTGGTACAGGCTATCGTTCGAAGCTTTAGGTCGTGTTAAGTCTGCTCATTTGGCGAACTTCGTTGTCGGGCTTCTCATCTCTCGCTCAATGTACCATTAAGTACATTTCGCTTGCTACTCAAGTCTTCCTAGAATTTTCCTCAAATGAGCAAACCTTGAAGCTTGTTCTACCGTGCTCAAATTTTAAAGCTTTGATTTGTAAAAAGTTTATAAAGATTTTTAGATAAAAAACCACTCTAAGTAGACTGGGACTTAAAAAGTAGACACAAAATGTCTACTTTTTGGGTCCCAGTTTTAAGGATTGGTTTTTTGGGGTTTCTAATTTGATATTTAATACAAAAGAGAAGATCATCTTAAAATTTCTTAATAAGATGATCTTTTTTCTTTAAACGGAGCTTTTACTTAATCTTTGGATGGAGATTAAGTTTTTCTAATTCTGTTGTTATTTTTTGTTCCTCTTAGTTTAAGCATAACGTCTATGTTCAAAGTCCTTTTTATTTTGTAGTTTTCGTTGTTTTTTCTCATGAAACACCTTTCGTGTTTCTTGATTAACTTCCTTATTTACCTTTTTCAGATTACACCATATTTTTAGCTTTTGTTAAAAGTAGTATCGAAATAATAGCAAAAAATTAGGAACAACTAGAAATTTGAATTATGTAATTAATTATGTAGTTGTCCCTTACTTTTTTATAAAATAAAATTGAAAAATACTTGATTACTAGGGTTCTATCTGAAATTGGTTTTGATTGCAAGCGTTAAAAGAAAGGAAAATAAAAAAACATCGAGTTAACGATGTTTTTTGAAGTTGAATTCTAGTTAATCGAAATTATTTTTTCAAAGCTACGATTTTTTTGACTAAGCTGGATTTTCTTCGAGCGGCGGTGTTTTTTTTTAAGATTCCTTTTTTCATTGCTTTGTCGATGGTTTGTTGAGCTGATTTGAATAATTTTTCAGCTTCTGGTCGATCTTTGACTAAAATAGCATCTCTAACTTTTCGGATAGCGTTTTTCATTGAAAGTTTAGTTTTTTTATTGAAAGCATTTTTTTTAGCTGTCACTTTCACATATTTTTTGGCAGCGTCAAGAATTGGCATATAAATTATTTTAAAACATATTAATAGTGCTTTTAGCGAGCACCTTTATTACTGGTTAATATTAGCATGGTCTGGAAAGTTTGTAAAGATAATGATATTATTAAAACAATTGAAATTGTAAATTATAAATTTGGATCCAATGATTGGAAAATTAAAAGGAGCGGTTGATTATTTCGGAGTAGGTTATTTAATTTTGGACGTTAATGGCGTGGGTTATAAGGTATCTTGCAATGAATTGACTTTGGCTAAAGCCTCCAGTCAAGAAACTTTTGAGCTTTTTATTTATACCCACGTGAAAGAAGATCAATTGTCATTGATTGGGTTTGAGACGCAAGATGAATTGGAACTGTTCGAGCTTTTGATTTCAGTTTCAGGCGTGGGTCCTAAAGCGGCTTTGAATATTTTGAATATTGCTTCTCCGGACGTGGTAAAAACGGCGATTGTTAATCAGGATCCAAGTATTCTGACTCAAGTATCAGGAATCGGAAAAAAGACGGCTGAGCGATTAATTTTGGAATTGCAAAATAAGGTTAAGAATTTTTCTTCAGTGGTGCAACAAACAGCACAAGGAGATCAAGATGTTATCGAAGCTTTAGTTTCAATGGGCTATAATATTAGTGAGGCGAGAGAGGCGGCGAAGAGTGTTTCGGTTGAGGTGAAGGATGTTTCAGAAAGAATTAAGCTGGCCCTCAAATCCATGCGTCAATAATTAAGGTCAGAAACTTTATATTTGGTGTATTTTTTTGTCAAATTCTCCGTTGCTTTTCGATGTGCCATTCAGCACATCTCATACGCTACTCGAATTTTTCTCAAACTGCCCTCGAATATATAGTTTCTGTTATGCTGGATGAGATTGTTTTCGGTTATAGCTTTATTACAAATTGAAACTGGGTTTAAATTTGTATTTTGATTAGTTGAGTGTGGGTGATTATTGAGTGAATAATAATATTTTTAGGAATGGATAAAAGAGAAAAGTTTTTAGCGGAAAATAGTTTGGATGGGGGATTTTTACAATCGGAATATTGGATGGCTTTTCAGGCGGAATTAAAACAAAAGTTTTATTTAGTGGAAAGTGAAGAAAATCAAGTCTTGGTGATTGAGAATAAATTGTCGTTGGTGGGTAAATATTTTTATTTGCCGAGAGGTCCAATCTTTTCTGAAAATAAGAAAGATAATCAAGTTTTGATAAAAAAAATTAAAGACTTGGCGATTAAAAACAAGATTGGTTGGATTCGAATGGAACCACAAAGAAAAGCTGATTTAAGCCAGGTTAAAGAAAAATTAATTAAGGCTTATAAAAATCATCAACCAGCTGAAACTTTGAGTCTGGATTTGGCTTTGAGCTTGGATGAAATTTTAGCTGGGATGAAGCAGAAAACTCGTTATAATGTTCGTTTGGCTGAAAAAAAAGGAATTAAAGTTGAAGTTTTGACGGATAGCAAGAATTTAGAGATTTTTTGGAAATTGGCTCAAGAAACTGCGCAAAGAGATGGAGCTTCTTTCCATGGAAAGCAATACTATCAAAAGATGTTTAAAGCAATTCCAGCGGAGAATTTAAAGCTTCTAGTAGCTTTTAGTGGAAGTCAACCAGTCGGAGCGATTATCATTAGCTTTTTTGGGGGAGTGGCGACTTATTTACACGGAGCTTCTGCTAATAAACATCGGAATTTGATGGCTAATTATTTTTTGCAATGGGAGGCAATCAAATATGCTAAAGAATGGGGAGCGTTGAAGTATGATTTTTTTGGAATAGCAGTTGAATTAAATAGAAAAAAGTGGTTAGGAATAACTCGTTTTAAGACTGGTTTTTGCTCAAAATGTGAGCCGACTATTTTTCCGGGTTGTTATGACTTGATTTTGAATCCATTAAAATATTGGATTTATAGAATATTACAATTTTTTAAATAAAATTATGAATGCTAAAAGAAATTTTCAAAAAATTAAAAATATTTATCATTTATTGAAAGCGATTATTGCTAATTTTCGGTTTATGTTCCCTTCGAGAAAAATAACAGTGATTGGCGTGACAGGAACTAACGGTAAAACTACGACAGTCCAGATGATCGGGAAAGTTTTGGAGGCGACTGGGAGAAAGGTGGCGGTTTATTCCACTATTAACTTTAAAATTGGAGATGAGGAGGAAATTAATAAAACTAAATTTACTACTCAGTCAGCTTGGAGTTTGCAGAAATTTATTGCTAAAGCTCTTAAAAATAATTGTGAGTATTTGGTGCTGGAAACTTCTTCGCACGCTTTGGATCAATTTCGAGTTTGGGGAGTTGATTATAATATGGCGGTGGTAACTAATATCACTCGAGAGCATTTAGATTATCATTTGACGATGGCTGATTATCGAAAAACAAAATTGAAATTATTTAAAACGGTTGCTAATTCTTGGCGAAGGACGACCAGAACGGCAATTATTAATCAAGATATGGAAAAATATCAAGATTTTATTCTGCCTAAAATGGATGAGAATTTTTTGTATAGTTTGAAGTCGAAAAAAACAGAAGCAGAAAAAAATATTCAAATGACGGCTGAAAAAATATTAGCCAAAGGTTTTGAAAGCCAATTTTTGGTTAATGGAACAGATTTTAAATTAAAATTACCAGGGAAGTTTAATATTGAGAACGCCTTGGTAGCGATTTGCGTTGGGGTCTCTCAAGGCATCGCGATGGACACAATCAGTAAGAAATTAGCAAAAATCGAAAGTATTCCAGGTCGAATGGATTTTGTGAAAAACAAAAAAGGACTCAAGATAATTGTCGATTATGCTTTGACCCCTGATTCAATGGAACAAATTGGAGCAATGCTGAAAACTATTAAAAAACAAAGTGAGGCTAAATTGATTTGGGTTTTTGGCAGTTGCGGAAACCGAGATCAAGGCAAAAGGCCAATTATGGGAGAAATCGTTTCTAGATTTGCTGATTATACAATTGTGACCAATGAAGATCCTTATGACGAGGATCCAGTCAAAATTATTGAAGCAATTGAGAGCGGGATCAAAAATAAAAATAAAGAAAAATTTGCTCGGATAGTTGATAGAAAAAAAGCCTTAAAGAAGGCTCTTGAAATTGCGAAAAAGGGTGATGTGGTTTTGGTGACTGGCAAGGGGGCGGAAGAAAATATGTTGATTGGTTCTAAAAAAATTCCTTGGAATGACAAACGAGTTATTCAAAAGATTTTGAATAATTAAATTTTCAATAAACCAATTTTCAATTTGCAATCAATTTTCAATGATTTAATTTTCAAATAAAACAAAAGTAATATTAGTTAAAGCTTTAATTTTATGATAGGTGTTGGCAGGAATTTTTATTTCCGCTGGAGCCTTAGACTTCCAAATTTTATTATCCACAGTTATTTCAGCAATGCCAGTAATTAGGTAGATTAATTCTTTTGGATTTTCAGCGTTGTCTCCGGCAATGCTGTTTTTGTTTCTATACAAAATTTTGAATCCAGGAGTTGATGTTTCAAAAGTTTTCCCGTCTTGATTTTTTTTGATTAGTCTCATTTTAAATTTTTGAAAAAAGATAGAAAAATAAATTAGCTAAAATAATTCCAAAAAGAATTCCTACTAAAACCTCTGAAAAACGATGTCCAATTCGTTCTTTTAATTTGGGAAAATCTTTGGCGTCCATTTTTAAAGATTGAACTAGCATATTCAAATATCGGCCTTGATCACCTAGATACATTCGAAGTCTCAGGGCGTCATCAATTATAATAATACTCATGGAAAAAGCGACTAAAAAAGTTCCGCTATTGAATCCAGTCAATCGACCAGTGGTGATGACGAGAGCGGTTACAAAAGCACTATGAGTAGATGGCATATGACCGTGAGTGAATAAGTGATCCCATTTAAATCCGTGTTTGTAGGTATAAATAGCAAATTTGGTCAATTGGGTTATTCCTCCAACTAGAACCGGAATTATAATATATAGATAATTAGTTTCCATTTTTTTAACTTAAATATTATTTTTTTAAAGCGCTGATAGTTAACTTTGAATATGACCAGTTTCGTAAATTTCCAACAAAGAAATAAATAAGGTTATCACGACTGGACCAACGACAAAGCCAAGTGGTCCGAAAAAAGCAATTCCTCCTAGCGTGGCCAAAAAAACCAATAAGGGATGCAAGCTAGTTTGGCCTTCGATCAGCTTGGGTCTTAGAAAGTTATCAATACTGCTGATGATAACTGCTCCGACTGCTAAGACAAAAATTCCTTGCCAATAATAACTCAAGGCTATTAAGACTAATCCAATTGGAAGCCAAATTAAGAAGGCCCCAAGTAAGGGGATAATTGAAATTAAAGTGGTCACCATTCCCCACAGAGTCGGAGCTTGAACTCCGGCAATCCAAAAGGTAATTCCCATTAGAAGCCCTTGGACGAGAGCGATAATCAAGGTCCCTTTGATAGTGGCCAAGGTCATTGTGTTGAATTTTTCAAAAAGTTCTCGTTCTTGTCCGGAAGGTAAGGTGCTCAGTTTCATTATTTTTTTAATAATCAAATCGCCGTCTTTGAAGAAATAGTAAAGAGCAAAAAAACAAACTACTATAATAAAAATAAAATTACTAGTTCCTTTGTAGATAGCCTTAATTGTAGCAAACAAATAGTTAGTAATATTTTGAGCACCTTTTGTTATTTGTTCAAAGCTTCCGTCGGATTGAAGTGCTTGTTCAAGGTTTAACGATTTTGCAATCGGTAGATTTTTGAGAGAATCAAGGCTGAAGGAAATATTCTTAGTTTGTACTTCTTTGATCAAAGAATCCGCCTCAGAAATAACCAAGGCTGAAATTGCTAGAAAGGGAATAATCAAAATTAGCATTACCCATAAACACATCAAGAAAGAAGACCAGGCTCGATGATTTTTTAATTTTTTAGCTAATTTTTTGTTGGTTTTACTGAATAAAGTGGCTAAAATAAAGGCTAGGAGAATGGATAGCAAAAAAGGCTTCATAACAAAGAAAGAACCAATCCCCGCTGAGATAATTAAGAAAAGTAGAAAATAATTATTTTTTTTCATTTTATTTAAATAATTTTTTAGATTTAATTTTAGTATAGCTTAAAAGTAGAATAATTTAAATTAAACTTTCTTGCAGTTTATTTTTTTAGGGATTCCATTAGGTATTTCCAGTCTTTTGGAGTGATTTCTTTTAAAATTATCATAATGAATAAATAGATTGTTAATAAGATTGATGACCAAAGAATGAAAATGAGACGACCTTGTTCGAAAAACATTGCTCCTAGAATGTAAATTAACAAACTGACTAAAATGTATTTTGAGATTGACCAAAGATTAATGTAGCGAACAATATTTTTATTGGAATGAAATAAGGCCCAAACCATAATGATAAAAGCGGTAATAGTAGTGGCGATAGCCGAGCCGATTAAGCCCATTTTTTTTATTAAAATCCAGTTTAAAATACCGTTTAAAAGTGTCCCTATGATTGAAGCTATTACTGGAAATTTATTTTTACCAGCTCCGTTTAAAACAAATGTGATGATATAGAAAACTGTTAAAAAAGCAAATCCAAAGATTAAAATGCTCATAATTGATCCGGCAGAAGTATAGCGATTGCCGTAAAAAAAATAGATGGCTGATTTTGAAAACAATGAAAGCAAAGCTGTTATTGGAATTAAGGCAATAAATAAATATTTAAAAGCATTTTTAAGTAGTTTTTGGGTTTTGCTTTGTTTATTTTTGGCGATTAATTCTGAAATTTTAGGCAATAAAATAATAGTCATGAAAAAGAAAATGTAGTAGGGAATTCGACTAACGGTTGAGGCGGCGCTGTAAATTCCGGTTAATTCGTCGCTTCCAAGCATGGCTTTAATGAAATATAAATTCATTGAAAGCATAAGCTCATAGAACAACATAAAAATCACAATTGGTCCGGCAAAATTGGCTAATTTTTTCATTAAATCGTAGTCGAGAGGGTTATTTTTGAAAGTTTTTTTCTTTTTTAATTTAAATTTAGTGAAAGGGTCAATCAAATATCCAGCTAAAAAAACAAATAAAGGTGCTAGTGCTTGGCCGATTATTGCTCCAGTCACTTTGAATAAATAACCCAAGCCAACAATAAAAACGATTTTAAAAATTGATCTTAAGAATTTTAAAAATGATTTTTTCTTGAAATCTTGAATTCCAGTAAAATAATAGGCGTAAAAGCTAGCCAACGCAAAAGAAGGGATAATCAAAGAGGATAATTGAAATAAAGAAGTTAACGTTGAGTCGTTTAATATTCTGGCAAAAAATGGTGCTAACAAAAAGTAAATCAAAGTGACTATAATTATTAGAATAATTTGTAAAAATAAAGCTGATTTTTTAATATCATAGTAGCCATTGATTTTGTCGGTTGTTATTTCGCCTAGATATTTGCTAGTTGAAATAGGAATTCCTCGACCAATTAAAATAATAATCATTGTAGTAAAGGTAATGATAATACTGAAACGACCATAGCCAGCTGGATCGAGAATTCTTCCCATTAAAGCGTGGATAATATAGCCTGAAATATTGAAAGCTAATTCTGATAAGGATAGCCAAAATGAAGCTTTAATTAAGTTAGACATTAGATTAATTGGTTAATTTTTTGTTGAATTTTTGGTTTGCTGTTATTGCCGTCAATTTTTGTTAATTTCCATTTTGTTGAAAAATAATCGTAAAGATTATTTTTATTAATTAAATAGTCTTTTCCTTGTTCAATTTTTCGATCTCGTTCTAGAATTTTTTCAGGAGTTATTTTCAGATAAATTTTTAAAGAGGGTTCAATCAGTTGATTTTCCACAATAGCTTGCCAAAAAGGTTTTTTCTTCCAACTATTTTTTGAGTCAAGATACTTGATATTAACGATTTGATCATAGAAATAACGATCTACTATAATGTAATTAATTTTATTTTCGTGAGTTTTTACTAGGTAATAAAAACGAAATCTAAAAACATCAATAATAATCGCAATTTTTCTTAAAAAAATTCCAAAAAAGCCCGCTTTATTTTGAGCTTTAGATCGACTTGAAGAAGTTTTTTTCTTCAAGATTTTATTGGCAATTGAAAAAGTTACCATATGAAATCGTTTGACTTGAAATTTATTTTTTAATTTTTCTTCAATCAAATCGAGTTGAGTGGTTTTTCCTGATCCGTCTAGTCCGGAGATAGTTATTAGTTTCATGGGATTGCAAGATTTAAAAATTTAGTACACTTTTTTGCTTTGTCTTGCCGTAGCTTTAGCGCAAGCGAATCGAATTTTTTGCCTGTTGATAGGTGGTTTTGCTACTTTCTTATTGTATTATTTATTGAAATGGTTATTAATTTTATATCTTATTTTCTAACTTTATAAACTTTAAAACTTTTTAACTTTCTCTACGCCATTAATACTGAAATTGGGTGCATTTTAGCTACTGGTTTGATAACACCGTTTTTAGTCATTCCTTTAACGGCCGGTTCTACATCTTTATAGTGAGAGGCGTCTTGCTCTAAAATTCCGCTTGATTGGGCTTTATAGAGATTAACATTTCGTTTGGCCATTTTAGAGTGAAGAGCTTTTTTGTCTTCTGGAACTTCAGACGTTTTGGTTTTTGATTTTCCGGTTCCGTGAGGAGCGGAGAAGAAGGTGTTTTCGTTGTGGTTAGTGCCAACCCCGAGATAAGCTGGAGTGCTCATTGAAGAAGGCAAAAAGATTGGCTCACCAGTTTCTTCGTAGAGTTTAGTGCCCTTCATTCTTTTAGGACCAAAAGCTCGAACTGAGCCATTTCTATGAATCCAAAGATCTTTACCAAAATGTTTTTCCTTTGTTATCGTAATGTGACTCATATCATAAACAATTGGTAGTTCTAATTTTTTTCCGAGAATTTTTTCAATGCCTTGTTCAACTCGAATTTGAAGCAGGGCTCGATTAGCAAAAGCGTGATTGGCTGAAGCACGATTAGCAATCATAAAATGTTTATAAAGTTCTGAATTTTCTTTTATTCCCCACAACTCATCACTGTTTTCGTAAAGAGGTAATTCTTTTCGGAGGGTTTGGTGCCAATCAATATTCTTTTTCAAAAAAGTTGCTCGGCTAAGTACATTGATAACTTTTTGACTTAAATGCTCTTTTTTCTTAGGCATATAAAAATAACTAGAATATTGTCCGAACATTCCTGAGCCAGTGTGAAGAAGAAAAACGTATTGATTTTTTTTAATGCCTAATTTGTCAGCAATTTTTTCATCCAGAATATCGTCAACTAATAATAAATCTAGGAAATGATTGCCAGCTTCGCCTAAAATCCCTAATCGACTTTGAGCAATTCGAAAAAATAGAGAAGGAATTGAATCAAAAAGTTCTTGGTTGGTAATTTTTTGATCACCGAACATATTACCTCTTAACATGGTGTTATCAAGTTCGGCTTTGCTTTTTCCAAATCTTTCTAAAACTGGTTCGGCACCTCGCTTGGAAATTTCCAAGATATCTTTATAAGAAAAATAAGTTCCAAAATAGGTCTTAGTGGGAATAGTTTTGGTGTATTCTTGAAATAAATCTTCTAATTGTTGCTTGGAAAGATCGCCTTTGAAAAATGGAGTTTTCATTAAACGCATTCCACAATTAGGGGCGGAATCAGTTAATTGAGGTAAAAGTTCTTTTTCGGTTGCCACTACTGATCCAGTTGGATTTTTTCGTCCGGGTTTAGAGTGAATGTCAGTTAAAGCGGCAATGTGATGAAAAACTCTTTTATCACTAGCTACTTTTAATAATTTTTCGTAGCTATCATCACCTGGCATCAGCTCGTTAGTCATATTGAACTGAATTGGTACGCTGTTTTTGTCATTGGGTTGCATCAAATTTTGAAATGCTCCTTTTTTTATTATCTTATACATTGAGTTATTTAATTATTGCAATAGGTCTTGATAAATCTTGTTGTATTTTTTTATATTTTTCTTGATATCAAAGTTATTTTGGACGAAAGCTAGACTATCTTTCGCTATTTTATTATATAATTTTTTATCAGTTTTTAGAAGGTGTATTTTTTGAGCTAAATCTTGGGGATTTTTTCTTTTGCAGATTAATCCAAAAGCATTATTTCCAGTGATTTCTTTTAGATTTTTGAGCTTGGAGACAATAATTGGTTTACCGCAAGCCATTGATTCAATTAAAGTTAATGGAATATCAAATTTACCTGCCATTTCTTGCACTGGGAAAATATTTAAATCAGAGATATTATAAAGTTTCTCCATATCAGTGAAAGTGTCGAGGAAAATGACCTTATCTTCAAGCTTTTCTTTTTTTAATTTTTTGATCGCAGCGGTTTTTTTCTTTTGATCCATTTTCGATTTTATTCGACAGGCAAAAATAAATTTTAAGTTCTTAGTGTTTTTAAAATCTTGGAATAATATTTTTAAAGCTTCTAAGATGTCATTAACGGCTTTGAGTCGAGTATACTCTCCGGTATATAAAATGACAAAATCATTAATGCTAAGCTTTAGTTTTTTTAAAAGGACTGAATCTTTTTTGGCTGGTTGATATTTTTCAAAATTAATTCCAGGATAAATCAGTTGAATATTTTTAATACCTTGATTTTTTAATTTGATATAAGTGTTTTTTGATTGAACAACAATGATGTCGGCAAATAGAATCTTATTTAATTTTTTTGAATTGCCTAAATTCTTTTTGGATAAAGTGGCAACTGTTTGAACGGTTTTAACTTTTGACAATTTCAATCTTAGTCTAATCAGTAGGGAAGTAATTGATCGAGGAGTAAAGAGAAAATGGATTAAATCAGTTTTTAGTCTAAATCTAAATAATCTAGATAATAATTTAAGCTTATTCCCCAAGTTTAAATTAGCAGATGAATAAATTTTTTCGGGTTTAATTTGTGGATATTCTGTCAGTAATTCTTGGTCGAAAGCACTTTTTTTGGGAATTAACAGCGAAATCAGAAATTGATTTTTTGGCAGATTAACAGCGATATTATAGGCTAAATTTTTCGAGGCTTCATCCCAAGGGGGAATAATTGGGCGTGTGTAAAGCAGAATTTTTTTCTTGAGTTTGGACATTTTTATGGAGTGATTAATTTATAAATAGTTTTTTGATTAGTTTCGTTCTTAATGGAAACTTGATATTTAATTTTTTGTGATAAATTGCACACTTTCTCTATAGTTTTTACTTGAGGCTGAATTAATTTTTTGCTTTGAGGGGGGACAGAAATTTTCAAATTTTCAAATATCTCATTGTCGTTTTTAATGGAAACTTGACAAAAGCCTTCTTTTTTGAGATTGTTTTCAATAAAAAAAGTTAAGGATTGACTGTTGCAATTTAAGTCGGTGTTTTCAAAAGCGAGGACGGTAAATTTTTCAGCGGATTTTTCTAGTGCTTGTTCTCCTTTATAATACAAAAAATAGGAGGTGATGAAAATCAGGATTAGACTTAGAAAAATTGAAGTATTTTTTTTCATAGAGCAGAATTATTTTTTTTGAAAAATTACAACTTTATCAGTAGCAAATATTCTGGAAAAATTATCAGATGTTTCAAATTGATGAGTGTCGAAACCGTCTTTTAAGATTAAAAATTCAATCTTAGTTTTTTCAAAACATTTTTTCCCAATTTCAGTTTCTGGAATAGCAATCATATCTCGAGTGCAAGTTTCTCTTTTTTTGACTACGTCAGTATATCTTTTTAGTAAGGTTCTAGAAAGGGGCTCTTTGTAGCCTCGCATTAAAAAGTTTTTAATCCAAGTGTCGCCAGTTAAATAGATATGGTCTTTGAGAATTTTTTGATCGGGGTTGGTCCTGACAGCTAGGTATTCAGCTCCCTTAAAAGTTTCAATAGTTTCGTCAAATTTACTAGAATCTTCAACGTAGGATTCGGAAACATCAAATAATCCAGAGATTATTCCAGGGATAAAAATAATCATAAAAACAGTCAAAGTGATGATTTTTTGATTTTTATTGAAAATCGGTTGAAGGATTGCGTAGACTCCGAAGCCAGCTAAAATCGCTGAAGGATAGGTTAAATAGTTGGCAATTCTTCCTGATATTATATCAATTTTTAACAAGGCTGGCCAGTGGCTCATCGTGAAAATTGTTAAAAACCAAGCCGATGCCAAAGAAATTGCAGTTAACGCCTTGAGGGGGCTGGATATTTGAATCGAATAAATTTTTTTGGCTAGAGAATTTTTTTTGAAAATTTGCCAAAAAATGAAAATTAAAAAAATCAAACCAACGGTAGAATAAAAAATTCGCCAAGAACCAGTCGAATGAACTAAATTGTTAATTGTTAGCCCAGTTCGAGTTTCTTTGGATGGGTTTCCAACGGCGGTATCAATGGCTGATAAGTTCAAATAAGAAGGAATTCTAATTAAAAAAACGAAAGATAAGATTAAAAAACTGGTTAAAGCAGTCTTTAAGTTAATAAAAATTTTGAGAAAAGGTCTAATCTCAACATTATTATTTTTTAGAATAAGTTTAATCAGTCCAAAACCAAATATGAAAAATATCAAAAATCCAACTAGAACATAAATAAAAATAAAAGTCGAAAGATGATGGGTGTAAGCTAGTATTCCAGCTAGAAAAAAGCCTAGGCTGGCTAAGGTGGAACTTTTTTCTTTGACAGCTTTGATGAAAAGATAGAAAATAGTTGGAATTAATAAATTTCCCATTAAATTTCCAATAACGCCTCCGTTGATATAGGTGGCTTGTGGAGAAGCAATCGCATAGAAAACTCCAATTGATAATAAGCTTAAAAACCCGATTTTGTGAGCGGTTTTTGAAGTGAATAATAAATTGGCTAGTTCTTTAGTCAAAAGAAAGATAGCCAAAAGGGAAAAAATATTGATTATAAATAAAATTATTGTCGGTAGAGCAGAGATTATTCCAACACCAGATAGAATTGAGGCGGCGCCGAAAATTAAATGTTCGCCAATAATGAAATCTGGAATTCCATAAATCGGTAATTCTTGAAATTTGATAATGTAGTTAACCCAATACATATGATGGCCTAAATCAGTGGCATGAGGAATTATTTTGGGAATTAAATAGATGGCTCGAATAAAAATTGAAAAACTTAAAATTAAAAAGAAAATGAGCCAATTGGAGTTTTCGGATGCAGGGATTTTTTTCAGTTTTTCTTTTTGAAATATTTTATAAAGAATTAGTCCAATGGTGGTAATTATAATTAGGATTGAGAAGATTGAAAGGGGAGTTAACTTGAAGTCCAGTCTGTTAATCAGCATTAAGCTGAAATTTGTAATTCCCAAACTCAAAACCATTGAAACGACAATTGTTCCGAGGGTTCCTAGCGGATTTTTTGCTCTGGTTAAAGCGATTAAAATTGAATAGCCTGGAATAAAAAGAAGTAACCCTAAGCTTAAATCGATTTTGATTAGATCTAGTAGCATTTTATTTTTTCATTTCTTTTAAATATCTTTGGGCAATTTTTTCCCAAGCATAATTTTTTTCAACGTATTCGCCAACTTTTTGACTTCGTTTTTTTAGTATTGAGGTGTCGGTGTTGATTATTTTTTCAATGGCTTCTACCCAAGCGTTAACATCTTCATTCTCAACGAGAGTTCCATTCTTTCCGTCTTTAATTGCGTCTAATAAACCTTCGATATTGGAAGCCAACACGATTCTTTCACAAACACCGGCTTCAATAGCATTTATTCCAAAGCCCTCCATCGAGCCAGGAATATGAAGATTAGGAGAGACTACTAAATCAACAGTGTTCAAAAGAATTTTTAAATCTGCTTGGGGAATGGCTGGAAATAATTTAACTCGGTTTTCTAATTTATTTTTAAGAATTGCTTTTTCTGAATTAAGAAAATCATCTTTATCTCCAGCGGTATTTCTGGCTACTCGCCCACCAGCGGCAAGCATTACTACGTTTTTAGGTAATTCGGGCATTACATTCTCGATGAACCAACTGGTTCCTTTGTGGGGAACAAATCGTCCTAGGCGGAGAATGACTTTTTTGTCTTTGACGTTTTTTCCGAATATTTTTGAAAGTTCTTTCCGATTGTGTTTTTCGCGAAGTTCATTTTTGTTGATTCCATTGGGAATGAATTTGCATTTATTTTTAGGAATTCCGAGTTTGACGGCTTCTTCGATCGTAGCGTTGCCGACCATAAAAAGTTTGTCCATTTTTTTTAGAGCGGGAATGTTGATGATTTTATAAATTTTTGAAAGCCAACCTTTTTTTTCGGCAAAAATAATATCCAAGGCGTGGGTGACGCAAAAAAACTTTTTTTTAGGATGAAAAAATTTTAAAGTGCTTCCAAGCGGAGCTAAAATTCCACTTCCTAATAAGCAAACATCATATTGGGTCATTAAGAAAAAAGCTTTGAAAAAAGTTAGCGGAATGAAAATTGGAAGCCAGATTTTTCCTCGAGTATTTTTAATGATTCTGATTTCAGCTGATTTTCCAAGAGCTTTTGATAATTGAAAGTTTTGATTTTCAACTCCACCAATTATAGGTGGAAAGGAATGAGATATGAATAATATTTTCATAATTTAGTTAGAAAGTTAATAAAGTTTCCGCCATAGGCGGATCCGCCTATGGCGGAAAAAGTTTTAGAGATTGTAATATTTGCTTTTCTTGTGTTGATAGCTTAGTTCTTCAGTTATTTTTCGATTAGATTTAATCATATCAGCGATTAAAGCAAAAATTAGTAATTGAATTCCTAAAATTAAAAACAGAGAAGAGAAAATTACATAGTTTAGGAAGGGGGAAATTTTAAAATCTTGCAAATAATTAAAGAGAAACCAACCATAGCCAATCAAGGAAATTAAAATAAAAGAAAAGGCAGGCACTCCAAAAAATTTCAAAGGACGAGCATCTCGAATAGCTTTTAGAATGATTTTGAAACCATTGCCGATAAATTTCCAAACAGATTTGACAATTCTCGATTCACGATCAGCGAAATAAGTGACTTGAACTGGAACCCACTTGAGTTTTAAATTTTTTACGATAGCATCGATGATAGTTTCTTGAGTATAGGTAAAGTTGCTAGTTAGATTTAGTCTTAGTAGAGTCTCCTTGCTGTGAGCTCTGAAGCCACAGGTTAAATCTTCAATTTTATAATCCAGGAAGAAACTGATGACTTTTGCTGCAAATTGATTAAGGAAATTTTTTATCCAAGGAATATCGGTGGCTTTTATGTTGCCAAACCGATTGGCAATTACCATATCAGATTTTCCGGTTAAAATTGGTTTGAGCAATTTGGGAATGTCGTCTGGATTAAATTGTCCGTCAGCATCAATATTAATCATTAAATCAGCTTTATTTTTTAAGGCTGACCCCACACTAGTTCCAAAAACGGCGCCAAGTCTTCGATTAGTTTCATGCGAGATTACAATGTCAGCTCCAGCTTTTTTGGCTTCTTTGACGGTGTTGTCTCTTGATCCATCATTGATAACTTGGATTAATTTTTCTTTGATAATTTTGCCTTCTTGATTTTTATAAAAATCAGCATTAAAACTTTTTTTAATTCGAGTTATGGTTTTCCCGATGATATCTTCTTCGTTATAAGCCGGAATATTAACGATTAGTTTCATTTAATTTAGATAATAATTATTTTCTTCCAATTCCATGATATTCAATTCCTAGTTTTTTGATTTTTTCATCGTCTAAACAATTTACTCCATCAACAATTGCTTTTATACCAAATTTTTTGAAAAGGTCTTCTTTCCCAAGGAAATCTTTGTGGTTTGTGACGAGAATTAAGACTTCAGATTTTTCGAGTA
The DNA here is from genome assembly GCA_002352465.1 of Patescibacteria group bacterium UBA2773. Classification (GTDB taxonomy): domain Bacteria; phylum Patescibacteriota; class Minisyncoccia; order Moranbacterales; family DUUL01; genus UBA2773. The sequence goes on from DEIN01000017.1 coordinate 23,312, forward strand.
GTTCTTCTAGTGAAGCAACATCAGATTTTTCTTTAGCATAAGGTTCAAAAGTCGTCACTTGGGCTCCTTTGGTCTTTAGTTCGTCGATAATTTTAAAAGCTGGGGACTCTCTTAAGTCGTCAATATTCGCTTTATAGGAAAGGCCTAAGACGCCAACTTGAGTGTTTTTCAAAGGCATTTCAATATTATTCAAGGTATCTTGAAGTATTTTAACGGTGTAAATCGGCATAAAATTATTAATTTTTCGAGCAGCGTTCAAGAACCGATGATCGAAACCTTTTCGCTTAGCTTCTTCGATTAAATAATAAGGGTCAACTGGAATGCAGTGTCCACCAACTCCTCGACTGGGGTAATGAGCCATAAAGGCAAAAGGTTTAGTGGCCGCTCCATCGATTACATCTTTGACGTCAATTCCCATTCGGTCAAAACTTTGAGCTAATTCATTGACGAAAGCGATATTGACATCTCGAAAAGAGTTTTCTACAACTTTAACGGCCTCGGTGGCTCGAATTGATTTCATTGGCTTAATTGGACCGTCAATAAGAATTTCATAAAATTCTTGAGCTTTTTGGAGTCCTTTCTTTGACATCGATCCAACTACGCGAGGAATATTGCTGACATTCCATTTTTTATTGCCAGGGTCAATTCTTTCTGGACAATGAGCTAGGAAATAGTCTTTTCCTTCAACTAGATTTTTTTCAGCGAACATCGGTTCTAAGACTTCTTCACAAACGCCAGGATTGATTGTTGATTCGACGATAATTAATTGTTTTTGGCCTAAATTATTGATTACCGATTGAACGGCATCTTGAAGCGGTTTTAAGTTGGGATAATAGGACTTATCGATTGGGGTCGGAACGCAGATAATTATTACGTCGACTTCTTTGATAGTTGCCATATCACTTGAAACAGGAAGTTTTTTTAATAAATTAATTCTTTCTTCTATGAAATCTTCTAGAAAAGGAGATTTTCCCGCTTTTATTTTTTTTATTTTATTTTTATCTAAATCGACACCAATCGTGTCGAAATCTTTTTCTAGTGATCTTAAGGCTAACGGTAATCCAACATAACCTAATCCAACTACTCCAACTTTCATTTCGTTTTGATTCATTAAGCGTTTATTAATTATTGATAATCGAATGTAATTATTTCTTTTTTTTCAGTAATTACGAAAATTTTTCTATTTTCAAAATCTATAGAAAAATCATTAGCATCTTTAAATTTTTTGTCTTGAAAAAAAACTTGTTGTCCGTTGTTTTCCGAGAGCATCAATATCTTACCTTGTTTTTTATCTAAGGCAAATATTTCATTTTTATTTATTTTCACTCGAATTTTATCTGGAACAAAACCTTCTTCGAGGTTGAATTCTTTTTGTTGAGTATATTCAAAATATTTTCGTATTTTACCATTGTTAAAGGCGATGTAAATAGAGTCGCTCACATCAAGGCTAATCGCATTGCTAAGATCAACTTTTTCTTTTAGCCAGGCTTTAACGACCCCGAATCCGCCCGGTGCTCGAGGATAACGATAGATTTGATTTGATTCTTGATCTAAGAGATAGAGATAGGTTAAATAGCTTCCGATTCCAACACTTTTATCTTTAAAATTGGAAGGCATTGCAATAATATTTTTTGAAAAACTGTTAGTGATTGGGCTGTAGGAGTAAGTTTGATTTTGACTAACTATGAAAATTAATTGCAGGGATTCCATTGAGGATAAATATTGAGGATTTTTAAGTTCTTTCGGGAGTAAAATCTCAGTTTGAATGTTGTTTCGAATCGAAAATTTAATTAAACTTTCTTTTTCCGTTAGTAAATATAAATCATTTTTTAAAAAAGTTGAATTTTTAATTTGTCTGTTGAGGGTTATTAAGGTTCGTAAATTTTTAATTTCAAAATCTATTTTTTTGTCAATGATTTCATTTTTTATTAGCGGTTTATTGATTGATTCTAACTTATTATTTCTATTTTTAATTATTAAAGAAAAGAGAGTTATTAAAATTATTAAAATAGAAATTACTATTAAGCTTTTTTTAAAAAAATTGTCTTTAATGTAGATCTTTATTTTCTTGAAAAATAGTTTTATTTTCTCTGAAAATTTTTCAAAAACGTCATTTCTTGTTGAGATTTTTTTGTTAATTTTAATATCAACCTTAGTTTCTAGGTTCTTGATAATATTGTCGACTTTATTTTTTTGAGGTAATAATTTCAGAGTTTTTTGAATCGAAGTTCGAAGCTTATTTTTTGCAATTGTCATTTTGTTCTTATCAATTTTTTTGCAAAATTTAAGGGTTATTTCTGGAATTTTTTTAAAAAAATCTTTAAGTTTTTCTGATTTTTTTTGAAAAAACTTGTTTTTTAAAGGAAAAATAAATTTTTCTAAAAATTGGTTATATTTTTCTTTTATGATTCTACCGTTTTCTTTATTCTTTGACTTTAGCTGGGTTTCAGTTTCATCTTCTTTGACATATATTTCAGGTTCATTCTCGAAGGGTGATTTATTCGGATCTTCAATTTTAATTTTTTTCTTTTCTAATATGATCGCTTCTTCCGGTTTTTCTTGTTGGTTCTTTCCTTTTAGCAACTTTTTTTCCTTTTTAGTTTCGCCAAAGAAATTCAAGTTTTTCTCGATTTCAGGATTTTCCTTGGTTTCAATTATTAAGTCTGGAACAATTTTTGGTTGATTTTTAATGTTTAAAACAATCATTCCTGTTTTTAAAGCTTCATTTTTTAGAGTAGCAGAAATGATATTATCAAATTCGACGGAATCAAATGTTTTGAAATGTCGGGTCAGTTCTTCTAGCGGTAAAGTGTCAAAAGTTTCTTTTAAAGTGAAGATTATTTTGTTGTTAGCTTCGATTTTTCCAGCCGAAATAGAAGCAAAAGTCTTCATTGGGTGATATTCTTCGTTTTTGCTAGAAGCACTTTTGATATTGGAAATTTTTTCATTTTTTAAAAATAAAATTCTACCTTGACCAATTTGAGCGAAATGAATTTCATTTTCACAAATTACGCCGATAGCAGCATTTAAATTCCCCATCCATTCTACGATTTCGTGTTGGGTTAGTTCTGTCAGAGCCAAATTGATTTTGTGCAAAGCGATTTCAAAACTTTTGCCACAACTTTTATTTTTATTTTTAAAATATTCTTTTTTGATAATTTGAGTTAGCATATTTGGCAAATAAGCTGAATTTTCACTAGTATCATCAACTTGAATTATTCCAAATATTTTCCCTAATTTTTGTTGTTTAATGTTTTGGCCAACGGCATCAAAAACATTAAAAAAAGGCCTTAATTTAGGATCTTTAATAACAACTACTTCGAAAGAATCTACTTGTAGACAATCTTTCGATTTGTTCGGTGAATCGTTGATCATTTTTTTTATTTATAAAAACCATTTTTGAAATAATTTTTTCAAAATAATCTCTTAATTTTATTATATTTATTATATACTATTTTCAGAAAAAATAAAACAAACTTATTCATTAACATTTTTTAAAGTTATCAAATAGTTTCTTGAGACTGGTTTGAGAGGTTTTTGTCGCTTTAATAGTGATCTTTTTTGCTGGACATTTTTAAATAAATTTGTTATTGTTAAATTAGTTAAGAATTAATTAAGAAAGTTTATTGCTAATAATTTATTTAGAAAATAAGCTTTTGAAATAAACGATGCAAAATAAAAAAGAAGTCAATGAAAGTTCTAAGAAAATAGTCAATTTTCTATTAACTTTTTTTAGTGGATTTATTCAGAAAATTTCAGTTGGTTTGATTTTGAACGCCAAAAAACAAGTCGAGGAAATTATTTTGCAAATAAAAAGAGGAGTTTTAGCTGGATTTTTTCTGATTTTTGGATTATTTTTTCTGCTGATTGGATTGGCTATTTATTTGGGTTCTTGGTTGAGTACTGTTCCTGGGAGCGGCTATCTCGCGATTGGATCATTTAGTTTGTTGATGTCTTTGTTGATTGTTTTTATTAAGAGATGAGTTAAATTATATTTTAAAATATAAATTTTATGAAAAAAATTAAAAAAGTTGAAGATGATTTTTTTGTTAAGAAAAGTCTGAATAGTTTTAAGAAGCAATCTAAAGCTAAATTGCAAGAAGCTCAAAAATATGCGAAAAAAAATCCTCAAAAAACTAAAACAATTTTAGCTGGTTTAGGCACGGTTTTTGCTGCAATTATAGCTTTTCTGATTGGTAAGAAAAAGAAAAGTAAAAATAAAGATCAAGACGAAGATTAAAAGATAATTTTATCGTTGGTTTTTAATTTAAGAAGTAATAAAAAATAGATGTATAGCGCTTTTGTGGAATATGCTGTTTCTCAAGGAGTTCCTTTGGGAACAGTGACTTTAATTCTAATGCTTCCAATAGTGGTTTTGATTATTGCTTTTTTTCGACAAGTGGTAGGAATCAAGGCTTTTGGCATTTATACTCCAGCTTTGATAATTTTTGCTTTTTTGGCCATTAAAGCCGAGGCTGGTAGTTTTTGGGGTGGAATTCGATACGGAACTGCTATTTTTGGAACGGTCATCGCCGTGGGGACTTTGGCTCGAATTTTTTTAAGACGCTTTCGTCTGTTGTATTTGCCTCGAGTAGCAATTGTGATCTCGATTGTTTCTTTGTCAACTTTATTGATGTTAATTTTAGGAGGAATGTTTCAACGGACTGGCTTGGCCAGTGTTTCAATTTTTCCAATTTTGATTATGATTACTTTAGTGGAGAAGTTTGTCACGGTTCAAATCGAAAAAGGTGGAAAAGCAGCGGTTTATCTTTCTTTGGAAACTTTATTTATCTCAATCGTGGGCTATTCAATCGCCAGTTGGGCTTTGTTGATTTTTTATCTTCAACAGTATCCTTGGCTGGTTTTCGTGGCGATTGTTATAAATATTTTCTTAGGTAAATGGACGGGATTGCGATTGTCCGAAGTTATCAGATTTAAAAAGCTCATCAAAAATGTTTAAAGCTTATCAAAAAAGTAAAACGATATTGGGAATGAATTCTAGGAATTTGACTTTCATTCGACCCAATAATCTTAAGCGAGCCAAGCGTTTGGCTGACAATAAACTAAAAAGCAAGCGTCTTTTGAAAAAGAACGGAATTCCCGTTCCTGGTTTGATTGCCAAAATTAAAACTAGACAAGATTTGGATAATTTTGATTTTTCTAAGTTGCCCAGTAGTTTTGTTTTGAAACCGAATATGGGTTTGGGAGGCGATGGAATTTTGGTGGTTTATGGGCGAAAAAAGAATTGTCAAAATATTTGGGTTAAAGCCGATCGAAGCTTGGTAACCGAGGATGATTTGCGAAATCAAATTAGAAATATTTTGGAAGGTTCATTCTCAAGGACCAGTATTCCAGACATTGCTTTTTTCGAAGAACGAGTCAAACTTTCTAGGGTTTTCAAGCCCTATTCTTATAAAGGAATTCCAGATGTTCGAGTAATCGTGTATAACAATGTCCCAGTGATGGCGATGTTGCGGTTGTCCACCAAAGGATCAGAAGGAAAAGCTAATCTTCAATTAGGAGGAATTGGTTGCGGAATTGATATGGCAACTGGCACAACCACTTCGGCGGTGCAAGGTAAATCTAAGTTAATTGAGTGTATTCCAGGGACCAGGCTTTCATTGAGTGGGATTAGAATTCCTCGATGGCAGGAAATTTTGGAATTGGCAGTGAAAGCTCAGCAAGTTTCGGGTTTGGGATTTTTAGGGGCGGACGTGGCTTATGATCGAGATGACGGCCCAGTTTTTCTGGAATTAAACGCTCGGCCGGGGCTTTCAATTCAAATTGCCAATATGGAAGGGCTTTTGACTCGGTTGAAAAGAGTGGAGGGATTGAAAGTTAAATCTGCCAAACACGGAGTTAAATTAGCCAAAAATCTTTTTGGAGGAGAAATTGAAGAAGAGTTGGAAGATATTTCTGGAAAGAAAGTAATCGGCGTGGTGGAAAAAATTAAATTGATTGGAAAAAATGGAGCAGAAAAAGAAGTTGAAGCCAAAATTGACACCGGCGCTTATTCTACTTCAGTTGACATTGAATTGGCTCGAGAACTTGGATTTGAAGGAGTGATCGATTATTTTGATAAAATTAAAAAGCCAAAAGAAATAACAAAAAAAGACGGTAAGAATATTATGGAGGATCTTCGGGCAAAATATTTGCATAAAAATAAAGATTTACTTGATATTGACGTTGTCTATTCTTCTAGCGGAATTACTGTTCGACCAAAAGTGAAAATTAGTTTTGTGATGGACAATGAAACGGTCATCACCAGGGCTAATCTCACAGAAAGAGCAGATTTAAAATACCCAGTCATTATTGGCAGGAGGGATCTGAAAAAGTTTTTGGTGGAGGTTTAAAAATTTAATTACATTATGACAGCTAAAACAGTAGCTAAAACAGCGGCTAAAATAGAATTATTGATTCTTTCTCCGCGAGTATTTTCGGGAAAGGCTGGAAAAACTTTAAATATGCTTGAAAATGGTTTGAAAAAAGAAGCGTTGAGTTTTAAAATTTCCACTTTTAAGGAGATGGAGATTTTTATGGAAAAAGGTCAGCTGGATATTTTTTTTGGAGGGTTGAATCTAAATGAATTCGAGAATATATTTTTTAGAAAAGTCGGTTTTAATAAAGAATTGGCTTTTTTGATTTCAAAATTATCGATTGAAAAAGGAATAAATTTTATTGATAAGCTTTATGCTCAATTTTATAGTTCTACTAAGCTCACTCAAACATTTTTATTTCACTTAAAAGGGATTAATGCTCCCAAGACTTATTTTTCACCAGTTTATGACGAAAAAAAGCTTATTAAGGCTGGTAAATTTTTGGGTTTTCCTTTTGTTGCTAAAGAATGTAATACTTCGCAGGGAGCAGGCGTATTTCTTGTCGAAAATGAAAATCAAATAAAGGAAAGGATAACAGCGTTTGCGGATAAGCAAATTATTTTGCAAGAATTTATTGAAAATAATTTTGAATATAGGGTTCTTATTATGGGGGGCGAAATTGTTGATGTTGAAAAAAAGACTAGAGATAAAAATTCAAGTGAATTTAGAAATAATGTTCATTTGGGTGCAACGGAGGAGTTTTTAGATGTGAAAATTTTTGATGAAAGTGGAAAAGAGTTAGCTTTTAGGGCTTCGAATGCTTTGGATATTCAGATTGCGGGAGTAGATATTATTGAAGATTTGAAAGGAAATAGATTCGTTACTGAAGTAAACAGCACTCCAGGCTTTACACATGATGAAAAAATTTCTGATGAAATCCCTAATTTAATAAATTTTTTGAAAAAATGGGCAAAAAAAAGTAATTTTTTAGTGTCAAATTTAATATTTTGAATTAAAAATGTTTTCTGATTTTTTATTAACTGGGGTTAGAATTTTAACCCTTGGTGGTGATAAAAACAGAAAAAATAAATAAATTAAATTTAGATTTTAATTGTAATTAAATATTTTTATGAAATTTTGTATAATAATCTCAGATCCAACGGCTTATGCCCCGGAACGATTAGCGGAAGAAATTAAAAAAAGTGGGCATGAGCTCGCGGTCGTTCATTGGAGCGATATAACATTAAACACGGAAAGCAGACAAATTTATTTTGGTTTAAGTAAAGGGGGGTCTTTAAATGATTTTGATTTTATTATTCCAAGAAGTGGAAGATACACTAAAGATCTTGGAGAAAAAAAGATTCTAAAAGATTATACTTTTTTGTTGAAACTTATTGCTCAATATGAGCCTTTCGCTAAGTATTCATTATTAAATGCTGAATATTACAGAAATTTGTCTGGAACGGATAAATTGACGCAACAATTTATTTTTGCCTTAAGGAATCTTCCTGGCATTGAGACAAGTTTTAACGGTGAATTCAGCCAATTTTTAACGGATGAATATCCTTTTGTCGCTAAAACTATTCAGGGGAGTAAAGGAGAAGGCGTGGAAAGAATAGAAAATAAAGAGCAACGGGATATTTTTATTGGTCAAAATAGAAACAATTTGAATTTTTTTATTAAACAAAAATATTATCAAATAGATTCTGATTATAGAATTTTGGTTTTAGGAGATAAGGTTCTGGGTGGTATCCGGAGATTTTCTGAGAAAAATCAATGGAAAACTAATTTTTCAGCGGGAGGCAGTGTCGAAAAATATGAAATTGGTAATGACTTGAAAGAAATTGCTTTAAAAACTGCAAAGTTAATGAATTTAGATTATGTCGGGATAGATTTTCTCAAGGACGGAAATAATTTTAAAATTATTGAAACTAATGCACTTGCTCAATTTAAGGGATTTGAATCTGTGAATAAGGAGGTGAATGTTGCTAAGGAGATCATAGATTTTATAATGTTTAAAAAATAAAAATTAGTAAAAATGGATAAAAAAAAGCTAGTTATGTTTTTTGGGAAAAGAAGAAGCGAACCAGATCCTTTTTTGACTTTAGGTAATAAAAGGTCTGTCTATTATGATTTTTTTGATAAAGGGTTGGAGTTGGGATTAAGAGTTTTTTTGGCCAACGGTAGAGAATCTTACAGAAAAGGACTTGTTTTTGAAAATGTTCTAGAGTACAAAGGGAAGGAAATTTTTGAAAAAAACAAAGAAGAAATAACAGCCGATTTTGTGTATGATAGAAGCGGGGGGATATCTTTTCCAAATAAAAAAATAAGTTCAAAAGTAATAAATGGGATTGAATTTAAAAAAATTTGTTGCGATAAATTTAAGACTTATAAATTTTTGGGAGATAGCTACATGAAGAAAACTTATTCTATAAAAAATATTATCGAACTTAAGGAAATGTTTAAAAAGATTAATCTTAATAATAAATATTTTTTGAAACCAAAAGATGGGTTAGGAGGTAAAGGAATTTTTTTTGGTTATGCAAAAGATCTTCTCTCCATCAACTTGAATAAAAAAGATTGTTATGTTTTGCAAGAATTTATAGACACTTCATCAGGAATCGAAGGAATCGTAAAAGGACTTCACGACTTAAGAATTGTTTTTATTGGAGAAAAGATTGTCTGGTCTCACGTTAGAAGCCCTAGGGAAGGGACTTTTCTTTCGAATGTTTCTCAAGGTGGAAGGATTATTGAAATTGATCCGAAAAGAATTCCAAAGAAAATTTTAGAAAAAGCGACATTAATACAAAAATTAATAACTTCAAAATATGGTAAATCAATTTTTTCTATTGATTTTGGAATTGAAAATGGAGAACCTTTTGTTTTTGAATTAAATGATAGAATTGGTTTTCCGACAGAAAAAATGGAAAGTAAAACAATTTTTATAAACGAATTATATAATTTGCTATCGAAAATTTAAATCATAGTAAAGGAATAAAAATCTTTGCAAAAAAATCTTAAAAATGCGATAATGGGAAAGATAAAAGAGAATTAAATATTTCTTAACTTTTTAGGTTATGGTGAAGAAAATTTTGAATAAAATAATTGATTTTGTGTTTAGCAAAAAGATTCTGAAATTTTTTGGAATCCTTTTCGGTATTGGATTTTTGATAGTGGCGGGAGTGTTTATCTTTTTTATGAAAGATTTGCCGGATCCAGCTAAAATTAATAAAAGAACGATTAATGAATCAACTAAAATTTATGACCGAACAGGACAGCATTTGTTGTATGAAATTCATGGAGAAGAGAATCGAACTTTGATTTCGATTGATCAGGTTCCGGATATTGTTAAGTACGCAACGATTGCCTTGGAAGATCAAGATTTTTATAATCACAATGGAGTTGATTTTCGGGGAATTATCCGAGCGGCAATCAAAGATGTTCTACAAAGAAAAATTGCTCAAGGTGGTTCAACTATCACTCAGCAATTTGTGAAAAACTCGATTTTGACTTCGGAGAAAAGAGTTTCTCGAAAAGTTAAAGAGATTGTGCTGGCTTTGGAAATTGAACAGAAATTTTCCAAAGAAGAGATTTTGCAAATGTATTTAAACGAAATTCCTTATGGTTCGAATGCCTATGGAATTGAAGCGGCTTCTCAGACTTTTTTTGGAAAACATGCTAGTGAGTTGACTTTGGGTCAATCAGTTCTTTTGGCTTCCCTGCCAAATGCGCCGACTTTTTATTCACCTTTTGGTTCTAATACTGACCGATTGGTAGTTCGTTGGAAATCAGCTTTGAGTAAGATGGCTAACTTGGGATATATCACTGAAGAACAGGCGAAAAATGTAGCAGAAGAAGATATTTTGGATCAAATTCAATTAGTTAAAGATGATATTAGGGCGCCTCATTTTGTGATGCACGTGAAAGAGCAATTAGTGGAGGAATTTGGAGAAGATGAAATGGAAAAAATTGGAATGAGTGTCTATACGACTTTGGATTGGAATTATCAACAAATTGCTGAAGAAGTGTTACGAGAAAAGGTTGATGAGATTGGTGAGCAATACGGTTTTTCTAATGCAGCTTTAGTGGCGCTTAATCCTCAAAATGGTCAAATTTTGGCGATGGTTGGTTCTAAAGATTATTTCAATAAAGAAATCGATGGAAATGTCAACGTGGCTACTCGCTTCAGACAACCGGGGTCTTCTTTTAAACCTTATGTTTATGCTCAAGCCTTGGAGATGGGTTATACTCGTAAAAGTATCACTTTTGACGTAGAAACTAATTTTAATACTAACGATGATGAGGAGGACGATTATGTTCCTCGAAATTATTTAGGAAACTTTAACGGCCCAGTCCAGTTGGAAGATGCTTTGGCGACTTCGTTGAATATTCCAGCGGTTAAATTTTTATATTTAGTCGGGCCAAAAAAAGCGGTTAATTTTGCTAAATCAATGGGAATTGAGGGTTTAAATGAACCAGATAAATATGGTTTGTCCTTGGTGTTGGGAGGCGGAGAAGTTAAATTATTAAATCACGTTGGAGCTTTTGGTGTTTTTGCTAATGAAGGGAAAAAGCAAGAAAAAACTGCTATTTTAAGAATTGAAGACTCTAAAGGAGAAATTATTAGAGAATTTCAAAAACAGGAAGGGAAACAAATAATTAAAAGAGAAACTGCGCTAGAGATAACTGATATTCTTTCGGACAATAAACTTCGGGCGCCATTGTTTGGTACAAACAATCTTTTGAATATTCCTGGTCATCAAGTAGCGGCTAAAACTGGAACAACCAATGAATATCGAGACGGTTGGTTGTTGGGAGCAACACCTTCATTGGCGATAGGCGTTTGGACGGGAAATAATGATAATACCGCAATGAAAGAGGGTTCCAGTGGTTCTAGTACAGCTGGCCCGATTTGGAATGCTTTTATGAAAAGAGCCTTGGAAAATAAACAGGCAGAAAAGTTTAATGGTCCGGAAGAATTTGAAAAAATTGGGATTGATATTTTAGACGGAGAATTAGAAGTGAAGCAGGAACTGAAAGTTTGCGAATATGAAAAAGATAAGTTTTGTTTAGAAAATAGTTCTTGTCCTGATAGTTTAGTGGAGAAGAAAGATTTTTATGATGCTCATACTATTTTGTATTATGTTGATAAAGATAGTCCGACCAAAGAGGACAGCAATTCTAAAAGTGACTCGCAATATAAAGGTTGGCAAAAAGGTGTTGATAAATGGGTTGAAGATCAAGAAAAGGACGAAGAGCAAAGAGAGCTTCCCGAAAAAGAGTGCAAGGATGATTATTTTGAAGACTACAAAGTTGAAATTAAAATAACTAGTCCAAGCAACGATGATACGATTGACAGCAAGGATTTGAAAGTTTCTACTAAAATAGACGGGGATGGCAAAGTCAAAGAGGTTGAATTTTATATTGATGGTAAATCGGTTGGCAAAGATGGCAATTCGCCTTATAATCTCAGCTATGAAATTCCAGACAGTAAAAATGGGGGAAAAATAGAAATTAGGGCGAAGGTTAGGGATGATGATGGTGGGGATGACGAAGACAAAATAAAAATCAAAGTAAATTTTTAGAAGGGCGAAACCAGCTGTTCGGCACATTTCTTTGTCAAAAACTCCGTTGCTTTTCGATGTACCTCGGTACATCTCATACGCTACTCGTTTTTTCCTCGAACTGCACTCAAACAACTGATTTCTGTAAATCGTTGATTTGATTGAAAAGATAAATTTTAATAAATTTAAAAATATGGAAAATAATCAAAATAGTTGTTCAATTTGTCATCGGGAAATTTTGCCGGAGTATTATTTTTGTCCAAATTGTGGAAATAACTTAAGAGAAAAACCGGCTGAAATAACGATGGTGATGCAAATTGGTTGGTATGCCTTAGCAATTTTTTTACCGCCTTTTGGTTTGTGGCCAGGGATTAAATATTTGATTAAAAAAGATGTTCAAGCCAGAAGAATGGGTTTAATGATGATCATTCTTACTTTGGTGTCAACTATTTTTATGATTTGGTCGATTTTTAAACTTTTGGGAAGTTATCTTGAAATATTAAATGGTGCATTGTATTGAGTAAAATAAAGTTATTTAAAAAGAACGTTCTATAGAACGTTCTTTTTAAATTATTGAGAGTAACTATTTTTTTAAGGAATTTCGTATTTCTCTTAATAGTAAAATGTTTTCGGTTGGTTTGATTGGTTTTGCTTTTTCTTTTTTCTCTAATTTATTAAGTTGTTTGATTACAACGAAAATCACAAAAGCAATGATTAGAAAATCAATGACAGAGTTAATAAAAAGTCCGTAGTTGAGTGTGACGGCAGGATTTGTCGCAGTGGCTTTCTTGAGAGTCAAAGCCAGGTTGGAGAAATCAATTCCTCCAAGTAGGACTCCAATTAGAGGCATAATGATGTCTGAGACAAGCGAGCTGACGATTTTACCAAAAGCGGTTCCGATAATAACTCCAACTGCTAAATCAATCACGTTGCCCTTGAGGGCAAATTTTTTAAATTCTTTAAGCATAAATTTATTTTTAATTAAATAGTCTAGGGTTGTTTCCTTCAAAGTTTTAGTTAGTTGTTATTTATTTCACTGAATTAATCATTAAGTACACTCTTATTTGACAGATAATTCGCCATTATATTACACAAACAACAACTGACTAAGGCAATGTTCTTAATAGAATTGATGATATTATGATTTTATCATTTAGGGATTAAATAAGCAATTGGTTTGAGTTGTGAATAAAAATCTAGTCTATTTTAATGTCAAAAGCATCTAGCAATCGAACAACTTCAGGGAAGGAGAATTTGGTTTTTTTGAGCAGATTGCCGCTGGGATTGATGTTGTAATTTTTAGCGTTTTTAAAAGAAGCGGAGCTTAAATTGGCATTTTGAAAACGAGTTTTTTTGAATTCAGAATGTTCAAAATTGGCCCCTGTCAAATCAGTATTGACAAAATCGCATTCAAAGATTTGGCAATTTTCAAATTTGGTTTTTTTTAGTTTTAAATCGGAAAAAGTGCACATTGAAATCAGGCAATTTTCAAAATTAAAACTTAAAATGAGATGACTACAATCCAAAAAATTCAAGCCGAGCAATTTGCAATCTTTGAAATTGACATTTTGAATTCGAGCATTTCGGAGATTGACATTAGAAAGATTGCAGTCGATGAAAGAGCAATCAATGAAAGTTGAATTTTTAAAAGATTTATCGGTAAAATCTTGGTTTTTGAAAATATGATTTTCAAAATTTTTATTTTGATGAGACATTTATTTAATTAAAATATTTTGGTTAATTTTATCACAAAAGAGGCAAAAAATAAATATCTTTTGTTTGATTAAATAAAAAGAGAATAGTCTTGACTATTTAGCTATAAAATCATATAATATTTTTTGTTGTGATAAAACTATTTTTTTGCTATTTTAAATTTATGGGCGCATAGCTCAGTTGGTAGAGCAACGGCCTTTTAAGCCGATGGTCGGGGGTTCAAATCCCTCTGCGCCCACAAAAAAGACCCACAGGGTCTTTTTTCTTTGGGCGCAGAGGGATTTGAAAGACGTAGGTGCAAGGTTGAGCGCTGGCGAGGAATTAAAGAGAGTTTGGCGAGCTTGGGCAGGGAGCGCTTAGTGAAAACAAGCCTTTAGGCGATGTTTGAATTTAGCGACTCGACGTCAAATCCCTCCGCGCCCATTTTTAGATATGCCCATAAAATAAAATCTTGATTTTTTTCTTGATTTACGTAATCATTTACGTAAATGATTACGTAAATAGTTTTAAATAAAAATTAAAATAAAAAAATGGGAGATAAAGATTCGAGAAACAAAAATATCAGAAAGTTGACTAAAGTTGGTCAACATTCAATTTCAGTTACTCTGCCAATTGATATGGTTAGAAATCTTGGTTGGAGAGAAAAGCAAAAAGTTGTTGTTAGTCTACGAGGAGACACTATCAAAATTAAAGATTGGCGGAGAAAGTAGCAATTTTATCGAAAAATATTACTAATTTTATTATTAAGTGACGGTCGTTACTTAATAATAAAAAAATAAATGAGATATTTTAATTAAAGTTGAAAAATTAAAATGAAAAAATTTGCTCTTGAAAATAACTAATTTTCTTATAAAATTAGCTTATGAGGTTAAAATAATAAAAATAAAAAATGAAAATAAAAAAAATAGAGGCGTTGGAAATTTTGGATTCTCGGGCCAATCCGACGGTGGAAGTTAGAATAACTTTAGAAAATGGGATTTCAGCCAAAGCAGCCGTGCCTTCAGGGGCTTCAACTGGAACTAAAGAAGCTTTAGAATTGCGAGATGGAGATAAAAAAAGATTTATGGGAAAAGGGGTTCAGCAAGTTTGCGAGAATATTGAAAAAGAAATTTTTCCGGCTATTAAAAATATGTCGATTTTTGATCAAAAAGAAATTGATCAAGTGATGATTGAATTGGACGGGACAGAGAACAAATCTCGTTTGGGAGCCAATGCAATTTTGGCGGTTTCTTTGGCGGTGGCGAGAGTGGCGGCGATTAAAAAGGGGTTGTCTTTGTGGAAATATTTGCGAGAGGTCTATGATTTGGAAGAAAGCCATGATTATAAGTTTCCGATTCCAATGATGAATTTGATTAATGGTGGGGAACATTCTGATAGCCAATTGGATATTCAAGAATTTATGGTGGTGCCTTATGGTTTTGAAAATTTTACTGATCGAATCAGAGCGGGAGTGGAAGTCTATCACAATCTTAAAGAAATGTTAGTTAATAATAACTATCGAATTGCGGTAGGTGATGAGGGCGGATTTGCTCCTCGTTTGAATGATAATAAGAGTGCTTTAGATTTTATTCAAAAATCAATCAAGAAAGCTGGTTATTCCAAGAAAGATGTGGGAACGGGAATTGACGCGGCGGCAACCAATTTTTATGATCAGAAAACTGGACAGTATAATTTGAAATTGGAAAAAGTTTCTTTGGATAGTAAAAAAATTCAATCAATGTATCAAGAATGGATCGAAAAATATAATATGAAAGTGATTGAGGATCCGATGAGCGAATTTGACTGGACTGGCTGGATTGATTTTAATCAAGAAAATAAACACAAATTGCCGATTATTGGGGATGATTTGTTGGTAACTAATGAAAAATTAATTCAAGAAGCGATTGACAAAGATGCCTGCAACGCAGTTTTGATTAAAGTTAATCAAATTGGTTCATTGACGGAAACGATTAATGCGATTAATTTAGCTCGAGATAATGATCTTAAAATTGCAGTATCTCACCGAAGTGGAGAAACAGCTGACGACTTTATTGCTGACTTAGCGATTGCAACGGAAGCGGAATATGTGAAGTTCGGAGCACCGGCGAGGATTGAGAGGGCTACCAAATACAACAGGATCATGGAAATAGAACAGCGGGAATACTAGGTTTGAGATTTTGGCACACTTCTGCGTTGAAATTTTCGCTTTTCTCTCAACGTATCTTTCAATACGTTTCGCTCAATGCTCAATTTCGCCTTGAATTGCACTTAAAATCTCAAGCCCAGGTGTATATTGAAATTTTTGTTTCTTATTTTGTTTTAAATATTAAGGTTCATTTCTAATGGGTAATTTTATGAAGAAAAAAAATTATTGTTTATTTTGATACTTTTTATAATTATTAGTTTATCTGCTTTATTTATATATTTAGCTTTTTCTTCAAGCCCTGAATATTTAGGAAATAAAATAAAATGTAATTCCATTTTAGATGCAAAAATAAGTTGTGAAAAAGCTTATGAATTAGCAAAACCATATTTAGAAAAATCATTTTCATTAAAAAATAGAGAGCAGAGAGGCGTTCCAGAGGATTATATTTCGCAAAAAGGAGATTATTATTATGTTAATAGAGATTATCCTATTGGTAAATCAAATTGGTTTTATGCAGGTGGAAATTCAGCGGTAAAAATAAACAAAGACACGGGTGAAATAAAGGAGCCAAAATAAAAATTTTTCAAAATATAGATACTGAAAATCCGCTTGGAAGAGCGGATTTTTGTTAAATTTATTATTTTTGATAATTGAAAATTAAGTCATTGAAAATTGATTGCCTGTCTAGCCGAAGGCTTGCTGAGGTAGATAAATTGAAAATTGAAAATTCTAAAAACCCAAGTTTTTATTTTAAGAGAGTTTTATTTTTCACAGCATCTTTGAATTCGCTATAAGAATTGGTGAGATAGTAAACAGTTAAGATATTCATATCAGTCAATCTGACCGCGGCTTGGAAACTCCTGATGGGGTCTTCGTCGATGATTAAAAGTTTTCCAGAGGGAACATCTTTTTTGTTTTTTTCTAAATTTTCTAAGGGGATGTTGATTGAATTCTCAAAGTGATCTTTATTAAAATCAGTTTTGCTTCGAACGTCTAAATAAATAAAGCGTTCGCCTGTTTGTAATTTTTCGCCTAGAGTCGGTAAGTCGAATAAATTGACTTTTGCTCGGTCTCGGGTGGAAGTAGTGTTTCCGTAGGAAACTAAATCGAAACCGGCGCTGAGATAATAATAAAGCCCGCCTTCCAAATAATTCAATTTATAGCCTTTTTCTTTAAGTTCATTGGCTATTTTTTTACCAGCTTGGGTTTCTTGTTTTTCGATGAAAATAATAGTTTGCTCTTGGTTGAGTTGATATTCTTTGCTGGGGATTTCTTCTAGCGGGATGTTAATTGAGGCTTCAATGTGATTTTCCGAAAATTCTTGTTTATTGCGAGTGTCAATCATTAAATATTCTTCGTTTCGAATGGATTTAAAAACTTTTTTAGGTGTAATATAGGTGAGGTTAAAATTAGTTTCTTCAAACTTATTTTCTTCTATTTCCAATAGAGAACCGTCTTTGGGAGATTTATTTTTTATTAGAAAAAAAATGGCGATTACCGCTATTAGTAAAATGATAGTAATTGAAAAAGCCGCTAAAACTGAAGAATCTTTTTTTTCCATTTTTTTATTTTAAAACGTTATGAATTAATTTTGGATTTCCATTGAGAAAATCTTTGATGGATAGTTTATTCTTGCCTTCCAGCTGAATTTTTTTTAAGACTATTGAGCCTTGAGTGGTTTGGATTAGGGTCTGGTTATTTTTTTGATAAACCTCTCCTGATTGTCTGTTTTTTTCGGAAATTTCAGATTTGGAAATTTCGTTTAAAATAATTTTTTTGGTTTTTCCATTAATGGTCCAAAAAGTGTGAATTTGAGGCCAAAGATAAAATGCTTTAAATTGATTATAAATTTTTTCAGCGCTGTCAGTCCAGTCAATTTTCCCGTCTGTTTTTTTGATTATCTTAGTCCAACTAGCTTGACTATGATTTTGAGGTTTAGGCTTAATTTTTTCTTTGAGATAGTTGTTTAAGGTTGGAATTAGAATTTGGTTAGTAGCTTCAATCAATTTATTTTCTAAAACAGGATAAGTATCCTGAGAATCTATTTTAATTTTTTCTTGAAAAATTAAATCGCCTGAATCAATTCCAATGTTCATTTTCATCATTGTTATTCCAGTTTCTTCTAAACCTTGAAGTAGGGCGGTTTGAATTGGGCAAGATCCACGAAGTTTCGGCAAAAGCGAAGTGTGAATATTAATACAACCAAATTGGGGTTGAGCCAAAATTTCTAGGGGAATAATCATTCCATAGGCAGCGACAATAATCAAGTCAGGTTCAAGCGTTTTGATTTTAGTCAAAGCTTGAGAATCTAATTTTGAGAATTGTTCTATTTTTAATTTATTTTTTTGGGCAAAAATTTTGACTTCTGAGGGTTTTAATTCTTTTTTTCTTCCAGCTGGTTTGTCAGGTTGAGTGATGACGAGTCTAATCTCTATTTCTTTTTCAATTAAATTTTTTAAAAGTTCCTTGGCGAAAAAAGAAGTTCCTATAAATATGATTCGAGCATTTTTTAGGTTCATTATTTTTTGGGAAAATATTTTAAAAATAATTTATTAAATCGTGTTGAAAATAAACAGGTTTAATTAACGAGAAGTTGATTGAGATTATTTTTTGTTGTGAAATTCAAAATTTTTGAGATAAATTTTAAAAATAATTTTCGTAGTACTAGCGAGTTAATTCAAGAAAATTTTTTAAGAATTTAACCAAAAATTTTGAATTGCAACAGAAATAAATAGTCTTAATTAATTTCTACTCGATCGACAATTAAGATACCGTTTAAATGGTCGATTTCATGTTGAATAGCTCGAGCTAAAAGTCCTCGGGCTCTAATAATTTGTTTTTTACCATTAGAATCGGTAGCTTTGATTTTTATTCTTTTGCCTCTTTCAATGTTTAGAAATTTATTAGGGATTGATAAACAACCTTCTTCAGAAATTAGTTTTTCTTTGGATATGTTTTTGATTTCTGGATTGATTAAGACAAAAAGTTCATGTTCAATTTCGATTATGCAAAGTCTTAAATTTTTTCCTACTTGAGGGGCAGCTAAACCTACTCCGTTATTAGCGCGAAGAGTTTGAAGCATTTCTGCAATCAGTTGTTTGGTTTCGACGCTAGTTGGATCTTTTACCTCGATCGATTCTTTTCTTAAAATTTCATTGGGATATTCTATAATTTTCATAAATTAACTTAAAAGTTTATTAAAGTCTGATTCTGTCAGTAGGCAGATTAGAAAGTTCTTAAAGTAAGACTAGAATTTAAAAAATATTTTCTGGATCTGGGTCAATACTCCAAGAAACAGAAAGTTTTCGCAAGACTTTATTTAAAATTGGAAGTTTTTGATTACTTGGGGTTTTTATCAGAATATGTTTATTCCAAAAGATTCCCTTTTTTTTGATAAAACTATAAAATGGCTCAAATATCTCAATTTTTTCTTTCCTAAGCTCTTTCTGCAATTGATTATATACCTTATCGGTAATTTTTTCAACTTTTTCTTTATTGAAATCTTTAAAAGATAATCGATAAATTTTTTTGAAAGGAGGATAGCCTAGAGCTTCTCGATTAGCGGTTTCTTCTTTGATAAAGCTTTTCCAGCTCCATTTTTTGAGATTGGTTAGTATTTCCAGGTTTGATTTAAAGCTTTGAATATAGAAGATGCCTTTTTGGTCGCTGTGGGGTCGATTTAAACGTCCTCCAACTTGAAAAAATCCGCCCAACCATCTTTCATCGAATTTAAAATCAGCTTTCCCCGTCCAGCGTTGAGCATTGAGAACAGCTACTAAATCAATATTGGGGAAATCAAAACCTTTAGCAATGGTTTGATTGCCAACTAAAAAATCAATTTTATTTTCTTTTATTTTTTTGAATAAAAGTTTTCGAGAACTATTTTTTTCAAAGTTGCTTTTTGTCACTAGACTAACTTTGGAGTAAGGAAATCTTTTTTTGATTTCTGTTGCTACTGATTCAGTTCCAAAGCCGATATTTTTTAGTTTGTAGCTTTTACAGTTGGGGCAATTAGTTAGACTGGAGATTTTGTAGGTGCAATGCAGGCATTGATAATTGTCTTTAGTGTGAACCAGCGAAGTCCCACATTTTGGACATTTGAGGGCGGTTTTGCAATTTTCACAAAAAACCGCTTGACTTTTGCCGTGATAAGGAACTAAAATCAAGGAAATTTTCTTTTTGGCTAAAGTGGCTTTGATATTTGCTAAGAGTTCGTTGCAGAAGAGGATGTCACCATTTCTTTGATAAGATTTTTCCCATAAATTAATGATTTTAATTTCGGGTTTAACTACTTTAATTTTAACAGTTTTCAGTGAGGGAAGCGTCAATAATTCCCAACCATCTTGTTGATTTTGACTTTTCCAATAATTTTTAATCGAAGGAGTGGCAGACAGAAAAACCAGTTGGGCTTGATGAATTTTAGCTAACCAACTGGCTATTTTCTCGACGTGATATTTTGGGTTTTGATTCCAATTCTTATGAGAAATGTCTTGTTCTTCGTCAATAATAATTGCTCCTAAATTTTTAAACGGCATAAAACAACCAGTTTTAGTGGAGATTAAAATATCCAATTTGCCAGATTTCACTTGAGTCCAAATAGCAGAGATTTCAGAAGGTTTTAGCTGAGAATGCAAAAGGGCGACTTTTTTATCGAAAAATCTTTTTTGATAACGATGAATTTCTTGATAGGACAAGAATATTTCGGGTAAAACCACCAGGGATTGTTTGTTCCGCTGGAGATTTTTTTCAATTATTTTCATTGCTATTTCAGTTTTTCCCGAAGAAGCTGGTCCAAAAACTAAAAACTTTTTTTGTTGATTTTTAGCGATTGTCGTTAAAACTTTTTTTTGAGCGTTGGTTAATTCAATTTCTGATTTTTCCGAGAGCTTATTTTTCGGAAGATCTGGAATATTCTTAGTGATATTGAAAGCGAAGAATTTTAAAACCACTCCTAGGGAAGTAAAATAGTAGTCTGAAATTTTCTGGGCTAATTTTAGCTGATTTGGATCAAACAGAGAAGTAGTTTTGATTTTTGAAATTTCTCGAGTTCTAAAGGCAGGTTCTTCTTGTTTTTCAAGCGCAATCCCTTTGATTTTTTTCCGTCCAAAAGGCATTAAAACCAAAGAACCCCAAGGAATTTCTTCTTTGGATTTGTAGGTAAAATAGGGCTCGTGATCGATTGAGATGCGAGTTAGGGGGACGACTTTATAGTAAAAGTAAGGCATTTAATAAATAATTTACAATTTACAATTTACAATCAATTTTCAATTTAACAATTTACAATGACAAGCTTTGCTTGTTTAGGTTTGAAAATTGAAAATTAATTCATTGAAAATTCATTGAAAATTGAAAATTGGTTTATTGAAAATTTGCTAGCGTATTGTCCATCTTCCCACCAAATACCCTCCCCCAAACGGGGCTTCATAAGAGATCTGGGAAAACTTATAACGAGTTTTGTCTAGAAGCCCTAAGGCGATGATAATTGATTTCAATCCCAATTCGCCAGCCTCTTGGCAGAAATCAGGATTTAATTTCAAGACTTTATCGGTTTTGGAATTTTTTAATAATTTAATTAAAGTTTGATCAAATTTTACGCCATAAGGAGAAAATTTTTCGGGAGAATTATTAGTAATTCGTTGTGATAAATCACCATTGGCGATGAAAGCGATGTTTTCTTCGATTTCAGCGAAAATTGTTTTTAAAATTTTCCCTAGTTTAAAATGATCATTCCAGCTCAAAGAAGAGAAGGTCAAATTGACAATTTTAGGTTTTTTCTTGAATTTTTTATCCAAAAAAGTTAAGGGCACCAAAGTTCCGTAGTCAATATCTTCTTCTTGAATGGCTTCTATCGGAAAATTTTGAGCGCGGAGTTTTTTTAAAATCAGTTTAGCTAAGCAATAATTTCCAGAATAAAGGTAATCTTTGTGATTATCAATTCCAAATTTGCTAAAGCTCCCTTTTAGATTTTTTTCAATATTAATCGTGAATTTATCATAGCGGATTGGTCCTCGGGGTGAAATGAAAAAGATTGTATCAGGATTTGACCGAGTTAGTTCTTCGGAAAATTTTTCAAAACCAGCCACTGTTTTTTTGCTTAGTAAGTAGTTTTTCTGGTTAATTTCTGGAATGATTGCTGGGGAGAACGGCACGATGCCAATAAAATTTAGCATAAACTTTTTATTTAATATTTCCTTTACTGGCTTTATGATAGCGGAATATTTGGGGATTTACAAGGAAAAGAGTCATTAGCAATTAGCAATCGGTAATTAGCAATTACTGATGACTGATTGCTTTTTATCTAATCGTTTAATTTAAAACAACTTTAAAAACTTTCTAACTTTACGGACTTTAAACTAGTCTAGATCTTCAACTTTATAAACTTTTGATTTTACAAACTTTTTAATTGACACTTTTTCCTTGACAACTTTTTTGATAGAAATTATAATAGTAGAGTAATTAAGAATAAAAACACAAGATGTTGTGCTTTTAGGGAAAAATAAAAAATTTAATAAAAAAATGAAATGTCCTTTTTGCAATCATATTGAAACTAAAGTTATTGATTCGAGAGATACCAATGATAATAAAACTATTCGGCGGAGAAGAGAATGCGAAAAATGCCAAGCTCGTTTTTCGACTTATGAACAAATTGAAGTTTTGAATCGAGTGGTGATTAAAAGAGATGAAAGCAAAGAAGCTTATAATCGGGAAAAATTGGAAAAAAGTATTAAATTAGCGACTAATAAAAGAATTAAAGGTTCAGATTTACGGCAGTTGATGGATGAAGTTGAAGCGGAAATCAATTGTGATGGAAAGGCAGAAATTATTTCAAAAAAAATTGGAAATATTGTTTTGAATAATTTAAAGAAAAGGGACCAAGTGGCTTATTTGCGATTCGCTTCAGTCTTTAAATCATTTGGAAGCGGAAAACGTTTTGTGAAAGAGCTCAATAAAATTGAAAAAACTAATTAATTTTTTTACATATACTAATTAATAAATAAACAGGGGACCAAAAAAAATGAAAAAACAAAAAAACCTAGGAGTAAAAAAGAAAATAGTGAAGAAAATCAAAAATAAAAAATTAATTGAAAAGATTATCAAACGTGATGGTTCCATTGTTGAGTTTGATAAAAAGAAAATTAAAGAAGCGGTCTATAAGGCTTTTCGAGAAGCGGAAGAGGGAAGTTTGAAAGCGGCAGAGAACGTGATGAAAAAGGCGGTTCAGATGTTGAGTAAAAAAGCTCGACCGGGCTATATTCCCAACATTGAGGAAGTTCAAGACACGATTGAGCAAGTTTTGATGATTTTAGATTTTGAAAAAACTGCCAAGGCCTATATTCTTTATCGAGATCAACGAAGCAAATTGCGAAACACCGAACGATCTTTGGATGACGCGGTTGATTTGGTCGATAAATATTTAGGGGAAATAGATTGGCAGGTTAAAGAAAATTCCAATATGGCTTATTCCTTACAAGGACTGAATAACTATATTTCTTCAATTGTGAGTGGAAAATATTGGGTGGAAAGAGTTTACCCAAAGTCAATTAAACGCGCTCACGAAGAGGGCAATTTGCATATCCATGATTTGGATAAAATTGCTTCTTATTGTTGCGGTTGGGATTTGCAAGATTTATTGACTCAAGGTTTTACCGGCGTTTCTGGAAAAGTTTCTTGTAATCCACCAAAGCATTTGCGACCGGCTTTGGGGCAATTGGTTAATTTCTTTTATACTACTCAAGGAGAAGCGGCTGGGGCTCAAGCAGTTTCAAATTTTGATACTTTGTTGGCGCCTTTTGTTCGATACGATAAATTGGATTATAAGGCGGTGAAACAAGCGATGCAGGAATTCGTTTTTAATTTGAATGTTCCAACTCGAGTGGGGTTTCAAACTCCGTTTACTAATATTACCTTGGATTTGAATTGTCCCAAGATGTATAAGGATCAAAATGTTATTATTGGGGGAAAACCGCAAAAAGAAACTTATGGAGATTTTACGCATGAAATGAATATGCTTAATCAAGCTTTTGCCGATGTAATGAGCGAAGGGGATGCCACTGGACGAGTTTTTACTTTTCCAATTCCAACCTATAATATTACCAAAAATTTCAATTGGGATGATAAAAATTTAGATAAAGTTTGGCAGATGACTGCTAAATATGGAATTCCCTATTTTGCTAATTTTGTTAATTCCGATATGGATCCAGAAGATGCGCGTTCAATGTGTTGTCGTTTGCGATTGGATAATCGAGAACTACATAAACGAATGGGAGGGTTGTTTGGTGCAGCACCTTTGACGGGTTCAATCGGAGTGGTGACGATTAATTTGCCTCGAATTGGTTATTTAGCCAAAGATAAGGCTGACTTTTTGAAACGATTAGGAAAATTAATGGATATTGCCAAGGAGAGTTTGGAAGTTAAAAGAAAAACGATTGAAGGCTTTACTCAATCAGGGTTATATCCTTATTCTAAATTTTATTTGAAAGATATTTTTAAACGAAGAGGTACTTATTGGGGAAATCACTTTTCCACGATTGGAACAATTGGGATGAATGAAGCTTTGCTGAACTTAATCGGAGAAGACATTACAACCAAGAAAGGCGTTAAATTAGCAGAAGAAATTTTGGTATTTATGCGAGAAAGAATGGTAGATTATCAAAAAGAGACTGGCAGTTTGTATAATTTAGAAGCCACACCAGCGGAAGGAACGAGTTATCGGTTAGCATTGAAAGACCAAAATCGATTCCCTAAAATGATTTTTGCTAATTCTGATGCCGAAAAAGAAAATGCTACTCCTTATTATACCAATTCTTCTCAGCTACCAGTTGGATTTTCGGAAGATGCTTATGAAGCGATGGATTTACAAGATAATTTGCAAACTAAATATACGGGAGGTACAGTTTTTCACACTTTCTTAGGAGAAAAAGTGCAAGATATTGAAACGGTAAAATCTTTTGTGAAGAAAATTGCGCATGGTTATAAGATGCCTTATTTCACAATTTCTCCAACTTTCAGTGTTTGCCCGATTCACGGTTATTTAAATGGTGAGCACAAGCAATGTCCGAAATGTTTGATTGAACAGAGTTGTGAGATTTATTCTAGGGTTTTATAATGAAATGAGGGTCTGCACTAAAAACAAATTATCTTCGAAGAGTGATTGGAAACAGTTCCATCGAGGGGTTCGAAGTTTTTATATATAATAAATAAAAACAAATAAAATGACAAAAACAATTCCAAAAAATATTGTTTGTAAAGATTGTGGAAAAAAAATTCAAGCTGGTGATGCCAATGTTGGTTATTGGAAAAAAGAAGATGTTTATCGTTGTGAAAATTGCACTAATAAATTATTTGGCACTGAAGTGTATTCTAGGATTGTGGGTTATATCCGACCAGTCAAGCAGTGGAATGTGGGAAAATCGGCTGAATTCAACGATCGAGTTATGTTTAAGGCTTAAATAGCTAGTTCGAACCCCGGGTCTGTTGACTCGGGGTTTGTTGTTTTGAGATAATCAATACTTTTCTTTCAGATGATTTAAACTTACAATAAATTTTTGGTTTATTTCTATTGTAAATGGAATTTCAGATTCAAGGCGGGATATTTTTTTTAAAGTCAAAGCTGCCATTGAAAAAATGTTAAGGAAAAAAAGATATTGGCTATTTTTTAGGTCAATGCTTTTGTGGTTTCTTTCTAATAGAACTTGAAATAAAATTTTTTGAGTTGGTAGCCGCCAATAATTTCCCAGTAAAAAATTGCTGGGATTAAATTGAAAAGCAAAATGAAGCTTAAATTCAAAAGTGGTATTTAAGAATTTAATATTACCGATGTAATTTTCACAATCGTCTATTTTTTTGATAAAAATTAATATTTCGAGCGTTTCCATTAAGAACCTCCTTTTATTTTTATTTTTTAAAAGTCTGCCTAAAAAATATTCATTTGTCAATGAATGAATTAATGAAAACCGTCTAAATTGTTTGAATAGCCTTTCAAATAATTTGGATTGTGGTAGAATGGCATTAAGACAAGCAATTTGTCTAGTTTTATTATTAAAATTGGTTTTATGGAAAATCAAGGAGCAAAAGATTTGGCAAAAAAATTAAACTTATCTTTTAAGAATTTTAAACTTTTGCAAGAAGCATTGACTCATCGGTCTTATTTAAACGAAAATCGACAACATCAATTGCCTCACAATGAAAGATTAGAATTTTTGGGAGATGCAGTTTTGGAGTTGTCCGTCACGGATTATCTTTTTAAAAATTATAAAAATCCGGAGGGAGAATTGACCAGTTGGCGAGCTGCTTTGGTCAATGGCGAGATGTTGGCAATTGTGGCTAAAGAAATAGATTTAGATGATTTCTTGTTGATGTCAAAAGGAGAAAAGAAAGATACAGGGAAAGCTCGAAACTACATTTTGGCTAATGCTATGGAAGCGTTAATCGGAAGTATTTATTTGGATAAAGGTTTTGCTGAAGTGGATAAATTTATCAACAAATATATCATTGTTAAATTGCCGGAAATTATTAAAAACAAAACTTATCTTGATGCTAAAAGCTATTTTCAAGAAAAAGCCCAAGAAATTGTGCAAGTGACTCCTCACTATGAATTAGTTAAAGAATGGGGACCAGATCATGACAAGAAATTTAAGATTGCGGTTTTTTTGAAGGAGGAAAAGGTGGCGGAGGGAGAAGGGGAATCGAAGCAGGAAGCGCAGAGAAATGCAGCCCAAAACGGCCTACTCGCCAAAAACTGGGAATAGAACTTGATTTTTTGGCGTACTTCTTTGTCAAATCCTGCGTCACTCACTCGATGTACCAGTTTAGTACATCTCATTCCTTACTCGGATTTTCCTCGAATTACGCTCAAAAACTTAAGTTCCTGAAAGCGTTTTTTGATTTCGTCTTTGCCTCGGCGTAGCTTTAGCGAAGACGGATCGAATTAAATTCAAAATAACAAGCCTTGAAATCATTATGACACTCAAATTCTCTTCGAACTGCACTAGAATTTGAAAATTTTAGCTTTTGCTGATATCTATTAATCCAAGAAGGCTTAAATTTTTCTTGAACTTTGCTCAAAATAAAAAGTTGTTAACAATGATGACTGATGACCAGTTGCTGTTGAATTGTTTTGATAATTGAAAATTTTAAAATTGATCATTGATTGAAAATTGAAAATTGATCATTGTAAATTATTTTATGTTTGTTGAAAAAATAGAAATATCCGGGTTTAAGTCTTTCGCTAAAAAAACAATTTTGGATTTTTCGGGTGGAAAAAATTTGAAAAGCGGGGTCACTTGCGTGGTTGGTCCCAATGGGAGTGGAAAATCCAATGTTTCGGACGCTCTGCGCTGGGTGATTGGGGAAAAGTCGGTGAAAAATTTGCGAGGTAATAAAAGAGAAGATGTGATCTTCGCTGGCTCTTCAACCAAATCT
Organism: Patescibacteria group bacterium UBA2773; assembly: GCA_002352465.1. Classification (GTDB taxonomy): domain Bacteria; phylum Patescibacteriota; class Minisyncoccia; order Moranbacterales; family DUUL01; genus UBA2773. The sequence continues at coordinate 50,452 of DEIN01000017.1, forward strand.
CAATTGGGTTGTGCTCAAGTTTCAGTTTTTTTTGATAATTCTAAAAAACGATTTGATATTGATTATAGTCAGGTTGTAATTACACGAAAAATTTATCGAGATGGGGAAAATCATTATTTGATTAATAACAGCAAGGTTAAGCTATTTGATTTGATGAATTTGCTTTCTCGGGCGGGAATTGGTCATGGTAATTATACGATTGTCAATCAAGGAATGACGGACCAAATTCTCTTGTCAAGCCCGGTGGAGCGAATGGGATTTTTGGAAGATGCAGCGGGGGTGAAAGAATTTCAATTGAAGAAAAATAAAAGTGTTCGAAGAATAAAAAAAACTCGGATTAATATTGAAAAAGCCGAATCTTTGATGCGAGAGATTGAGCCGGAGCTGAGAGTTTTGAAAAGTCAAAGTCGAAAAATCGAAAAAGCGCAAAAAACGCGAGAAGAGTTGGCGGAGAAAAGAGCTCAATATTTTGCAGTTAGGCTGAATAATATTGAAAGCAATCAAAGTAAGAATGGGTTGGAATTAAAAAGAATTGAAGAACAAATCGAGGGTAGCCAGAAGAAAATCAAAGCCATTAATCAAAAACTTCAAGAAAGCGATAACAGTTCAATTCAAGAACAGAACAAGCTGATTGCCGGAATTGAAAAAGAGAAAGCTCAATTAGAAAAAGAGCGGTACGAATTGGAGCGAATGGGTTTTAAGCAGGAAATCGAGTTAAAATCACTGCAAGAAAAAATTGAGCAATTTGGTAAGGAGGAAATAATTTTGGTTGACCGAGGCTATATTTTGACTAAATTGCAGAAAATCAAAGACGAATTGGACAGTCAAGTTGGGAAATCGCTAACGGCCAAATTGATCTTTAAAATCAATGATTTATTGCAAGAAATTCAAGCTGGGAAAGCGGTTAAAAGCAAAGCGAGCGAAGAAACTGAAAAACAAAAAGTTTTGTTGAATAAGGATTTAGATAAAATCAAGCAAGAAGCTCAACAAAATTCAATTGAAATTGCTAATTGTAAACAAAAAATAGCTGAGAAAAATCAAGCAGTTCAAACGATTAATGCTGAAAATCAGAAGAAACAAGAATCTAGAGTAGATTTTAAGGATCAGTTAAGAAGAGAGCAGTTTGAAGTGGAAAAAGCGGAGAGATATTTGGAACATTTAAGATTAGATAAAACGAAATTAGAGCAAGAATTGGTTGAAATTAAAAAAGATATTCAAGCTAACTTTAACGGTAATTTGGATGATTTGAGAAAAATTTCTTGTAATCTGAATTTGGAAAATTTGAAAATGCTAATTGAGAAACTTAGTTGGCAGTTAGAACAAATTAGAGAGATTGATACGGGGGTAATAGAAGAATATCGAGAATTGCAGGAAAAATATGATTTCTTGGAGAAAGAATCAAAAGATTTGAAGTTGACTTTGACTGATTTGAACCGAGTGATTGTAGAGATGGATAAAACTATCAAGAATCGATTGGCTCAAGCTTTTACGGCGATCAACAAAGAATTTATGATTTATTTCAAATTGATATTTTCGGGTGGTTCGGCTAAGTTGGAAAAAATTAAAATTGAAAAAAGAAAATTTTTGGATGAGCTGGAGGACGAGGGCGAAAAAGATCCAGAAGATTTGACTGAATTTGGAATTGATATTAAAGTTAACCCTCCGGGAAAGCGGATTAATAACTTGAATATGCTTTCGGGCGGAGAGCGAACTTTGACTTCGATTGCTTTGCTGTTTGCTTTGATTTCCTATAACCCACCACCGTTTGCTTTTTTGGATGAAATTGAGGCTAATTTGGATGAGGCTAATGCCAAGCGGTTTAGTCGAATTTTGAAAAAACTTTCTCATAAAACTCAGTTTATTTTGGCCACTCATTCTCGGGAAGTGATGCGGATGGCGGATATTCTGTATGGAATTACGATGGATTCTGGGGGATATTCGAAAGTTTTCTCGGTGAGTCTAGGACAAATTAAAGAGGATGGAGATATTAAAAAATAGGGTCCTAAACATTCAACGATCAATAACCAATATCCACTCAATGATTAAATAAACGAATTTATTAAAGGTTGAAATACTGAGGATTAAATGAGTATTGAATATTTATAATAAATAAAATTATGCTAGAACTTTCGATTGTTGCTACGCCGATTGGCAATTTGGCTGATATAACCTTACGAGCCTTGGAAATCCTCAGAGAGGCTGATTTTGTGTTGTGTGAGGACACTAGAAAGACCAAAGTCTTAATGGATAAGTATGAAATTGTAAAGCCTTTGAAAGCCTATCATCAACAAAGCACTGAGGGACAAATTCATAAAATTTTGGAGGCAATGAAAGAGGTCGAGAAAGTGGCGTTGGTGACTGATGCGGGAACTCCTGGAATTTCTGATCCGGGTAATCTTTTGATTGAAAGAGTTTTGGCTTTTTTTGGCGACGAAATAAAAATTACGCCAATTCCTGGAGCCAACGCTTTGAGTGCTTTGGTTTCGGTGGCCGGAATTAATATGACTCGCTTTACTTTCATGGGTTTTCCACCTAATAAAAAAGGCCGAGAAAAATTCTTTCGAGAAGTTTTGGCATCTGAATATCCGGTTATCTATTACGAATCTCCTTATCGTTTGATGAAAAATTTAGATTTGATGGAAGGGCTTTTTGAAGAACTTGGAATTTCTAAACGGGTGATTTTAGGGCGAGAAATCACCAAAATCTTCGAAGAAATCAAACGAGGAGAAGTTGTTGAAGTAAAAAAATATTATGAAGAAAATCCGGGGAAAGTTAAAGGAGAAATTGTGGTGTTAATTTATTAGATAAAAATATGTTCAATAAAAGAAAAATTTTTCAAACAATTAATGTTTTTGGGGTGTCAAATGAGCTTATAGATTCGTATGTTGAAAGAAGTGAAGTCGACGAGGAGTTTAATCGGGCCCTTACTCTTAAGAAACACATAATTGTTTTCGGGTCTTCAAAACAAGGCAAAACTTCATTAATCAAAAAACATCTTCCATTAAATGATTATGTTAAGGTTGAGTGTACGCCAGATCAAAAAAAAAGGATATCTATAAATCAATTCTTCGACAGATAAATGTTGAAATTGTGGAGTCAAGAAATAATATGGTAAGTGGATCTTTGAGCGCTGAAGTTAATTCAAAATTACAATTAAAGTTACCTCTTGTTGGCGGTGGTGATATCGGCACAAAAGTGGGTACTACCCGAAAAGAAGAAAACGGGAAAACATTTAAAACCGTGGCGTATGATATTAGCATTGCTCAGGATATGATTGAAATACTTCAACAGTCAAGTTTTTCAAAATATATATTACTTGAAAATTTTCATTATCTAGGAGAAGAAACTCAGAAAGAGCTGTCGTTCGATTTAAGAACTTTTCAAGATGTAGGGGTTAACTTTATTATTCTTGGTATTTGGCGAGAAAAAAACAGATTAGCACAATACAATGGTGATCTTCAGGATAGAATGATTGAAATTCCAGTTGAACCATGGTCTGAAGAGTCGCTATCTTCTGTTATTGAAAAAGGTTCAAGCCTTTTGAACATCGAAATGAAAGAATTAGCGAAGCGAATAGTTACTTCTTCTTTTGACAGCGTGGGTGTGTTGCAAGAGCTATGCAAAGAGGCCTGTCTTGCTGCTGGTACAAAAGAAACAATGACCGTAAAGACAAAAATTAGTAAAAAAGAGCTTGATAAAGCGATACAAAAAAAATTAGAAGATTATTCAAGTCGACATATACGATCCATGGAGTCATTATCTACTGCTTCACAAAAAACAACGGGAGAGGGTGAAGTAGCACTTTTTATTCCTTATTATTTTGTTAAAATGCTACTCTCGATGAATTTTGAAGACATTGTGAGCGGTATAAAAAGGGACAAACTACACAAAGAAATAAATAAAATACATCATAGAAAAGAGGGGGTAAGGCCAGGAGATATCAGCAATTTTTTACATAGAATTATTCATCAGCAAATTAGTAAGAACGTAATACCACCTCTATTGGATTACGACAGAAGCATAAGGACGCTAAAAGTCATTGACTCTACATTTTATTTTTTTCTAAGACATGCGGATAGAGGTACTATTCTTAAAGAGATTGATGATCCAGTTAATTTATTTTCTAGCGCTCAAGGTAAGCAATATCAATCAAAAACAACACAAACTAAACTGCCCAATTTGTAATAAAAAGATGTTTGTAATATCTTATCAGACCTCATGGATAGATGAGTTTGGGGTCAGATAAATTAAAAATAACAGCTCGTGGTGACGAGCTGTTATTGGTGTTTAGGATTTTGAAAATTATAATTTACCTGCCTGCCGGTAGACAAGGTTCAGAATTTGGAGTTTTGGATTTGTAATTTGAGCTTAAAAATATTTTTTGTAAAAAAACCGCCTCGACCTTTTGGGGTGTTGGCGGAAGTAGTTGAGCTACTTAGTTCCGGTATTTTATAATAATTTGCCGTCGTAATCTACTAGACTACGTTCCATTATTACTCCTTCGGGAAAGAAAAATTTTTCAAATCCTCCCGGGAAAGCCATTTCCACAATTAAATAAGGAGAAGTTTTCATTTGTTTTTGATCGGTGATTTTAATTAAATCGCCGTGTTCAAAAAGCCAATTTTGAGCGGATTGTTCTGTGAAAAATCCGATGGTCTTTTCCAGCATAACGCCTTCTGGATTGTTTGAAGGTCTGATAGTGTTTTTTTGCATAAGTCCTCCTTTTTTGGTGGTTTCTTGGCTATTATTAGCCGGTTATCTAAAATATCATATTTTTAAATTATGTCTAGAATAAATTGATGAATTAAGAATAATTTTCTACCATTCTTCAGTGAATGGTAGAAAAGCAAAACGGGGTATTGGTTGGATTGAATTGAGTTTTTGGATAATTGTTGGTGTAATAGATAAGCAATAAAATATTTTTAAAGTTGATATTAATCAAAAAATAAAGGAGGGCGAAATGACTAATAAGACTGATAAAAAAATAAGGAAAAGGCAGGAAATTTTTCAAGATATGGTCGCTGATGGTAGGGCTGTCGTTGTGAAACGAGTTCCTCTTTCCATGGAAGATCTAGCATTTTTTAAGGAAAAAATGGCACGGCTTAAAGAACGATTAAGAAAGGGTAGATATTTCAAAAATAATTCTACGCAAAAATTTGGTTAAATAATCAAATTGCGTAAAAACTGGGGAACTTTGGTTCCCCTTTTTAATATTGTTTAATAAAATTAATTTCTTAATTAAAGGTTTTTAATGTTCAAATAATTTGCGACAATAGCTTATTTAATAAGTCACTTTGGTTTTATTTTTGATTATAAATTTACGTTGATACTTCAACGTATCAACGTAAAATAATTTTTAAATTGGTCGTTTGAATATTTGTTGAGGTTTTTAAGTGTTGCGTTATCGAAAAAACTTGTCAGACCTGTTGGGAATGACGAGTTTTATTTTTGGGGTGAATGATCTAATTAAACTAAAGCCATTCTGTTAATCGTTTTATCGTTTTTTCTATTAAACAACGATCTGGTTCTTTTTCCTGCAATTCGTTGTGAATCTTAGAGACGTGAAGCAGGACATTCAATTTTCTATCGCCTAATGCAGTACCAGGAGGAATAAATTTTGATGATTGATAAAATTCAAGTGCTTCAATTAGATCAATTTCAATTTCTCTGGGCATTATTTTTTGTTTGGGAAAAAGGTCGTGGATTGTGTGCCCATTGTTTTCTACTTTTTCAATCAATTCTCTAAATTCTGACATGAAAATCTCCTTTTTTGGGGTTAAGATACCTTTATCTAAATAATTTTAAATTATAGTGCTTTCTAATTAAATTATCAATAGAATTTGCATTATGTCAATCACAAATAAAAATGTCCCCTGTTTTCGTCAAATTAAAATGTTGTCTTTTATTAGTTATGGCTCGACTTCATTGGTGTTCACTTTAATAGGAGTAGGGATACTTTTGAATATTTCGAAATAGGTGAAGATGTAGTTTTTGAAGGTAAAGTTAAATTCGCCGCAAGATGTTTACATCTTGCGGCGAATTAAGGTTTCGATTATTTTCTTAAAAGTTTAATCCTAATTTGGCAAATATCAGGATCTTACTCAGATTCTTCCATAATAGAAAGAATTTGATTTTCATCAGTTAAATCTGAAATCCCAGCTTGGCAAACATCAGAATCCCATCCAAATTTTTTCATAACAAAAATAAGTTGGTTTTCATCAGTTAAACCCGGAATCCCAGCTTGGCAAACAGCAGGATTCCACCCAGATTCTTTCATAATAGAAAAAAGTTGGTTTGGGGTTTTTTCTTGTAACTTTAAACCCGGAATCCCAGCGTTGCAAATTCTCCAATTCCACCCAGATTTTTTCATAATAGAAAAAAGTTGGTTTGGGGTTTTTTCTCGTAACTTTAAACCCGGAATCCCAGCTTGGCAAACATCAGAATCCCATCCAGATTTTTTCATAACAGAAATAATTTGGTTTTCATCAGTCAAACCCGGAATCCCAGCTTGGCAAACAGCAGGATTCCACCCAGATTTTTTCATAACAAAAAGAATTTGGTTTTCATCAGTTAAACCCGGAATCCCAGCTTGGCAAATATCAGGATTCCATCCAGATTCTTTCATAATAGAAAGAATTTGGTTTGGGGTTTTTTCTTGTAACTTTAAACCCGGAATCCCAGCTTGGAAAATTCTCCAATGCCACCAATATTTTTTCATAATAGAAAAAAGTTGATTTGGGGTTTTAAGAATTTTAAATAATTTTTTCGCAAGGTCTAATTCCATTGTTTTCTCCTTTTTTGTTTGGGTAAAGATAAAATTTCAAAGTTGCTTCAATTGAAACATAAATGGTAAATTACTTTTTTGAAGATGTCAAGGGATTGTATGAGATGTCAATCACAAATAAAAATGTCCCCTGTTTTCGTAATATAAAAATTAATCATAGTATTAATTTTAATATTAATCTTGGAAGGTGTTTCGAGATATTTAAAAAATAAAAACTCGCTATTACGATTTTTTTTCTGAACTTTAATTTTTGGCCGGAAATTAAAGTTTAAAATATGGCAAAGATTAGTAAAGAGTTATCTCTGGCGGTTTGGAAATTGAAAATTGAATCATTGAAAATTGAATTAAAGTTTATAATGCTCTCTGAGTGCAAAATTCAAAATTAATTCTCAAAAATATTTTTGAGAATTTGCTCTCTTCGTTTTTTTTCGTTGAGGGAAATAGAATCTTTGAGCTTGAAGGAGGCGGTGCCAGGGCGGGGGGAATATTTGTTGATGAAGGCTTCGGAATAGCCGATTTCTTTGAAAACTTTGACTGTTTCTTGAAAGTCTTTTTCGGTTTCGCCGGGGAAGCCAACGATGACGTCAGTGGAGAATTTGGCGGTGGGAATTTTCTCTCGAGTTTTTTTAATTAAATTTAAATAATATTTTTGGGTATAGGGGCGGTTCATGGCTTTGAGGATTTTGTCACTGCCGGCTTGAATGGGGAGGTGAATTTCGTTGGGAATGTTTTCGTTTTGGGCGATAACGTTGATTAATTCGTCGGAATAATCTTTGGGATGAGAAGTTAAAAATTTAAATTTAATTTGGGGAAATTTTTGAGCGAGAGTTTTTAGAAGCTTTGGGAAAGTGGTTTTGCCGTTTTGGTAAGAGTTGACGTTTTGTCCTAAAAGTAAAACGGTTTTGTATTTTTTTTCGGCTAGTTTTTGAATTTCAGCTTCAATTTCTTTGAAAGGTCGTGACCATTCTGGTCCGCGAGCATAGGGGACAATACAATAGGTGCAGAAATTGTTGCAACCGGTCATAATCGGCACCAAGGCAAAATCGGTTTTTTCATATTTCGGTTCGATTCTTAGATAACTATTTTTTCTACTATTCTTCAGTGAATGGTAGAAATTTGTTGATTTTGTTTTGTCGATTTTGCTGATTAATTCGGAGATTTTGGGGAAATCTTTGATGGCGATGAAAAGGTCGACTTTGTTTTTTAGTCTTTTTCGGAATTCTTCACGGTGGGCGAGACAACCGGTGACGACTATAATTTGCTTTCTTTGAGAGTCTATTCCAAGGTACTTTCTCTTCCGTTGGAATTCGCCTTGTTTTTTGAAAACATTGTGAACGTGGCCATAGACTTTGTGTTCGGATATTAAACGCACTCCGCAAGTATTGAAAATCACCAAATCAGCCTGATCGATTTTGTCAGCTGGAGTGAAATTATTGGTTTCAAAAAAAGTCTTCATCCGTTCTGAATCGGAGAAATTCATTTGACAACCGAAAGTCTTAATAAAATATTTCATATTTTGTAAATTATAAAGCTCAAATTATAACAAATTGTTCCAAATTAATTTCAAAATCTAAAATCCAAATATTTCGCTCGCCTAGGCGAGCGAAATTTGGTCATTTGAACTTAGGATCTGATTTGAGTAATTTGAAATACTTTTAATTTTGAAACAATTTCTAAAAAACTATTTTTTTAGCTTTATTTCTTGCTTAATCATTTCCACAAATTTTTCAATCTTCAAAGTTTTTTGTTCTTTCTGCTCTCGTTTTCTGATCGTCACTGTGCCTTCTTGCTCTTCTTTTTCGCCAATAATTAGAAGATATGGAATTTTTAATTTGGTGCTTTCGGCAATTCTTTTTCCAAGAGAATCGTCAGAATTAAACATTTCAACTCTCAATTCTTCTTTTTTCATTGTTTTGAAAATTGATTTGGCATAATTGTCAAATTTTTCGGAAACGGGCAAAATTCCTAGTTGAATTGGAGCAATCCAAGTGGGAAATTTTCCAGTGTAGTATTCGATTAAAAAAGAGAAAAATCTTTCAAACGAACCAATTAAAGCTCGGTGAATAACAAAAGGTCTTTCTTTTTCGCCAGTTTGATTTATGAAATTTAGGTCAAATCTTTCGGGTAAATTGAAATCCACTTGAATAGTTGAAATAGAGTCTTCTTTTCCAAAAACATTAATGGCTTGAACGTCAAGCTTTGGTCCATAAAAAGCGGCTTCGTCCTTTTCTTCGTAAAAATCAACTTTAGATTCTTTTAAAACTGCTCTCATAGTTTCCTCGGCTTTTTTCCAATCGGTTCTTTTACCAACGTATTTATCTTTAGAATCCCCGGAAAGTGAAAGTCTGAATTTATAGTTTTCAAAACCAAGGTCTTTGTAGAATCTTAATAACATTTCTAGAACTTCAACAAATTCAGCTTTGAGCTGAGCGGAAGTGCAAAAAATGTGAGCATCGTTTTGGGTAAAACCTCTAACTCTTTGTAATCCATGAAGTTCACCAGATTTTTCATAACGATAAACTGTTCCTAATTCTCCCATTTTTAAGGGAAGTTCTCGATAACTTTTGGGTTTCATTTTATAAACCATCATTCCGGCTGGGCAATTCATTGGTTTGAGATAAAAAGTTTCATTATCAATTTCAATCGGATTATACATTGATTCATTATAAAAACCTAAATGGCCGGAAGTTTCAAACAATTCTTTTTTGTTGATATGAGGAGTTAGAATATGTTCATAGCCGTAGCTTCGTTCTAGCTTGATCATATAGTCTTCTAAAACTCTTCGCATTGCATAGCCTTTGGGAAGCCAAACCGGAAGTCCTTGACCAATTTCTGGAATATTAGCAAAAAGTTCTAATTCTTTTCCGATTTTTCGATGATTTCTTTTTTTAGCTTCTTCTAATTCAAATAGATGTTTTTTGAGATTAGCTTTGTTTTCAAAAACGGTTCCGTAGATTCTTTGTAAACTTTCTCTTTTTTCATCACCTTTCCAATAAGCGCTGGAAATTGTGGTCAGTTTGAAGGCTTGCGGGTCGATTTCACCGGAAGATTCAATGTGAGGACCAGAACAGAGGTCGACAAAACCATCTAGTTTGTAAAGGCTGAGTTCTTTCTCCCCAGCTTTAATTAAATCCTCAATTAATTCAACTTTATATTCTTGGTTTAATTTTTTGAATTTAGCAAAAGTTTCTTGAGCTGGAACTAATTTTTGCTCGAAAGGAAAATTGGCTTTAATAATTTTTTTCATTTCTTCCTCTAATAAAGGCAGGTCTTCGGGAATTAAAGTTCGAGGCAGTTCGAAGTCGTAATAAAACCCATTATCAATTGCTGGTCCAATTGCGAATTTGGCTTCTGGAAAAAATTTTAAAACAGCGGTAGCTAGAATGTGGGCCGTGCTGTGGCGCAATAAGTTGAGTTTGTTTTGTTTTTTTTCGTCTTTCATTAAATTAGATTAATTAGTTAAATAATTTATTATCTTAAGGATACAAGATACAAGATACAAGGATGCAAACAAATCTCAAATTAAAATATTTAAATTTCAAACAAAAACCAAAGGTTTTTGAATTTGGTCATTTTAATTTTTAATTTGTTTGTTTCTTGTGTCCTTGTCTCTTGTCTCTTTTAAACATAAAAACCTCATCTCAAAAATAATTCATAAAAAAATATGAATAATTTCTAAGACGAGGCTTTGACCCGCGGTTCCACTTAGATTTTCCAGTTTAATTTTAACTAAAACTCTTTCTAATCTTTTTGGCTTAGTTGAGGGTTTAACCTCAAATTTTATTGCTAAAATATATGTTTGGTAGACATATCAATTACCTTAAGTACTAACCATATTTTAGAATGATTTTTAGATTTGTCAAGTAAATTCATTGACAAATTTCTCAAAATATACTATGTTTATATGTTGCTGGAATGGCATCTATTGTGGAATTTACCACAATAAATTCTTGGAAGGAGAATGAAATGTTTAAAAAGAAAAAAACGGAGATTACTTTGTCTGAGCGAAATTTTGCAGCTTTACAGCTGGCAATTGAAATTTTAAAGAACCAGTTTGATCAACATGCAATTCCTATCGATGCAGTGTTGGTCAAGGAGAATTCAGAAAGTCTCAAGTATATTGTGAATATAAGGTTTGAGACTCCAAGGGTTTTGTGCGGAAAATCAGAAATTGGTTTTTGCGAAGTGAAAATAGAATTTTCAATTTCTGAGCAAAAGCCATATAAACTAAGCGGTTTGGTTCGATTTATTGTTGTTCATGGTTTTGGACTATATAATAATGGCTTAGATTTTTATTATGATAATGAAGGGGTTTGCAGAGTCCCTCCTGAAACGAAAAAAGATATTGCTGAATTCTACACTAGAATAAAAGATTATCTTCCGTCTGGTTCGGGTTATCCGATTAGCTCGGAAGAGTAAAAGATTAAGTGGGTTGTTCGCGAAGTCGAACAACCTGCTTTTTGTTTGTCTTAAAATTGAGAAAATGTTAAAATTAATTCAATAATTTATAAATTTTGAAACAAAAATTTGAGAAAAAGAATTCATAAATATCGATATGATTTTGCGGTGGTTTTAGCTTTGATTTTTACGGCTTATTTAATGTCTTTGGTAACGGTTGATTTTGAATTGTTTAATGACCGACAATCTTTTGAAAATTTTATTAATGGGTTTGGGGTGTGGGGACCAATCATCGCTATTGGCTCAATTGTTTTGGAGGTTGTGGTGGCGCCAATTCCGGGATTTGTTCCAGCTTTGAGCACCGGTTTTATCTTCGGTTCAGTTCTGGGTTCGATTTATACTTTTATCGGAAACGTAATTGGAACTTTGCTGGTTTTCTTTTTGGCTCGTAAATATGGAAAACCGTTAATAGTAAAATTTTTTCGAAAAGATCGATTGGAAAAATACGCTAAGACTATTAATCGTCATGAGAATTATTTGTTGATTTTCTATTTTATCCCAATTCTTCCAGTAGATGTGATTACTGGTGCTTTTGGTTTGTCGCATATTCGTTTTAAAAAGTTTTTTATTATAATCTTATTGGGTTTGCTTTTTTATTCAATTTTAATTACTAATTTTGGTGATTATTTGGCGAAACTTTGGTTTTTTTAGGGGAAAATATTCGTGGTTAAGGGCTAAAACCTCCTCGGTCCTCTCTCTTCGCTGAAGTGATGGCGGAGCAGGACTTTTATCAAAAGGGAATTTGCATATTTGACATTGGAAGTTAATTTAAATCCGAAACGGGAGGAAGTAGGATGAGGGAAAAATTAAGTGAAACATTAATACGATTAAAGGAAATTAAAAAACCTGAGACTGGAGTTAATTTCAAATCTAGAATTGAAGCTGGTTCGGAAAGAATTGCTAAAATCGAAAGAAGACAAGAAGCAATAATCGGAAGAACAATTAAAAGAATCGATTCCATTACTTTTTCAAAAAAAGTTAAATTCAAAGAAAAAATGCCGGAAATTTCCTTAAAAATTGCGTCGGAGATTATCCCAGTGAATTTGACGGAAGCAATTTTATTGATTCTTTCACGGTGGCATATAAGTGCTGCTAATTTACTTCAAAAGAAGATTGTTTTCGAGAAAGAGGTTTTTAATAACGGAGATTGGGTTTTTCAAAACGATTTTCTTGGTTGGGCACTGGAAAGCGAATTCCTTCATTTTCTTGATCGCTATTGCGACAAAAAAGGTCAGATAGATCGCAAAAAAATGAGTTCAAGTCTTTCGGCGATTATCGCTCAAATCAAGAAACCATTAGTTCAGCTAGGTTTTTTGACTGAAATAGTTGAACTAAAAAAAGACAAAAGAAAGTTTTTTCGGGTGGACTCTTTTTCGGGTAATTTTTCTTTTGCTTGTTTGAAGGAAATTTTTAAAGTTAGAAACAATTTCCCTCAGGATTATCAACGGAAAGGAACCAACCTTGCTTTTTCTGTTAAGAAGGTCAGAGGAAAGTGGACTTTCTTTGAAATAACCGAAGACCCTCTGGTGATAATAGCGGGAGGAAAAAAAATTGAGATTAGTCCAAACGGAAAAATCTTAATTAATGAAAAGTAAAAAATAAAAATCAATTTATTGGAAGAAATTTCTATGAATTGATTGAGTAGATAAGATTAGAGGCTCTGAGCAAATCGTTGTTCGGAGTCTTTTTTAATAGCTAGGTATTTTCTTGAGGGTATCTAAAAGTGATTTTTAGTGCAATCTTTTAGAAACAAAATCGTAATAAAAAATGTCGACGATAAAGAATGTTTTAAAACAATTTTATTAAATAATTATTAAAATTAAAAAAATGAAAATTTTAAACAAGAAACAATTAGGAATGTTAGCTTTGAGCGTTTTGGCCTTAGGAAGTGTTGGTTATTCGGTTAACGCTTATCAAGGAGATTATTCTCAAAAAGGACCAAATTATTCTAAGGAACGACATAATAATATGACTAAAGCTTTTACGGAGAATAATTATAATGCTTGGAAAGAATTGATGAACGGAAGAGGTCGAGTAACTGAAGTTATTAATGAGAGCAATTTTGCTCAATTTGCAGAAGCTCATCGATTAGGTTCTGCTGGAGACGTTGAAGGTGCTAGGGCTATTCGGTCAGAACTTGGACTTCAAAACGGTAATGGCGAAAAAATGGGTTCAGGTTATGGTAGAGGAAATGGGGAAAACAGAATGAATAAATAATTTTTTAAAAAATAAAAAGTTCTGTGAAAAAGAGGCGAAAGCCTCTTTTTTGTATTGAAGATGATTTTTAAATATTGTTCTGGTAGTTAATGAAAGTGGTGTTATAATTGAAGTTAAGGAAATTTTAATTTAAATAAAAGTCTTATTTTTAATTGTAGAAAAGGAGATAGTTGAAAATAATTCTATGGAATAAAAATGTTAGAAATATTTTTGTGGGGTGGGGTTTTCGTGCTTAGTTTGTGGCTTTTATTGAAAGCTTCAGATTATTTTACTGATTCGGCTGAAAAGATTGGATTGTTTTTCAAGTTGCCGACTTTTGTAATCGGAGTGACGATTGTGGCTTTGGGGACTTCATTGCCAGAATTGGTTTCTTCTGTCTGGGCAGTACTTCAAGGTTATTCTGAGATTGTGGCGGGAAATGTGGTGGGTTCAAATATCACTAATATTTTTTTGATCTTAGGGATTACGGTCATTGCTTCAACTAGGAGTAAATTTATTCGCAATACGGTTAATCTTGATACTCAAATTCTTTTGGGGGCGACTTTTCTAATTTCGCTTTCAATGCTTGATCAAAAGTTTACCTTTTTTGAAGGAGTTTTATGTGTTTTAGGGTTAGGCATTTTTTTGTATCATACAATGGTTTCGAAGCACGGAACCAAAAAAGAAGAAAAAAAATTAGATAAAGAAGTGAAAGAAGAAATGAAAAATGATGAAATTAATAAAGTTAATAAGTTTCCAGTTAAGGATTTTTTAATTTTAGTAATTAGTTCATTTTTTATATTTTTGGGAGCTAAATATACAATTGATTCGGTAGTTTATTTTTCAAATTTAATTCAAATCGGAAAGGATATCATTGCGGCTAGTGTGGTGGCTTTGGGAACTTCATTGCCAGAATTGGCGGTTAGTTATACGGCGGTGCGAAAAGGAAACGTGGAAATTGCGATTGGCAATATTTTAGGTTCTAATATTTTCAATTCGTTGGCGGTGATGGGAGTATCGGCGATGATTGGAACATTGGTGATATCTGATAGCGTCTTATTTTTTGGTCTTCCAATGATGATGGTGGCAACTTTTATGTATGTTTTTATCACGCAAGATCGAAAAATTAACAAATGGAAGGGTGGATTTCTTTTAATTTTTTATGTTTTTTATATTGGTAAACTTTTTGGGTGGTTTTGATTTTTAAGACTTAGTTAAAATGAATAAAGGACTTTTGATTATTTTGGGAATTTTTATGGTCATTAATTTTATGGCATTTTTGATAATGTTGTGGGATAAAAATAAGTCAAAGAATTGGAATAATAAAAGAATTTCTGAGGGTTTATTGTTTTTTATGGCGACTTGTTTCGGAAGTATTGGGGTTTATGCCGGGATGTTTGTTTTTCGGCACAAAACTCAAAAATGGTATTTTTTAATGGGAATTCCATTGTTGATGATTCAAAACATTGCTTTAATCTACTTGATTTTTTTATTAATTAATCGTATCGTAGCACAAAGAGTAGTTCTTTGAGAAAAAGTGAACAAATTTAAATTTAAATTTATTATTTTAAGAGGAGATCTATTTAAGAAATTCGAAAAACAATATTTTTTGATTTAAGGTTTGGTCTGTATTATCTATAAACTGAATCTTATTTGATCATAATTATTTTTTTAAAAAATTATTGGGAGGTAATTTAATGGAAGATGGGAAAGACATTAAAAATCAAGTCCGTTTTTTTGACGAAAGTTTGTTGTCGGGTTGATTCTATTTTTGCTTAGAGCTTATTTTGGCTTCTGGGCAGAAAAATTTTGATTTGAATTTTTTTTATCAACTAAGCGACGAAAGCGGTTGCTTTGAACGTGATTATAAGAATAAAATTTTGTTTTTTTGCGTTGTGAGTGAAGTCTTTACTTTTCTCGTCGGAACGAAAACGATTTGGAGTTAAATTCTTAAAAAAAATGAAAAATCTTTAATAGGATTGGCTACAAAGTCAAAGTGGTCGCAAGAAATTCGCTTAATGGCGGTTCAATTAATTTTCTTTATAAACCGAAATAATTTCATTGTTGAAAGACTAGTCATCAAGGAAATTGGTAATCCTGAAAACTGGAATTTCAGCAACGAACAAATGCGTCAAATTTGTTTTTCGAACGAAGAAAGTCAAAATTCTTTAGTTCAGATTATTACTAAAGGTTTTGGCATTTAAATCAAAAAAAATCTAAAAAGTCCTGTTTTTTATTAATCAATAGGGTTTTTAGATTTATAGAAACTATTTTATTTGAAGTGATTTGATTGCTTTGAGGGTAATCTCTTTTTTTCCAGTTTGATAGATATTGTTGGCAAGCGAAAGGGCTTCTTTTGGAGTGCACCATTGATAGTCGTCGAATTCGGTTCGTTTAATGTTCAACTTAGTTATCTTGGCTTGAATTTTTATGAATAAATAACGTTTACCTTTCATTTTAATTTCTTTACCAGCATCTGTTTTTAATTCTCGAATTCCTTGAAATTTTGAAGAAAATTCAAGTTGATTTTCTTCGATAATGCTGATATCTTCAAAGTTACAATTTTTAGCAAAAGATTTACCTAATTCTTCAGTCATTTCTCGTTTTAAAGCTTCTCGAATGGTTTCTTGGTTGTCAATTCCGCCTTGAGGTAGTTGCCAAAGTTTATGGGCTTTTTTGTATAAAAATAAAATTTTATCATTATTAATGAAACAACCGACAACTTGCGGACGAAAACCTTTTTTGCGAATGTTATCGATTATTCCTAGTTCTTCTGACATAGTTTAATTAGATATTTTAATATTTTCTTTTCCGACGATTTTTTCAAATTCAGTGATTACTTGTTTATTATACAGAATTTTTTGAGGAATTTCCAATTTTCCAGTTCGACCTGCGGTTGTGATAAAAATTTTGCTATTACCTTTGTTTGCATTTTTTAAAAAAGTCGAAATAGCTGAAAGTTTTTCTTGAGCTCGGTTTTTTTCAATGTGAACGGTGATTTTTATGGATTTTTCAGTTTTAACTTTATTATTTCCTGTCTCATTGCTAAAAGATGAATTGACTCCAAAGCCTTCATGTTTACCTTCTTTCTTGAATTTTTGAAGTTCGAGTTCATCAACTAAGTTAACTTCTTCGCATAAAAGTTTGTATTCGCCATCTTTATCGGAAAGTTTTCCTTTAATTAGAACAATTTTTTCTTCTTGCCAAATTTCTGGATTTTTTTCTAGTGTTTTAGGGAAAACTAAAATTTCCATTTTGCCCATTCCATCTTCAATAGTGTTGAACATCATTAGTTTATTTCTTCGAGTATAAATTTTTTGAACCTTAGTAATAATTCCACCGAGGACAATAGTTTGATCAATTAATCCACTGTGAAGATTTCTAATTGGGATAGCGTGAGCAGAAAAATAATCTTGATAATTTCTTAACGGATGATCAGAAATGTAAAGGCCCAAAAGTTCTTTTTCCCAAGAGAGTTTAACTCGGTTGGTAGCTGGTTTTACAGTTTGAAGAGATATTTTGGGAATTTCTAATTTGGGTTGGTCTTTTCTCGCGATGCCAAAAAGAGAGGTTTGTCCAGAAGCTACGGTTTTTTGATATTGTTTAGAATAGGCTAAAATAACCTCCATATTTTCGACTAAGCGATTTCTTTCGGTTAGATCGTCTAGCGCGCCAGATTTTCCCATTGCTTCTAATGATTTTTTATTTAAATCTCGGCACTGAACTCTTTCAACAATTTCTATTATATCTTTAAAAGTTCCATTTTTTTCTCTTTCTTTAATTAGTTCTGAAGCAATATTGGTTCCAACTCCCTTGATAGCTTCTAGCCCAAATCGAATTTTTGGTAAGGTTTTTTTCTTAGATTTGGCTTTTTTTCTGATTTTTTCTAATTCTTCTAAATTGTTCATAATAACCGCAAAATCGTTGAAACTTTCATTGATGTTGGGAGCGAGTACTTCAATTCCCATTTGACGTGATTCTTCAATTTCAATGGCAATTCGGTCAATATCATCTTTGTCAGAATTGAGTAGCGCGGCCATAAATTGAGCGGGGTAGTGAGCTTTGAGGTAGGCTGTTTGGTAGCCAATCAAGGCATAGCAAGCGGCGTGTGAACGATTGAAACCGTAGCCGGCGAAGGGTTCAATAAATGAAAAAACTTTTTCAGCTAATTCTTCCCTAACTTCATTCGTAACACAGCCTTCAATGAATTTTTTCTTTTGTTCTTGAATCATTTCGTGAATTTTTTTACCCATCGCTTTTCGGAGAACATCAGCTTCGCCTGGAGTAAAACCGGCTAATTCTCGTGAAATTTGCATTACTTGTTCTTGATAAACAGCTACTCCATAGGTGTTTTCTAAAATTGGTTTGAGCTTGGGATGCAAATATTCAACTTTTTTAGTGCCATGTTTTCCGCCGATAAAGTCTGGAATCCATTCCATCGGACCGGGTCGATAGAGGGCAACCATAGCGATAATGTCTTCGAAAACAGTGGGTTTTAGTTTTTTGAGATAGCGTTTCATTCCAGATGATTCTAGCTGAAAAACTCCAGTAGTATCTCCGTTTTGTAAAAGGTTAAAAGTTTTTTTGTCGTCTAACGGTAGAATATCAATGTCGATTATGTCGCCAGTGGTTTTTTTGATAATACTAAGAGCATTTTGGATGATTGTCAGATTTTTTAGTCCCAAAAAATCCATTTTAACTAAACCAATTTTTTCAACGTAAGAAGATCTGGAAGAGCCATTGTATTGGGTCACCATACCTTGATCTTCTTTGCCGGCCATATATTGAAGTGGAGTATATTCAACTACTGGTTTAGGGGTGATTACGACTCCACAGGCGTGAACTGAAGCGTGACGAGCTACGCCTTCTAATCGAACGGCGGCGTCTAAAATTTGACGAGCATCTTCATTGGTTTTGTATTCATTCTTTAATTCAGCGGTGTTTTCCATAGCGTCTTTCAAGCCAGTAAAGGCTGGGACCAGCTTGGAAAGTTTGTCACAATAGGAATATTCAAAATCAAGGACTCTTCCGGCATCTCGAATAGCGGCTTTGGCGGCCATTGTTCCAAAGGTAATAATTTGAGCGACGTGGTCGTGACCAAAAGTATCTCGAACGTAAGCCAAAACATCGTCTCGGCGATCGTCTGGAAAATCAAGATCAATATCAGGTAGAGAAATTCGATCAGGGTTTAAAAAACGTTCGAATAAAAGTTTGAATTCGATTGGGTCAATGTTGGTTATTCCGGTTAGATAGGCAATGATACTGCCGGCGGCACTTCCACGACCAGGTCCGACAATAATTTCGTGGTTCTTGGCCCAATTAACAAAATCTTGAACAATTAGAAAATAGCCAGCAAAACCCATTTTTTTGATTACTCCTAATTCAAATTCTAGTCGTTCCAGGTGTCCTTTAGTGATGTTTTCTCCATAGCGTTTGGGCAGACCTTCTTCGCAAAGTTTGCGTAAATAAGATTGAGGTGTGAAGCCTTTTGGAACTTTATAATTAGGTAATTTGTGGTTGCCGAATTCAATTTCTACATTGCACATTTTTGCAATTTTTCGGGTGTTTTTAAGGGCTTCGGGGGTGTCTTTAAAAAGCTCATGCATTTTTTCTGGACTTCTTAAATGAAGCTTGAAGTCTTTCATTGAAAATCGATTGGGATCACTTATTTTTTTTCCAGTTTGGAGACACATTAGAATATCTTGAACATGGGCGTCATCTTCATTGACATAGTGAACGTCGGCGGTTGCCACTAAAGGAATGCCAGTTTTTTTAGAAATTTCTTTTAGTCCCTTATTGGCAATATTCTGTTTTTCTAATTGTGGTAAATATTGAAGTTCGAGATAATAATTTCCTTTGCCTAATATTTCTTGATATTCTAGTGCTTTTTCAGTGGCTTCTTTCATTTTTCCACCAATGACTAATTGTGAAATATGACCTTGGACACAACCACTACAACCAATTAAACCTTCGGAGTATTTTTTTAAGACTTCCATATCAATTCGAGGTTTATAGTAAAAACCTTTGAGATGAGCTTCAGTTACCAATTTCATTAAATTTTGATAGCCTTTATTATTTTTGGCTAATAAGATTAAATGAAAACGTTCTTCGTCAACGCGCGGGCGTTTATTTTTTAAACCGTTGGGAGCGAAATAAAATTCGCAACCAATAATTGGTTTAATCCCAGCTTTTTTGGCTTTTTGATAAAATTCAATTACCCCATACATTGTTCCGTGGTCAGTGATTGCCATTGAATCCATATTAAATTCTTTGGCTCGATCTAAAAGATCGTCAATTTTTCCTAGGCCATCTAGTAAACTATAATGGGTATGAACATGTAAATGGGTGAATTTTTTATTCACATTTAGAAATTATTTTTTATTGAAAGATTTTTATAGATAACTTTATCTTTTTCCATAATATCATTATTCAATTTTATTGTAAAAGAAATTTTGATGTGATAAAATTTTATTAGAATTTGTTTTAATTAAATAAAAAACAATGAATAAAAATAAAAGAGGACCGGTAGTGCTTTGTATTTTGGATGGTTGGGGTGAGACGGGAGAAATTCGAGGAAATCCGATTTTGAAAGCTAATTTACCAACAATTAAAAAACTTGATGAATATTATCCTAAAACTTATTTACAGGCTTCTGGAATTGCTGTTGGTTTGCCTTGGGGTGTTGTTGGAAATTCGGAAGTTGGACATCAAGCGATGGGAACTGGTCAAATTATTTATCAAAAATTACCAATTATCAACACTGCCATTCAAGATGGAACTTTTTTTGAAAATGAAACTTTAATTAAATCAATTGAATTTGCCAAAGAGCATAAATCTAGAATTCACTTGTTTGGTTTAGTTAGTGATGGAGGTGTTCATTCTCATGTGGAGCATTTATTTGCTTTGCTAGAGGTGATGAAAAATAATAAATTTGACGATGTTTTTATTCACGTTGTCACCGATGGTCGGGATACTGCGCCTAGAAGTGCCAGGGCTTTTTTGGCTGATTTATTAAATAAAATTAAACAAATTGGGGTAGGTGAAATTGCTACTATTGGGGGTCGTTACTATGCAATGGATAGAAGTCAGAATTGGGATCGGATTGAAAAAGCTTATAATGCGATGGTTTATGGAGAGGGAATAAAAGCAAAAGACCCAGTTAAAGCTGTTGAAGATCAATATAAAAAAGACATTTCTGATGAATTTTTTGAACCGATAGTAATCGAAAAAACTGCTGGAAAACCAGTGGCAAAAATAAAAGAAGATGATGTTTTTATTTGTTTCAATTTTCGAAAAGATCGAGCGAAACAAATAACCGAGGCTTTTGCTTTAAATAATTTTGAAGAATTTGAAAAGATTAACCCAATTAAAAAGATTAAAGTGATTTGTTTTACTGAATATGAGGTTGGATTGCCAGTCGATATTGTTTTTGTTTCACAGAAAATTACTTCTAGAGTGGGGGCGGAAATTGAAAAAGCTAATTTAAGTCAATTACGAATAGCTGAAACGGAAAAGTTTGCTCATGTTACGTATTTTTTTGATGGAGGGAAAATGATTGATTATAAAAATCAGGAAAAAATTCATGTTTTATCAAAAAAAGTTTCTTCTTATGCCAAATTGCCAGAAATGAGTGCGCAAGAAGTGACTGACAAGATAGTTGAAGCCTTGGAAAGTAAAAAGCATCCAGACTTTATTTTAGTGAATTATGCCAATCCGGATATGGTTGGGCATACTGGTGATTTTGATGCAGGGATTAAGGCAGTTGAATTTACTGATAAATGTCTAGGAACATTAATAGAAAAAACTTTAATGTTAAATGGAGCTTTAATTGTCACGGCTGATCATGGTAATGTTGAGGAAATGGTTAATTTATCAACCGGCGATATTGACACTGAACATTCTAATAATCCGGTTCCGTGCTGGTTGGTTAAGCCTGATAATCATCAGTCGAAAAATAAGTCAATTGAAGGAAGTGAAGAAATTAATAGATTTGAAATTGGGGGATTTTTGTCTGATATTGCTCCTACGGTTTTGGAATTATTGGAAATTAAAAAATCAAATAAAATGACTGGAGATAGTTTAGTACCTTTGTTTAATGGAGAATTTTATGAAGAATAAAAAAACCAGAAATTAATTCTGGCTTTTTGAATAAAGTTGAATTACTTTGTTTGATCAACTGTTATCGCATCTGTAGGGCATTGATTAGCGGCTTTATCGGCACATTCCAAGTCATCACCTTCAATGACTTCAGCTTTCATTGTGTCGGTGTTTAGTTTGAAAATTTTAGGGCAAATCTCGGTGCATCTACCGCATCCAATGCAAGTATCAGGATTGATTTCTATCATTATTTTTTATTAATTTTTAACTCTAAATGGATTAACTTTATTTAGTATAACATATCTCTTGAAATCATTTCAAGCTTATGTTAAAATAGTCTGGTATCTGGTTGAGAGAATTTTTTATAAAGTATTCGTATACTTAATACTTAATACTATAAATATACATGGCGACTATAGTTCAGTGGTAGAACACTGGTTTGTGGTACCAGCTATGAGGGTTCGATTCCCTCTAGTCGCCCAGAATCCAAAACCGCTCCCTTTAGGGAGTGGTTTTTCGGATTCTGGAGCGACTAGAGGGAATCGGACAGACGGAGGTCCTAGATTGCGAATAAATAGAAAATGAACTGAAATCAAATTATCAATTTGATGGTTCAAATTTATTTTTTGATTGTCGTGTATACTATAGATGCATCTATTTTAAAATTATTTTTTATAAATTTCCTTTTTTAATTTCTTCAATCATCGTTCCGAATTTTGCATAATATTCATCCCATTGTCGGCCGGACCAATCTTCGGGTTTTTCGAGGATGATTTGATTGGGACTAGGGTAGTTGGCTGGATTGTCATAAAAACTTTTAAAAACATCTTGAAAAACTTCTTGATCTTGTTGGTCTTTAACAATTTGCTTCAGAGAAGTTCTTAATTTCCCTTCAGGGGTTCTTTCTATGATTTCTGGACCAATTAGCTCAACGTTGAACAAGTCTTCCTTAGAATAGAAATCAATAAAGAATTTTTTGGCAGGTTTATCAATTCTGGTTTGAATCAATAAATAGTCTTGAGTGGTATTTTTTATTTTTAAATCAGGCTTGGGGACATAGACGGTGGCGTCAGTTCCGGGCGGATTATAATAGTGAACTGGATAGGAGTGGTTGTGTCTCTCAGTCACTTTTAGTCCAGCATTTAGTGCGGCTCGAAACATTGTGGTCGAGAGTTGACAAATTCCTCCTCCAAATTCAGGAACAGTTTGATTCTTTTTGATAACTAATTCTTCTTTGTAACCAGTAGTTTCGTCTACTTCGCCTAAGATGGTAGTGAAAGAGAATTCTTCTTTTGGCTTGATTACTAGACCATCAAATTTTTTGGCAGCAGTTTCAATATTGTAAATCCTGGTTTGAGAAGAACCAGTAAAATCAGATTTTCCAGTTCCAATTAATTCTTTTATTTGATATTTATCAAGGTTGTTGCTGGAAATTTCGGGTGGAGTTTCGATGACAACTAGAGGAATATAAGAACTTTTAGGATTTTCGATAAAGCTTTCTTTGATTTTTTGATAACTGTCTGCGACTACTAGCTCAGTTCCATTTTGACTTTTTTCTAAAATCGATATTTGTTTAGCATTGTTTATTTTGAATTTTGCATCAATTGGAATCTGATTAATATTTTTGGAAATTGATCTTAAAAATTCTTTGGTTTCGTCTTCTTTAAGAAAAATGGTAGAACTTTTTCGATAATTTAATTTGTTCTCATAAAGTTGTTCTAATTCTAGATAAGCATTCTTGAGCAGATTTTCTTGATTATTTAGTAAGGGATCTTCAATCTCCGATGAATAGTTAGTGTCGAAAACTAATTGATAGTCCCATTCAATAAAGTCCTTGAGATAGAAGAGACTAGCATTTTCTTTATTGTTTCCAAATAAGTAAAAAGGTTTTTCTAGGATTTCTTGTAAGGGTTTGTTTTTGAAAAATCCAAGTTTATTTTTTTCTTCAGAAGCCTGAACATTATTAAAAACGCTTGTTAAAAAAATCAAGATAAAAAGTAAGATTAGATTTTTTTGATATTTTTTCATTTTCATTCTGGTTTTTATGGAAGGTTCTTCAGCTTTAAAAATTAAGACCAGCATTGGCTGGTCTTAACTATCATATAAAAGAGGAGAAGACTTAATTTAGAAGCCTCGAACTTGTAATTTCCTGGTTTTAGCTACTTCTATTTTTGGCAATCGAATGGTTAAAATTCCGTTTTTCATGGTAGCTTCAGCTTTTTCGGTAATAATTTCTACTGGCAAAATTATTGAACGGGAGAAAGGTCCCCAATAACATTCTTGATAGTAATAATTCTCAGCGTCAACTTCGTCGTCTTGAGTTCTTTTTCCCTTAACAGTCACCATCTCACTGTTGATATCAACATCTAAATTTTCTGGTTTAACTCCGGCGATAGTTGATTTAATGACAATATCTTTGTCTGTTTGATAAACATCGATTGTTAATTGTCCTTCGGCATCAACTTCTAGATCTTCGTCTGGAATTTCTTCTTTTTTGATTTCTTTGGTAGGTTTTTCAACTTCTTCAAAAGGATCTGGATCATTTTTTTTTGGTGGTTCTGCTTGAACATCATCTTCTTTATTTTCTTCTTCTTTCGAAAAAAAATCGTTTTCTGGTTCTTCCTCTTTTTTTGATGTATCTTTTGTTGGAAATTCATAAGCATCATCTTCGACCAATTCTTTTTTTGGAAGAGAAGAATTGTTTATTTCGATTTCGCTTTCATCGTCAATTTTTTGAATACCAGTAAGCTTTTCGAAAAAAGATTTTTTTTGTTTTGTCATGATTTTTTGATTATTTAAAATGATAGGAGATTTCTCCTTGAATATTTATAATTATTTTAACAAGTATTTTTAAAATTGTAAATCAATTATATTTAAATTATAAATTAAATGCAAGAAAATTGCCAATAGAAAATAAATGATAAATATTTTAGAGTTATTTCTAAGATAAATAACGGCTATCATTAGGAGAATTGAGGTGATGACGTGAATTAATACAATCAGAGAAATCGGGAATAATTCCAATAATTGAGGGTCGAAGTGAGGAAAAATTAGAATAAATTCGAAAAAACTGAAACCAAGACCGAAAAAAAATCCTTTGAAAATATTTGCTAGATTTATTATTCTAGAATTAATTAATAAGAAATTGATTAAGCTGAATTTAATAAATTCTTCAATTAAAACTAGAATTATTAGAAAAATTAAATTTTCTTTTGACCAGAAACTAAAATTTTCAAAAATTAAATTAATGACGATTGAAAAGATTAAGGCCAAAAATCCAGCTGAAAAACCGCCTAGCAGAAAAAGAATTAAGCCAGAAGATTTTTTATTTAATGGTTTGGAGTTGAGTTTCAAGGTCTTTTATCTTTATTTTTATTTGAGTTTGTTTGATTTGTTCTTTTTTGACAATTTCTTTGGGGGCATTTTTGACGAATCGTTGATTGTTCAATTTGCTGTCTAAAGATTTCAGGAGTTTGTTTAATCTTTCGATTTCAGTTTTCAATTTTTTAGCTTCTTTATCTAAATCAACGATTCCTTCTAGCGGAATATAGATTTTAATCGTTTCGACTTGAGAATAGAAAGCGTTCGGAACTTCATCGCTGGATTCAGTGATTTCAATTTTTTCAGTGTTGGTTTGCAGATTGGTTAATAGATTTTTTTGGTCTTTGAGTACTTCTAGTTTATCATCAGCTTGAATAAAAACTTTAATTTTATCTTGAGGATTTAGCTTGTATTGTGCCCGAGCATTTCTAACTATAACTATAATCTGTTTAATCAAATCAAAATCAGCAATTTCTTTTGTATATTTTTTATATTTATTTTCTTCAGGCAAAGACTCTGTCATCAACATTGAACTGGCAACTTTTTGCCAGATGGTTTCGGTAATGAAGGGAATAAGGGGATGCCATAGTTTCAGTAAATCTTTTAGGATTTCTGTTAAAATAATTTTTTTAGAAGAATTAGTTTCGATTTTACTAATTTCTAAATACCAATCGGCAAAATCTTCTCGGGTGAATTTTCGAAGTTTTTCTCCGGCAATAGAAAAATTGTGGTTTTCAATATCAGTTTTAACTTCAATATTAAGTTGATGCATCTTGGACAAAATCCATTGATCAGCTAGGGTTAAATCAGCTAAATCTAAATCGGCTATTTTTTTACTGAAATCTAATTTTTCGGTCTTTAATTGATTCAAAACAAATCGAGCAATATTCCAAATTTTATTAACAAAATTTCGATAACCTTCAATCTTTCTTTCTGATATTTTCATATCGTTACCGGCAGTGCTTCCAATCAACAAAGAAAGTCGAACGGCATCGGTGCCATATTTTTCAATCATTTCGATTGGATCGATTCCGTTTCCTTTAGATTTGCTCATTTTTTTACCGTGTTGGTCCAAAATCATTCCGTGGAGGTGGACTTTTTCAAAAGGAATCTCACCAACTGCAAAAAGCGACATCATAATCATTCTTGAAACCCATAAAGTCAAAATTTCATAACCAGTATTTAAAACTTGAGTAGGATGAAATTGAGCGAGATCTCCAGATTTTTTATTATCTTCAAAAGTATTAGGCCAACCGAGAGTAGAGAAAGTCCACATTCCAGAGGAGAACCAAGTGTCGAGAGTGTCTGGGTCTTGAGTCCAACCAGGGCCTGGAGTCTCGGCTTGAACTTTTATTTTGCCGTCTTTGTGCCAAGCGGGAATTCGATGACCAAGCCAAATTTGCCTTGAAATACACCAGTCGTGAAGATTTTCCATCCAATCCTCATAACGCTTGGTGAATCTTTTGGGAATAAATTCAATTTCTTTGGACTTGGAAACTTCAATAGCTCGTTCTTTTAAGGATTGGTTGTCGAATTTTTCTAATTTTTTATCAACTGAAATAAACCATTGTTCGGAGGGTAGGGGCTCGATTATTGTTCCGCATCGATAACAAACGGCGGCTGAATGTTGATAATTTTCATCAATATGGTCGATTAATCTTAGCTCTTGCATATCAACTACAATTGCTTCTCGGGCTTTCAAAACGGTCATTCCAGCGTATTTTCCGCAGTTTTCCATCATTTTGCCGTTTTCATCAATAATTTTTTTAGAAGGAAGATTGTGTCGGATAGCAATTTCGTTATCCACAAAACTGTGAGCTGGAGTTACTTTGATGGCACCAGAGCCAAATTTTGGGTCAACAGCTTTATCTGCTACTACTTTGACTATAAATTTTCCTAAGACTCCTTCGATTTCATAATCTTTTCCAACCATTGCTTGATAGCGTTTGTCATCGGGATGAACGGCTACGGCGGTGTCTCCAAGTTTGGTCTCTGGGCGAGAAGTAGCTAAAACAAAAGGACCATATTTTAGCCAATAAAGTTTAGCTTTTTCTTCTTTGTGTTCAACTTCGTCGTCGGCTAGAGTGGAATGACAGCGAGGACACCAATTAACCATTCGTTCACCTCGATAAATTGCACCGGCTTCGAACATATCGATAAACATTTTTTCAACCGCTTTTTTTCGTTGGTCATCAAAGGTAAAGGCCAGCCTTGACCAATCTAAGCTAGCTCCCATTCGGCGAGTTTGATTCAAGATAGTGGATTGAGTGGTTTTCATAAAATCCCAAGCTTCTTCCATAAATTTTTCTCGGCCTAAGTCGTGGCGAGTTTGATTTTTTTCTTTAAATAATTTTTTTTCAACTACATTTTGAGTGGCAATGGCAGCGTGATCAGTTCCGGGAAGCCAGAGCGTTCGAAAGCCCTTCATTCGGTGGAAACGCACTAATAAATCTTCGATGGCGAGCATTGAAGAATGACCAAGATGAAGTTTGTCGGTGATATTAGGAGGAGGAAGAATGATGGTGTAGGGTTTGGCGTTTTCGGCCAAATCTAAATTATCGGGATTGAATTTTCCTGATTCTTCCCAATATTGATAAATTTTTTCTTCGTTTTCTTTGGGATTATAAGTTTTGGCTAGAGTTGGCATTGTTTGTAATAAAGTTTTATTTTTTGGAATTTCCCGGAGTCGAACTTCGGAAAATCACAGGAATAGTTTGTTGATTTACTTAGTTATTTTACCAGAAGTTAGCAATAAGGCAAGGGCAAGCCAGAAGATGAACTGACCTTGAGGAAGAGTCCAGAAGTAGTGATCAAAAAATCCAAGCAATAAAAAACTGCTGACTAATAAAATAAACAGGGTTTGTTTCGCGGAAAATTTGAAAGATTGAGACTTTATAAATAAAGTTAGTAGAATTAGTCCAACTAGCCCAATTTCGCTCCAAATTAATAAATAAAGGTTATGAACGGGTTGGATATTGTAAGCGGGTAGATTTTGAGGATTGAGATCTTTGAAGATTATTGGAAATTGACCAATTCCAACTCCCAGCCAGCAATTGTGACGAAGAATTTCTTTTCTGGAAAAATCAGCGTATTGAGCTCTGAGAGAAAATGATTGATCTTGGCAATTTCCAGGGCAAAGACGAGCCGGGATAAATTTATGAAATCCGATTAATAAAATTATTAGAATTATTAAAACGGGAAATATGGATTTAAATACTGATTTAAATCTATATTTTTGATAAAAAAGATATTTGAAATATTTTATTATTAAATAAATACTTAAAAAAGCGGTTATTAGCCAAATGCTTCGAGAAAAAGTGACTATAATTCCAGTTAAAATTAGAATTAAACCGATTTTAAAATGAATTTGGCCAGTTAGGAATTTGAATTTTGGTTTTAGCTGAAGTTTTTTAAATTTTCGAGGAAGTTTGAATGGGATTTTGAAATTTTTATTTAAAATGAAATATAGACCAGTGACTAGGGATAGAAAGAGAAAAGCTCCAAGTAAGTTGGGATGAGGCAAGGTTCCGTAGCCTCGAATGAATTTTTCGCCACCCGCTTCTAGTTTGGCGACTCCTAGGATTTGGGGAGATAAAGCATTTTCCCCTAAATATTTTAGACCGAGGGATTTTTGAAAAATAAATTGCAATAAGGTGATGATGGATTGAATCACACCTGAGAGAAAAATCAGATAAAGAGTTTGGTTGAAAGGTTTTTTGGTTTTAATTAGGTCGATAAAAATTAGGGAAAATCCGATAACTTCTAATAATCGGAGAGAATTATACAATGAAATATTTGAATTAGTAGAAATAAACAGAGAATTCCAAGCTAAATAGATGATTAGTAAAAATAAAAACCAATTAGATTTGGAATTTTTTGGAATTTTTTTAGTTTTAATTTTTCGAAGAAACCAGCTTGAGAAAATTATTAAAAATAAAATGTCAAAAAAATAGAGAGAATATTGAAGATTTTCTTTAAAAAATAAAAAATCTTTGGTAGTGGAGAAGTTGAAAATATAGTGAAAATTGAATGGCAAAATAAAAACCAAAATTAGAATTAACTTCTCTGTTGTTTTATTGGTATTTATTTGCATAGCTTAATTCTAGGAAAATTTTTATAAGAAAGCAAGGTGCGGTAGAATTAAATTGAAAAATTATTAAATTATATTAAAAATAAGAAGTTTAAAATAGATTTTTAAATTTAAATAAAAAACATGAAAAAATCAATGATTGGAATTGAAATTGTATTGCAAGTTTAATGATAACTGACTCTAGTTAATTATTAAACTTATGTCAATAATAAGTTTTTGTGGTTAAATTATAAATAAAAACTTTCTAACTTTCTAAACTTTAGAGACTTTTTGATCATCTTGTTTGATAAAGAAAATGAGTTGAGGTAGAATTGAATTAAATAAATTAATATTTTAAATTAAATTTTATTATATGAAAATATTCAAAAAATTATTCAAGGGGAATACTTTGTATTATCCGGGGTGTTTGACTAAGTTCGCGCTGAAAGACATTCAAGCTAGTTATGAAGAGATTTTGCGTCGGGAGGGAATTGATTTTATCAAACTTGCTGACAAAGAATTGTGTTGTGGTTCGCCGGTCAAAAATGCTGGCGGAAAAAAACTTTTCAAAGAAATAGCCGAGAAGAATTTGAAGATTTTTAAGGAGCACAGTGTTGACCGAATTATTACTAATTGTCCGGCTTGTGCTTTGGTTTTAAGAAAGGACTATAAGGAAATTTTGGAGGAGCAGTGGGATATTGAAGTTCAGCATATGACTGAGATTATTACCGAGAAAAATTTGAAGCAATTTGAGGGGGTGAATAATGGAGTTGCTACTTATCATGATCCTTGTCACTTAGGGAGAGGTTTGGAAATTTATGAGGAACCGAGAGAAATTATTAAAAAGGCTGGTTTTGAAATTAAGGAAATGGATTTGAATAGAGAAAAAAGCTATTGTTGTGGAGCCGGTGGAGGCGTGAAGACTAACAATCCAGAATTGTCCAATCGAATTGCTGGGGAACGGTTTGATCAAGCTCAAAAAACCAAAGCCGACAAACTGATAACTCCTTGTCCAATGTGTTTTGCTCAATTTAAAGAAAATGCTAAAAAACAAAATAAAAAAATTGAAATTAAAGAATTGAGCGAAATTTTGGTGGAGAAGAATAAAAAAAATAAGAATAACAAAAAATAAAAAAAAGTAAAAAATAGCCATAAAATTAAGGATAATCAGCCTTAAAAAAATAGTTTTTCTACCATTCTTCAGTGAATGGTGGGAAATGAGTTAATTTTTAAATAAAAAAATTTTATGGAAAATCAAAATTTTAAACAAGAAACAGTTAATTCTCTTGAGGAAATTGAAATGCCTGAAAGTGAAGCCCAAAAGGAAACTTTTGAAGAAGCGCTTTTAAAAAAGATTGAAAAACTAGAAAATAAAATTAGAAAATCTATTGATCAGAAAAAAGAAGCTGAATTAAAAGAATATGCTGAAAAACAATTAGAAAGAGTGAAAGAAACAGAAGTGACAAGAAAAAAGATTGAAGATTCTAAAAAGCAACGGCAACTTCATAAAGAAAAATCTTTAGAAAATAAGGCAGAAAAACCAAAAGGATTTATCGATAAATTGAAAGAAAAAAATATTATTAGAAAACTAAAGAAAGAGGGAATTGAAAATCCTGAAAAAGTTTTAGAATTTGTTGCCTATGTTAAAAACAAAGGAGGCGGAGATGCTAAAAATTTTGAACAAATAAAGTCTTGGGGTTATTTGGAGGCTTTTGAATATTTAGATGACCCGATTGTTTTTTATGAGAAAGTGAATTCGATAACAGGAGCAACAGTTGAACCTTGTCCTTCTGAAATAAAAAGCGATGATTATTGGATCGATAGTCTCATAAAAATTCCAAATATTTTAGAGAAGTTAAATTTATGCGAAGAAGTTAAAAATTATTTAGGTTTAGAATTTAACGAAATGAGCGTTCAGTGTTTTTGTGAAGAATCAGGGTTGCAGTCTAAATTGTCTAAGGAGAATCTTGAAAAAGTTAAAAATTTGATTGAAATTTCGGATAAAGTTTTAGAACTAAAAAGAGGTTATGGTCCAATCGCTAATTTGGAGTTTATTTTGGATTATGTGGAGAATGAAGACCATTATGAGTTACTAACTAGATATGTTAAAGATTCAGGAAACAAACTTTCGACTGAATTTTTAGACCAAGTTTTGAAATCTGAAATTGGTGAGGATCTGTTGATTGGTAATAGTAATTATTTGAACTTAAAGAAAGACGTGTTGAGTTATTCTCATGAGATGTCAGATGAAAAAAAGTTAAGAATTAAGGCTTTGAATTTAGGCGAATTTGCAGAAGACAAAGCTTTTTCTAAATTTGCAGAAGATTTTCATTTTTTGAAGGAGGACAAATTTTCGTTGGAAGAATATGAGCTATTAAAAGATTTGTATGAAAATCACAAAGAGCATGCTTTAGCATTTTATCAGGTTTTTGAAGAGTTAGAAATTGCTGATGATTTTCAAGATTTTTATTTGAAATTTAACGAGTGGAGAAAGGACGTTAAGGGAATTAAAGATTTTTTCTTGATTTTAGATGAATCTTTTCAAGAGGTAGCCAAGGGTTTTGAAAATTGCAAAGATTATATGTCAATTAGCTATTTAGGATATTTAGCTTTTGTGTTCAATAATACCGAAATATCAGAGAATTCAAATTTGATAAAAGAAATAATGGAAGAAGCCTCTTTTGATTTCAATATTAGGGATTTTGGATTTTTGTTTTTTGCTGAACGTGATTCAATTAACTCTATTGGAATGATAATTAAAAACATTGCTAATAAAGCTGAATTAAAAATTTGTCTTGAATTTATTCGGAGAGATTACAGCGATTTTGTAGAAAATTTTAAGGCTTTTGTTAGTATAAAGGACAAATATGATTATGATATTAGCTTAAGCACATTGTTGAACAATCCAGAAATAATAGAAAAACTTGATTCTTGGGAAGCTAAAAAATTGATGGATTCTTTTGATAAGAACGGAATTAGTTTAGTAGAAAATATAGGGTTATTCGATTATCCTGAGAATTCTTTGAGATTGATTGAGATGATGAGCCGTTTTTTTAATATAGACGGGCGATCAATGGATCATTTTATTAAATATGCGAAAGAAAATACGGACGAATTTTTAAACTTTATGGCTAGTTGTAATTTTAAAGAAGAAAAAAGTTATTTGAATTTTGACTCTTTGGCTATTCTTTTCGACAATCTTAAGGATTTTAATCAGCTTGAATTTTTAGGAAAACATTCTGAATTTTATTTTAATGGAAAAGTGGTCGCTTTTATAGAGGATAATCCAGATAAAGTAGTCGGGATATTTTCGTTAGCAGAACAAGGTGTCTTGGAGAAAAAAGACTTTTGCGAAATTGTAGCGAATAATTTAGAAGATGTTTTGAGGGCTCCTTCGGAAAAAATTAATTTATGGGTTGAGCTTTATAAAAAGCTGGATGGTATCCAATCATCTGAACTGCAGAAAACTAAAAAAGAAATTGCTAGGGAATTATTGTATTCAAAAAATCCAGAAGAAGCTTGTCAAGAAATCATAGAAGTATTTACGACTAATTGTTTGCCTATGGTAGGGAAAAAATATAAAGTATTTTCTATTTTGTATAATCCACAAAAAATAAAAAAAGATTTTGAAGAACGAAAGTATCTAAGTCCTTATTTGGAGAAATCAAGCAGTCGGCGGAAATATTTTACTTTTTATCGAGATCTCTTGAATATTAGTATCAAATCAAATGATAGTTCTTTGAGAAAATATTTGGAAGTTTTTCAAGAAGGTCAAGCAGTTTTTGAAAAAATTGATATTGAAGGTGAGGAAGGGCTTGATGAAACAGAAAGAAGGCAGGCAGAGTTTATTCTAAAAAGGTTTAAAATGCTGTGGCTCAATTCGGCTTTAAGTAATCATAAAAATATTAATGATATTAATTTGGACGAAGGAATAGAAACTTCGTATATAAAAATGAGAGCTTTAATAAAAGCGGAAGATGGTCAGTCAGTTGAAGATAGAGTTTCTCAGATGTTTTTGAAGCCGGCTAGATTTAATGATGTAAAAGAGGTTTTGGATGAAATGAAGCAATCGAAAGAATTAGCAAAAAAAAGAAATTTTGAAAATTATAATTCAATAATAAAAGGAGATTTCAGTTGTGAGGAAGGTGATCTTGTGAAAGGTGTTGATGCTGCAAGTAGCGATTTTATTTTAGAATTTGGGATGACTGCGGGTGAATTTTTGGGGGTTGACGCTGGTAGTGATCAAACTCCTTACGATTCTGATTTTATAAGGATTCCCGAGAAATCTGAAGATAAATCTTTTATTGATAATATTAATCATTATTCGATAAGATGGGGTGACATTGATTTAATTATTAAAAACAGAGGGCAGTTTAGTGAAACTTCTCAAGGGGAGGGAGCGGAGTATGATGTTTCGAAATTTGAAATTTTTAATTCAGGTGTGATGAATAGAAATCACTATGGAGTAAGAACAGGCCTTCCTTCAACTGAAATTGATTTGATAGTGAGTCGTGATAATCGTAATAAAAATTTATTTTTGAATATTGCAAAAAATGGATTTTATATACCGGTTGTAGACGAAAAAGGACGGGTTGTATTTGATCCTGAACAGTATGAGGAGTATAGGAAGGTTTTTAGGGGAATTGATAGTCTTGAAGGAGATACTTTTGAATATCTTGATACTAAAACTGAAGATTTTGATTATGATGATGTAGAAAAAATTAGAAAAGATATTCAAACAAGTTCTTTCGAAGTGCAAAATAAAACAAAGGAGATTAGAAACTTGATTAAGGAAACTTTAGAAGAATTTGGAATTCAATTGAAAGATGAATATGATGATAGTATTTTTGGCGCGAATTTATTGGATATTGGTTCTACTGGCAGGGGCACTAATATGACTGGAGATTTTGATTTTGATTATAGTTTATGTTTAGATAATCAGGATATAGATAAGGTTAGTTCGATTTTGGATTCGCTTAGAAAAAAATTAGGGATAACGGAAGACAATGGCTCTCATGACGACGTCGATGGTTATCAGTTGAGAGTCAAAAATTGCAAAGTTTTTGGTGAAGAGCCTTTGGATATTGATGTTGGATTTGTTCGAAAAAATGATTTAATCAATCTTAGTTCCGGTGAAGCCATTCAAGAGAGATTTGATTGGATAAAAAATAATATTGGTAAAGCAGAATACGAGAAGGTTATCGCCAATATTGTTTTGACTAAAAAAATATTAAAAGAAGGTGGAGCGTATAAAAAATTTGAAGATGGAGGAATTGGAGGGGTTGGGGTCGAAAATTGGATATTATTGAACGATGGTAATATGATTAAGGCTTTTGAATCTTTTCTCGATAATGCGCTAGGAAAAGATGGAGAAGTGATTTCTTTGGATGATTTTCGGGGAAAATATAGTATTATAGATCCAGGATTGAATTTAAAAGGAGGAGGTCATGATGATTTTGTCTATAAATTGAAAAAAGAGGGATATAATAATATGATTAAAGTTATAAGAAAATATCTTGATACATAAAATTGTAAAAATTATTTCAAACAAAACAAAATAAATAGTTTGAAATTAAAGAATTGAGCGAAATTTTAGTGGAGAAGAATAAAAAAAATAAGAATAACAAAAAATAAAAAAAAGTAAAAAATAACCATAAAATTAAGGATAATCAGCCTTAAAAAAATAGTTTTTCTACTATTCTTCAGTGAATGGTGGAAAATGAAGAAAATTTTTTTGTTTAGTTTTTGTCTTTTCTTGGGGTTTTAAATTGATTTTTCAAGTTGAGGAGCGAAAAAATAAAACTATTTTT
Organism: Patescibacteria group bacterium UBA2773; assembly: GCA_002352465.1. Classification (GTDB taxonomy): domain Bacteria; phylum Patescibacteriota; class Minisyncoccia; order Moranbacterales; family DUUL01; genus UBA2773. The sequence continues at coordinate 85,187 of DEIN01000017.1, forward strand.
AATAAATTTTTACAAAGAATATGAAAAAATTTCAGCGGAGGATTGAGGATTTTGAGTGTGAGAATTGTGGGGCGTTTGTGGCAGGGAATGGGTATACTAATCATTGTCCGGAATGTTTGTGTTCTAAACATGTTGATATTAATCCGGGAGATAGGCTCAATGAATGTGGCGGGTTGATGAGACCAGTTAACGCTTTTTTGAAAAATCAAGAATGGATTTTAGAACAAAAATGTGAAAAGTGTGGGGAAGTGAGGAATATTAAAGTTCGAGAAGAAGACAATAAAAAAGTGATCGAAAAAATCGTTGCAGAAAAAGTAAAGCATTTTTGAGAAATAAAATTAATTTTTAGAGGATATCCTAAAATGTTCTATAGTACATACTATTTTGATTTATAATCTTTAAGTTTTTTGTATGAAAATAATTTTAGTCGATGCGGTGAATGTTTTTGTGAGTAAAGAGGGCAAAATTTTTGAAGAAATGTCCGAGTTACTAGAAGAATATCCAAATAGAAAAATTATTCTTACTGGGGCGGATGAGAAACAACAAGTTGTATTTGGTTTGGATAAAATGCCGTATGAAGTCTTTACTTTAAATCATAATCCAGAGAAAATCGATCCGAGTTATTATAGAAAGACGTTGGAATATTTCAATCTGGATTCGGAAGATGTTATTTATTTTGAACACGACAAAGCGGCAGTTGAGAGTGCTGAGTCAGTTGGAATAAAAACTTATTATTATAACAAGGACAAGCGGGATGTCGTTGACTTAAAGGGGTTTTTGGATAATAATGTTTAGGGTTGATTTTTTAAATAAAGATTGTTCTTTTTATAAAGTTTAAAATAAATTTTTTGTAATTTAAAGGGGAGGTAAAAGATGAAGGGGTTTAGATCGTTTTTTGGATTTTTAGGCAAATTGATTTTTTGGTGGTTTTTAATGTTTCTTAACTTAGAAGATGACGGAAGTCTGAAAGATCTTCTCAAGGGATTTGCTTTGTTGATAATTGGAGCTTTGTTTATTATTCCAATGTCCCTGTATATTGAATTTTTTGATTTAAAAAATTCAGTTTATTTTGGATTAGCCTATTTGATTACTGGCGGAATTGTAGAGCTGTTTGCGAGATATTTTTTAAAGAAATCAATTCTTGAATAGAAATATTTAAAGAAGGAGCGAGATAAAATGAAAAAACGTGAGAAATCTTTTCTTGTTTTAAGGTTTTTTGGGTGGCCCTTGTGCCTATTTATAAATCTTGATAAAGATTATGACGAGTTTAGAAATGCTTTGAGTAGTGTTTTCGTTGCAACTGGAGTCGTATTTTGGTGGTTGATTTTTGATGAACCTAATTTTTATCGCATTTGTATTTATTTGGTTGTGGGCTTAATAGTTCATTTCTTGGAAAGACGAATGTGGAAAGATTCTTTTTTGGAGAAAGACCTAAAAAGAGGAGAGAAATATAAAAAGTTTATTTTTGTCTTAAAATTATTAGGGTGGATGATTTTTATGTTCATAAATATGGACGAAGATGATGGAAATAGCAAAAGTTTTTTTAACAGTATTTTTTTGGCGATTGGAACAGCTGCGATTCTTTTGACTATCGTTAGTTTTAAATCTTGGTGGGGGCTAATACCCTTTCTTGTTTATTTGTCGGTGGGCTTCATTGCGCATCGTTACGCTAAATCTGAATGGGGAGGCTCTTTTCTGAGAGAAAAAAGTTAAAAAAAGATTTTATGAGGCGTTGTTCGAGGAACAGGGCCTTTTTTGTTTGTTTTGACTATTTTTTAGGTTTATGATTTTGTGGAGAGGTAATAATATTTTTAAATAACTTGATTCCCGCTTTTACACAGTCGCTGAAGCTATGGTGCATGAGGCGCGGGAATGACAAGGTATAAAATAAAGAAAAGCGGAAAGTCGAGTTAAATAGCTAAAATTCCAGCGGTTCGACCGCTGTATCCACAGAGGTCAAACCGCTCGGAATTTTTCGTGGAAATGATAAATAAAAAAACACCTCATTGTAAAGAGGTGTTTTTTAATATAAAAAAGTAAATCTATTTGCTTAATTTCATCTTATCGATCATTCTTTTGAAAATCTCTGGTTCATTCATTGCCAATTTGGACAAAATCTTTCGGTCTAAATTAATGGTGTTATCTCTGAGATATTTAATGAAAGTAGAATATTTCCAGTCATTTTGTCTTAAGGCATTGTTAAGTTGTAAAATCCAAAGTGCTCGGAAAGTTCGTTTTTTGTTTCTTCGATCTCGGTAAGCATATTTTCCAGCTTTAATTAAGGCTTCTTTAGCAGCTCTGAAATTGCTTTTTCGTCGCCATTTGAAACCTTTGGCTCTTTTTAATAGATTTGATCGTCGTTTTGAGGCGGTTACTCCTCTTTTTATTCTTGGCATATCTATAATAGAAGTTAAATGTTTGGCGCAGTTCTTTGTTGGATTTTTAGCTACTCATTCGTCGTACTATTCAGTGCGTCTCATTCGTTGCTCAAATCCGCCTCGAATTGTTCTCAAACCTTTAATTTCCCCTGATTATTCGAATTATTTATAAATGATTTCTATTCACTCAAAAGGTCTCTTTTAATAGAAGCTCCTATTTTACCGGTCACAATTTGATTTCCTCGCTTAGTTCTTTTTTGATCAGAGGTTTGTCTGGCATTAAAATGATTTTGGTTGGATTTTCTTCTAGAAACTTTTCCAGTACCAGTGATTTTAAATCTCTTTGCTACCGCTTTTCTTGTTTTAAGTTTTGGCATAGTTTGGTGAAATTATCTGCAAATATTTTTTTAACTTTCTAGTCAAAACTGTGATTGAAAACAATTTCTTAATCGTAAATTAAAACTAGTCTCCTTTAATAATGGGAGCTATGATGACATTAAATCCATTTCCTTGTTGTCTAATGTCTTGTTCTATTTTAACTGGAAAATCGATTTTGTCAATGAATTCTTTCAATCGTTTCTTGGCTTGTTCAGCAAACGCCTTTTCTCGTCCTCTTAAAACGACTTGAATTTTAATCTTATTTTCTTTGGTTAAGAATTTTTTGGCTTGTTCGGCTTTGAAAGTTAAGTCTCCGTCACCAGTGCTTGGTCGAAATCTGATTCCTTTTAGTTTGGTCTTTTTTTGAGTTTTCTTGTTCTCGTATTTCTTTTTAGTTTCCATATATTGAAATTTTCCCCAGTCAATTATTTTGCAAACTGGTGGTTCGGCTTTGGGGGCAATTTCGACTAAGTCTAGATCTTGAGATCTGGCTAAAATCAAAGCATCACGAATTGCCATAATTCCGTGTTGTTCGCCTCTTTCGCCCACTACTCGAACGGTTGGTATATGAATAGCTTCATTCACCTTATTCTTCGGTTTTCGCGGGACTGGTTTAAATACTCTTTTGATAAATTTAATTTATTGATTAATTCTTTTGAGGGATTATTTTTAATCACCCTTTTGATGTTGCTAATATAGCAATATTCTTTATTTTTAGCAAGGCTAGAAAAATAAATTCTGAATTTTGAATTTAAAATTTCGATCCAATTTTGAATGACTTCATTTTTTAAATTCATAAGCGAAGCTTATGTAATTAAAAACTAAATAATTATTATATTAAAAATTCATTTAAAATTTAAAATTGATTTTTCTTCAAAAGAAGAAAAACTTTGTGGAGGTGATGGGAATTGAACCCATGTCCAGTGTCAAAATTTTAAAATCGTCTACAGATATGTTCCATCTGTTTTTGAGAATAAATCTCAGAAGTTCAATCGCGTTGAGATGGACAAAAAAAGCGAGAGAACTTTTCTTTTGTGTGATTTGATTAATTTGCCAAAAGAAAACAAACTAACTACGTTCTAATGTTGACACCGATAAGGAATTGCAAGCAATTCCAGAGACTTATTAGAAATCAGTCAATCGATGGGCCATAGGTTAAAATTAAGCTATGGCAGCAGCAAAGTTAGGTGTGAAAGCAGATGCTAACGCACTTTTTGCTTTATTATATAAGTTTGCACTTATAAGGTTTCGGGATTGGCTTTAAATGTTCTTTTTACTACAATCGAAAATTTTTGATTAAATTTTCTTCAAATTTTTTTACATTAATTTTGGTTAGTGCTTCAAAAATTATTTAGAAAATTTATTCTAAAAATTTTCAATTTCGAAAACAAAATAACACTTAAAGCCAATCCCTGTATATTTTTAACAAGATATACAGCTTGATCTGCAAATTTCAAAATACTTAACCTGTCGAAGCCTGGCACCCCCAGCGTGTTTTTCCGAAGAAACAAGGACACAAGAAACAAACAAATTAAAAATTTCAATATTTAAATTTCAAACTAAAAGCCTTTGGCTTTTTTATTTTTAAAATTTTAATTTGAGATTTGTTTGTTTCTTGTATCTTGTGTCCTTGTATCTTAAAAAAATAATCAAATAATTTTTTAACGTCTTTCCTTATAGGCTCTTTCAATCTTGACCTTGTCTTCACGATTTTGAATCGATTGACGTTTGTCGTGCTTTTTCTTTCCCTTAGCTAAGGCAAATGAAAGCTTAATTAGGCTTTTTTTATTATACATTGAAACAGGTACTAATGTCAAGCCTTCAGTTCGAACTTTTCCTAGTAATTTTTTGATTTCACTTTTTTTGACTAACAATTTTCGCGGTCTGGTCGGGTTGTAGCCTTCGATAATTCCAGCTTGCTTGTAGGGATTGATGTGAGCGTTGGTGAGGTATAATTCACTTCTGTTGAAAGTGACAAAAGCACCTTTGAGAGAGACGTGACCTGATTTGACTGATTTGACTTCGTAGCCTTTTAACACTAAACCGGCCTCGAAGGTTTCGAGGAGTTGGTAGTCAAAGTGAGCTCGTTTGTTGACAGCTAGTGATTTCATTGTGTTGACGGCTTGTCTATTTGACACACTTTTTTGTCGAATTTTCCGTCACTCATTCAATGTACCAGTTTAGTACATTTCGTTCGGTACTCAAATTCTCCTCAAATTGTGCTCAAATATACAACCCTTAATTAGAAAAATACTTAATCAAACTATTGTATGAGGCGTCTTTATTAGTTTTCAAGCTAATTGTAATCTATTTAAAAGAAAATTTCAATGAAACGCCATTTTTGGGAGAAGTCTTTGCTGAATTTGAAGTTGGCCTGGGGAAAAATCTTTTTAAATTCTGTTTGAGCGAACTTTTTTTGTTCCGGAGAAATTTCAAAAATTAGATAAAGATTTTGAACTAAATCAGGTAGTTTATGTCGTTTGATTTGGTTTAAAAGCTTTAAATAGAATTCTAGGCCGTCTTTTTTGGCAATCAGGGCTTTTTTAGGTTCAAAAGCCTGAACAGAAGCGGGGCAGTTGTGATAGATTTTTGGTGATAAGTAGGGGAGATTGGCCGTGATTATTAATTGGGTTTTGTTATCGAACTTGTTACTTAACAAGTTACTTAACAAAGATTTTAATAAATCTCCTTTTGAAAAATCAATTTTCCAGTTAACTTCCAAATTTTTCGCATTTTTTTCTGCAATTTTCAAAGCTTTTGTCGAGATGTCTATTCCGAAAGCTTCGATTTGGGAGTTTCTGAATCGACTTTTTTGGAGTTCTTTCAAGAGGGAAATTAAAATACAGCCTGAGCCTGTTCCAACGTCAATTAAGGCGATTTTTTTAGAGGGATAAAATTGCTGGTGACAATATTCTAAGGTTTTTTCGATTAATAGTTCAGTTTCAGGGCGAGGAATCAAGGTGTCAAGACTGACGCCGAAAGGTCGACCGTAAAAATTTTTTTCTTTGATTAAATAGGCGATTGGCTCTTGCTGAATTCTTTTTTGAATTAAAGTTTTGAATTTTATTATTTTTTGAGGAGAAACTTCCGCATCAGGATAGGAAAATAAAAATTCGCGATTTTTTTTTAAAATTGAGCTTAATAAAATTTCTGCATCCAAGTCTGGGGTTGGTGAAAAATTGCAAAGTTTTAATTTGCTTTGCTGAAGCAATTTTTTAATTTTCATCATTCAATTTCATTTCTAAATCTTTTTGGGTAATTTGCTCAACGATGTCGTCTAAGTTGCCGTTTAAAATTATTTCAATGTTAGACCAACTGACTTTGATTCGATGATCAGTAATTCGGTCTTGAGGGAAATTATAGGTCCTGATTTTTTCACTCCGATCTCCTGTTCCGATTTGTTGTTTTCGTTCCGAAGAAGCTGCCGCTTGTTCTTTTTCTTCTTTTTGGGCTAAGAGTCTGGAGCGAAGAATCTGCATCGCTTTTTCCTTGTTTTGAAGTTGAGATTTTTGATCTTGGCAAGAAGACATTGTGCCAGTTGGAAGATGGGTAATTCGAACAGCAGAGTTGGTGGTATTGACGGATTGACCACCTGGGCCTGAAGAAGCGAAAGTATCAATCCTTAGTTCGTCTGGTCTGATTTTTAAATCAGTTTTTTCAGCGCGAGGAATAACGGCGACTGTGACGGTCGAAGTGTGGACTCGCCCTTGTTTTTCGGTTTCGGGAATTCTTTGGACTCGATGAACTCCGGATTCAAATTTAAGTTTAGAGTAAACATTTTTACCAGAAATTTCAAAAATTATTTCCTTAAAGCCACCCAAGACGTTGGGACTAGAACTGTTGAGTTCAGTTCGCCAATTATTTTTTTCAGCGAAACGGGAATACATTTTGAATAATTCTCCTACAAAAAGACTGGCTTCATCGCCACCGGCGCCGGCTCGAATTTCAATAATAATACTTTTTTTATCTCGAGGATCAGAAGGCAAGAGCAATTTTTCCATGTTTGTCTCTGTTTTTTTTAAAATGTTTTCAAGTTCGATTTTTTCTAGTTTAGACATTTCTAAAAATTCTTCGTCAGTTTCTTCTTCTAAAAATTTTTCATTTTCTTTGAGTTGTCTTTGCGTTTCTTCTAGCGTTTTTGTTTCCGTTACTATTTCTTCAATTTCGCTCAAGTCTTGGTTGAGTTTTTTGAGTTTTTCGGGATTAGAAAAATTAGCTGGGTTTTCTAGCTCTTTTTTTAGGTCGGTGTATTCTTTTTTGATTTTGTCGATTCTTTTTTGATTCATAGAAATTAGTTAGAAAGTTCATAAAGTTAAAAGTTCGTAAAGTCTTTCATATTAAATAGAGTATAACATAGATTTTAATAAAAAAATTCCCGCTAATAATTTGAAAAGGTTTAGCGGGAATTTTGTAGTGTCCTCAAAGTTATTTTTTATCTTCTTTTTTCTCTGATTTTTCAGGAGTGTTGGTTGTTTCTTCTTTAGGAGCTTCTTTTTTAGTAGTTTTTTTAACTTGCATGGCAGAACTTTTTTCCATTCGTTTCTTGAATCGGTCAACTCGGCCAGTGCTATCGACTAATTTTTCTTTTCCAGTGTAAAAAGGATGACATTTATTGCAAATTTCAATGTCTATTTTTTCGGCGGTGGAACCAACTTTAAAAGTGCTTCCACAAGCACATTTGACTTCAACGTCAGAATTGTATTTTGGGTGAATCTTTTTTTTCATAAAGCTTTTTAATCTTATAAGTAGTTAAATCGGAAATAATTCCAAGTAACTTCAAGTGAAATTTTAGCATAATTTTGGAAAGGAGGCAATAGATAGTGAAATTGATTTTGAATAATAATTAAAATTTGCATATTTTTTAAAAATTAGTATACTTTAAATTAAGCCATTGTTTTTTTGGCAGATTTGAATTTTTAAAAAATCAGTAAATAATATAAATGAAAAAAGACGAAATAAAAAATTTTTTGAAAACCAGAAAAAATGTTGAAATTAAGGCTCAAAAAAATGAAGAGACGACTACAATGAAAAATGAAAACAAAACAGGGGAAGTGACGAAAAAAGTTAAAAATTCAAAATTAATTGATTGTACAATTAAAATTCCTCTTTATTTAGTGGTCATATTATTGCCAATCTTTTTTTATGCCAATGTTTCAAGCCCGTTTGAACTTAATAAGCAGATTTTGTTAGTTGGATTGGTTGGAATTAGTGCGTTGGCCTGGATTGGAAAAATGGCTTGGAAAAATGAAATAAAATTTAAAAAAAGCTTTTTATTAATTCCTGTTTTAACATTTTTGCTAATTTATGGAATCAGTACCGTTTATTCTAGCTATTATGAACAAAGTATGTGGGGATATTTTGGTGGTGAAAGCAACGCTTTTGTCACGGTTTTGTTTTTGATTACTTTTTTTGTTTTGATTTTTAACAATATTAATAATTACAGCGGAATTGCTAAATTGATTTTTTCTTTTCTTTTTAGTGGTTTCATTTTGACGATTTTCAGTATTCTTCAATTTTCAGGTGTTTATTTGTTGCCTTTTGAATTTGCCAAGGTTAGTTCTTTTACTACGATTGGATCTGTGTATGTTTTTTCGATTTATATTGCTTTAATTTTTTTGGTTTCTGTAACACTATTTTTATCCAGTGCCTCCAAATGGATTAAAGCTTTTTTGATGCTTTTGTCTTTTGGTTCATTCTTTTTGTTAGCAGTGATTAATTTTAAAATGATTTGGATATTTTTGATTTTTATGTTGGCTGTCATTTTGGGAATAACTATTTTAATTGAAAATAAAAAACCTTCTCAATCAAGGGTTTTGCCAATGATTTTTATTATTTTTACTCTTTTGTTTTTTTTAAGAGGGAAGCCTCTCATAAATAATGTTAATTTGCCAGTGGAGGTTTTCTTGAAGCATAAAGTAGCGGCAGAAATTTCTTTGAGTTCAATCAAGGACAATCCGATGCTGGGAAGTGGACCAACTACTTTTGCTAATGTCTATAAGAAGAACAGACCAAGTGATTTGGGAGAATTTTCAGCGGTTAATTTTAATGAATCGACTAGCTATTTCTCGACACTAGCTTCTACGACTGGTATTTTGGGAGTAGCTTCTTTCTTGTTTTTAGTAATTGCTGGGTTGTTCGTTGTTTTCAAAGAAGTTATGCGAATTATTAAGAGCGTTGATGATAGGCAGAAAAATAATTTCAATAATTATTCGATAATTGCGTTGGCGGTAGGGTGGTTGTTTCTGACAATCTTTCTTTTTGCCTATTTTTCAAATATCACCATTATGATGTTGTGGTGGCTTTTTCTTGCTCTGCTTCTAGTTTCGTATTTTTTAAATAGGAAGAGCGAAAATTCAGCTTTGAATGAAATTACAACTACTTCTAATAGCCCTAAAACTTCTTTCATTCTTTCTTTTGGTTTTGTTTTGGTGATAATTGGTTTTACAGCAGTTATGTACCTTCATGGTCAAAAATATGTGGCTGCGGTTTATTTTGGGCAAGCTCTAGCTGCTAGCAACAAGGAAGACAATATTGAAAAAACAGCTGAAAAAATATCGAAAGCGGTTTCTTTGGATCCTAATCGAGATCTATATTATCGAGATTTGGCAGTAGTCCATTTGGCTTTGGCCAAAGATAAAATTGAAGAGAAAGGTTTGGAAAATTTAACGCCAGATGAATCTAATTTCATCAGTACTAGATTTAGAAGTGCTTTACAATCTTTGGATAAAGCCAAAACTTTGAATCCAGCTGATTCTCTTAATTTTATTTCGATTGCTAATCTTTATCGAGAGTTCATTGTTATTCAGAAAGATTCTGGTATTAAGGCTATTGAAAACTACGAAAAAGCAATTGAGTTGGATCCAAAAAATCCAGAAATATATCAATATTTAGCTAACGTTCAAATAACTTTAGCCGATTTGGAGATGATAGAACAAAATTCAGGTAAACAGGCTGAAGCGGAGATGGAGCTTCCTCAAAAAAGTTTAGAATATTTATCAATGGCAGAAGATTATTTAAAAAAAGTATTAATTTTAAAACCGGAACATGTCGGAGCTAATATTACTTTAGTTAGTCTTTATGAAAGACAACGAGAGACAGAAAAGGCTTTGAATAAGGCGATTGAAAATGTGGAACTTTATCCTCAGGCAGCTGAATTGCAAATGGATTTGGGAAGACTTTATTATCAACGAGAAGATTATGATCAGGCAGAAGATTCTCTTTTAAGAGCACTTGGGTTGAATGTTGAATATGCCAATGCTAGATATTTATATGGCTTGGTTCTTGATAAAAAAGGCAATAAAAATCAAGCGATAAAAGAGTTCGAAAAAATCAAAGAATCAAATCAAGACAATGAATTGCTTCAGAAAATAATTGATAATTTGAAAAATAATCGAGAAGCTCTGGCTAATTTGAATGAAAGTGCTTCAGCGACTTTGCCGGTTGTTGAGGAAAATGCAACTGATCAGGAAGGTCCTGTTTTAGAAGAGCCAGCTGGGGTTGATTCACCGGCTGAAAATCCAGAAAATATAGCTAACTAATTTTGTTTCAAAGAGAATGTTTTTGATTACTCTTTTCACCGTTTACCTCGCTGAGGTTTGTTGAGATGAACAATTTTCTAATTTTGGATTAAGCGTTTACTTTACGAAACTGCGACTGGAAAAAATTTCCTAAAAATTAAGTTAATATTAAAGATAGAATGCCAAAAAAGGAAACAAAAAATATAATAGAAATAAAAAATCTTAACGTTATTTATCATAAAGGAGAATCAAATCAGGTTCGGGCTTTGGATGATGTTAATTTAGAATTTGAAGCGGAAGAATGGATTATAATTTTTGGTCCTTCTGGTTGTGGAAAATCAACTTTGTTAAATTCAATTGCTAGTTTTGAAACGCCTACTAGAGGCACGATTAATGTCTTAGGCAAAAATATTAATGATTTTGATAGTGACGAAAAATCAATATATAGACGAAGAACCGTCGGAATGATTTTTCAGTCTTTTCATTTAATTAATTCTCTAAAGGTTTTAGATAATGTTTGTTTGCCCCAGGTTTTTTTTGGAGTTAATTTGGAAAAAAGAAGATCTTTAGCGAGAGGTTTTTTGGAACGATTTGATATTGCTAATCAGGCGGAAAAGTATCCATCTGATATTTCTGGAGGACAACGGCAAAAAGTTTCAATTGCGAGAGCTTTGATGAATCAACCGGAGATAATTTTAGCGGATGAACCGGTAGGAAATTTGGATTCTAAGTCGGTCTATAATGTGATGGCGATTCTCAAAGAGTTGAACGAGCTTGACAAAAAGACGATTATAATGGTGACGCACGATGCTAATCATTTGGTTTTTGCTGATCGAATTGTTTATATTAAAGATGGAAAAATTCAAAAAGTAGTTGTGACAAAGAAGAGAAGAGAAGCAAAATTCAACAAGGAAAAAAAGAAAAAAATGGTTCTTACTAAACAAACCAAAATTCCCAATGATCTGCGACTTTTAATGAATTCTTTCAAAGATTTATCGAGTGCTAATATTGGTCAATTGTTGACGCCTTTTAAAGTGAAACAAATTTTTTCTCACTTAATGTTGCCGATAACTAATTATCAAACGGATTTGACTCAGCGTTATATGAAGAACTATTTGTTGGGAACTTTAAACGAAAAACAATTTTTTGACCAAATAAATAAATCATTGGAAGATGGTGGAGCTGGTTGGGACAAGCGAAGTGCAAAACATTTTGTTGAACAGGTGGCAGTTTTTTATAAAGAAGCTGAAAAAATTGATTATTCAGAACCGTTTAAATCAGCGATAAGATTAAAGAATTTTTTTATTAAACGATATCCGATTAAAAAAACGGAATACAGGATGAATGTTTTGAAAAACAGCATTGAAAGTCGTTTAAATGAAGAATTAGCTCGGGATGATTTTCAGGCAATTTTAGATCGACCGGTTTCGGAAGAAGGATTGGGTTTGAATTCGAGAACAGCCGAAAAGATTGCTAGAGAGCTGGAATTGTTGATTCTAATAAGATATTCGGGCTAATATGAAATTTATTGATTTAATAAAGTTATCCACTAGAATGTTTCGAGCTAGAACGTCGCGAACGCTTTTGACTATTTTGGGGATTGGAGTTGGAACAGCAACGATTTTGTTTCTGATTTCTTTGGGATTTGGAGTTCAGGAAGTGGTTTTGAATAGAATTACTACTTCTGATTCATTATCTTCGATTGATGTTTATTCTAATGATGAGACAGGTAAAAAAATTAATCAAAAAACGGTTGATCAATTCAGCTATATTAATGAATTGGAGAAAATTATTCCGTTGATGAAATATGATGGCCAAATAATAACTGAAGATAATCTTAGTAATACCTCTTTTTTCATTACCGATCCGGGTTATTTGAGTATGGATGGGAAAAAGATGCTTTTAGGGGAAATGCTTTCGAAAGAAATGGAAAACGGGATTGTTTTGTCTTCGGCTTTTTCGAAAATTTTGGGAATGGAAATGGAAGATTTGATGAATGAGGAAGTCGAAATTGTTTTAAATATTCCTAGCGGAGAACAGGGGCAATTTTTGGAAAAAAAGATTGAAAAAACTTTTACGGTTATTGGAATAGTCGAGAATGATCGGTCTAATGTTTTTGTTAGCGCTATTGATTTTCAAGATCAAGGTTTAACTGAGATTTTTTTGCTGAAAGTCAAGGCTTGGAACTCTAATCAAGTTGACGACGTTAAGGCAGTGATTGAAAAATTGGGTTATAAGACTTCTTCTATTTCAGAGGTAGTGCAACAATCTAAAAAATTCTTTTCAGTAGTCAGTTTGATTTTGGCAATTTTGGGAGTAGTGGCCTTGTTTGTTAGTTCGATTGGAATGTTCAATACGATGATTATTACTTTACTGGAAAGAACTGAAGAAATCGGTATAATGAAAGCAATCGGAGCAACGGACAAAAATATTTTAAGTATTTTTATTTTTGAATCAGCTCTGATGGGTTTTCTGGGGGGAGTTTCGGGAGTTTTAATGGGCTTTTTGGTTCAAAATGTTTTTAATTGGATTGTTAATTTTATTGCGGTTCGAATGGGTGGTGAGGCTTTTGATTTGTTTCACTCCCCGTTTTGGTTTATTTGTTTATTATTAACCAGTTCTTTATTAATAGGAATCTTCACTGGTTTAATTCCAGCCAGAAAAGCCAGCGTTGTTGATCCGCTAGAAGCTTTGAAGAGAAGATAGGAAGAATAAAAATGGAAGAATCGAGTTTAAGTTCGGGGAAAATTTCGCATCTGAAGGGCATTATAAATTTTGAATTTCGAATTTTGATTCAATTTCGAATGAATTAATTTATGATTTATAAACTATATTTAATTTTAAATTTTAAAATAAAAACCCCTTCAACCCTTCCCTTTTTTTATCAAGGGGGGGGTGGCGAAGAAGCTTTTTAAAATAAACGTGAAAGATTGGGTGAAGTATCCCCCTTTTGCAAAGGGCCCTGCCTCCGCAAGCTTAGAACGAGCCAAGGGACACAGGGGGTTTTAGAAAACAATAAACAACAAAAATTATAAATTGACTAGATTCCCACCAGATCTTATTCTCAAACAGTCGGGGCAGGAACAACAAAAAAGGATAATTTTATAACATAAAATGAAAAAAATTTTAATAAAAAAAATTTTAATAAATTCTTTGCAAACCATTCTGCTTTTTGCTTTGCTTTTTGGTGGCTTGGTGTCTTTCGAGTATTGGCAACAGCAGAATGAAAGTAATAAAATGAGTGCGGTTAATTTGTATCAAAAGGATTCTAGAAAAGGTTTAGTGCAAGTTTTGGGTGAGACTACTAAAGCTGGAGAAGAATATAGTGGTGAGCGTTTTGTGGCTCAGGACATCGTTTTGGGAAGCGAGGCTTTGATGGCGATGACTGATGATGATCGAACCAGACCAATTGAAATTTCTCATTTTCAAGGCAAGCTTTTTAGGTCCAGTGAAGATAAAGACGATATTAGTTATTATGCCTCTTGGCAGTCCAATAAGCCGATTTTTTCAACAATCAGATATAAAGGCGATGAAGATTCAAAGTTTCAAGAAATAGCGGAAAATAATTTTGCTTATGTTCATAGTTTTACTTTGCCTAGTATTGAATTTTCTAGCGTTTATACTTATGTTATTCAAAGCAAAGATCGTTGGGGCAATGAGGTTGAATCAGATGAATTTGTATTTTATACTGGTCCGCCAGATACTTCTTTCTTCCAATTACTGGAAGAATCTTTTAATGATATTTTTGGTTGGACGGTGGGGAAGTAATTCGCAGTATTTAGTATCAAGTATTAAGTATAAAAATTTTGAATGTTTTAATTTAAAATAACAAGGTAATGATTAGAATGATAGCGGTTTGACCACAGTGGAACGGTGGTCGAACCGTGGGAGACTACAAGAGGGAAATAAATTAAATAATCAATATTCAACAATTAGCATTCATTCAACATTCAAGGTTCTAAAAATCAAACAACTTAAATTAGTCTAAAAGTTTTTCAAAATTTCCCTCGGTTTGACCAGTGTATTCACATCGGTCGAACTGGGGAGGATTTTGTTTCGAAAAAATTTTATGTTAAAATAAATTTACTGAAAATAGCCTTTAATATTTTTGAAATACAAAATAAAACATTTTTTTTAAAACTCAAAATTTCCCTAAAAACCTTTCCTCTGGTTTCCACTGGTTGAACCAGTGCACTGGTTCAACCAGTGGAAACCAGTGTATTCACCTAGGTTGAACTGGGGGAAAAACTTATTCTTCAAAAAATTAAAATCTTATAGTATACTAGAAATTGAAAACTAGCATTGAAAGTCTAAATACAAAATTTAAAAATGTTTTAAAATATTAAATTAAGAACAACAACTAGAAATTAAAAATAATAATTATAAATTGACTAGATTTCCGCTTGCGCGGGAATGACAAGCAAGGTAATTGAAAATAATAATTATAAATTATGAATTATGAAACAAAAAATAGAAAATGTTGTTGAAAATAGGAACGGAAAAAACCCCTCGGTCCCCCTTTGGGAAAGGGGGAGGAGAAAAGAGAAAATTAAAAAACAAATTGGAATTCTAAAGATTTTTTTTCGAAAAAAGATTAAAAAAACAATTACTAGATTGAAGAAAATTGGGGATTGGGGATTGATGAAAAAACGAAAAATTGTTTCAGTTTTGGGAGTGGTGGTGGTGGGAGTGGTGACGGGATTTTTTTTGGTCTATGCCCAAGAAATTATTGACAGTTTTACGAGTGATTCAAGCGTGGCAGATACTTGGAACGTGGAAGTGGATACTACGGCAGGAGAAGTGAAATTGGAAGCTCGGAGTTGTGACAGCGGGACTTGGTTTTGTGGAACTGGTTATGATGATGTTTGCGCTAATACTTTGGGCGATGGGGATTATATTGTGGTGGCTAAAACTGATATTGCAACTACGCAACAATGGAAAAGCGAAAATACAGCTTGTAATCAGTCTCAGTGTGGAATTGATGGTGGGCAAAATGGAGATGAAATGGTAGCAGATAATACGGTTAATTTTGCTGATTATCCCGCTCGGCAAGCTTGTAAAGCGATTGGAGGGCGTTTACCAACTAAAACCGAGTTGAGCTATATTTATAGCAATAAAACTACTTTCGGGGACAATTTCGGCACGAGCTACTATTGGTCCGCCACGGAGTACAATGCTACGAACGCTTGGTACGTGAGATTTTCCGACGGGTATGTGTCCAGCCCCAATAAGACGAATAGCTTCTCAGTTAGGTGTGTTCTAGGGTGGTAATTCCTGCCGGTAGGCAGGAATAATTTGGTTTTTGGAAACTTGTCTCCGAAGCCGCTTGCGGTTTTAGATTTGGAAATTTTGATTTTTAAAATAAAAACCTCCACCTCGGCAAGTCTCGGCGAGACGGGTCCTCAGTCTCCCTTTACCTGTCTTCGCTAAAGCTACGCCGAGGCAAGAGCGAAGAATAAAATTTTCAAAAATTTAAATAAAAAATGAAATTAAAAATTCAATACAAATTAGCGGTTTATTTTTGCTTGAGCTTCCTGCTTTTTGGCGGGGTTTCTTTGGCGCGGGCTGATTATTATGCTCAAGGTACAATGAAATCTACTAATCTTTTGGTGGGTGCGGAGGTGACGGCCATCAACAGTTTTACGGTTGATTCAACTATTCCAGCCGGAACTACTGTTTCAGTTCAATTTTCCCAAGATCGACATATTTTTTATTCTTCGGCGGGAACCAAGGGCGGTTGGGATTCTTTGAGCGCCGGAGAGGATGAAGTTGATCTTTCTGGATTGAGCTGGGATGGGGCGGTTTTGTATTATAAATTGAAACTAGAAACGACTGATTCTGCTTTGACGCCAGTGGTGAATGATACGACTTTAGATTATACGGGGACGGAAGCCGATGCTCCGGGAGGAACAATTTATCATCAAGAAGGAGCGATTGTTTCTACTAATATGGTTGGTAGCACTGGAGAAAGAATTTTGGCTGTTAATAGTATTGATATTACCACTGATATTCCAGCTGGAACTAGTGTGGCAGCTCAATTTTCAGAAGACGGAGAAAGTTGGTATTCATCTTCTGGAACCGCCAACGGCTGGGATTCTTTGGTTGACGAAGAAAATTTGATTGATCTTTCGGGGCTGGAGTGGACCAGTTCTCTATATTATAAAGCCAAACTGGAGACCATCGACGGAGCAATGATTTCTAAAATTACTGAAGTGGAGGTGGATTATGATAGTGGAGGACCGGCTGATCCAGTGGGGTATTGGAGTTTTGATGAGGGGTTTGGGACAACGGCGTATGATGAAAGTTCACAGGGGAATGATGGGACGCTGACTAATGGCCCGGTTTGGAAAGATGAGAGTGAGTGTGTCTCGGGAAAATGTCTTTATTTTGATGGAACTGACGACTCCGTCGCAATTTCCAATTTCCAATTTCCAATTTTCAATCAATTTTCAACTACCCAATTTTTTAATTTTCAAACGCTAGCAGTTTCCAAACCAATCACGGCTCAATGGGGTGATAGTCAAAATGCAGTTTTAATAAAATTAGATGATACTAATAGCGATGAAATCAAAGTTTGCATCGCCGACGCTTTAACTGATGATTGCACTAATTATGGAATAACTACTGACGCTGATATTTCGGCGAATAGTTGGTATAATTTGCAAATAGTTTATGATGGAGCGGGAAGTGAAAATTCGGACAAAATAAAATTGTATTTAGACGGAATAGAAAAAACTTTATCTTTCACTGGCACCATTCCGACTGCATTTCCTGAATCAAGTGAAGGATTAGAAATTGGTGGAGACACAGATTTGGCGACTTATACTAATGGAAAAATCGACGAAGTGAAGATCTATCCGTATGCGAGGACGGCGGGACAGATCAAGCAGGATTATAATGCGGGGCTTTCAGGAGTGAAATCCAGTCGGGGGACCTCAGTGTCTTTCGGCGGGAAATCAGACAAGTGGATGTCGGATGGGTTGGTGGGACATTGGAAGATGGATGAAGCCAGTTGGGATGGAACGGCGGGGGAAGTGCTGGATGCGAGTGGGAATGGGAATGATGGAACGCGAACGGGAGATGCTACTACAGCGGGAGGAAAATATGGCAACGGCGGAATATTTGATGGAGATGGTGATCTTATTACAAGAGATAGCACAGCAAGTCTAGAACTTACCATGGCGGGAACTATTTCGACTTGGATAAAACAAAGTGGCGCTGATCAGGATACTTATGCTGGATATGTAGCAAAAACTGTTGGAGGGAATCCTGTAAATGTATCTTATGCTTTATATCACTATGATGATTCTAATGTTATTCGAGGTATAATTTGTGATGATAGTGCGTGTGACATTGTGGAAATTCCAGAATTAAGTATGAGTGACACGGATTGGCATCATTTCATTTTTAGTTGGGATGGGTCTTCTTTGTATTTATATCAGGATGGAATTCTATTAAACACAGAAACGCAAACAATCGTGCTTGATGTTGAGTCTACTGATAAATTTAAAATAGGGGGAGACTGTTTTGGTCTTAGTTCCTACTCAGATGATTTTAAT
This sequence comes from Patescibacteria group bacterium UBA2773, assembly GCA_002352465.1. Classification (GTDB taxonomy): domain Bacteria; phylum Patescibacteriota; class Minisyncoccia; order Moranbacterales; family DUUL01; genus UBA2773. The sequence continues at coordinate 103,019 of DEIN01000017.1, forward strand.
GGTCAAATCGATGAAGTGCGGATTTATAATCGGGCGTTGAGTCCTGATGAAGTCAAGGGGTTGTATGAATACGCGCCAGGGCCAGTTTTGCATTTGAAGATGGATGAGAAAGTGGCGGGGGATGCCCAGACGCTTTATGACATTTCCGGCAATGAAAACAACGGCACGACGGTAGACGGCGCCAATGATTCGGGGATGGATTGTTCGGTTTTGGGGAAATACGGCTCGGCTTGTGAATTTGACGGAACGGATGATTATGTGGATGTTGGAAATGATGCAACATTGAAACCAGGAGCAAATAATTTTTCAGTAGGAGGGTGGTTTAAGCATGCTGCTGTCGATTCTTTCGAAATTATTTTTGGAAAGGCAAAAACTATCCCTGTCTATCAACAATGGACGGTTTCATCGGGATCTGTTCAGTCAACAGGCTCTACTAATCCAAGTAAAAGAATTTCAGTTATGCTGATACATACTGGTGGGAACTTAGTTTTTTCTGCTTATACGGATACCGATATTATTGATGGTAATTGGCATTATGTTTCTTTGGTGAGGGAAGGTGCAGATTATCCCAAGTTATACATTGATGGTATTGAGCAAGGATTGACGATTACTAAGGCTTGGGGACCTTTTAACTTTGATGTAGATACCGATAATTCCTTTAAGATAGGAGGTAATGGAGTAAACGCTAATTTTACTGGGCAGATTGATGATGTGAAATATTATAATTACGCGCGGACGCAAAGCCAAATTTTGGAAGACATGAATGGGGGAGGTCCAGCAAACAAATCTCCGATTTTGCATTTGAATTTTGATGAAGGGCGGGGAGCGACGGCGTATGATTCTTCCGGATTTTCTAATGATGGAACTTTGATTCCTGGAACCCTCGGAACTAACACCACTGTTTCTTCAATGTGGGATAAAAATGGGAAAATGGGTGGGGCGATGGAGTTTGATGGGAGCGATGATTATGTTGAAATCCAAGATACTGCACTATTTATTGATATGCAACAGTATACTTTGTCTGCGTGGATTAATCCAGTAATTTTAGATACAAGTCAAAGACAAGGGATTATGGGTTGGGGATTGTATGGCACTCAACGAGCAGTCAATGCTCTTAGACTTGTGGAAAACTCAGTTTGTCCTGGCGGAGATGGTTTGGTTAATTATTGGTGGAGTGATGATTTTAGGGAATGTAATTTGGGATTGTCAGTGGGAGAGTGGAACCATGTGCTCGTAACATATAATGGTTTTGAAAGGGCTATGTATGTGGACGGAGAATTAAAAAACACTAATACTCCGACAGGCAGTCCAAGTTTTAAAGACGGAAAATTTACAGTTGGAACAACAGGGGAAGGGGAAGTAGCAGATTTTAAAGGTCAAATCGACGAAGTGAAGGTTTGGAATTATGCTTTGACGGAGGATGAGGTGAGGCAGGAGTATGCTAATTCGGGTTCGGCGGTTTCGATGGGAGGGGAGAGGGCTGAGGCGAGTGATGACGGGACAGAAGTGGGAGGATTTTCTAGTAAATATTGTATTCCCGGTGATACCGCCAAATGCTCTCCACCGGTTTTGGAACTTTCGATGGATGAAAAATCTGGCACAACAGCCTATGACACTTCGGGGAACGGCAATGACGGAACTTTGACTAATGGTCCGAGTTGGGTGCGAGGAAAATATGGTAGTGCTTTGGATTTTGATGGGGTGGATGATTATGTGGACTTAGGCACATATCCAAAAATAAGTTCAGAAGATACTGTTTATACTATTTCTGCGTGGATGAAATCTTCTAGCGATAATTCAATAGGGATTTCCAGAGGAAATTCAGGAAATTGCTATTATAATCCTTCTGTAACTTTAAACTCTGTAAATGAGAGTGGATGTTCTGGATTGAATCAACTATTGCTTGGAACAAACACGGATGGCTTGTGGCACAACGTTACTGCTGTGCGGAGTGGCGATGATTTTAAAGCATATCTTGACGGAAAATTAATGGCTTCAAAAATTATTGCCTCTCACGGCCTGACAGACTCTACTTTTACTCCTGAGGCTCGGATAGGTTCGTACTATAAAAGTATTGGAAGTAGTTTTAAAGACGGCATTGTCGATCAAGTTGTTGTTTATGACTACGCGCGGACGCCGGCGCAGATTGCTTGGGACTATAATCGCGGGAAACCGGTGGCCCATTGGAAAATGGACGAAGGGACAGGAACGACGGTTCACGATGAAAGCGGGAACGATAACGACGGCACTATGACCAATATGGACGCCAACACTGATTGGGTTGACGGTCATTCGGGAGAAGCCTTGGATTTTGATGGAGCAGATGATTATGTTGAAATAGCAAATTCAAGTATTTGTAATATTAATGAAGAGTTAACAATTTCTATGTGGGTAAGACCTGCGATTGTATACGACTCTTCATTATCTGATTATAGAGTAATGCTTGATAGACAATGGACTGCGGAAAATGATTCATATTTTTTTGGTTTTAATGCTGATGGCAAAATGCATTTAGGTTCAAACGGAGGAAGTATTCAATCGACTCAAAGTGTTTGGAATGCAAATCAATGGTATTTTATTACTGGAACATATAGAGATGTGGGAGGCGTTTATAGTGGTGAGCTCTATGTAGATGGAGTTTCGGAGGTGCTATCTATCGATAATTATGATGATATGGAAGGAGGAAGTAATAGTATCGGCATTGGGGGGTCTGATCGTTTTGATAAATTTAATGGTCAAATCGACGATGTTCAAATTTTTAACTACGCTTTGACAGAAGAACAAATCAAAAATCTTTATAACGGAAGCGCGATGAGGTTTGAGTAGGGTATTGAGCATCTAGTATTAAGTGGGGAGGTTTTTGGACTAAGCGAGTTCTGGAGGTTTGACCTCGGTGGATACCGCGGTTGAACCTCGGGAATGGAGTTTCGGAAATAGAACATACTATAGAAAAGAAGTAAATTCAAAATTAAGCATCATTTATAAATTACAAATTATAAATTAATTCGAAATACGAGGATTTGTATTTTAGGTTGATTAGATTTCTGTTTATTTTCGCTAAATCCGCCTGCCAGTAGGCAGTACTATGGTGAGGCAAGCCTGAGCAGAAATGAAAAAATAAGAGAACAAGCGATAGAAAATATGAACACAACATTTTTCTATCGGTTTCTCCCACTGGTCTCCCACTGGTTGAACCAGTGCACTGGTTCAACCAGTGGGAATTAAAAAATTGATAATAAATTCAAATGTTCTCAGTTTTTTTGTTTCAATTTAATTAGAAAGATAGTTTAGGGGATAGTTTGTTGATTGAGTCTTGGTTTCAGTTGAATAACTAATTAAATTAAATCAAATCCAATGAAAAAAGAACTTTTTTGGGGAGATTGTTATCATATTTTTAATAGGGGTGTAGAAAAAAGAAAGGTTTTTTGTGATAAATATGATTACAAAAGATTTATTGACAGTATGAAAGAATTCAACAACCACGAAGTTGGATCTTTGCGAGATAGATTAGATTCAAAATTTTCCACTGGTCCAACCAGTGCACTGGTTCAACCAGTGGAAGAAGAAAAGCTGGTTGAAATAGTAGCTTATTGCTTGAATGCTAATCATTATCATTTAATTTTAAAAGAAGTTTCTGAAGATGGTATTGCAAAATTTATTCAAAAAATAGCAACAGGTTATACTCGATATTTTAATGAAAAGTATAAAAGAACAGGTGGTTTATTTCAAGGTCGGTATAAAAGAGTCGAAGTGGAATCGAACCCGCAATTGCTTTATTTGTCGGCTTACGTTAATGGAAATCATTACATTCATAAAATTAAAGAACTTGAGAGTTGGGAGTTTTCAAGTTTGCCAGAATATTTGAAAAATAAAAAAAATGGATTTTGTTTTAAGAACGATATTTTAGGTCAATTTAATAATAGTGGAGAAGATTATTTAAAATTTTGCAAGAAAAATTGTGATGACATAAAAGAGAAAAGAGCTTTCTCTAAATTTTTGTTAGAAGAATAAGGTGCGTTTCGTTTGTTGATTTTCCACTGGTCCAACCAGTGCACTGGTTGGACCAGTGGGAGGAAATTTAAGGATAAAAATTTTGAAGTTCGTCAAGGGAATTTTTTTTGAAAGTTTACTATTAGAAAGTTAAATTTAGGTAAAAAATATTTAACAAAAAACAAATTGGTTATTTGTTTTTTTTGTTTTTATTTTACTTCCATACGACGTCGTATAGTAGCAAAAAAGTGAGTTGAATAAATAAATTATTAATTGAATTTTTTTGTTTTTATAAGTTGGTTTTTATTGGTATTGAGAGTTTTTTGAAATTGAGATATCGGAGTTATTTTTTTGTTGAATGATTTGTTTTTAGAGTTTTAAAATATTCAAGTTTGTTTTTGTTTATTTTATAGAATAAAATATTTCGGTGGTTTATTTTACAAAAATTTAGGGAATTTTTTAAATTTTAAATTTTATAAAAATTAATATTTTTGGTAATATTTTTTATTTTCAAAAAATGTTTTTTTTATTTTTTAAAAAAATTCAAAAATAGGATTTTTTGAAAAATATTTTTAGCTTAAATAAGGGATTTTTTTGAGGCCAAAAAAGAGTCAAAAAAAGAGTCAAAAGTTATGCACAAAAAAGACTTTTTTCTATTTGGCAGAGGCTTATTTTTGTGTTAAAGTTAAACTAGTTTGAAAAATATAAAAAACCTCTCTTGGTTTTGTCTTCTCGGTTGTTTGTTTTAAAACAAAGAAAGACCTAAAAACAGGAGTTTATAGTTTGTCAAAAATGAATTTAGTTCAAACAAAAATAATAGAAAAAATAAAGGCTAATTTTAGCCAAAAACGAGAACTAATTCTTGGTAAGGGAGGTGATTTTGTTATGGTCTTTTTTGCTGTTTTTTTAGGCTTTATTTTGTTTTCAATACCAGCTGAAGCTTCGATTGCCATGGATCTTTCAATGTTTGTTCTTGATAAAGAAACTAACAAACCTTTGGAGGGGGTTCAAACAGTAATTTTTTCAATTTATCCGGAAAATTCAGAGATTGCAATTTGGCAAGAAACTCAAGAAATTGAGCTGAATTTTGGTTTGATTCGAACTGCTTTAGGTGAAATAAATGTTTTGCCTTTGAATTTAAACATGCTTGACAATAATTATTATTTGGGAATAAAAATTGGAGATGATAAAGAATTGGTTCCAAGAAAAAGAATTTCTCCGAATTTGTTTGCAGTTTCTTCTGCTTATGCTCAAAATGCTGGAAGTTTAAACGGCAGTGTTATTGGTGAAAATGAAGGCAACTTGATGCTATTGGGAAAAGGCGGAGAAGTAGATTCAAAATTTTTGTCTAGTGATCTTTCTTTGCTAGGAGACGAAATCGATATTTCTTCTGAAACAAACTTGGGAGTGGCTGGTTCATTATTGACGCTTAGTGGTGACAATCTTTCAGTTAAAGAAGGAGTTTTGACGGATGGAAGATTCTGTACTTACAGTACTACTAATGGATTGGTTTGTGATACCGATGGGGGGGCAATTACTCATGATGAAGTGACATTGAGTAATTCTCCCGGAATTTATGATTATTTAACACTTTCCGGACAAGCTTTGACACTCGACCAAATTGATTTGACTACGGATGTCAGCGGAATTCTTCCTGATGTAAATGTTGCTAATAATTTGACTATTGACGGCGGATTGATTTTTGGTACTGATTTAGACTTGAAAACTGGAACTGATATTACCGAGGGTAGAATTCAGTGGGATGCTACAACTGATAGAATTGTGGTTGGAACTGGAAGCGATTTTACGACTTTTTATTCTGGATCAGGAGCAGGTGGAATTGCTGGAAGTGGAATAACAAATCATTTGGCTTATTGGTTGGATTCAAACACCTTAACTTCAACTGGTGGATCCGCTAGTCAAATGTTAATAAATAATGCTTCAAGCGTTCCAACTTTTGTTTCAATCGGTGGTGACATTGCAATAACTTCCGGCGGATTAACTAGTATTCAAGCTGATTCAGTGGCGTTAGGAACCGACACGACTGGCAGTTATGTTCAATCAATCACCAATGGCAATGGAATTAGCGGAGCCGACGGTGGTTCGGAATCAGCCATTTTAACTTTAGCAATCGACGCTACAACAACTGGAACGACTGTCACAACTGCTTCTAATTCTGGTTTAGAAACTACTGCTGATGGTTTGAGAATAATTGGAGGTTGTAGCGATGGTCAAATTTTGACTTGGAATTCTTCACTTGAAGTTTGGTCTTGCAATAATAATACAGGGGGAACAAGTAATTGGACGGATAGTGGAAATTTGACATTTTTAACAAATACTACCGACGATTTTGCTATTGGTGGAGGAACTTTGGCTTCAGCAATGTTCGCTATTGATGAAAGTGCTGGTAATTTCTACTTCGCTTCTGACAACAGTGCTAATCCAACTTTCTTGTTTGAAGCGACTGATTCAGATACGGGAAGTTTTGGATTTAATACGAATGACGCTTTCTATTTCTCAGATGCGAATGTGGGAATCGGAACAACAGATCCATCAACATTTTTTGAGGTTGCTACTACTGCCAGATTTTCTGGTTCTGTTGATGAAACTGCTTTGGGGTTGGATCGAATTGACATCGGGGTTCAAAATGGAACACCAAGAATGGTTTTTGAAGACAATAGCTATACTAGATGGGAAATTGATAATTCAGAAGGAGTCTTCAGGTGGTTTACTCCTGGATTTGAAAGGCTAACCTTAGACGCGAGCGGAAATATGAATTTAGTGACTGGAAATTTAGAGATAGGATCAGTTAGTGTTTTGACAAGTGCTCGACAATTACAAAATTTAACAGGGCTAGCTTCTTCTGGAACAATTACTTTTTCTGGTTTAACTACCGATGGAGTTGTCACAGTTTCTTCTGGAGCTCTTTCAAGTGAAGCTCAATTAGCAATATCTCAAGGTGGAACCGGAGCTTCTTTGACTGACCCAAATGACGACCGAATTATGTTCTGGGATGACACAGCTGGAGCTGTCACTTGGTTAGACTTAGGAGCCAACTTGACTATTACTGGCACTACCATTGCAGCTACTGACACTAACACTACTTACACCGCTGGAATCGCTCTTGATCTAAACTCTACTACTTTTGATGTTGATTTAAGCGAATTAACAACTTCAACCGCTGATATTGATGGAGATTACTTTGTGGTAATAGACACTTCCAACGCTCAAAAGAAACTAACTAAAGCTAATATTGCTTTAAGTGGCTTTGATAATGACTTAGGTTGGACTACTAGTACTGGAGATATTACAAGTGTTGTCGCCGGAGCTGGACTAACTAACGGAGGAACTTCTGGAGATGTCACTCTTAACATCGGCGCTGGAACAGGAATTACCGTTAATGCTGATTCGATTGAAGCGACTTTGGGAACAGCGATTGAAAAAGGAGAACTAGTCAATTCTGGAAGTCTGTCCTTTGATTGGCTCGACAGTGAAGTTGCTAATAGCTTGACTATTACTGGTGGAACGATTGACGCTACTACTACGATCGACAAAGACCCAGTGATTACCTTGGGAACAGACTTGACTGGAAATGTCACTTTGTCCAACCTAGCTTCTGGAACTTTAAATGCCACAATCGTTGCTAATTCAGTAGCCTTAGGAACCGATACTACTGGAAATTATGTCTCAACCATCACTGGTGGAACGGGAATTGATTCAACTGGAGCGACTTCTGGAGAAAATATCGTTCATTCTTTGAGTGTTAATACAACTGAGATAGGAACAACAACTTGGTTCGACAAAACCGCTGGAACTGACATTCTTTGGAAATTTGATGGAGAATCTAATGATGGAACATTTGGGTATTATGAAGATGAAGACGCTTTTGGGTTTACTAATTCAAGCGTTGGGATTGGAACAACCAATCCAACCGCTAAACTTCAAATCGCTGCTGGAACTACTTCGGCTGGTTCAGCACCTTTGAAATTAACCAGTGGAGATTCAATGACCACCGTCGAAGCTGGAGCTTTAGAATATGACGGATCTAAGCTTTATTTCACTCCAGTTGGAACCAGAGAAACAGTGGCTTACATCTCAGACATCACTGGAGCCGCTCACCCAGCAGTGACCATCGGAACAGCCAGTGGTTTAAGCATCGATGGTTCTCAAGTTCTTTCACTTGGATTAGCTTCATCCGGTGTCACTGGTGCTTTAAGTGGAACTGATTGGGATACTTTTAATGCTAAACAAGTCGCTTTAACTATTGGAGATTTATCTGGAATGGCTGATCAAGTGACTGTTGCAAATGGAGCTGGATCAATCATTGGTTCAGGCGTGACTTTGAGTTTGCCACAATCGATTGCGATAACTTCAACTCCAACTTTTGGAGGGTTGACTTTGACAACTGATCTTTCAGTGGACAACGGTGGAACTGGCACTTCGACTTTCACTTCAGGTGGAATGCTCTATGGTAATGGAGCTTCGGCGATTGGAGCGACGGCAGTTTTAAGCAATGGTCAACTTTTGATTGGAGATGGTTCTGGCGTTCCAACTTTGACGACTTTGACGGATGGAACGGGAATCACTATTACCGAAGGGGCCGGTTCAATCACAATTGCCTCAACTTTGGGAGAGACTATTGAAACGGGAGAAATAACTAATGATTCAATTTTGGAAGTTGATTTTGATGTGACAAATGTTGCAACTGATAATTATATTTTGAGTTATGATTCAGATTCTGGCGGTTTCACTTGGATTGATAACACTGGAGGAACAGGGGCTTCTAAATGGACTGATGATGGAACTTTCAGTTATTTGACGGAAACGAATGACGATTTGGTTATCGGTGGATCCACAACTTCTGCTCCTTTATTCTTCGATTCTTCTGAAGCGACACTTTCTTTGGGCTACAATGGAACTTCGGGCTCTTTGTCTCTTTATAGTGAAGTGGGTGGGACTGATTATACTCTTAAATTCCAACCAAGTTCTTCAATGACTCAAAATGTTACTTATATGATGCCTGTTGACGATGGAACTTCTGACCAAACTCTTATTACTAATGGAGCTGGAGTTCTTGCTTGGGGAACCGTAACGGAAATTAGTGGAGCTGGAGACATTACTGCTATTGGAGACGTTTCCACCGGATCAGCTTTTACTGCCACTGGGACTCAAGGAACTTCCCTTTATTTTTATGATGCTGATGGTCGAGGTCAATTGAAAACGGCCGACCTCACCGCCGCTAGAACCTATACATTGCCAGATGCCACTGGAACAATGGCTTTAACTTCGCAATTGCATGACGCAGTGACCATCGGAACAGCCAGTGGTTTAAGCATCGATGGTTCTCAAGTTCTTTCACTTGGCTTAGCTTCATCCGGTGTCACTGGTGCTTTAAGTGGAACTGATTGGGATACTTTCAACAACAAACAAACAGCTGGAAATTATCTTACCGCTTTAACTGGAGATGCGACTGCTACTGGACCAGGATCAGCAGCAATTACTTTGGCTACTGTAAATTCCAACATTGGAGTCTTTAACAATCTTACGGTTAACGCTAAAGGTTTAGTGACTGGAGCTTCGAATGTTGCTTATCTTACCAGCTATACTGAAACTGATCCGATATACATAGCTTCACAAGCTCACAACATTGATGCGACTGATATTGCTAATCTTGGAAATCTTTCTGGAACTAATACTGGAGATATTACTTTAGCTGGAACTCTAGATTACTTGACTTTAAGTGGACAACAAATAACCAGAGGCTTAATTGATTTAACCACAGATGTTTCTGAAATTTTACCAATTACTAACGGTGGAACTGGTGCTTCAAGTTTGGCTGATTTAATCGCACTAGGAACCGACACTACTGGAAATTATGTTAAATCAATCACTAACGGCAATGGAATTACTGGCGGAGATGGTGGTTCTGAATCAGCTGTTTTAACAATTGCAATTGATGCTGATACTACTGGAACAACGGCAACTACTTATTCTAACTCTGGTTTAGAAGCCACTGCCGATGGACTAAGAATAATAGGGGGTTGTTCAACTGGTCAAATTCTGACTTGGGATGCCTCGGATGTTCGTTGGGAATGTACTACTAATACAGCTGGATCAAGTGATTGGACAGATACTGGAACTTTGACTCACTTGACCGACACTGCCAATGACTTTGCAATTGGTGGAACTTCATTGGTTGCTTCAATGTTTGCGATTGATGAAAGTGCTGGTAATTTCTACTTCGCTTCTGACAACAGTGCTAATCCAACTTTCTTGTTTGAAGCGACTGATTCAGATGCGGGAAGTTTTGGATTTAATACGAATGACGCTTTCTATTTCTCAGATGCGAATGTGGGAATTGGCGACACTTCACCGACGGCTCTTTTCACGGTTGGAACCGCGGATGCCTTTCAAATAGACGCTTCTGGAAACGTGACAACTTCAGGAACAGTGGAGGGTTTGACTCTAGCTTCAGCGGAGGATGGTTTCACAATTGCTGGTGGAACAACTTCTAGAACTTTAACCATCGCAGGAGATGACGTTTCGATTAATCAATCTTTACTGACAACTTCCGCTCCAACCTTTGTTACTTTAAACACTGGCAACGGAGATTATGAGCTTTTCGCAATGAATCAAGATGTTGAAACCACTGATTCGGTCACCTTTACCGGTTTAACTTTGAGCGGATTAACTCAAGGTTCAGTGCCATTTATCGGAGCCAGCGGAGTAGTTAGTCAAGATAATTCCAATCTTTTCTTTGATGATACTAACAAACGATTAGGAGTGGGAACAGCGACGCCAACCACTGGTTTAGAGCTTTATGGTTCAACGGTCGACACAATTTTCACGATTACTTCGGCTAGTGATACTTATAATCCAATGATGCAATTTAGGTCTGGGGCGACTCCTTCAGTTGGATTCTCTTTAGGAATGGACAACTCTGACAGTGATAAATTCAAGATTTATCCAGGGGATGACATTGCTGGAACTAGTATCTTTACCATGGATTCAGTTGGAAAAACTTCTATTTCTAATCTTCAATTAGGAAGTCAATCTTTCGCTGATGATTCAGGAATAATTAGTTGGATTGATATGGCCGTCACCAGTAGTGCAGTTGATGACACGGTTGAATCCTATACTGCAATGCTGGATGGAAATGCGATGATAACAGTTTATGGACTTTCTGACGGAGCCGGTGGAGTCGATAATTTGGGAGTTGGTATTAACACTGCCACGCCAACGGCCAGACTTCATCTTCCAGCGGGAACAACCACTGCCGGTACGGCACCGTTGAAACTAACCAACGGAGATATAATGACTGCTGGAGAAGCTGGAGCTTTAGAATATGACGGATCTGAGCTTTATTTCACTCCAAGTGGAACTACTCAAGAAACTGTGGCTTATGTTTCAGATATCACAGCTAGCGCCGTTTCTTTGACTAATTCTCCTGGAACTTATGATTATCTAACTCTTTCTGGTCAAGCTATTACTCTAGCTCAAATTGATTTAACCACTGACATTACTGGAATTTTGCCAATGGCCAACGGTGGAACCAACAAAAATATGACCGCTTCTGCTGGTTCAATTGCTTATTCTGACTCTGATTCTCTTGAATTTTCCGCCGTCGGAACTGCTGGTCAAGCTCTGATCTCTGGTGCTACTGGCGCTCCAACTTGGTTTGCTCCAACGGCTGGATCGCTCTTATTTGCTGGAACTTCTGGAATTCTTCAACAAGACAACGCAAGCTTATTCTTCGACGATACCAACAACCGATTAGGAATTGGAACCGCTACGCCAAGTTATACATTAGACATTAATGGAGCTAGCGGGGTGACGGATTTATTCCAAGTGGCTACTAATGGCACTAGCGTTTTAACTGTGACGGACACTCAAACTACTTTTGATAATCCAGTTAATTTCGCCAATGTCGGAGATGTTTCAATGGCTTATGACTTGTTGATGACCAATGCAACGGCGGGGAATATTAAATTCTCGGGACCGGGTTATGTTCAAACTGACAGCGCTTGGCAGAATTTGGATTTGACTTTGAACGCCGCTAATGATGGATTTGTGGTAGTGGATGATACTTTACAAAATGCGCTAGATTTAACCACTACCACTGCTGGAGACTACTACGGTTTCTTAGGTGATGTTAACTCTACTGGAATTTTCACCGCTGATACTACGAATACTTACGGAGTTTATGGAGATGCTTCCTCAACTGGAGTGTCAACTGGTGGAACAGTCAACACTTATGGCGGATATTTCACTGCTACCGGAGAAAGCACTGGTGCTGCCACTACTAATGCTTATGGTTTGTATGTGGATGGAGCAACTGGCGCTGACAATAACTACAGCGCGGTGTTTGAGAATGGGAATGTCGGAATTGGCGACGCTACTCCTTCTGCCCTTTTAACCGTTGGAACTAGTGACGCTTTCCAAGTAGATAGCTCTGGAAATTTGACAACGACAGGAACAGTGGAGGGTTTGACTCTAGCTTCAGCGGCGGATGGTTTCACAATTGCTGGTGGAACAACTTCAAGAACTTTGACTATTACTGGAGCGGATGTTTCAATTAATCAATCTCTGCAAACAACTGATGCTCCAACTTTTGCTACTTTAAACACTGGTCAAGGAGATTATGAACTTTATGCGATGAATCAAGATTTGGAAACGACTGATAGTCCGAGTTTTGTTTCGCTTGATCTTCAAGAAGCGGGAACAGCTAAAGTTAATACCGATATTTTCTCGATTACCAATTCTGGCAATGCAGTTGATATGGATGGAACTTTAAGTTCAATTCTTTTCAATCAATACTATTATGATGCTTCCACTCCAGCGGTGGCGGATGCCGGACGAATTTCAATTGGAACGGAAACTGACTGGACTTCAACTGCTTCCACTCAAGATTCATACCTTTCATTATCAGTGGCTGTTGATGGGACTTTGACTGAATATGCCAAATTGACTAGTGCTGGATATTTCAATATCTATGATTCAACTGGAGCTGATTATGTTTCCATTTATCACGATGGAATGGATGCTCAAATCAGCACCAACACTGGTTCAATTGAAATTGGTTCTTCTGGAGATTTTGTGATTGACAGTGGTGTAAATGTTGGAATTGGTGGGGTGACCAGTTTTGGAACCAGTGCTGATAATGTTTTAGCAATTGCTTCGAGCACGGCGCCAACTACTTCAATTACAGATGGGGTTCAGCTGTACAGCATTGAAGCCACTGGCTATCATCGACTATATGTTCGAGATGAAGAAGGGAACGCTACTCCTGTTTCTCCTCATGATTTTTCCTTATTGCCTGAAGATGAAATAAGAGAATCTTTGTCTTGGTCTTACTATTCAGAAAAAGATGATTCGGCAATTAATGTTGATATGACTAAAGCAATCAGACTAATCGAACAAATTTCTGGTGAAAAATTGATTTATAAGGTTGACTTGTTGACTGGTTTGGAACTTGTGGAAGAAAATCTTGATTTGGAAATAGATTCAGAATTCTTGTTTAGTGAAGAACAACAACAGGCAATTACAGTTCTTACTAATAATCTTGAAACTTTGCAAACTGAAACGACTGACACGCAAGCCCGATTGATTGAAATAGAAACTTTGGTTGAAAGTTTGACTTCATTTGACAGTTTGGCGGCTGAACAACTTTCTTCTCAACAACAAAGAATTAACGCTTTGGAAATCGCAATTGAGACTGGAATAATCCCAGATGCTGAAAAATTCTCAGTTGACGCCGAGGGCAATGTCACTTTTGCTCAAACGCTTTTTGCCGAAAAAGTTGAGTCAAATGTGATTGTGGCGGGAGAATATGTGATTGCTAAAGATGAAAGTGAGAGCGATAAGAATACTGGTTCGGTGACAATCTATGCCGGGCAATCAGAAATTTTTGTAGAAAATACCAAGATTAATAATAGCTCTAGAGTAATGGTGACTCCAATTGGAAGTAGTCCAATTAATTGGATTGTTTCTGAGAAGAGGGAAGGACAAGGATTTATTATTAAATTAGACGGTGGCGTTAGTGAAGATATTGTATTTGATTATTGGATAGTTCAGGCGGAGGAATAGGAGGGAGAATTTTAAATTTTAAATTTGAAGTCAATTTTAAATGTTTTAATTTTCAAGAAAAAACCCACCTAGCCTCCTCGCCTCGCTAAAGCTATGGCGGAGCGGGTCTTTGAAAAGGGAGGGGAGCAAAAAACAAGTTTTTTAAAAAATTAGACATTTTAATTAGGGCGAAGCATCCCCCTTTCCTAAAAGGGGAATTAAAGGGGGTTTTAACAAATAACAAGTATTGACTGAATTTTATTTCGGTAAAAAAACGACGCAAAAAATTGGGTCTAGGAGGCTTTTAAATTAAAAAAAGGATTAGAAATACTTGGGAAATTTTAAATTTAGAATTTTAAATTTTACTTGCCTCGCCAGAAGTTTATTGAAGGCGGGATTCAATTTTGAATGATTTAATTTTTAATTTTAAAATAAAAACCCACCCAGCCTCCCTTTGCGAAAGGGAGGGGAGCGAAGAAGAATATTTTAATCGGGGTGAAGTGTCCCTCTTTTGGAAAAGGGGGAGGAGCGTGGAACAAGATTTAAAGTAGTTTAAGTTTTGAGATAGAATGTGTCATGGAACGTTTTATAGTACATATTAGGCAAAGAAGATATTATTGAGTTTTTCTTTGAGAAGTTAGGAGCAAAAATAATAAAAATTAAAATGATAAAATTAAAAATTGAATATTAAAATATTGAATGAATATTGAATATTGATTATTGAGCATTTAACTTATGAATAAATTAAAATACACAATCTATTTTTTGATTTTTGGAATAGCAACATTGACAGCTAATCAAACTCAAGCTGTTTACCTCGTTGCTGGGCGAAAAAAGTTTCGGTTTGGATTATTCTTGATTTTTGCTGTTTTCTTTTTTGGTCTAGCTATAGCCTCGCCGACTTTTGCTGCTACTTGCAACGATCAAGCGGATGGAAATTGGAACTCGGCGGCGACTTGGGATTGTGGGATTGTTCCGGATGCCGATGATGATGTGACGATTGATTCGCATACGGTGACGATGACGGCCGATTCGCTTTCCAATACTGTCACGATTTCTGGTGGGACTTTATCTTCTGGCAATTATAAAATTATTACTAAGGATTTTGTGCAAACGGGAGGGACGGTTTCGATGGGGTCGGGAGCGATGAAAGTGGCGGGGGATTTCACTAGGATGGGAGGGATTTTCACGGCGGGGACGAGTGTGGTTTCGTTGGTGGGAGTGGATCAAACCATTGACGTGACAGGAGCACCGACAACATTTTATAAACTTTATAAACTTACTAATTCGGCGGATACTTTGACTATCACCGCTGGGAATGAATTGATGATTGCGTCAGGTGGGGTGATGCGGTTTTGGGGAAAACCAGAATCAAAAACTTTATCCATTGTTTCTTCCAGTCCTGGAACTTCCTACACTATTACTCGAATGGGAACCGCTGAACTAGAATACACCGATTGGTCGGATGCGACTTGGTCTGCTTCTCAAACAGTGGCGGCTTCTAGTTTGGGAACTGGAAATACTAATTTGACCGTGACAAAAGAATTTATTTCGACTATCAGAGCAACGGGTGGAGATTATTCCTCTTTGTCTTCTTGGGAATCAGCCAATCAAACTGATTTAACGGCGACGACTACCAAAGTTTTTTCTCACGGCGGAATTACTGGCACCATCGCTGACACCGACACAATCACTGGTTCAACCAGTGGAGCGACCGCTAATGTTGTCCACGCCACCACAACTCAAATACTTCTTGAATCAATTTCTGGTACTTTCCAATCTGGCGAGCAAGTTCAAGTGGATGCCTCTAACCTCGTCACGATTTCGGACGCCGGCTTCGGCGCCATTTCCACGGCGGAATGCTACAACGATTGGCCGAGCGGGTTGGTGGAAGATTATGTGTCAATTTCTGGTTGGACAACGGGTAAAAATAATTATGTAAAAGTTTATACACCTCAAGGTCAACGTCACAACGGTGTATTAAAAAATGAAAGTGGAAATTATACAGGTTTTACAATTAAACAAACAAATTATTCTGGTAAGACCTCGGTTTTTGGTAACGAACAAAATTATACGATTATTGATGGGATAATTATAGTTGCTGCTGAAAGTCAGGTTTCCTACGGGATTTCGAGTGAAGTCGCATATTCCACTGTGAGTAATAATATTGTTTACAGGGAGGTTGGTACAGGACAGCAAGGAATAAGATTTTATACGACAGCAAGTGTCGGTTCGTATATTTTTAATAATATTGTTTATGGATCTGACAGTAATAATTGGGAAATTTGTTTTATGGGTTGCAAGGGAGAGGTATATAATAACGTGGCTTATGAGTGTGATTATGGGTTTGTTAATTATTCTACTTACGATAATGAATTGACAAATAATAGTGCATTCAATAATAATATTTATGATTTTGGTGGTTCTGTTAATGCAATTATTTCAAATAGTATATCAAGTGATGGCACAGCTGATGATTTTGGGGGTAGCGATAATATTGTAGATGCGACTTTGGCTGATCTAGATTTTGTCTCGACTACGTCTGGATTAGAGGATTTGCACATTGAAACAGATTCGGTGGCCCGAAATGAGGGATTGGATTTGTCGGTTGATCCTGATTATCCATTAGTTTCTGATATTGACGGAGATTCAATGCTGGGGTTTGCGGAGTGGTCGATTGGGGCAGATCAATATTCTGATTTTGACTATTCTTCCCTTAGTCCGACTGATGGAAATAAATCGGTGGCGGTGGGAGCGGATTTTGTGATGAATTTCTCAGAAAGTGTGACAGCCCAAGCGGGAAAATATATTTATATTAAACGAGAAGATGATGACTCAACGGTTTTTGCGATTGAAGCTGACGACACCACCCAAGTTTCGGGTTCGGGCACGGTGCAAATCACTGTCAATCCAGCCGAGAATTTGGAAGCGGGAACAAAATATTACGTCACAATGGACAGGAGTTGTTTTATAAATGTTTATTTGCACCAAAACGCGGTGATTTCCGACAGCATCGAGTGGAATTTTCAGACTGCGTCTTTTGATTGGCATGATAAGTCTTGGACTAAACGCAAAAAAATCACCATTGACGAGGGGGAAGTCTCGGGTGGGCAAACTGATTTTCCGGTTTTGCTTTCCGTGACGGACACTGATTTCAAAGACCACGCTCAAACTGATGGCAATGATTTTTTCTTGACTGACACCGCTGGCAACCAACTTCCGCACGAAATCGAATCCTACACCGCCTCAACTGGTGAGTTGGTTTTGTGGTTTAAAGCCTCCTATCTTTATGACACCTCTGACACTCATTTCTATGTATATTATGGCAATTCGTTGGCAGATGATCAGCAAGACGCGGAGAATGTTTGGGATGAGAATTACAAAATGGTTCAGCATATGGATGATACTACAACGTCAACTATCACTGATTCAACGGCTAATGATAATGATGGAACAAAATATGCAGTTAATGAACCAGCGGCGGGAACAGGATTATTGGCTGATGGCTTAGTTGGAAAGGCACAAGACTTTGATGTGGTTGACGATGTGGTTAATTGTGGCTCTGGAGCATCTATTGATGATATTTTTGCTGGTGGTGGAACTGTTCAATTCATAATGAAGCCACAAGGTTGGGGTGAGTTTGAATATGGAAGAGTCTTAGATAAGGGTCCCGATGCTTCTAATTTAACATCTACACAATTTTATATTTCCTCTAATGGTGATCTCCTCTTTACTAAATCTTTTTCAACTACAAACGGAGTTTGGGGTCCTGGTTCTGACACAATTTCATTAAATAATATATATTTTTGTAGTTTGGTATATGATAGTGATTCTGTCACAAATAATCCTATTATGTATTTAAATGGATCAGATGCTACAGCACTAGCAGCTGCTACGCCATCTGGATCTGCAACATCAGATGCTGGAAATGATTTATTTTTAGGTGCAAGGGGCACGGATAGAGAATTTGATGGGCTTATAGATGAAGTTAAGTTTTTATCAACAGAGTTATCAGCAGATTGGATTTCAACAGAATACAACAACCAATCCGCGCCGGGGGATTTCTTGAGTTTGAGTGCGGAGGAATCAAGTGGAGCAGAGTCTTCGGCCGGGCAAGACGGGGGAGTGAGTAGCGACGGTTTGGTCGGTTACTGGTCTTTTGACGGCTCCGACATCTCTGGCACGACGGTTTATGATCGAAGTGGCCAAGGCAACAACGGAACTTTGACCAATGGCCCCACTCCTGCTCTAGGTAAACTTGGTCAAGGAATGAGTTTTGATGATACTAATGACTATGTAAATATTGGAAATATTTCTGCTTTAAAACCTGCTTTTCCTTTTAGTGTTTCTTTTTGGTCGAAAAGAACAATAGGTAGTGGAGTCGTTTTCAGTACTGGACCAGCTAATATGGGTGCGTCTGGTTATAGAGGTTGGATGATTTATGATGGAGGAGATTTTAGGGGCGGTGATGGATCAGGTGTCGGAATTGGAGACAGATTTGGGCGGAATGTACTTGTTAATCCTGGCATTGATGGCATTTGGCATTATAAAACGATTGTAGTGACTAGCTCTACTAATATTAATTTATATTTAGATGGAGAATTAAATAATGGTGCATACACAAATGGAACTGCTTCTAGTTTGGGATATGGATCGGACAGGGTTCTTATTGGTGCAAGTGATGATGGGGGAACTCCAGAGAATTTTTTTGGTGGCTTTGTTGATGAAGTTCGGGTTTATAATCGAGCTTTGTCGGCTAATGAAATTTCCGGGCTTTATAATTCCGGGCAAGCGAAATTCCAAACTTCTGATAACGAAAATAATCTTTCTGATGGTTTGGTAGGCTATTGGCCATTTGACGGCTCCGACATCTCTGGCACTAACGCCTATGACCGTTCGGGAAATGGCAACAACGGCACTCTCACCAACGACCCCATCCCCGCCCTAGGAAAATTAGGTCAAGCGTTGAGTTTTGACGGGATGGACGATTATGTCTTAGTGCCAAACAGTTCTGAAATTCATCCAGTAAATGAATTGACAATAGGGGCTTGGGTTAACCAAAATAATAATGCTACTAGTCCATATCAAAGAATAACTGAAAAAAATGATGATTTAACGTGTTGGATTAACGATAATAATGGTGATGTGTGTGTTAGGCTCAGTGCTAATAAAAATGGTGAAGCGTCTCAAACTTGCTTTGAGGCAGATATAAGTCAAAATAGGTGGTATCATTTATTTTTTACTTATAAAAGTGATGAATCTGTCGTTAGTCTTTACATTGATGGAGAATTATTTGATACTAGTAGCTATTACTATGGACTTTTAACGACTAATACTAATGCTTTGTATATTGGTAATAAGAGTAGTATTGATAGATCTTGGATGGGACAAATTGACGAAGTGCGGATTTATGATCGGGCTTTGTCGGCTGTTGAAATATCCCAATTATACAACATGGGTCGAGTGGAAATAACGAACTAAGAATTAAGTATCTTTCCTAATTTCCCTCATCGGTTTGACCGTTGTATTCATATCGGTCGGACTAGGGGAAATTATGATTGGAAATAGCTTTGTCAATTTTTTAAAAATAAGTTAAAATTACTTATAAATTGGATTAAAAAATATAAAATAAAAAATGGAAGAGAAAAAAAAGATTATTGTAGAGAACTCTATAGAGACGGTTAAAAAAAGAAAATATAAAATTGATTATCGAAACTTGAGTTTTTTGATTGGAGGATTGATTTTATTGATTGGGATTATTGGAGGAGGGATTTGGTTTTTTAAATCAAAAAAAGGAGAAGTCAAAGTTTATGATGCTTTGGTGATGTTGAAAGATCAAAAATCTGCTAATTCCGAAGAAGATGCTAAAAATTCAGCCAAAAAAGGAGATGTGATTTTGATCAGAGAAACTGGTCAAGAATGGTCAAAGACGGAAAAAATCAGTTATTTGATTTTAAAAATTAAATTGAATGAAAAACAAGCGCAAAAAATTGTTCAGGCTAAAACCAAAAAACTTTCGAAAGATGAAGCCAAGGAAAAAGGACTGGTGGATGATGAGCGATTGAAAACTATGGAAAAAGAAGAGCTTGAGCAGACCTTAAAAGAGGATATTTTGTTTCGGGAATATCGAGTAAAGATTGAAAAGTTGGAATTTGATCCGATGAAAGTCCGGAATGAGCAACCGTTTGAAGATGAGGAGTTTGGGTGGAGTCTTGTTGAGAAAAAAGATTAAAAGAATTTATAGTCAATATATGACAAAAAGAAAAATAAACGTAAAAAATAGAATCAGTTAGTTTTATCTTGGAACATACTGTCGATAATGGCAGAAAATAAATAATCTAAATTTTAAACTGGTCGAATTCGATGGGTTTAGAGGTTGACGAAAAGACAATTGACATTAAACAACCTGATATGTTAAAAAAAAATCAACAAAAATCACAAATCATTATTTATAAAACTGAAGATGGACGGACGAAAATCGACGTGCGTTTTGATGGGGATACGGTTTGGTTGACGCAAAAACTTATAGCGCAGTTGTTCCAGGTTTCTATACCAACTATAAATGAGCATATTAAAAATATCTACAATGAGGCTGAATTAAATAAAAATTCAACTATTAGGAAATTCCGAACAGTTCAAAAAGAAGGCAATCGTGAAATAAAAAGAGCGCTGGAGTTTTATAATCTTGATCTTATTATTTCCGTTGGTTATCGGGTTAAAAGCTCAATTGCTACAGCTTTCCGTCAATGGGCGACGCAGCGTTTAAGCGAATATATTATAAAAGGTTTCGTGCTTGACGATGAACGACTTAAAAATCCAGATTTGCCTTTTGATTATTTTGAAGAACTTACTAGGCGAATTGCTGATATTCGAATAAGCGAAAAAAGATTTTATCGTAAAATTACTGA
Organism: Patescibacteria group bacterium UBA2773; assembly: GCA_002352465.1. Taxonomy (GTDB): domain Bacteria; phylum Patescibacteriota; class Minisyncoccia; order Moranbacterales; family DUUL01; genus UBA2773. Next base: position 123,982 of record DEIN01000017.1, read on the forward strand.
TATTTATGCAACTAGTGTTGATTATAATCCAACTAGTAAGGAAAGTCTTAGGTTTTTCAAAACTGTCCAGAACAAAGTTCATTGGGCAATAACCGGTCAAACTGCACCGGAAATTATTGCATCACGTGTCGATAGTAAAAAACCGCAAATGGGACTGACTTCCTGGCGAGCTGTAAAACCACGCAAAGAAGATGTTGCGATTGCAAAAAATTATTTGAACGAAAAGGAATTATTGGCTTTGAATAATCTGGTTGAACAGTATTTAGTATTTGCTGAGGGTCAGGCGATGCGTCGAGTGCCGATGTATATGAAAGATTGGATTGATAAATTGCACGGTTTTTTGTCGATTAATGATCGAAAAATATTAAATAATGCAGGTAAAGTATCGCACGAAAAAGCTTTGGAAAAAGTAGATAAAGAATATGAAATTTTTCATAAAAAATCGAAAGAAAAGTTTATAGAAACGGATTTTGATCGAGAGGTGAAAAGGATATTAAAAAAGGGGGAAAGAAAATAAAATCCTTAAATTTCAAACAAAAACCCCTCGGTCCCCCTTCTCAAAGGGGAAGGAGCGAAGGAGATGATCTAGTTCCGGAGGTTCGACCTCGGTGGATACCGCGGTCGAACCTCGGGAACGGAGATGGAATTTTGAAAGATTGGTATTAAGTATTAAGTATTGAGTATAAAACCCACCCAACCTCCCTTTTCAAAGGGAGCGGAGCGGAGAACAAGTTTTTGAAAAATAAATAATTAAAATCGATGTAAAAATTTTTCTAGGAGTTTCCACCGGTTCGATCGGTGTATCCATATTGGTCGAACTGGTAAAAAATAAATTATGTGTTTATTATGAAAAAAATAAAAATTAGTTTAATATTTTTTATTTATTTTATTGCTTTAGCTAGTGCTAGGGGTTTTTTGGGGGTTTACTCCGTTGCTGGGCGAAAAAAGTTTCGATTTTTAAAACCTTTATTAGTTAGCTTCATTTTCTTTTTTGGGCTAGCTATTACCTCGCCGGCTTATGGGGCGACGGAATTTATTTCAACCATCAGGTCTAGCGGTGGGGACTATACAACTCTTTCTGGTTGGGAATCAGCCAATCAAACGGATTTGACCGCTTCAACTACCAAAGTTTTTTCGCACGGTGGAATCACTGGAGCGATTGCTGACACCGACACCGTCACGGGAAAAAATTCTGGAGCAACGGCTTCGGTGGTTCATACTACTACCGACCAAATTCTTCTAGAAACAATCTCGGGAACTTTTCAATCGGGAGAGCAAATTTATGTCACGCTTGATACTATTTACGTGACAATTTCAGATGCAGGAGATTCTGCTATTGCCGTCGCCGAATGCTACAACGATTGGCCAAGCGGGTTGGATGACTCGGTCAATATTGACGGTTGGACAACGGGAGTGAATAATTATGTGAAAATTTACACTCCAGAATCAGAAAGACATAATGGTAAAATTTTCAATGGCACAGACTATACTGGATTTGCTTTAAAAAGTACTCAAGTTGGAAATGTTATTGATTTATCTGCTAATTATTCAAGGATTGATGGTTTGATAATTGATGCAGCTCATGTAGATGTGGAAGATGGAATTAGCGAAGAAGGAGCATTACTTGATCATTTTATTTCAAATAATATTTTATACAGATCTGTTGGGAATAATGATAATGGAATTTACACTTATTCTACGAGTTCTATTAATAGAACAATTGTTTGGAATAATATAGTTATTTGCGGTGATTCTAATACATGGAGTTCTGGTATAAACACTAATCATGGAGATATACAAAATAATACTGTTTATAATTGCACTAATGGAATTACTCAATCTATAGATTATCCTAATAAATTAAATAATAATATTTCTGTTGATAATTCTTCCGCTGATTATTTATTAAGCGCTGGTAGTTGGCAAGTGGATTCTAGTAATAACATCTCCTCTGACACCACTGCTCCTGAAGCGAATTCTCAAACCAGTGTAGCGTTAGCGGATTTGGATTTTGTGAGTACCACTTTAGGTTCGGAGGATTTTCATATTGGGGCGGATTCAGTGGCGTTGAATGCAGGGGTAGATTTATCTTCAACTTTTACAGATGACATTGATGGGCAGACGCGGGATATGGATGGGGAGGGTTTTGATATTGGGGCAGATGAGGGACAGCAGGATTTTATTTCTAAAATTAGAGTTAATACCGAGTCAGATTGGGATTTTGATAAACTTTCAACTTGGGAAGATGCGATTGAGTCAGATCTGACCGCCACCACTTCCAAAATATATACCGTTTCTGACACGGGAACTTTTGACGACACCACTGACCAAGAGCAAGCCGTGACGTTCACCGGTGGGGGAACTGGAACTTTGCTCGATATCAATTCTTCGGGGGTGGCGTATATCACCGGTGTTTCTGGCACAGTGCAAGCGGGAATCGTCACGGTTGACACCAATTCCCACACTTTTACCATCTCCGACACCGGCGCCAAAGTCGGCCGAGCCGTCGCCGAATGCTACAACGATTGGCCAAGTGGGCTGGAGGATAATTTTTGGATTAGTGGTTGGACAACTAGCGCAACGAATTATGTAAAAGTTTATACATTAGCAAGTGAAAGACACGATGGTTGGACTTGGACGGATGACACTCAAACTGTTTATTCTGGTTTTGCAGTTGTGAATAATTCAATTTATTGTACAATTCGTGCTAGCAATTATTATACACAAATCGAAGGAGTTATTGTTAATCAAAACAATAAAGGTGGTGGTACTTATAGCGGTTTGCGATTAGGCGATTATGTTAAAGCAGATTCTATAATTGCTTTTAATTCACCTAAAGCTGGGGTAATGACTGTTCCAGGTACATGGACAAACCCTTTATATTTATCAAATATTCTTGTTTATGATAATAATTATGGAATTTATAATGGTTATGGGGTTAGACTTTATAATGTGACAGCAGTGAATAATACCAGTTATGGAATTTACAAAAATAATCTTTTAACTACGTATTTAAAAAATGTTTTAGCTTATGATAATGGTATCAAAGATTTTTATAATTCAGGTAGTGGTGATTTCGATGTTTTAAATTGTGCCTCTTCTGATGATACAGCTGATGATTTTGGTGGCTCTGGAAATCGGATTGATCAAGAATTTTCTTTTGTAGATGAAGATAATGATGATTTTCATTTGGCTTTGGATGACACGGGGGCGAGGAATTTTGGAACTGATTTGAGTTTGGATTCGACTTTTCCTATTTCAACAGATATTGATGGGGAAGTGCGGGATGTGGATGGAGAAGGATGGGATATTGGGGCGGATGAGAGTGGGCAGGATTTTGTTTCGAAAATTCGAGTGAATACCGAGTCGGATTGGGATTTTGATAAACTTTCAACTTGGGAAGATGCAATTGAATCGGACTTGACGGCGACGACTTCTAAAATCTATACGGTTTCTGATACCGGAACCTACAGCGACACTACCGACCAATCTCAAGCCGTGACATTCACCGGCGGGGGAACTGGAACTTTGCTGGATATCAATTCTTCGGGTGTAGCCTATATCACCGGAGTTTCTGGCACAGTCACGGCTGGAACCGTCACAGTCACTTCTTCCTCCCACACTTTCACCATCTCCGACACCGGCGCCAAAGTCGGCCGAGCCGTCGCCGAATGCTACAACGATTGGCCAAGTGGGTTGGATGATAGGGTTGATATTAATGGTTGGATAACGGGGGTGAATAATTATGTTAAAGTTACTTCACCATCTTCTGAGAGACACACAGGAGTTGCTGGAACCGGATTTATAATAAAAAATGATACGAATTCATATGTTGTAGGTTTATATAATTACTACTCTGTTGTTGAATGGTTGGAGGTTACCGGAGTCGGAGCGGATACAACTTATCACAATGGTGTTGGAATGAGTCGATACTCTACCGCTAGAAATTTGATTGTTCATGATATAGTAACAAACGATGGAGGTGATCTTGTGACAGGTATATCAATGGGTTCTAATGGAGGAAGTTATATATATAACAATATTATTTATAATATTAAAAATTATTCTGCAACCGTCACAAAGAATCCGAACGGAATCAAATACATAGGAACCTCTCCATTTATTTATAATAACACTGTCTACGGTATCGATGCTCCTAATAATCCTGGAAAAGGTACTGGTATTTTTGCAGGTCTGGGATTTGTTAAAAATAATATTGTAATTAACAGCGGATATGTGGATTTTAATATTATGGAAAGTGCAAATCATACTAATAATATATCTTCTGATGATACGGCGCTGGGGTCGAATTCTCAAACCAGTGTAGCGTTAGCGGATTTGGATTTTGTGAGTACCACGGCGGGAACGGAAGATTTGCATATTGGTGAAGACTCAGTCGCGCGAAATGTGGGGACGGATTTGTCTTCGGTTTTTACACTGGACATTGATGGTTATGAGCGGGGAGTGGGATTGACTAGTTGGGATATTGGAGCGGATGAGGTGAATGAATATACTACTACTATTAAGGGAGGGGTTAATATTAAGGGAGGGGTTAAGATTACTAATTAATTAACAAGGATTGTTAATTACAAGATACAAGAAACAAGGACACCCACCTCCGCTAAAGCTACGGCGAGGCAAGCAAGAAATAAATAAATTAAGTCATAAAGGACACAAGATACAAGGACGCAAGATACAAACAAATTAAAAATTAAAATATTTAAATTTCAAATAAAAAGCTTCGCTTTGATAAGATATACAAGGACACCCACCTCCGCTAAAGCTACGGCGAGGCAAGCAAGATACAAATAAATTAAGTCATAAAGGACACAAGATACAAGGACGCAAGATACAAACAAATTAAAAATTAAAATATTTAAATTTCAAATAAAAAGCTTCGCTTTGATAAGATATACAAGGACACCCACCTCCGCTAAAGCTACGGTGAGGCAAGCAAGATACAAACAAATTAAAAATTAAAAATAAAAG
>DEIN01000015.1 GCA_002352465.1 Patescibacteria group bacterium UBA2773
TTTGACTTGACATTTGTTTTTTTTTAATTTTTATTTTTAATTTAAAGTTATTTTTATTTTACTCCTCAATGGGGGGGGTGTCAAATTTTTATTAAATTTCATTAATTTTTGTCGATTATTCAATATCACTTTCTCTAAAAAATACCTTGCTTCAAAAAATTTAAGATTTTTTAATAATTTTATCAATTAGATAAAATATCTTAAATAAAATTATCAATTAACCATTTCGGGATTAAATCCTTTTTCTGAAGAATTATTTTCCAATAATATTTTTTCAACTGGCTCCCAAGGTTCAAAATAATCTCGATCTCTTAAATTTTTTTCTGGATTATTAAAGCGTTGATTTTGATCAACTAATCCTTGATGATTTTTTTTAATAGTTTCCATTTTTGATTTATATTCCTGCTCAGTTTTTAAAATACTTTCCAATATAGCCTGACTTGGCTGAGGATCAAGAATACAGTCCCACCAAACAAATATTGCCGAACAAAAAACAATTAAAAAAATCAAAATTGTTATAATCCAATTTCTTTTTTGAAAATAAATTAAAATATTTTCTACTTTCTCTTTAAAGTTAAACTTAATTTTCATATTTATTGTTCATTAAAAGAGATAATAATCTCTCCTTCGATCTCTGGAAAGTCCTCCAAAGAAAGATTTTCTTCACTTTTTTTTATTTTAGATTCATCAAAATCCTCTATGATCAATTTATCAATCTCTAATGCATATTTAAAATTTTGTAACTTATAAACAAACACCAACAAATCCTCGTATTGTCCGCTTAAAGAAAGTTTCAAAAAAGTTTTATTAATTGTTGCTTTCTTATCTTTTGATCGATTAGTATTAGTAGCACCAAACATTTCAATTTTTAACTCCAAATCTTCTTCTCTAGCAATTTCTTCCAACAATTCGATCAACTCTACTCTATTATTTTCATTAATCATCAAATTTTCGTTGAGAGAAGTATTCTGCTTAAGATAATCTAAATCATTTTTATATTCATTAATATTTTTCTGATCTCTATCTAATGTTATTTTAGATTCTTCCAATGAATCTTTTTGCTGATAAACCTTTTTCACCACTGGAATAACTAAAAAACAAATCAATAAAATTGAAAACATTGAAAACATTGAAAATACCAATAATGCTTTTTTCTTCCCTGTTTGAATTTTCATTTAAAATGATTATCTTTTATTAAAATTAAATCTTAGACTTAGAACTTTAAAATAAGGCTAAATCAATCTGAAAATTAATATTTTCCCGAGAAGTAAGATTTGAAATAGGCATTTCAACCTTTTCAAAAAGTTCATTCTGCTTTAATAACTCTTTAAAATCAACTAAATCATTTCTATTTTGGGCTAATCCTTCCAATTTTACCCCCCCCAGTTCCATCGTAATTTTAGAATAATAAATATTTTCTGGTAATATTTGATTAATTTGATTTAGATAGGTCCAATAAGGAAATTTTTTATTAATATTTGTTACTGATTGATTGGTTTTTTCATAATGACTATCAATTTCAGTTTTCACTTTTCGAATTATACTGCTCAATTCTCCACTTTCAGTTCTTTTAATCTCCTCTTGATTAATTTTTTTATAAATATTAATAATAAATAAATTAGCTAACAAAAAAACGACAAACAATAAAATTGAAGAAATTACAACAATACCCATCTTAAAAAGAAACCGACTAAAATTTTCTATTTTAAGCACCTTTTTTCTTTCGATTGGCAATAAATTAATTGATCTTCTCATAATCCTGCGTTTTTAAAGTTAACCCAATAACTGGAGCAAAGCCTTGAGAATTTTGTTTAGAAATTGGTGGAATTTTTTTTACAAAATTTAAATTAAACCAAGGATTAGCTTGAACAACTGGCTGTTTCAATTTAACTGTCAGATAAGAACTCAACCCTTTCAAATTAGAGCCCCCTCCACACAAAATAATCTTAGTTATTTTTTTGTTTTTTTCTTCTAAAAATAAATTTTCTTGAAGAAAATCAATCGTTTTTTTTATTTCTCGAAGAAGATTTTCTAAAACTGAATTAAAAATTGTTTTATTCTCAAGACCACTGCCTTCTATGCCCTTTTTTATCTTATAACTTTCAGCTTTTTCAAAACTATAACCCAATTCTTTTACTACGATTTCTGTCATCATTTTACCTGAAATAGAACTATCAGCCGTAAAAACCGGAATATCTTTTTTACATACAGCAAAACTACTAGAATTTGTGCCTATATAGACAATTAATGCATAATCTTGAAATTTTTTTTCAATTAGACTCCTTGCCATTGACAACGATTCAGGCTCCAATGCAACTATATTTAAATTAAGACTATCAAAAATATCTAAATAATTATCAACAACTTTTTTATTAGTAGCCATAATTAAAACATTCATTTTATTTTTAGTCTTATCAAGAATCTCCCAATCATAATAAATATCATCAAGCGCGACCGGAATATTAGCTTCAGTCTCCCATTTAATTGTTTCTTCTAAAGATTTTCTATCATCCATAAAAGGAATTGAAATAACTCGAGTAAAAACTTTTTCTTCTGGAATAGTTAACATTATATTATTACCAAAAAAATTTCCTTCTACATTAACCAAAGCCTCCCTAAAAGCCTCAATGAAGGCTTTTTTATTAACTATTACACCCTGATCAACAATTCCTTTAGAAATTTTTCTTTGCGACCAACCAGAAACTTTAAAACCTTCATTTTTCTTTTCTAACTGTAATAATCTAATACTAGCACCACTAAAATCAACTCCGAAATAGCAGACTTCATTACAACGAGACAAATTGGCCATTACTACGTTTTTCATTTTTTCATTTTTTTTATTTTTTTTGGAATTCTTCTATTTTATATCTTCCCATAAATCTAGTTCATAAACTGTGCCAGTTGGAAAATAAGGTGGTGGATAATAGATTAAATTATTATCAAAATATAAGTTTCGAATATTATAGCCAGACCCATCGGTCCAAGCAAAACCATATCGCTGATTAGTCGCCATTGAACCCCTAATGGTTATTTCATCTCGACTAATCCAGCCACCCCAAAACCAAGAATACCAATTTCGACCGACTCTTCCCTTCTGAGACAACAAAGCTGCATCAATTTCCAAATCATCTTCTGAGTACAAACCAACCGAAATATCATTTTCCGCTATTAACCCTATAATATCATCGCCATTATAATTTGTATATAAAATGTCATTATTAATATAGATATCAGTATTAATAGAATTTTCTAGATCAGCCGAAGCAATTGTAAGATGGGCTGAATTAATTTGACCCTCAACCCAAAGATGCTTGTCAGCAAAAATCAACCCGTTATCAGGAAAAGGAAAAATTTCAGCGTCTGTTTCTGTTGTAATTTGATAAGTATCAGTTTCATTCCACCGATCACCATAATAGTCAAGAACTCTTCGCATTTCAACTTTGTCATCAGTTCGAAGTATTAAGTGATAACCTAAAACAGCCACATCTTCAAGCCCACAAATCTCTTCCCAATTGTTCCAACCATGCCAAATAGAATGACAAACCTCAGTTTCATAAGTATCATCATGAAAATAAAGACCTTCATTTTGAGCTTCTGTCCTTATTAAACTCAAATCGCTTGTCACACTATTAAAGTCAATTGAAGGCACTGGAAATTCGTTACCTGCCAAAAAAACCTGGCTTTCATCTGGTTGAGACGTCCAAACCCCAGGTCTATTAACAAAAGTATCTGGATCCCAATAAGTCGTCACCGAACTCGTCACGACATTATTAGCAATTCCATCAAATCTTATCCCATTATTAGAATGAATTGGACCAAAAACATTAGTGCCCACTCCAAAACGCATTATATCATTAGCCAAAACAGAATATTCACTCCAAGACGGCTTTCTAAATCGAACCCTAATTTTCTTTTTAATATTGGGATGCCGGTAAGTCCAGCCAATTGCTTCTACTAAGACAATAGTTGAATCAACCTCAGGCGGAGTGACATTAATTTCGAATTCTCCCACCGCTTCATTATCAAAATTAGTAACAATTTTGTTGTAAGCGATATCAGTACCAATCGGATTTCCATTTAACCAAAAATCTTTAATTTGTTGTTGATTTTTACCATCCAAAACATGAGCCAAATACCAACGATAATAATAAACGCCTTCTTCCGCAAATTGAAGCGCCTTTTGTCTTGAAACTTCATTAGAACTATTTCGCTGACTACTAGCCACAAAAATAGCCAAACTAGTCAAAATAGCAACAGAAATAGAAGCGATCATCAAAATATAGACCGAGATAGCGCCCTTACTAAAATTCAATAATTTATTTTTATTTTTATTTTTCACTTTTTATTAGAATTATTTTTGAAAATAACCCAAAAAGAAAATCTTAAACAATCTTCCATCTTCAACTTAAATGGAAAAGACTACTTAAATTTTAGCATTCTATTCGTTTTTTTCAAGTAAAAATTTAAGTTTTATCTTAGATTTAATATTTTATAATTAATTTTTTTTCCATTAACTAAGACAATCTCTACTTCATCACCATTCTTTTTACCCAAAAAAGCTTTACCAATTGGTGATTCGTTGGAAATTTTACCAGAAACAGGATCGGCTTCATTAGAACCAACTATGTGAAAAGTAGTTTTTTTATCAAGCTTTTTGTTTTCTACTTCGATGATAGAATCGAGCCCAATTTTGCCATTACTCATTTTTTTATCGACTACTCTATAAGTTCGAATAACATTTTCTAAATAAATAATTCTCCCTTCGTTTTCTCTTTGTTGACTCTTAGCTTCAGAATACTCAGCATTTTCACTTAAATCACCCAATTCTTTAGCCTCTTTGATAGCTTGAGCAATTTCTTTTCTTTTTTTAATTCGAGACACTAATTCATCTCGAATTTTTTTTGCTCCATTTTCAGTAAGATATTTCATTTTTTAAAAAACTATCCCAAAGCAATTCTCATATTAAAAAATTGCTCAGTAATAATTTTATAATAAAAATTAAATTTAATCTTCAAAAAATTTAACTTAAATTATTTATTTATTTTAAATTATTATTCTAAAATTCCATCTAAATTCACATCATATAAAATTTTCTCTTGAAAAATAGTGTGTTTGATTAATTCCGCTTTTTCAAACCAATGTTTAATTTCCATCTCAGCTTCATCTATTGATCCAGAAGCATGAATTAAATTTCGAATAGATCGATTATCAGTATCAGACATCGCATAAGAATCCAAGACGTAGTCGCCGCGAATAGTCCCTACATCTGAAGTTAAAGGTTCTGTTCCGCCAGCTAATTTTCTACCCAATTGAACCGAATGAGCTCCTTGCCAAACCATCGCCAAAACTGGACCACTAGAAATATATTTTTTTAAATTTTTTAAAAGTTTTTCAGTCACTTCCAAAGGATTTTCCGTTGGTGGTTTTTCGCCTTTAGCTTTATAACTAGCAATAGTTTTTTCGCCAGTCACTCTTCGCCATTCTGGATCCAAAGTATAATGTTCCTCAATGTGTTCAGGAGTCGGAACCAGCATTTTCATTGCTATCATTTTCAAACCAATCTTCTCGTATCTCCCAATGATTTCTCCCACTAGACCTCTTTGAATTCCGTCTGGTTTAATCACAATTAAAGTCCGCTCCTTTGAAAAATGTTTTTCCATTTTAATATTAATTAATTTTAATAAAATCGCTTCTACAAAAAATTTGAAAACAGCCTTTAAGAGGACTGTTCTTAATCACTTTTTCTACTGCAATTCTCTACTTTTGGTTAAATTCTTTAAAAATTATTTTGCCTTAACTAAAGCTAAAGCTTCAAAAATTTTTAAAAATTTTATTCCAAAACTAGAAAATTTCATAACAAAACTGTAATTGAAAACAGCCCCTTAATCTGTTTTTATTGTAGAAAATCATTGAAAATAGTATAACAGAATAATCTATTAAGTCAAAGCGTTAAATTTATTATCCTAAAAAGCAATAAAGACCTAAGATATTTAACCTCAAGTCTTTATTTATTTTTTTAAAAAATCAATTTAATAACTTGAAAAATAGCCAAAAAAAACAAACTGCTGGCAAAGAATCAAATCTATCTAAGATTCCGCCATGACCGCACATCCATTTTTCAGTAAACAATCCTTGACCGGAATCTTTTAAATCATAATGTCTTTTGAAACCACTGCCCAAAAGATCACCAACAGTTGCCGCACAACAAATCGCTGGAAGCAACCAAAGATAATAACTAGGCAAATTTAAAAAATCAATAAGCAAAATTCCAATTAACCAACCAGCCAATACGCCGTACAAAAAACCACCTAAGGTTTTATTCGGACTAACTGGAAAAATATGAAGCCTCATCCAAGAGAAACGATTCAAATAAGTTCCCCCGTAAAGCGCTCCAGCATCATTGGCGAAAACCGTCAAAAATAGCCACCCAGCTTCACTGACTGAAAAAGATAAAATTGTTAACAAGCTCAATGTTTGAAAAACTGCAATTTTTGTCCAAACTGAAAACGGTTTTCTAACAGTTATTTCAAAAACTCCCAACGCCACGATTACCAAAACTAAATATCGCCACCAGCCAGACCAACCGGCAATCAAAACTAATGGTGAATAAACCAAAAGCCTTCCTTTTCCCAACCGATCTAAATCAATCCCAATCGATTTGATTTTAATCATAATCATTCCCTCCTGTGTTTGATATATGAAAATAAAAAATAATTTTTAAAGAACCAACTCTAATCAAAAAACTATTTACCTCCAAATAATTTAAAATAGGCCTTAGATACATGCAAATAGTAAACACTTTATGAATCTAGTATAAGCGATATTTCGTTACGAAATTTTCTAAATTTTAAGATAAATTATTTGAAATATTTACGATTCCTATATTCACAAAATGAAAAGGTTGAACAAACTCAATGAGCTTCAATTGAGGTTAGATTCGTTATGAAATTTAAAAATTTTGTGAAAATTTTTAATGTAAAAAATTATTTGCCCCTAGATAATTTAAAATTAAAAATAGATTCTAAGCATTACAACTTTATGAATCTAGTATGAACGGTATTTCGTTACGAAATTTTCTAAATTTTAAGATAAATTATTTGAAATATTTACGATTCCTATATTCATAGGATGAGAAAATTTTCAAAAAATTTAGCTAAAATTTGAAAATTGCAGTAGAAATTTCCGTTTATACTAGATTCACGTAGTGCCTCGAGAGAGAATCGAACTCTCATGGGATTAATCCCACGCGATTTTGAGTCGCGCGCGTCTACCAATTCCGCCATCGAGGCTTTTCAAAAACAATTTATATACCAGCTAATTCTATTCCAAAACGAACAAAATGTCAATTTAAACTAACCAAATAAAGCTTTTATATTTTTCACAAAAACTAAAATTAGACTGTTTTAGAAAATAATTCTACATAATTTCCTTAGCTAATTCCCACATCTCAGGTGAACCTTGCGTTTCTTTGAGCCAATACCACCATTCTACTCCCCACAAATAAGCTTCGGAAAAATTAGTTTTCTTGGTATACTCAACAATTTCTTCAAATTTTTCTGGATTCATCGTTTTAAATTGTTCCTCCACCGAAACATGCATAATCCAAGCTTTAGGCCAAGGTTCAGCCTGCAATTCAGAAATAATAAAGTTTTCTTGTCCCGTCACTAATCTCGCCAATAAAGCTTTCACTCGAAAAAAATTAGGCCCTAATGGATATGTAACATAACCATAAGGAGGTTTATAAATCATTCGATACAGAGTTGAACCTAAAATATCTCCCCGCTCCGCAGCTTGCCACCAAGTACTCAATTCCCCACTGTCTGTCACAATAATTTCCCGACTTGAATCAAGTTTCTTAACCAAGGTTATTTCTTTATCAACCAATTCTTCATCAATTGCTCCTTCAGGACAATCTCCAAAAAACTGCAAAAATGGTTCATTTTCCACTTGCCAATAAATGATATTATCATAATTCTTATAACGCTCTATTAGGATTTCTTCAAATTTTAACAAAGCTTCTTCTCTCTCTGCTTTATTCTCCAAATAAAAATCTGGAATATGACATTCTGGCCATCGTGGCGTTTTAATTCCAAAAGCCAAAGTTAATTTAACATTTCTTTTTTGAGCTTCTTTTACTTGCCAATCCACGTCAGAAAAATCATAATTTCCATTTTCTATTTCTACTCGGTCCCAATAAGCTGCAATTCGCATTCGTTCCACTTTTAAATCATCCAAAATCGCCGTGTAGGTTTCTTTCCAATCCATCTCCAAAGACTCAGCGTGGTGATGCGCAAAAGAAACTCCAAATTTCATATCATCATTCTGGCTTTTAACCGGCCAATTAAATAACAACCAAAACAAACCAACCAAAACAATAACAAAAATTAATATTTTAAAAACTATTTTTAACAACCATTTAATAATAAACATCCTGGTTTCTTAATTTATTAAGATAATTCCAATAATAATAAAAATAACTCCTACCAATTTAAACAAAAAATTCCACCAGGTAATTCTTTCTTGAACAATATTTTTAAAAAATATTGAAGCTAGCGTTGCTAAGATAAAAATAAATAAATATTGAATGGAAACTAAAGCGTTAACCAAAGCCACGCTTCCAATCGAAATAGCATAATTGATTAACAAAGTTCCCGATCCAGCTAAAATTTTAGTTCCGACTACTAAGCCAAAGTTTTTTTGATTATCTTTTCTTGGTTTTTTTAAAAAATGTTTTTTAATAGCCATTCTAAATTTGCTGAAAAACATCAAACTCAAGGCACTCAAAAAAATGCCTACTCGACTAAAAACATAACCGGTAATAAAGTTTTGTTGGTCAAAAATATCTTTCATCATAACCAAGGCTAGCCCCATTAAAATTCCCGAAAAAAGAACATTTTTATAACTGCTAAACAATCTTTTTTCCTGAAATTTGAAAGAAATAAAAAAACCGCCAATCAGCAACAATCCCAATCCAATCAGATTAAAGCCTGAAAACTTTTCTCCTAGCAAAAACCCGCTCAAAACAAAACTAACCAAAGTGACAATTCCACCATACAAAACAAAAACTCGAGAAGCACTCGATTGTCTCAAAGATTTATAAAGAAAAATAAGAGCTAAAAAAAAGATTATTCCTGCCAGCAATGACTCAACAAACAAAAATCCTCCAAACCATTTTAACCCAAAAGGAGCAAAAAAAACTCCATTCAAAGAAAGCAAGCCAACATAAAAAGAATAGAGCTGCCAACTTTTAATTTTACTAGTTAACAAAATTTTAGTAACAACCGCCTCAATCGCCAAAAGCAAATAGCCTGCCGATGAAATTAATACCCAATTTTCCATTTTCAAATTTATTTTTTAAACAATTTCCAGATTCTTTCTATTGTCTTAAAACCAATTTCTCAAACTTTATAAACTTTACAGACTTTATAAACGTTTTAACTAAAATCCATTATTTTTTATAATTTTTTGATATTCAAAATATGATTTTCGAGGTTTTCTCTCCAGCGTTTTATAATCAATTTCAATTAATCCAAAACACGGTTCATACCCATAGAGCCATTCCAAATTGTCTACTAACGACCAAAAATTATATCCTCGCACATCAACTCCCTCATTGATGGCTTTGTGAACAAAAGCTAAATGATTTTTAATAAATGCTATTCGTTCTATGTCATCAAGTCCTTCTCGAGTAGGTCCACCATTTTCAGTAATATAAATTGGCAATTTAAATTTTTCAGAAGCCTCTTTGAGCACTAAATAAATTCCCTTAGGATAAGTTATCCATTTCATCACATTGTCCTTATCTTCCTCGATAGTAAAACAAAAATATTTTTGTTCTCTAGGATTAATCTTAAAATTCCTCATTTCAAATTTGATTTTTCCTAATCGATAATAATTAACCCCAATATAATCCTGAAAATTCTTTATTTTATTACCTAGTAAATCTATTCGAAACCATTGAGCAATTCTATTTACTAAATTTAATAAAATTCCAAACCCTTCCGATTCATACCAATTATAAAGATAAGTTATACCAACTTCTGCTTCTGGTTTTATTCGATGAATTATTTTATATGAAGCTTTGTGCGCCTCAGCAACGTTTTTAATCGCTCGAAAAAATTTCAGCGGATTTTTATGTCCAGGAGGAAAAACTCCGCCAAGATACCCTTGTCCCAACGGCACCATTGGTTCATTAAAAGTAGTAAAAATATCGATCAAATCCCCCAATTCTTTTGTCACTTTTTCAACATATCTAGCAAAAATTTCTGCTGATTCTTTTTTATGCCAACCATATTTTTCAGAAAACCAAATTGGACTAGTCCACCACCAAAAAGTCACTTGTGTTTTAATATTTCTTTTTTTCAAATCCTTAAAAATCTTACGATAATGCAAGATAGCTTCTTCGGAAAAGACACCTTCTTGCGGTTCAATCCTTGCCCATTCAATAGATAATCTAAATAAATTAGTTCCCAACTTTTGTAAAAGATAGTGATCTTCCTTATATCTATTCCAATAATCACAAGCTCTACCTGATTCGTTATCAGCTTTTCCTGCTTTTTCCCATTCCCACCAATCTGAGTTAGAATTTCCACCCTCAACTTGATAGGCACTTGTCGCCGCTCCCCACAAAAAACCGTCAGGAAATTTTTTATTCATTTGGAAATTTTTATTATTATATACTTAAAAACCAAAACCTAACCTCAAATTTTTCTTTCCACTTTTCACTTTATAAACTTTCAAATTTTAAACTTTCAACTTTCTGATTTTCCAACTTTCTAGCTTTCTAACTAGCCCCTATTCATCAATCTCAATCACTTCAAAAGTATCCAAGGCCCTTCCTACCACCGCTCTAATCTTATCAGCTTCTTCTAAAGAAACCTGAAAGTTAGGATCTTGAACTATCTTGTTTTTAATTTCATTAGACGCTTTTAGTTTATCGATATTGTCCAACTGACTTGGCAGAAGTTTATCCAAACGCTCACCTAAACTATCACCTTCGTATCCAATAGCTTTCAAGACCTCATTTAACATTTGGCTACATTCCAAAACAGCAATGTTTCGTTGAATCGGATCACCTGATTCAATTTGTTGATTGACTTTATTCCATCGAAGCTGATATTTACCCAATTCTGGTTTATATTCAGCTCCCTTGGACAAGGAAGCCCAATAATCATTCCAGATTCGATAAACTATCCCAACCACAATCAATAAAATAACAATCATATAAAAACTAAGAAAAAATTTAAAAGCCCTAAAAAGATAGGATTGATTTAAAAACTCGTTCATAGCTTCTAATCCGTCAATTAAATTCATTTTATTTTTCTATTTTAAAAATCATAATCACTTTAATATTAACACAGTTCTAAAATTGGAGGAAATTTTTTTATATCTTGTGAATCCTCTCGCCTCCACACCCACTAAATAAGAAAAATTTAGTACTTTTTGGTGTGTGTGCGAGGAGAATGGAACAATGTTGGAACTTTCCCTCGATATAAACGCAAATCAGACTAACAAGTATCAAGAACTAAATAATCTTCTTTCAATAATTCTCCAACTGAAAATTTTCCTACATTATATTTGTTGTTTAAATATCTCAGAAAAGTTTTATAAGAGTCATTTTTTTCATTAAATTCTAATTCTTTTGTTTCGATTAAATATTTCTTGAGACTTGGAGTTTCAATTTCTTCTGGAAAATTAAATGCCTTATTTTTAATAATCAAATCCTTTCTTACCCCAACGAAATATATTCGCTCCCTCATTTGTGGAACTCCATGATTTAAACTACTCACTACTTTTGGGAAAACCTTATATCCAGTCTTATCTAGTTCATTTAAAATAATTTTCATCGTCTGACCACCATCGTGATTTAAAAGTCCTTTAACATTCTCTAGGATGAAATATTTTAAATTTTTAGTCTTTATAATTTTTATTAAACCGTAAATTATTTGCCCTCTGTCATCTTTCATTCCAGCTCTTTGACCAATAACAGAAAAAGTTTGACATGGAAATCCAGCAATCATTAAATCAAAATCAGGCAAATCATCGGGTTCTATCTTCATCAAATCACCAAAGTTTTTTTCGTCTTTACCAAAAAAAGCTCTGTATGTTATTTCAGATTTTTTATCAATTTCCGAAAAACCAACCCATTGCATTCCGAGATTTTCAAGTCCAAGTCTACCCGCACCAATTCCAGCACAAAAATCAATAAATTTTATCTTTTTAGAATTTTCTAGCATTTCCATTCTTGAATGTCTTAACTTCGATATTTATTATAATATTTAAAAACCCTGCTTGCAATAAATCCTTTTCTTCTTATCAATCCTCTTGCAAATTCTTGAACGCGGTCAAGGTGGAGTTCATTGTCAAATTAAACAACCTTGAAAAAGGAAAAAAGGTTGTATTTTTGTTTTAATTAAAAATAATATGATTAATCATATTATTAAATCTATATTTAAATACTGATTTAAATCAGGATTTTAAGGCGAGAGGGTTCTCAGGGTCAAATCGCTAAATTCAAACTTCACTTTCAGCTTGTTTTCATTAAGTGGTTTCTCCCCGAACTCAACCCACTCTCTTTAATTCCTCACTAGTTCGGAATGTAGCACCTCCGTTTGGTTCAGATCCTGCCTCTCGAATCAAAACAAAAACAGGCTTAATGCCTGTTTTTGTTTTGATTGGCGGGACAGACTGAACAACGTTCGAACTTATTTTATTTAATTAAAACCCCCTCATCGACAATATCGATAAAAGGGTTTTTAATTATTGGCAAGATTAGCCATTTTATTAAAAAAGAAAAAATCATTGAACTGTTACTAAATGTTCACCCAAGAATTCTCTTCCATCCTCGGTGACA
>DEIN01000016.1 GCA_002352465.1 Patescibacteria group bacterium UBA2773
CTTTTTTAATTGGGATAAAATGGAGGAGGTTTATAATCAGAAATTTTCTTGCGATAAAACAAAAACAACAACTAAAAAAGTTGCTGTTTTCGAGCTGTTCGGGGACAGGGATTCGAACCCCGACTAACAGGATCAAAACCTGTCGTCCTACCATTAGACGATCCCCGAGTGATTATTTCGAAATTAAAATTTCAAAATAGAATTAAAATTTAGGATTTAAGAATTAATAATTCGCCGAAGGCGATCTTAAATCTTAAATTCTAATTTTTTGTGACCTTGCCTCCCATCATCTGCAAAGCATCATTGAGAACATCTTCCCCTTTCGAAGAAGCGTCATTCAAGCCTAAGCCTTCCATTTGATCTTCGGTTATGATTTCTACTCTAATTTTACACTGGGTTAGTTTACCAATTATTTCAGTAATTGTCAATTTATTTTGATTTTCGTTCAGTCTATTTTTGTGGAAAGAGTAGCTAGTTTTGATATAGAAAATTCCGTTACTAATTCCAGTCGGAGCACAACTTTTTAGACAGGCGTGAATTGAATGGCTTTGATTTTTGACATTTTCTAAAATATCTGACCAACTATTCAAAATAAGTTGAAAGTCTTTGGGGCTGGCTTTGGTAAGAGTCATTTTTTCAGTCTTCGCTGGTTTTTCGCTGGTTTCTACTTTTTTTTCAGTTGGTTTTTCTTTTAAAGTTTTCGCTGGTTTTTGAATAATTTTTTCAGATTTTTTTATTTTACCTGAGGGATATTCTTGAGCCAATGTTTTTTGCGGATTTGATTGAAGGGATGGAGAAGCTATCGATTGATTTTTATTCTTATGTAAATGAAATTCAATTACGGCTAATTCCAACGGTAATTGGGGAATTGGATTATTTTTTGAGTCAGTTAAGCTTTTTTGAATTAAATCAATGGCTAAAATCAAATCTGGAATATCGTTGGTCGCTGATAATTTTTCTAATTTTTCAGAATTTTCCGGAGAAAAAATTGATTTTTCTTTATTGATGTCAGGATTAATTTTGTGAATTATTAACCATCTTAAAATAGAGAGGACAGTTTTATTAAAATTAACCAAATAAACCCCTCCGTTTTGAAGATCTTCGATTTGTTTTAAGACATTTTTGATATCATCTGTTAAAAGTTTTTCAATAAATTCGATAATATTATTTTGAGGAGAAGCTCCAAGAATTTGGCTGACTTCTTCGCCAGTGATATTTTTATCTTCTAAGGATATAATTTGATTTAAAATTGATTCGGCATCGCGCATTCCTCCTTCGGCTTCAGTGGCAATAATTTCTAGGGCCAGATTATCTATTTTAACTTTTTCTTTTTTAGCAATTTGTTTTAGTCTTTCGATTATTTGAGCTTGAGTTAGTCGGTTGAAATTAAATCGTTGGCAACGAGAAACAATTGTTTCTGGAATTTTGTGAAGCTCGGTAGTGGCAAGAATAAAAATAGCATGGGCTGGTGGTTCTTCGAGGGTTTTTAATAGGGCATTAAAAGCTCCAATCGAAAGCATGTGAACTTCGTCGATAATATAAATTTTGTATTTTAGCAGAGAAGGTGTGAGATTGATGTTTTCTTTGAGTTGTCGAATATTATCAACTCCGGTATTAGAGGCAGCATCAATTTCGTTGATATCAATAGTTTTATTATTCATAATAGCTAAGCAGTTGGTGCATTTGTTGCAAGGTTCAATCGAAATTTTTCCAGATTTTTTAATCGGTTTAAGGCAGTTGACAGTTTTAGAAAAAATTCGAGCTAAAGTTGTCTTTCCGATTCCGCGTGATCCAGTGAAAAGATAGGCTTGACCAATTCGGTTATTTTTGATGGTGTTGCACAAAGTTTGGACAATGTGTGATTGACCTGAGATTTCAGAGAAAAGAGTGGGTCGATGTTTGCGGTATAGAGTGGACATTTTTATTTCATTCTTATTTTTTTAGTTTGTTCTTATATTATAAGGAGAGAAGAGAGAGAAGTAAAGACGAAAAAATCGATTTAAGACTTAGGATTTAAGAAAACAAACCCTAGTTGGGTTTATTTATTGCGTTGATATTTAATAAGACTTATTAATAAAGATCTTGGTGAAACTATTCTTGAATTTTGAATCCTAAATCTTATTTCTGAATTTTTTTAAAAATTCTACTTTTTAAAAACTAAAAGTTTGTAACCAAAGAAGTTCCAAATTAGACCAAAAGCAGTTCCACCTAAGGCACCAACGGTTCCCCAAAGAGGATTGCTTAGTGGGATAACCAAGACTCCTCCCATGGATGGTTTTATGTAAGTGACAATCAAAGTTGCGACCGTAACATTGATGACTGCTCCTACCAAAGACACAATGAAAAATTGAGAGAATTTTTTAACTTCTTTTTTCTTTGAGTTGTCCTTGAAGGCCCATTTTTTATTCATAAAATAACTAAAAGTTGCGGCAGCACAAAAAGAAATTGCTTTGAAATAGGCATAAGGAGCTCCTTCGCTGAGACCACTTAAAATCATTAATATATTGAGGATTGCTAAGTCTACTCCAGTGTTTAGTCCTCCAATTAAACCGAATCTAAAAAATTGACCAATGCTTGGATATTTTTTTAAAACTTTTTTGATTGTTGTATTTTTCATTAAAATTTATTTTTATTTTTTGAGATTAGTTATTTTCAATGGCTGGTTGCTTGGCTTCTTTTTCTAGAATTGCTAACTCTTCTTCAGAAAGTTTGTTGAATTTAGCGGAGCTTAAGGCGTTTAGTTTTTGGCGTTCTTCTTCCATTTCTTTCTCTAGTCTTTCGATGGCGGATGGAGCAGATTTTTCTTTTTCTTGAATTTCATTTTGATCGTTTTCAGCTTCAGTTTGGGCTGATGCTTGTTTGGCGTTTTTAATTTCGTTTTGTTTCACTTCGGCTAATCTTTCATAGAGTTCAGTGTCGATATTGCTATCTTGAACATCATCGGCTTTTCTTAAGATATTTTCAATTGCACACCAAACTGGTTCTTTATCTCGAGGAATAACTAGCGTAATTTCATCACCGGCTTCCACTTTGAAATAGGTGGCAGCGGCTAATAAAGTCTTGTATCTTTTCCCTTCGGAATTAATAATAAAATTTCCTCGTTCGTCTTTTTCGACAATTCCAATTAAATATTTTCTTTCAACTGGACCAACTTGTTTATAGATGAAATTTCCAGTTGGCGTGATAGTTAGTTTTAACATATCGTTTTCAACCAATTTCGATTTTGAGGCGTAGTTTGAAGGCACTGGGTATTGTTTCCCATCTTCCCCGATCATTATTTGACCATCAAAAATTCCGTAAACGGCACTTCCAGCTTCATCATTGCGAAAATCCTTTCGGGTATCGAAATTTTGAGAGCCTTGCATTTGAGCTAATTTTTGTTTAGTGGCAGTTATAGTTTTTTCGGCTTCAGCAATTACTTTTCGTAGTGCTTCGGCTTGACTCATTTCAGAGTTATTCCCGTTATGAGAATTATTTCCATTTAAAGTCATTATTTTTGCTTACTTATTTTTATTTTCTTTTTGGTTTTAGAGACGTATCGAATCTCTTTTTTAATTAATTTAATTCTAAACTATTTTTTAAAAATTAACAAGTTTTTTAAAATAGTTATTTTTGGAACTGTTTTCAGCTATATTTAAACCAAAATTGAAGAAAATATACAATCAAACATTTTTTAGAAATCTTTTGTTTTTTTATTTCGTTTAAAATAAAAGTTCTATAATATTTGAATGTTTATATTAACACTAAAAAATATTTTTGTCAACGTCAATTTTTTGCTTGTCAATTACAAATAAAACCGCTTTTGATTGAGCGGTTCTATTTTTTAAAAAAAGTAGAAGATTTTAAAAATTTTAAATTTGATTTCTATTTTTCATACCCACAATCTTTTTTGGAGCAGACGATTTTATTATTTGGTTTATGAACTAACGGGCTTTTGCAATTAGGACATTTTTCTCCGGTTGGTTTGTTCCAGCTAACAAAATCACATTTTGGATAACTGCTACAACCGAAGAACATTCGTCCTTTTTTAGATTTTTTTTCAATAATATCACCGCCGCATTTAGGGCATTTCACACCAATTTTGTTTTCAACTTTTTTGATATTTTTGCAAGTTGGATAATTACTACAACCCAAGAAAGGTCCATAAGGTCCATTTTTAACATTCATTGGAGATCCGCATTTTTCGCAAATTATTTTTCCACTCTTATCTCCAGCTTCTTTAATGATTTTATCCTCTACTGCTTGGTCTTCTTTGGTTTTTTCGGTGAATTTACATTCTGGGTAGTTGCTACAAGCAATGAATTTTCCAAATCGTCCGAATTTTTCAATTAATTTATTTCCACAATTAGGACATTTTCGTCCTAAGTCTTTTTGAAAATCTTCTTTTTTGATTTCTTTGTTTTTCATCTTTAAGTTTTTTTCAAAGGGTTTATAAAAATTTCCTATAATTTTGGTCCATTCTTTTTTGTTTTCTGCAATTTCATCTAAATCGTTTTCAACGTCGGCGGTAAAT
Organism: Patescibacteria group bacterium UBA2773; assembly: GCA_002352465.1. Lineage (GTDB taxonomy): Bacteria > Patescibacteriota > Minisyncoccia > Moranbacterales > DUUL01 > UBA2773. The sequence goes on from DEIN01000016.1 coordinate 4,514, forward strand.
TGATAGTCAACAATTTCTGAGAAATGTTTAACTAAAAGTTCATTGACAACTGTTCCAATTTCAGTCGGGAACAATTTTTTGTTTTCGTCTTTCTCAACGTAGCCTCTGGTTTGAATGGTAGAAATAGTTGGAGCATAAGTCGATGGTCGCCCAATTCCATTTTTTTCTAAAACTTTAACTAGAGAAGCTTCGTTGTAGCGACTGGGTGGTTGGGTGAATTTTTGTTCAGTTAAAACTTTATTTAATTTCAGAATATCATTTTCTGCTAATTCTGGCAAAAGATTATCTTCATTTTTTTGGCCAGTTAATTTCATATAACCGTCAAATTTGACAATTGAGCCAGAAGCTTTCAGGTGATATTTATCAGCTTTGATTTCAATGGTGGTTGAATCAATCTGCGCCGATGCCATTTGACTGGCTACCATTCTTTGCCAAATCAATCGATAAAGTCGATATTGTTTGGAGTCTAAGAATTGTTTGATTGATTCAGGATCTTTGCTAGGGAAGGTTGGTCGAATGGCTTCATGGGCTTCTTGAGCTCCCTTGGATTTGGTTTTGTAGAAACGAGGTTTTTCTAAAGAATATTCAGCACCAAAAAGTTTGGCAATAGTTCTCTTTGCTTCGGAAGTAGCTTGATTGGAAAGACTGAGAGAATCAGTTCGCATATAGGTAATTAGACCAACGGCTTTTTTGTCTTCTAGCGCTACCCCTTCATAAAGTTTTTGAGCAATCATCATAGTTTGCTTGGCAGAGTAGCCCAAAACATTATTGGCTGCTTGTTGTAAAGTTGAAGTAATAAAAGGAGGAGGTGGATTTTTACTAATTTCTTTTTTAGCAATTTTTTCAATAACAGGTTTGGATTTTTTTAGATCAGCTTCAATTTCCTGAGCTTCTTTTTCATTGTCTATGTCTAATTTTTTGTAAATTTTATCATCTTTTTTCCAAAGTTTAGCTTCGAATTTTTTTTGATCTTTTTCTAGCTCAGTCGAAATTTCCCAATACTCTTGTTTTTTAAAAGCTTTGATTTCTTCTTCTCGTTCAACTATTAAACGGACTGCTACTGACTGGACTCGACCAGCGCTCAAGCCTCGCCTGATTTTGCTCCAAAGCAATGGGGACAATTTATAGCCCACTAGTCGGTCTAAAACTCTTCGGGCTTGTTGAGCGTCTACTAAACCCATATCTAATTTCCTTGGATTTTTCAGGGCTTCCTCGATCGCTTTTTGAGTTATTTCATGGAAAGCAATTCTTTCGATTTTTTGTTTTTTTAAATTCAAGGCGGTTAGCAGATGCCAAGAAATAGCCTCACCTTCACGGTCCTCATCAGTGGCCAAGATAATGGTGTCGGCTTTGGCCGCTAATTTTTTTAAAATAGCCACTTGTTTTTCAGCTTTTTCCGGTACGACATATTCGGGTTGAAAATTATTTTCTAAATCTATCCCTAGCTTGCTTTTGGGTAAATCCATAACGTGTCCACGAGATGATTCGACTTTATAGGTTTTGTCTAAAAACTTGGAAATGGTTTTAGCTTTGGTGGGAGATTCGACGATGAGTAGTTTCATATTAAATATAGTTTAAATTTTATTTATTTGATTGTTGCTAAAAATTAAAAATTAATTCCTAATATATCCTCCTTTAACATTTTTCACCGCTCCTTTTAATTCTAACATTGATAGCTTAATGGAAATTACGGAAATGTCCAGCTTACATTTTGAAATTAGCTTGTCTAGTGGTTGGGGTTCGAAGGATAATTTGGTATAAATTAATTTTTCAATTTCATCTTCGAAAGTTAACGGCGTTGATTTTTCTGTGGAATTATTTTGATTGATTTTCCAGTCCAAAGCTTTAAAAATATCAGTAGCTGAGGTGATCGGTTGAGCTCCTTGTTTGATTAAATTATTAGTTCCGGCTGATTGCTGGGAAAAGATATTGCCAGGAATGACCAAAACTTCACGATTTTGTTCAAGAGCATGGCGAGCGGTGATCAGCGTTCCACTGCGTTCGGCCGCTTCAACAATTAAAACTCCTAAAGATAAACCGCTAATAATTCTGTTGCGGGCGGGAAAAGTGAATTTACTAGCTTCGAAATTGGGTGGATATTCAGAGATTAACAAGCCATTTTTTTCAATAATTTCTTCTCCTAGCTGGTAGTTGAAAGATTTGCGTAAGATCTTTTGTCCGAGGCCACTTCCTAAAACAGCGATAGTCGGTTGGTGATTATTCAAGGCGGTTTGGTGGGCTAGTGTATCGATTCCCATCGCTAAACCACTGGTGATAATTAAGCCTGAATGAACAATTTCTGGGGCTATTTTTTCTAAAACTTGTCGTCCATAATGAGTGGGTCGACGAGAGCCAACAATAGCTAGCTGGTTTTTGGAAAGCAAAGTTAAATTTCCTCGGGCGAATAAAACAAATGGGACAGAATGGATTTCGGTGAGTCTTTTTGGAAAATATTCAAAGTTGATTCCGGCAAAATCTTGAAAGGAAAATTCGGGACTAACCATTTCGATATTTTCGATTTGTAGGAATTCTAATTCTTGATCGAGATGGATTTGGTTTTTGTGGGTAGCTATTTTTTGGCTTATTTTTTTGCCAAAAATTTTAGTCAATTCTAGCTCAGAGGAATTCCAAGCTTTTTCAATAGAATCGAAACACTCACTAATTTTCTGAAATCGAGCTGGTCCAATGTCAGGAATTAAGGAAAAACCAAGCAAATACTTGAGTTGATTTGTTTGATTTGTTTTCTCTGTATTTGTCATTTGAAAAAAGAATTTTATCTAGTGCAATAATTTAATTTTAGTGGGTTCTATTGGATAATTTTGTAAATATTTATTTTGGTTTTAAATTTCAAAGCGTAAGGTTTTTGACCAGGATTTCTGGAGGGATTAATAATTGAATTATTAATAATTTTTTCTGTGATTTTTTCTTTGGAAATATTTTCATACAAAAACTCCTCTTCCTCGCTAGTGATTAGATAGATATTTTTGAAGTCATCGCGATCTAACTCGGCATAGTCTTTGGCATTGAAAAAATAAATTGCTTGATGATTAAAAATATTTCGCATTGGTTCAGCTATTAGGGACCAGCCGGAACCAGAAGTTTTTTGCGAAATTAAAATTAAATCATCTTTACCAAATAATGTTGATAGCTCTTGGGTTTGTCTTAACAAATCTTTATTCTGAGAAAAAGTAAAAAAGTTTGTCCATTGATCTTGTGTTTTTTGAGAAGGGGTGGTGAATAAAGCTAAGTTGGCAATTATTAAGAAAGTGAAAATTAATCTAAATAAAACTTGATTTTTTTGACGTAGATAAAACAGAGAAAAAGCGGAATAGAAGAAAATGATTGGGATTATAGTGAAGATCCATCTTCTTAGCATCCAAGGGTGGTCGAGCGAAATATTGGCATCAATAAGGTAAATGAAAGTTGGAGAAAAAAGTAAAAAAGGAATTATTATTTGAGCTTTTTCGTTGCCAAATTTTTTGTTTTTAAGGACTGATTTAAAGAAGAAAAACAAAAAGGTACCAGCCATAATGAAAAATGGTAGTAGATTATAGTTGAACCAAATTTTAAAGGCATAGAAATTCTTCCAATCATCAGGAAGAATTTTCCCTAGCAAGGTCGTTTCTCGGGCTTCGGGCATTGCATTAGCGTTTAGTCCTGAGATTTCAGAAATTCCTTTAGCGGCGTTGATAAAAAAATTGGGTTCTAGCCAAACAGCAAAAAGTAGGATTACACCTGAAAGAGCGAAAAAGAATTGAAAACGAGCTTGTTTGAGATGATTGAAATCTTTCCCAATCATTATTAGCAAGAAAACAAAAATAATAGCGACGGTTTCAATTCGAACAAACAGCATTAAAAACAAAGGAACGAAAATTAGTTTAAAATTTCGGAAAAGTCGATTTTCTAGATATCTAATCAGCAAATAAGCGCTAAACCAGGCTAATGAAGCAAAATAAAGCTCACTTAAAGTGAACTTATAAAAAACAGCCAAAGGCATAAAAGTTATTAACAAAATGGCACCAAGCCAACCGAATTGTTCGGTTTGATCTAGGCGAGTCCAACAGTTTTTATTTTTGCAACTAATCAAGCAGTTTTTGGGTTCGGTATTTTTGATTAACGGAAGAGTTTTGGCGATAAGCAAGTAGAAAGATAAAATTAAAGTTAGAAAGGGGAGAAGATTAGCAAATTTTAAACCATTTAAGCTGAATAATTGATAACAAATTGCCAGCCAACTTGGATAGCCTGGAAGAAATTGACTTTCTAAATGTTTCTCGGAGTTATATTGAAAACCTGGGAAATTGAGCGCTTTTGATTCTCCGTAGATGTCAAAAAAGTTTTCGATTAATTCGCTATCATGAGAGTGTTGACCGTCGTTAACCATCATTATCGCAGAGTTGCTGTAAGAGCCTTCGTCTCGTCCCCCGAAAATTGTTGGAGTGGTGAAAAAAGAAAGCGAAATCCCGACACCTAAAACTATTAAGACTAACAGTTTAAAGCTATTAGAAAGTTTTTCGATTTTTATTTTTTTCTTTTTATAGAGAATAATTGGAAGAGCAAGCAGACTGAAAATAACGAAAAGGGTTGAATAAATATTAAAAATTCCAAAGAAAGAAAATAATAGAACTGCGCCATTAACAGCTATCCAAAAAATTGAACTAATCTCGAATAAATTTAGCTTTAAATTCTTCATAGGATTGAAGGATTATTTAATTGTATCTATATTATAGTTTCTATCTTTGATAGAAGCAATAAAAGATGGTATAATGAATTTGCAAATTAATTTAAAATAAATAATTGAAATAGATGAAGCTGACTGACAAAATTCAAAAAGCCTTGAACTTAGCGGCGAATAAACATAATAGTCAAATGCGAAAAAGCTCTGGCCATCCTTATATCGTTCATCCTTTTTCGGTGGTGATAATTTTGTCGGAATACACTGTGGACGAAGATATTCTTACTGCCAGTTTACTTCACGATTTATTGGAGGATGTTGAAGGTTATGAGTATGAGGATTTGGAGCGAGAATTTGGCAAGAGAGTGGCGGATATTGTTCAGGGAGTGAGTGAGGATGCTGATTTTAATAATGGAGAAACGGACGAAGAAACTTGGCAAGAAAGAAAGGACAGTTATCTGGTTAATCTTGAAAATGATAGTCAAGAATCACTTTTGGTTTGTGCAGGAGACAAAATTCATAATTTGAAATCGATGATGACAATTTATGAGGAAATGGGGGATCGAATGTGGGAAGATTTTAATGCGCCAGTTGAAAAACAAATTTGGTATTATGAAGCAATTTTAAGGATTTTAAAAGAAAAATTGCGAAATGAGATTGTAGGAGAATTGGAACAGGAAGTTGATAAATTTAAAAGATTAATGAAATAATTAAACAAAAAGAATAATCGTGAAAAAATCGCAAAGAGAAAAAGAATTTTTTAAAAAAATAAATTGGGCGGAAAAAATAGCCAGAAAAGATTTAAGGGCTTGTTATCAAGATCAGGGAATTTTTGCTTCCCCTGTAAATTTTTCTGATTATTGGGCGCGGGATTCTTTCTGGGCTATTTTAGGAATGCTTGAGATTGGGGATTGTTTTTTTGTTGGGAAATTGGCTTGGTGATAATAGCGATGTTCTCTATCGCTGTTATACCGATCCGATTGCTGTCTTGATAGTTGGAATGCTTCCTTATTTTTTCTCTCTTATAATTATTGGGATTCCATTGTTCTTTTTACGGCTTGGTTTTGGATTGAGTTCCTGGGAATTTTTCGCAACAGTTGTGCTTTGGTTTGGCTTCATTTGGTTTTTTCGACAAAAATTAAAAAAAGTTTTTGATCGAATTTTAAAATAACGATTTTTGTTTTAACAAATTTTGATGTGTGGGCGGCGGACTAATAATTTTAGTTTGCCGCTTTTTCGTGGCTTGAATTTATTTTATTATTCATAAAATTTTAAAAAAATAAGATTTAAAATTTATTTATAAAATTAAAAACTTGCCGGCCGGTAGGCGGTTTGAAAATTAAGTTATTGAAAATTGATTGTAAATTGTTAATTGAAAATTAAAAAACTTGACACCCCAAGTTTTTCAGATTAGTATGTATATGGTTATATTAATTTATAAAAAATAAAACAACCCTAACTAAATAGACTTCGCTTAGTTTTAACAGGTTAAAACTATTTAATGGGGTAAAAAAACATGAACAAGAAATTAACTGTAAAACAAGAAAAAGTTTTGAAAACCATTGAAGAATTCGTGGCAGAAAAAAAAGTTTCCCCAACTTTTAGTGAGCTTCGAAAAGAACTAGCCTGCAAGGGGTTGGAATTAAAAAGTAATAATAGTTTAGTCCAATATTTAGGAACTTTAGAGGAAAAAGGTTTTGTTCAAAAATTTGAAAAAGCGCGAGGAATTAGATTATTGCAAGAAGTGGCTAGCGGTTTGGTAGAAATTTCTTTACTAGGGAACGCTAATTGCGGAGAAGCTTTGAATTTTGCTGAGGACTATGAAGAAGATTCAATCAGCATTTCTGAAAAATATATCAAAGGCGATAAACGGGATTACTTTTTTGTCAAAGCCGTGGGAGACAGTATGAACAAAGCTCAAATCGAAAGTGGAGATTTGGTTTTAGTGAAAAAAATCAAAGGAGATCCAAGTTTGGGAGATCGAGTAGTGGCGGTGATTAATGGGTTGGGAACAATTAAAAAATATCACAAAATTGATGAATACACGCCAGTTTTAATGCCAGAATCCAGAAATAGTGAACATCAGCCGATTATTTTGCACAAGGATGATCAAATCAATATTTGCGGTAGGGTGGAAAAAATATTTCCCTTTTCGACTTTGCAGACCGCCTAAACTTTTGTATTTGGTGAATTTCTTTGTTGAAATCTGCGCTTTCGTTCGTCGCACCATTCAGTGCGTTTCGCTCAGTGCTCGATTTCGTCTCGAACTTTACTCAAATCTAAAAGTTTAGAGAACACTAGGAATATTAAAATTAAAAAATATGAATAAAAATAAAAAAGAAAGTTCAATTGTGCTTTTCAATAAAAAACAAGTTCGGCGTCATTGGGATAGGGAAAGGGAACTTTGGTATTTTTCGGTAATTGATATTATTGCTATTTTAACAAATCAAAACACAAACCAAAGCGCAAGAAATTATTGGAAAGTTCTTAAACATAGGTTAAATAAAGAAGGAAACGAAACGGTTACAAAATGTAACCAGTTGAAATTAAAAGCTGAGGATGGCAAAATGAGAAAAACTGATGTTGCTGATACAGAAAATTTATTAAGACTTATTCAGTCAATTCCATCGCCCAAAGCAGAACCTTTTAAGCTATGGCTAGCAAAAGTTGGCTATGAGCGAATTGAAGAAACCGAAAATCCGGAATTGGCATTTGATCGAGCGATGGAAACTTGGTGGCAAATTTCAAATTATTTTCTGTCTTGGCAAGTTTCAGCGAGACGGGAAAATTATTTCAAATCAAATCTAAAGACTAAAATTTAAAAAATTGTTATAATGAATTTAAAATTGTAGAAGGACACAAGATACAAGGATACCTGCTTTTACTGAAGTTGCGGTGAGGCAAGCAAGAAACAGGTAAACTACAAATTCAAAATTTTAAATTCTAAATAAATTACAATTTTCAAAATTAAAAAATAATATTTTAAAATAAAATGCAATCAGAAAAAATAATTATAGTTAATGAAAATGACGAGGAGATCGGATTTAAAAATAGAGATCGAATAAAGAGAAACGATATTTATCGAGTTTCGGCACTTTGGATTGAAAATTCTCAGGAAAAGGTTCTAATGGCACAACGAAGTTTTAAAAAGAAAAATAGTCCGGGGAAATGGGGACCGGCTGTCGCAGGAACAATCAAGAAGGGGGAGGATCATGATTCTAATATTTATCAAGAAGCTGAAGATGAAATTGGGTTAAAAGATCAAATATTTGATAAAGCTCATAAAACTAAAACGATAGGTAGTCATAAATTTTTTTGTCAATGGTATTATTTAAAAATTGACAAAGATATAGATTATTTTAAGATTCAAGAAGAAGAAGTGGAAGCAATTAAATGGATTAAAAAAACTGATTTAGAGAAAGAATTAAAATCTAATCCAGATAAATTTTTAGTCAGTATGGCTGCTACCTTGAGAAAATTTAAAAAATTTGAAAAATAATAAAACTTAAAATAAAAAATGAAACAAGAAGTGGCAATGGAAATTTTAAAGGCGGGGAAGAATGTTTTTTTGACCGGTTCGGCTGGAACTGGAAAGACTTATCTTCTGAATAAATATATTGAATATTTGAAAAATCGAAAAATTACCCCAGTGGTTTTGGCACCGACGGGAATTGCTGCCTCTCATATCAATGGATCAACCATTCATTCATTTTTTGGTTTGGGGGTGCGAGAAACGGTTGATGAGGGTTTCGTCAATTTTTTAATTCGACAAAAATTTATTGAAAATCGATTGAGTCGATTGCGGGTTTTGATAATTGATGAAGTCTCAATGATTTCCCCAGAACTTTTCCGAACGATTGATAAAATTTTACGAAAATTCAAAGGCTCCAGTGAGCCCTTTGGTGGAGTGCAATTGGTTTTATCAGGGGATTTCTTTCAACTTCCACCAATTTCCAAAAGTCTCAAAGAAGAAAAATTTATTTGGCAAACTACTCTGTGGGGCTCGGCTGATTTAAAGATCTGTTATTTAAGTGAAAAATTTCGGCATAGTGATTCAAGCTTGATTAATATTCTAGACGAAATTCGAGGAGGGTGCGTTTCAGAAGAATCGATGGAGGTCTTTCGGTCTTGCTATAAGCGGAAATTTCCGAATAATTTTAAAGTGACCAGGCTTTATACTCACAATGCTGATGTTGATAGAATTAATGAGGAAGAACTGAATCGAATCGAAGGGGATCTGATGATTTTTGATTCAGAAGATGAGGGAGTTAAGCATCATCGAGAACGAATTTTTAAAACCTCTTTGGTGACGCCTGAATTGAAATTGAAAATTGGAGCAGCGGTGATTTTCGTGAAAAATAATTATGAAAAAGGTTATATTAATGGAACTTTAGGGAAAGTAGTCGAATTTGATCGATACAGTGGCGCGCCGGTGATAGAAATTTTTTCTGGTCGGAAAATTGTAGCCAAGCAAGAACAATGGGAAGTGGAAGATGACAAAGGGAAGGTTAAGGCGACGGTCAAGCAAATTCCATTGCGGTTGGCTTGGGCTTTGACGGTGCACAAATCACAGGGAATGACTTTGGATGCAGCCGAAATTGATTTGTCGAAAACTTTTGAAGTGGGGCAGGGTTATGTGGCGTTGTCTCGAATTAAATCGATTAGTGGGTTGCGATTAATGGGGTTGAATGACATTGCTTTGATGGTGGATCGAGCGGTTTTGAATAATGATGACAAAATAAAAGAAGAATCTGATTCAAATTGGGAGGAAATCAAGGCGTTTTCCGAAGAAGAAAAAGAGCAGATGTTCAATGAATTTGTTTTAATGAAAGGTGGAATAGTGGATGAGGATGAAATTGAAGAAACCAAAGCCGAACTAAAAAAGACTGCTAAAAATAAATATGTAAAAGTAAAAAAAGAAAGCACTATCGAAACTACTAAAAAACTTTTAGAGCAAAAGAAGATCTTGAAAGAAATCATGGAAGAACGAGGCTTGGCAGAAAATACAATCATTGGACATTTGGAAAAAATTCAAAAAAAATATCCAGATTTAGATTTATCAAATTTAAAACCAAAACCAGCGATTATTGATTTGGTCAAGAAAGCAGTCCAAGCAATAAAGAAAAGAAAAAATCAAGATGATTTTTTGATCAATGGAAAAGTCAAATTAAAAGCCATTTTTCTAGAGTTAAAAGAAAAAATTTCCTATCAAAACATCAAACTCGCTTTGATTTTGGGGAAGATTGGGTTTTAAAAAATAATTTGTAAAATTAAGCGGTGTTAGAAATTTTTAAAGAATTCGAAGGCGTTGAGGTTTTTATGTCAGAAAAAAAAGATGGGAATATGAAATTATTTTCCTCTGATTTTGAGGTTCGCCGAGAAAAATATTTGAGTAAAAAAAACTTGGAATATGGAAAATTAGTTTCGGCTAAATTGGAGCATCAGAATAAAGTTGCGGTTATTGAAAATTCAGAAAATAAGTTTATTGATTATACAGATGGGTTATTGACGAACAATTTCGAAGTGATTTTAAGTGTGACGTCAGCCGACTGCCTGCCGGTTTTTCTGTTCGATCCTGTCAAAAAAGTGGTGGGAATTTTGCATTGTGGTTGGCGAGGGGTGGCCTTGGGTATTATTGAAAATGCTTTGTTGAAAATGAAAAATAATTTTAAAAGTGATTTGCAAAATATTTTGGTTGGAATTGGACCGGGAATTCAAAGTTGTCATTTTGAAGTTGAAGCCGATTTAATTGAGAATTTTCCGGGTTGTGAAAAATTTATTATCTCGAGAAATAATAAAAAATATCTTGATTTAAAAGGAGCAGTAGCCGACAGGTTAATTTTGAATGGAATTAATCTTGGCAATATCGAAATTGATGAGCGTTGTAGTTATTGCGATAATGATTTGTGGTCTTATCGTCGAGATAACGAAAGCTTTGACGGAATTCAAGCGATGTTAGTGGGAATTAAATTGACTTGATAATTTTTTGAATAAAATAAAAGTAATTTAAGTAATATAAAAAACTGCTATCAAGACAGTTTTTTAATTATTTTAAAATTTTTATTTAGCCGTTGAATTTTCCAGCGTATTCTCGAGTTTCAGTGTTGATTTGAATGACATCTCCAATTTTAATAAACAAAGGAGTATTTATTTTAGCTCCAGTTTCAATTATGACTTGTTTGCTTCCGCCATCGGCGGTGTTGCCTTTGACTCCCGGTGGTGCTTCAACTACTTCAAAAGCCATTTTTATTGGTAGATTGATGTTGACCGGTTGATTCTTGAAATAGAAAACATCTATTTCGGCTCCTTCTTTCAGAAATTCGGCGGAATCACCGATTACTTCTTGGTTTAGTTCGAATTGTTCGTAATTTTCATTGTCCATAAAATAGAAGAGTTTGCTTTCGGCATATAAAAATTGAGCTTTACGATTTTCAATTTTCATTGGCTCGACTTTATCAGAACCTTGAAAGGTCTTGTTAATAACCGCGCCAGTGATGAGATTTTTTAATTTGGTTCGTAAAACTGCACCAGCCCGTCCGGTTTTTGAATGTTGTTCGTAGATTACTTCGAAAGGTTCGGTTTGGTAGATGATTTTTGAACCCTTCTTGATTCCTGTTATCCCAATCATAAGATGGAAAAACATCATCGTTTAGTCCATTTCTTTGTCAAAGCCTCCGCTGCTCTCTAAATGTACTAGTTAGTACATTTCGCTTCGTTGCTCGATTTTTTCTCGAATTGAACTTAAACGCTTATGTTTTTTTGCTTTAAAATTTAGAAATAAAAATTTATTAGAGATTATTTAAAAAATTTTTATTTAGCGACGAAAGGTAGAAGACCGATGATCCGGGCTCTTTTAATGGCTTGAGCCACCATTCGTTGGTGCTTGGAACAATTTCCAGATTTCTTTTTAGGGGCAATTTTACCAACTGTGTTGATATATTTTCGCAATAAAATTACATTTTTGTAATCGATAGTTTTGATATCGTTGGAACAAAAATAGCAAACTTTTTGACTTTCAGCTTTGGTCATCATTTTCATTTGAGTAGGTATTAGTAATAATTTAATTTAATTTCAAATTATTAAGTTTGAAATTAAAATTAATCTTGAGGAGCTTATCCAATTTGAGTGCAATTCAAGGCGAAATAGAGTGTCGAGTGAGACGTATGCAATTAGTACATCGAATGAGAAACGCAGATTTCAATGAAGAAGTGCCTCGAATTTATAAGTTCTGTCTTTAAAATGGGATGTCTTCAATCTTAATGTCATCCTTATCCTCATCCACATTGATTGTTGGAATTTCCTCCGCCGCTGGAACATTAATATTTTGGGGAGGCATATTGTTTTTTTGAGGAGCAACTGGAGTTTGCGATTGGTAGTTGTTGTTCCCTCCGCCTGCGTTTTGCCCTTTGGAGTCAAGCATAATCATATTTTCCAAATTGATTTCAGTTCGATATTTTTTTTCTCCAGTTTTGGCATCATCCCAAGATTGAGTTTGTAATCGGCCTTCGGTATAGATTCGGGCGCCTTTTCTCAAATATTGAGAACAAATTTCAGCTAATTTTCCCCAAGCCACAATGTTGTGAAATTGAGAATCTTCTTGTTGCTGACCAGTGTTTTTGTTGTTCCATTTTCGATTGGTAGCAACACTGAAAGATGTAACGTTTTGACCAGTTTGAGTTGATCTCATTTGAGGGTCATTGGTCACTCGACCGATGATCATAACTTTGTTTAAATCCATTTTTTTTATTTTAATTATTAGATAGAAAAATTATATTTAACTATTCAAAATTTCATCTAACTTTTTGTCTAACTCATCTAAGGAGACCTCTTCTTCAGCTTCTTTTTCTTTATTTTTTTTGTCGTCTTTTCTAGGTTCTTCAACTTCTTCTTTTTTCTCCTTTTTTTCTGCAACTACTTTTTCTTTTTTGACTGTCGCTTTTTTCTCAGGTTTCATTTCTTCAGTAGATAAAGTTTCTTCAACAATCTCTTTTTCTTCTTCGACAATAATATTTTCTTTCTCAACGACAATTTCTTCCTCTTTATTTTCTTTGATTTCTTTTTTCTTTGCTACAACCGGTTTTTCTTTTTTCTCAATCTCAATTTCCTTTTTAGTTGCTTTCGCTTTTTTCTGTTCAGTTAAAACTTTTTCAACATCTTCGGATTTAATTGATTTTTTGTCTCCTTGCGGTTTTTCAAGTTCTTTGGCATCTTGTTCTTTAAGGGAAGGTAAGCCCTCAGCTTGAACAATGATATATCGAGCCACGTCAGTTTTTTGATTAAGTTTTATTTTTAATTCATCCAGATTTTTAGCTTCTTTGAATTCAAATCGTAAAACAGTGAAAAAACCATAATTTTCGTGTTGGATTTCATAAGCCAACTTTCTTTTTAAATACTCTTTTTCTTCAACAACTTTAGCTTCAAAAGATTCAATAAATTTTTTGGCTTCTTCTCTGATTTTTTCTAATTTAGCAGTTTTTGATTGCAAAACTAGAAAATTGATTTCATAAATCATTGTGATTTAGTTTAATTGATTATAGTATACCATTTAAAAATATTTATACATAATCCCAAAACGAACACCACCCAAAAGAATTGCTTAAAGCAAAACCACTGTAGGTGGAAGGCGATTTCATTGGTCTTTCTGAAAACCAGATAAGCGATGAAATCTAACGGGACGTTTAATATATAAATTTAATATGTTAATAATAGTCGTTTTAATTGATTTTGTCAAAGTCTTGCCTTGAATTCTATTGACAAAAATATAAAATTATGTTAGAATTAAACTTCAAATGAATAAGGAATTAGTTCTTTTAAATTAAATAACATCAAGTATCTACTTTCTTTTTTTGAGTTTATTTTTAAAAGCTTAAAAAGAGGAAGTGGATTGCCGTGGTGGCGAACCCTATCCTCTATGAATTTAACCTGACTTTCCTGTGGTGGGAAAGCGATTAAAAGGAGAAAAAAATGAAAAAAATTTTTCAGAGAAGTCATTATGGACAACTTTTGGCAGGGGCTTGCGATGTTGAGGCAGAAATAAACTGGTCAATTGATTTTGGATTGACCGGTTTTGAGACCAATTTCGACGGAGGACGAAATACTCATAATCCTTCGGATTTCTTCGTTTTATACGCAGAATTGGAAGTTCCGGTGGGAGGAAAGTTTTGCGAGGACAACATGGTCCCGAAGAAAATCTTCATGCTCAAAAGGCATGAAAGATTTTCACAAGATCACAATGATGAGAATTATGAAGCTTTTTATGAGCTTCAGAATCCTGAAAAAATTATAGCCAATCAACTTTCAAGCGATTGGTGGGAATTTTTCGATAGAGATTTAATTATTAAGGAGGAAAAAGTTTCTTCCGAAATAGTTTTTTCTTTAAAGAAAGGTCTAGAAATGATGAAAAGTCTCTATGGCCAAGGAAATCAAGATGGCCTTTGGGGAAAACCATCCAAGAAGAAATATCCAGTTGTAGAATTGATTCCTTCTGGAAAAAGAGAAAGAGAAGATAATTAGAGTTTTTCAAGTTTTACTTTGCACTTAAAACTTGAGCGAGAGTGGGGTTTGGATAAACATTATTCAAACCCCCTACCATTGAGATTTTAAGCGAGAGTTTGAAATTTCATAGTAGTTAGTGAAAAGAACCTTGAAAAACAATATTTAATCACTATTTAAGACTATATTTTAATATGGTTTTAAATAGTGATTGAATATTAATAATAAGAAGGGGATAAAAAATGGAAAATTATGTATTTTTTTTAGGGAGTATAGATGGAGAGATGGAAGAGATTAAAAAATTTTTAGTTTCAAATAATAAAAATTTTTTTGATAAAAATCTTCCACAGGGAGCGAAAGCTTCCGATTACGGTGACGAAATATCAGAAGTCGCCACCACCGGGGAAATCCCTGTTTTAATTGAGCTGGCGATTGATTGTAATTTGCCGGAAACGGTAATCATAATTGATCATCATGGAGATCGGGCTGGCGAACCCCCAGCCATAATTCAGGTTTTGGATCTTGTCGGTATCGAACCGACAAAAGATCAAATTAGGGTTGGAGCATGGGACGCCGCCGGTCGAGAGGGATTGTTGGCCCTCGGTTTGAGTTATGCTGATCAAAGGGAATTTCTTGGGGGGAAACCGCCTGTAATTGGCGGACCCAAGGAAGGGAGCATCGAATATAGGGAAGCGATGAAGCGTATCGCTAGTGATTCTTACTTGGGAGATATTTGTTTCCCCTTAATTGAAGGAGGAGAATCTATAGAAGCCCTTCTTTTGAAAAAAGATCGAGAATTTTTTTCTGAAGAAGTTATTAAAGAATCTTTTCAGGCTATAAAAAAGGCTAAGTATCTTTCGGGATTGATTGTAGTCAAGGCTAGTCATAGTAAGACTCGGTCGATTTGTAATCAATTGTTTTCTCAAAGGTGTTGGGGGAATGGCAAAATGGCCGCCCTTTTAATTCTTTCGGGGGACGGAGAAACCAATTATTTTGGCGAAGGATCTTTTGTCAAAAAATTGGTAGAGAAATTTCCTAAAAGATCTTGGTCGGGTGGATCTGGATCTACGATCATGACTCCCAAGGGTAGAGAATTTTGGGAGAAAAACGGTAAATATGTGCCTACTTCTGGTTTTTTTGGAAGTTCTCAAAGGCAAAAAAGGATTGCGGATTTTGTTGTTAAGAAGCATGATCCTGAATATTGGGAGAAAAATAAAAATTTGTTCCAAAAATTTATGGACTTTTTGTCTAAGAAATTCTCCTAAAAAGTTTTTCAAGTTTTACTTTGCACTTAAAACTTGAGCGAGAGTGGGGTTTGGATAAACATTATTCAAACCTCGCTACCATTGAGATTTTAAGCGAGAGTTTGAAATTTCATAGTAGGAGGAATTAATTTTGAATTTTGAATTTTGAATTTCGAATGATTTTTTAATTTTTTAAATGATTTAATTTTAAATTTTCTGGATTCCCGCCTGCGCGGGAATGACAAAAGATGTTTAAATTTTAATTTTTAAATAATTTAAAAATAAAGTTTGCGAATTTAAAAATTAAGTCATTTGAAATTGGATCAAAATTCAAAATTCAAAATTAAACGGGGGAGCTGCTCATTTAAGAGCGGTTTTTTTTGTTTTTAAAATAGATGCATCTATCGATGCATCTATTTTTTAGTGATGGTCGTTGCTTAAAAATAGATTAGGAAAGTTTGATTTGGATTGTTGAAAGTTGAAAATCTAATTCTTATTATTAAAAATTAGATATTTAATACTAAAAGCTTGATACTTGATACTTAATACTCCAATTTTTTCCACTTTGACATTGGCTTTAATTTGGGCTAAAATTAGTAAAACAAAAAGGATTTTAAAAAATTGCTAAAAAGTAAATTCATTTTTATGTTACAATCGAAATTGTTTCCTGGTTCTCTTAAAGAAAACCCTAAAGATGAGAAAAGCGTTAGCGCTAAATATTTAATTCGAGCTGGTTTTGTGGATAAAGTAATGGCTGGAGTTTATACTATTTTGCCATTGGGATGGCGAGTCTTGGATAAGATTGAAGACATTATTCGAGAAGAAATGAACGCGATTGATGGGCAACAAGTTTTTATGCCAGCTTTGAGTCCTCAGGAAAATTGGCGAAAAACCGCTGATCGTTTGAATAAGATTGATGTGCTTTTTGAAGCTCGGGGAGCTAATGATGAATCAAGAAGACGCAATGATGCTACTTATGTTTTAAATTGCACTCATGAGGATGTCGTCACACCTTTGGCGAAAAAAATGAGATTTAGCTATAAGGATTTTCCTTTTGCTCTTTATCAAATTCAAACGAAATTTCGAAATGAAGCTCGTCCAAAGAGTGGAATTTTGCGGGGAAGAGAATTTCGAATGAAAGATTTATATAGTTTTCATCGAAGTGAGGCTGGTTTAAAGAAGTTTTATGAAAAAAGTAAAGTTGCTTATACTAACGTTTTTAATCGACTGGGAATTGGCGAAGAAACTTTTATCACTTTGGCATCGGGTGGAGATTTTACTAAAGATTTTTCGCATGAATTTCAAACTGAATGTGAAGCTGGAGAAGATTTGGTTTTTAAAGTAAAAAGCACTGGAGTTTGCTATAATCGAGAAGTTACGCCTAGTCAAGCACCGGAATTTAAAAGCGAAGAAGAGATTAAAAAAATGGAATTAATTGAAGGCAAAGGAATTATCGGGGTAAAAGATTTAGTTGATTTTTTGAAAATTGAAATCGAGCGAACTACTAAAACTTTGGTTTATAAGAATGAAAAAGGAGAGTTTTTGTTGGCGGCAGTTCGAGGTGATTATGAGATTAATGAAGAAAAACTTTGTAAAGTGGTTAGAGCCGAACGAGTTGAGTTAGCTAGAGCAGAAGAAGTTAAAAAATTAGTTGGAGCGGAAATTGGTTATATTGGAATCGTGAATGTTCCAGAAAAGGTCAAAGTAATCATGGACGATTCTTTGAAAGGACGAATAAATTTTGAGGCTGGAGCTAATAAGACCAATTATCATGTGGTTAATGTTAATTTTGGACAAGATTTGGAAAGCCCGAAAGAATTTTTTGATATTAAAATTGCCAAAGATGGAGATTTATTTCCAGCAACTGGCGAGAAGTATGAAGTTTTTAAGGGAGCGGAAGTAGGGAATATTTTTCCTTTGAATACTAAATTTTCAGAAGCTTTTGATTATCGATTTACGGATAAAGATGGCAGTAAAAAAATTGTTTATATGGGTTCTTATGGGATTGGTTCGACTCGGGCAATGGGGGTGATTGTGGAAAAACTGCACGATGAGCGAGGGATTATTTGGCCGGAAGCGATTGCACCTTTCAAAGTTCATTTAATTTCAATTGGAAAAAATGAAGAAGCGTCGAAACTTTATGAAAAACTTCAAGCAGAAAAGATAGAAATTTTATTTGATGACCGAGACATTTCTCCCGGAATAAAATTTGCTGAAGCCGATTTAATTGGGTGTCCTTATCGAGCGGTGATAAGTGCCAAGACTTTGGAAAAAGGAAAATTGGAAGTTAAAAAAAGAAATGAAAAAGAAGTGGAGTTTTTGACGGAAGAGGAGTTGTTGAAGAGAATTAAGTAGAAAAAAGAAGGTTTGATTTTTTGAAAATTATTATAAGACTAGAGCTATTTAAACAAATTTTTAAAATCAGATTTATATTTTTGAAGAAATTAAAAAAATCTTAAAACTAATTTTATTATTTTGTTAAACAAAATATTAGGAAAAATATCTAAAGATATCGGAATTGACTTGGGAACAGCCAATACTTTGGTTTATGTTAAAGATAAAGGGATTGTCATTAATGAACCTTCGGTAGTGGCGGTTAATAAAAATACTGGGCAGATTTTGGCGATTGGGAAAAAAGCTCGAAATATGGTGGGGAAAACTCCTTCTCATATTGTGGCGACTAGGCCGTTGGTGGATGGAGTGGTTTCTGATTTTGAAACAACGGAACAAATGTTGAAATATTTTATTGATCGAGTGCACCAAGATTCTTTTACTTTTTTGCCTCGGCCAAGAGTAGTAATTGGAATTCCTTCAGGAGTGACGGAGGTTGAACGGCGAGCGGTGATTGATGCAGCAACTAATGCAGGAGCTAGAGAGGTTTATTTAATCGATGAACCGATGGCGGCGGCAATTGGAGCTAGGTTTCCAGTTCAAGATGCAGCCGGGAATATGATTGTTGATATTGGTGGAGGAACGACTGAGATTGCAGTAATTTCCCTAGGAGGAGTGGTGGCTTGTCGGAGTTTGAGAACGGCGGGAGACGGAATGAATGAAGATATTATACGTTTTGCTCGAGATGAATTTAATTTATTGATTGGAGAAAGAACAGCTGAGGACGTGAAAATGGCAATTGGAAGTTCTCATGTTGAAGATAAAGAATTGAAAATGGCAATGCGAGGACGAGATTTGATTAGTGGTCTGCCAAAAGAAGTTAAGATTACTAGTTCGCAAACTAGAGAGGCAATGTCTCGGTCTATAAAAATTATTGTGAATGGAATTAAAGCTACAATTGAAGAAACTCCGCCAGAGTTGGTGGGAGATATTATGAAACGAGGAATTATTTTAGCGGGAGGAGGAACTTTGATTCGAGGCTTAGATAGATTGGTTGCAGAACGGACTGAGATGCCGGTTAGTCGAATGGAGGATCCATTGACCGCGGTGGTTCGAGGAACAGGAATTGTGCTGGAAGACTTAGAAAGTTTGAAGGAAGTCTTGGTTAGCACGCCAGATGATAAGGATTTTAAATAATGGTTAGCTAGCAACAAATTAAAAGTAGCTTTATTTAAATTTATGATTAAACATAAAAAAATAAATAATTGGTTGATAATTGGTTTATTGTTGATTTTGCTAATTTTATTTTTTAATTCAAAACAAAAAAAACCATTACAATCAATTTCGAATGTTGTAGCCAAACCTTTTGCTAGAATATTTTCAGGGGCGGGTTTTTGGCTCAATAAAAAAATTTATTTTATTTCAAGTATTGGTGAATTGAAAAATCAAAATGAACAACTTTTTAATGAAAATTTAAAATTAAAAGCTGAATTAGTTGGAAGAAACGAGACGGAAAATGAAAATAGAATTTTAAGAGAGGAAATTGGATTGATGGCTCAAAATGATTTCGAAACTGAGGCCTGTTTTATTTTGGGGCAAACTTTATCTCAAAATCGAAAAGTTATTTATTTAGATAAAGGTTCTGCAAATGGAATTAAAAAGGGAATGCCCGTAATTATTGGTGGTGGAATTTTAGTAGGAAAAACTAGTAAAATTTATAAAACTAGTTCTGAAGTGGAGCTAGTGTTGGATCGAAATAACAAAATTAACGCTGAAGTTCAGGAAATTCAAGTCAAAGGAATTGTTCAAGGTGAATACGGAACTTCATCAACTATCAATATGATTCCTCAAACAGCAGAAATTGAATCGGGTCAAACAGTAATTACTTCTGGTTTGGGGGATGTTTATCCTCGGGGACTTTTAATCGGTTATGTTGGTAGAATTGAAATGACCGTTGACCAACTTTTTAAAAAAGCTTCGTTGGAACTTCCAGTTCAATTCAAAAATTTAAGAATGGTTTGGATTATTAAAGGCAAAAAATGAAAAAAATTTATTTGATTTTATTATTATTGGCTTTTTTTTTACAATTTTCCTTTTTTCCGTTATTGGGCGGGAATTTTCAAATACCTAATTTAATTTTGATTGTAGTGACGATTATTGGAGTTCGAAAAACTTCAATGGAAAATTGGGGTTGGTTTTTGTTGGCAGGTGCTATTTTTGAAATTTTTTCGGTTGATTTTTTCGGATTTAATCTAATTCTTTTTAGTTTAACTGGAGGTTCAGTTTGGTTTTTGAAAAATATTATTTTAAATAAAGAAAAAAATATTTTTATAGAAATTGTATTTTGGTTTTTGGTTAAAGTTGTTTGGGACTTATTCTATAAAGTGGAATTATTTTTAAGTGACTTTATTCGAGGTAATTGGCAGGATCAAGATTGGACGATTTCTCCAAGTAATTATTCCAAGGAAGTAATAATTTTTGTTTTGATAGCTATTTTGATCAAAAATTTAATAAATTATTTTCAAAATTTTAATAAAAAAGTTTAATGACTAGACGTAAAAAAATCAAATCTGGAACTGAAATTGAAAATCCAATTGTTTTTTCTTCAATTGCAGGACAAAGCGAAGACGTTAATAATCAAAAAGATATTATCAAATCCAATCTTTCAATGTTGTGGTTTTTTTTGAATTTAGTTTTGTTGATCATTGCTGGGCGAATTTTTTATTTGCAAGTTTTAAAGGGAAATTATTACAAGGAGGTTGCGGAAAATAATCGAATTCGAAATGTTGAAATAAAAGCTCCGCGAGGATTGATAGTCGATCGGGATGGAGAAATTCTGGCTAGTAATATTCCGAGTTTTGATATTGTTTTTATTTCGAATGAAATTCCTGATAACTATCAAGACCGTAAAAAAATCTATGCTAGTTTGGCCAAGGAATGTGATTTAAATGAGGCGACTGTTAGTGCTATGGTTGAGGAAACTGATCGTAAAATTCAAAAAAAATATTTGCTTAAAGCAGGAGTCGATTACGAGAAAGCTTTAGTTCTAATAGAAAAATTACAAGATTTGCCAGGGATTTATTTGGAAAAAACTGCAGTGAGAAAATATGAAAAAGGGGAAATGTTTTCGTTTGTGTTGGGATATGCTGGAAAAATTACCGAAAAAGAATTGGAGCTTTTGCCTGAATATTCGATTACTGATCATATTGGGAAAAATGGTTTGGAATATACTTATGAAAAATTGCTCAAAGGTCAACCCGGGAAGATGATAATGGAAGTTGATTCTAATGGAAGTATTAAAGAAGATCTGGGGGTTAGTCCGTCGGTTAGTGGCAATAAGTTGGTTTTGAATATTGATTATGACCTTCAGAAAAAAAGTTTTGAAGTTTTACAGCAAATTTTGGAGGTCAATAAAGAAGCCAAAGGAGCGGCGATGGTGGCAATTGATCCTCGGGACGGTTCAGTTTTGTCGATGATTTCTCTGCCCGGTTATGATAATAATTTATTTACCAACGGAATAGAAAACGAAAAATATCAAGAACTTTTGAATAATCCATTGAAGCCAATGTTGAATAGGGCTATCAGTGGTGAATATCCGCCGGGTTCAATTTATAAACCATTTTTAGCGGCGATGGGTTTGGAAGAAGGAGTTATTAGTGAAGATACAACTTTGACCTGTCCAGGCTTTATTTCAGTTGGTGCTTGGTCTTTCGGTGATTGGAAAACTCATGGTGTCACTAACTTGAAAAAAGCGATTGCGGAAAGTTGTAATGTCTATTTTTATGCGGTTGGGGGTGGTTGGAATAATATTAGTGGTTTGGGTGTTGATAGGATGAACAAATATTCAAAATATTTTGGTTTGGGGAATTATTTACAAATTGATATTCCGTCTGAAGCGACAGGCACAATTCCTGACGAGGAATGGAAATTTAAAGAAATTGGTGAAAAATGGTATATTGGAGACAGTTATCATATGTCAATTGGTCAGGGCTATACTTTGGTAACACCATTGCAAATGGCAGTTGCCACGTCAGTCGTTGCCAATAAAGGAACTTTGTATCAACCTAGAATAGTTAATAAAATTATTGAGCCTTCTGGGCGAGAAAGAAAAAACGAAATAGAAATAATTCGGGATAATTTTATTTCTGAAAAGAACTTTGAGAAAGTCAAAGAAGCTATGCGAGAAACTGTGATTAGTGGGTCCGGGGTAAGTTTAAATGATATGAAAACTGAAGTGGCAGGGAAAACTGGTACAGCCCAATTTGGAGGTCAGGATAAAACACATGCTTGGTTTACTGCATTTGCTCCGTATGACAATCCTGAGATTGCAACCGTGGTATTAATTGAATCAGGGGGTGAAGGTCACGATTGGTCGGTTCCAGCAACAGAGCAAATTTTAAGGGAATATTTTGAGGAAGAAAAAGAAGAAATAGATTGGGCAGAAGTTGAGAGAAAAGTAAAAGCAAGAAATTAAAAAATAATAAAAAATAATGGCTCAAAAGAATATTCAAGATGATTTTCAGCAGTTAGAAAAAATTATCAACAAGTTAGAAGGACAACAAATCGGGCTCGAAGAAAGTTTGACGTTGTTTGAGGATGGTTCAAAAATAATAAAAAGTTGTCATAAACAACTTAAGAAAGCGAAAAATAAATTTGAAGAAATTAAGGAAGAATTAGAGGAAGAAATGAAAAAAGATTAATTTAATAAATTATTCCAAAATCAAAATTATTGCAAATTGTTTCAAATCAATTTCAAAAACTAAAATTCAAATATCAGCCCAGAGGGCGGTTTTTTTGGTAATTTGATATTAGGATTTGATTTGGATAATTTGATGTAATTTGAGTTTTGAAATTTCGAAGTTAAATAAAAAACAGCCCGAAGGCTGAATTTTTTATTTAACTTTGTTCATTGTTCTAATACACGCGGTGCAAACTTTTTTCTTAACTCCGTCAATTTTTTTAGTTTGAATGTTGACTTTGAATTTTCTTTTGGTAGCAATATTAGAATGAGATCTTTTGTTCCCAGTTTGAGCTCTCTTATTGCAAATTTGACATTTAGCCATAACTTTAGTTGAAATTTTATAAAAAATGATTTAAAATGAATAAACGAATAAACAAATATTATCAATCTTATTCGGTTATGTCAATAATTTAAACTTAAACAATGAGCTTAGTCTTAATAGTGGTTTTAATCGCAGTTTTAATTTTTTCGGTGATGATTCATGAAATTGCTCACGGGTTGGCGGCTTTGTGGCAAGGAGATTGGACGGCGCAACAAGCGGGAAGGTTGACTTTGAATCCCTTGAAGCATCTTGATCCTTGGGGTTCGTTTGTTATTCCATTTTTTTTGATGATTGCTCAAGTTGGGATTATTTTTGGTTGGGCTAAACCAGTTCCTTATAATCCTTATAATTTAAGAGACCAAAAATATGGCCCAGCAATTGTAGCAATAGCAGGACCATTTTCTAATTTATTATTGGCTTTATTCGCTGGGATTTTGATGCGGTTGTGGTTGGTGTTGGGTATCGGCTCTTCGGCTTTTATCTTTATTGTTTTAGTGGCTTTTATCCAAATTAATGTTTTATTGATGATTTTTAATTTATTGCCAATTCCGCCGTTGGATGGTTCTAAGCTATTGTTTACCTTTTTGCCAATTTCAGAGCACACTAAACAATTGTTGGAGCAATATGGATTTGTTTTTTTACTATTATTCATTTATTTATTTTCTGGAGTTTTTGGATTAATTGTGCAATATGTAATGGGATTTTTTTCTGATTATGTAGTAGGCGTGAATTTATTCAGTTTTTTTTAAAGATCGTTTTTGTTGTTTCCATTGACAAAATTTGTCATTTCAGTATAATAGATTTATTCAAATTAAATATTCTGTAGACCTCGGGTGTTGCAAAACATAAATCCCGAAGAGGAAAAAACTTTCAATTTAAGTAAAAAGTTTTTTAGGTCTGCTCGAAGCAGATTTCTTTGTTATTATAAAAGGGTTAATAATTTAATAAAATAAGCAGATGCTATCAAAAGAACAAAAGAAGAAAATTGTTTCAGAGACAGCAGCTTTGATCAAAGAAAGCCAAACTACCGCTTTGTTCGATTATAAAAGTCTTTCAGTGGCTGAAATGTCAGAATTGAGAGATAAGTTAAGAGAAAATGAAGCCGAATTGAAAATTTTGAAAAAGAGTTTGGCGACGTTAGCTTTTGCTGAAGCTGGGATCGAAGTGAATATTCGAGAGTTTGAAGGACAAGTGGCGGTGGCAGTTCGAGGGAAAGATGAAATTTCAGTGCCAAAAGCCTTAGTCCAATTTGCTCAAGGACGAAAAGAAGTGGAGCGAGTTTTGGGAGGAACTTTGGAAGGTGTAATTATCGCTAAAGATAAAGTTTTGGATTTAGCTAAATTGCCAAGTAAAGAAGAATTACTTGGAAAAGTGGTTGGTTCGATCAAGAGCCCAATTTCAGGTTTTGTGAATGTTTTGGGTGGTAATTTGAGAAATTTGGTTGGAGTTTTGGAGTCTATAAAAAATGTGAAGGAAATTTAGAATTTGTTGTTGATGATTTTTCTCACTACAAAATTATAATTTCGGCTAAATTTTTTAAAAATTTTTTAAAAAATTTAGCTCGAAATTCTAATTTTTCGTAAACGAAAAAGTAATCAAAAATAAATTCTTATATAATTAATCTATAATTTATTTAATTTAAAAAAATGACTGAAGAAAAGAAAGTTGAGGAAACTAAGGAGGAAACTAAAGTTGAAGTTCCTGCAAAATTTAAAGGAATTGTGGAAGAAATTGAAAAAATGAGTGTTTTAGATCTTTCTGAATTGGTGACAATCTTGGAAGATAAATTTGGTGTTTCTGCGGCTGCTCCTATGGCGATGATGTCTGCTCCTGCGGGAGGCGAGGCTGAGGCAGTGGAAGAAAAAAGTGAATTTGATGTAGAATTGGTTTCTGCTGGGGATAAAAAAATTGCAGTTATCAAAGTAGTCAAAGAAGTGACTGGTCAAGGTCTTAAAGATGCTAAAGCTATTGTAGATGGAGCCCCTGCAGTGATTAAAGAAAAAGTTAAGAAAGAAGAAGCTGAAGAATTGAAAAAGAAATTAGAAGAAGCTGGAGCTACCGTGGAATTGAAATAGTAAACTAGTTGAAAGTTTTTAAAGTTGTCTTTTTATAATGTTTCAAAGTTTAGCAAAAACCCGAAAGGGTTTTTGTTTTTTTGAGAATTTAGATAAAAGATTTTTGTTTATGGCAATGATTGACTTTGTAAACTTTCGACTTCAAAAACTTTCGATTCATTCCGTTTGACTTTTTTAAAATCTTGGAATATAATTGAAGAGTATTAAGGGGGAGGTTAATTCCGGTCATTTAAGACGGGAATTTTTTATAGAAATAATGCGTTCAGCACACTTCTTTGTTAAAAACTGTGCTTTTCGCTCACTGTATTTTCAATACAGTTTGCTCAATGCTCGTTTTCGTCTCGAATTGCACTTAAACGCGTTATTTCTACTTAATTTAATTAATATTGAATATAATTTTTTAATAAAAAATAATGGGTGATAAAAATCGAATTATTAAAAATGCGTCTTCGTTGGGTCAATTTCATAGTGCGATTGCTCAAATTTGCGAAGAAAAAGGTTTGGATAAAAATAGTGTGATTGCTACAATTGAGTCAGCTTTAGCAGCAGCTTATAAAAAGGACTACGGGAAAAAAGGTCAAATTATTATTTCCCACATTGAGTCAGAAACTGGAACGGCCAAATTCAAACAATTGAAAGAGGTGGTAGATGAGAGCGTTCGAAATATGGAAGATTTGGAAAAAATTGAAGTTGATAAAGATGAATTTTTAAAAGAGGCTAAAAATAGCAAAGAAGAAATTGAATCAAGGTCAGCCCAATTTTTAGAAGAAGATGCTGATTATTTACCAAAATTCAATAATGATAAAGATGTTTTATTGGAAGATGCTCAAAAAAATAATAAAAAAATTAAAATTGGAGATTTTTTGGAAAAGAATTTGCCTTCTGAGGGTGATTACGGTCGAGTGGCTTCTCAAACTGCCAAGCAAGTAATAATTCAGCGTTTGCGAGAAGCCGAAAGAATGGCGATGTTTGAAGAATATAAAAGCAAGGAAGGGGAGATTATTAATGGTTCAGTCCATCGAGTGGAAGGACGAAATGTTTATATCGATTTGGGAAAATCAATCGGAGTTTTGTATCCATCAGAACAAATTCCGGGAGAATATTATCGAATTGGTCAGAGAATTAGAGTTTATATTAAAAAAGTAGAAGAAGATTCTCGAGGATCGGGAATAACTTTAAGCCGAACTAGCGAAGGCTTAGTCGGTAAATTATTTGAATTAGAAGTTCCTGAAATTTTTACTAAGACCATTGAAATTAAGGCGATTGCCAGGGAAGCGGGGAATCGAACTAAAATCGCAGTGATTTCTAATGACAGTGATATTGATCCGATTGGTTCTTGCGTTGGACAAAAAGGAACTAGGGTTCAAGCTATTATTGAGGAGTTGGGAGGAGAGCGAATTGATGTGATTGAATGGGATGATGAAATCGAAAAATTAGTTAAGAGCTCCTTGTCTCCGGCTAAAGTAATTAAAATTGAGCTGAAAGAAGAAGATGGCAAAGCCTTGGCTTATGTTGAAGGTGATCAACTTTCTTTAGCGATTGGGCAAAAAGGACAAAATGTTCGATTGGCGAGCAAATTGACTGGTTGGAAAATTGATGTAATTGAAATAAAAAAAGAAATTTCTAAGGAGAATTTGGATAAAATTGCTGAATTGAAGAAGATTGAAGAAGAAGCTGAAGAGAAAGGAAAGAAAGAAATTGTGGATGAGGACAAAATTGCTGAATTTAAGCCAGAAGCAATTAAAGAAAAAGAAGTTGAGAGCGAAAAACCCGTCTTCGTTGAAGCTATGGCGGGCGAGACCGCTGATGCTGGAGAAGAAATATTAGAGGAACAGGAAGGGTTAGAAGAATCAGCAGTGGTAGAAGAAGAATTAGAAGTTACCGAAGAAGTGAAGGAAGAAAATTCATCTACTGAGGAAGAAAAACCAAAAAAGAAAGTACCTGGCAAAAAGACTGCTAAAAAAAAGAAAACAGTTATTAAAAAGAAAGCGGTTGCTAAAAAGAAAGCCAAATAATTTAATTGAGTGAAAATTATTTGTGATAACAATTATTAAAATACAAATGAAAAGTATTATAGGTCATAAAAATCCCGATACTGATACGATTTGTAGCGCTATTGCTCATCAGGTTTTTTTAGCAAATCGAGGAGTTGAGGCCAAAGCTTTCGCTTTGGGAGAAATTAATAATGAAACTAAATTTGTTTTAGAAAAATTTGGAGTTGATTCTCCAGAAGTTATAAATAAATTGCCTCAAAATTCCGAGATTATTTTGGTTGATCACAATGAAGAGGGACAAAGTATTGAAAATTTGAAAGAGTTGAATGTGGTTGAAATTATTGATCATCATAAAATAAATTTTCAAACCGATAAACCAATTCGAATTCAAATCGAACCTTTGGGGTCATCATGTTCAATTATTGCCAAAAAATTTATGGCGAAAAAAATTGAAATTCCACCAGCGATTGCTCAAATTTTGATTGCGGGAATTATTTCCGACACTTTGTATTTCAGATCGCCGACTACAACTGAAACTGATAAACAATTAGTGGAAAGATTGAATGTTACGGCGAAAATTGAAGATTTGGAAAAATTTAGTTTGGAAATGTTCGATGCCAAGAGTGATGTCGAAAATCTTTCAACCGAAGAATTGGTCCGATTGGATTACAAAACTTTCGATTTTTCGGGTCATAAATTTGGGCTTGGCGTGATGGAAACTACTAATAAAGATTTTGGTTTGAAGAGAAAAGATGAGATTTTGGAAATTTTGAAAAAGATTAAAGAAGAAGAAAGACTGGAAGCGGTTTATTTTTCCGTGATTGATATTTTGAAAGAAGAAAGTCGGACACTTTGTTCGGGAGAAGTCGAAAAGAAATTATGGACTGAACTTTTTCAGGTTGAAAATAGAGAGGAGATTTTGTTTGTAAAAGATTTAATTTCTCGAAAAAAAGAGATCGTGCCAGTATTTGAAAAACATTTTAGTAAATAGCAGATTTTAATAAGGGATTATTCCCAATAAAAATTAATTGATTAGAAATGTCTAAAAAAATTGAAGCAAAGTTTGAAATGGAAAAAATTGAAGGATCGAAGATTAAATTGCAAATGGTTTTGCCAGCCAAAGCTTTCGATAAAGTTATCAAACAAGTGGCGGATCATTTAGCTAAAAGTATTAAAGTGGATGGTTTTCGGAAAGGTAGTGTTCCGTTTGAGGTGGTAAAAAAATCAGTTGGAGAGGATCATTTATTGCAAGAAGGAGCAGAAGAAGCGATGAAGCAAAATTATGTTGATTATGTGGTGGAAAATAAATTGGAAGTAATTGGTCAGCCCGAAGTGCAGTTTAAGAAAATTGCGATGGGCAATGATTTAGAGGCGGAAATCAAAGTGGCGATTTTACCAGAAATTGAATTGAGCAAGAAATGGAAAGAAGAAACGGCTAAAATCAACAAAAAAAATCAAAAAAATGAAATAAAAGTTGAAGCTTCAGAAATTCAAAAAGAATTGGAAATTTTAGCTAAGCAACGAGCGAAAATTAGCACAGTTGATCGAGCTGCTCAAAAAGGGGATCAGGTGCAAGTGGATTTTGAAGCTTTTAAAGATAACGCAGTCTTAGAAGGAGGTTCGGCCAAAGATCACACTTTGATTATTGGCGAAAATAAATTTATTCCAGGGTTTGAAGACAATTTGATTGGAATTAAAGCTAGCGAATTGAAGGAATTTGATTTAAAATTTCCTGAAAAATATCAACAAAAACATTTAGCGGGACAAAAAGTGACTTTCAAAGTGACAATGAAAAATGTTCAGCAAAGAGAAATTCCAGAAATTAATGATGAATTTGCAATGGGGATTGGAAAGTTTAAAAATTTGGTCGAGATTGAAGAAAATATTAAAAAAGGAATAAAGACGGAGAAAGAAAATCAAGCCAAGCAAAAATTGCACATGGAAATTCTTAATAATTTGATTGATAAGGCAAAAATTGAAGTGCCGGAGATTTTGATTGATGCTGAAATCGATAAAATGAAAATGGAATTAGATGGGCAGTTATCTCAAATGGGATTGAATAAAGACGCTTATTTACAACAAATCGGAATTTCTGAAAGTAAATTGGAAGAACAATGGAAAGAAAAAGATGCGCCAAAGCGAGTGAAGGCGTCTTTGCTTTTGCGACATTTGTCTTTGGAAAATAAAATTGTGCCAGAAACTAAAGCGATTGAAGAACGAGTCAATCAAGTGATGCAACATTTTCAAATGATGGCGAAAGGTCAGAAAAATGATGATTTGGATCCGCAAAGAATTTATGCCAATATCAAAAACGAAATGACTAACGAAATGACATTGGCTTTTCTAATGGAATTATAATATTTATTGAAAAGAAGGGCACAAGATACAAGATGCAAGATATAAACAAATTAAAAATTAAAAATTTCAAATATTAAAAGCCGAAGACTTTTGTTTCTAATTTATTTTTTCTAATTTTTAATTTGTTTGTATCTTGTGTCCTTGCGTCTTGTATCTTATAATTATTTTAATTTAAATAATTAAACTTTATGTTAATTCCAACTATAATTGAAAAAACTAAAAACGGAGAACGAGCTTATGATATTTATTCCCGGCTTTTAAAGGAGCGAATAATTTTTTTGGGAACTAATATTGATGATCACGTGGCGAATTTGATTATTGCGCAGTTGTTGTTTTTAGCTTCTCAAGACTCTAAGGAAGAAATTAAATTCTATATTAATTCCGGCGGGGGTAGTGTTTCAGCAGCTCTAGCGATTTATGATACGATGGAATATATTAAACCTAAAGTTTCAACAATCTGTGTGGGTTTGGCGGCTTCAGCGGCAGCAATTTTGTTGGCGGCGGGAGAAAAAGGACATCGATTTTCTTTACCTAATAGTGAGATTATGATTCATCAAGTGATGGGCGGAGTGAGTGGACAAGCAACGGACATTGATATTCACGCTAAACATATTTTGAAAACTAAAGAAAAATTAAATAAAATTTTAGTCAAACACACCAATCAATCGTTGGCGAAAATTAGAAAAGATATGGAACGAGATTATTTTATGAGTGCCGAAGAGGGTTTAAAATATGGAATAATTGATAAAATTATTAAAAAATCTTAAATTTTTTGAAGCAAGGTATTTTTTAGAGAAAGTGATATTGAATAATCGACAAAAATTAATGAAATTTAATAAAAATTTGACACCCCCCCCATTGAGGAGTAAAATAAAAATAACTTTAAATTAAAAATAAAAATTAAAAAAAACAAATGTCAAGTCAAA
>DEIN01000003.1 GCA_002352465.1 Patescibacteria group bacterium UBA2773
TGTGATCTTGCATTCTTTGTTCTAATTCTTCATTAGAAAAACCGCCTTCGAGAAGTTGAGGGTATTGTTTGTAGAAGTTTTCGGGGAAGTCATATGGTAACTGTCCAAAAGAAATTAATTTCGTTCTATTATTTCCAGGAATTTCAACTAAATGCACCACAAAAGAATGTTCTCTTCTTTTTTTGTTTTTTCTTTCTATAAAACTAACAAACGAAACTTCTTCATCTATTTTTATCTCTTTATAAAAAATTTCTTTTTGTATATCATTATCCAAACTCATTATTCTGTCCTTGATATCAATAATTTTATTCTTGTTTTTTTCAATTTCTCGTTCTTTAGAATAATTAGGGACAGGATCAACTGAATAAATTGAATAAATTGGACCTTTTGAAAAATCCACTGAGGGTCTTTCTTTCTTATCTCCTTTTTTCTCAAACACCGTCTCTGCATCAATCGGAACTTTAACTGTAACTCCAATTTCTTCATGTGAATAAGATTTCCAACCATTTCCTAAGTCAATGACCGTTTCTTTGTTTCTATTTGTTACTAAATAAATAGTTAGAGAAAAAATAATAACTAGTGTAAAAACCACTAAAAACTTTTTAAACATAAGATTGAACTAGATAAATTAAATTTAATTCAGTATAGATTAAGAACCAATAAAAATCAAACCAACGTTCAGTCTTTTTCCCCTTAATACCAAAATAGATGCATCTATAGACGCGTCTATAGATGTATCTATTTTTTATTTATAATGCAAAAATAGAATTTAATATCAACTCTGAAATTGACAATTTTATAGAAATAACCTATAATAAAAATTCACTAAATAAACTATTATGTTAAAAAAAATTTTAAACATCTCACCGAAAAAACCAGTAAAGGAAAGCACTGATTTTTTTGAATTGCCATTAGAAGAAAGAAAGAAACTTATCAGAAAAACAGCCAAACTCTCTGCAAAATATCAGAGAGATCTTTTAAAAAAATATAAACAAAAGTTCGGGGAATTGCGAACTAATACCATTTCAAATTAACCGCTATTCAAAAGTCGCAGAGAATTTTAGACAAGACGAAAGTGTATCCTTAAATACCTGCCGGTAGGCAGGTATCAAGCATTTTTCAAAGTTGTTTACCCTGCTAAGTTACGTGGTATTATTTATATAGGGTAGTCCAAATTTTCAAGACTTGGGTGAATAGCGATTATTTGAAAACAGTATTAGTACTCAGATAATATTTCTAATATATTTTCAGAAAGACCCTTGAATTCTTCTTTGGATTTCTCAATTTTTTCTTTTGTGCCTTGATGCATTTCTGCTATTAAATTAGGATCTAAATCAAATATTGCTAACCCCAATTCCTGACATTTCGCTGGAATAGTTCCATAATCTTGAATAATTTGAATCGGATTTTTCCAACTTTTTTCAACCAAGCCATTTCTACCATGTTTCTCTGATAAAAATCCTTTGACCTTTCTAGGAATTTCTTCGATCCAATGTCTATGATCTTTGATAGGTTGTTTACCATATACATTATATGAATTTACGATATAGCCGACAAAAAGACCATCCCCAGAAAGCACAAATTTATTTTCTATATTACCAGATAAAGCCTTGCCAGTTATTTTCCAATTTTGTTTCCATTTTTCAAATATATTTCCAAGATTTTCAATACCCTGAACACTGAATGCGTCTGGCATCATCGGAACAACAAAATAGTCAGAACCAAAAAAAATAATCTGATTGAGAAGCGCTAAACTCGGAGATGTATCAATCACAAAAATATCGATTTCATCTTGCAATCCTCTTTCACGCAAAAATCTATCAATTGCACTAGTTTGAAAATATCCAAGTTGCTGTCCTGAGGCAGCTTATTCATAAGCAGTTACCAATAAATTTTCATACAAAGAAAGATTAATACTCCCTTTCATCAAAGAAAGATTTTCTTCACTCTTAGGAATCGGGATAAAAGGCACGCTCAAATCAATATCGCTTCCGCCTTCGATGACTCCTTTCAAAACATCATATATATCTTTCTCACTTGAAGAAAACAAAGTTTTTCCATAATGATTATCTCCTAGAGCTAGACGCGAAAGATTGCATTGAACATCGAGATCAACAAGCGCAGTTTTATACCCTAGTTTGGCAAAAGACATTGCACAATTAAAAGCCAGCGTTGTTTTGCCAACCCCACCTTTATTATTAGCAAATAAAAGTTTTTTAGATCTAGCGAATTTCATACCCCAATTATACCTATTTTTTTAAATTACACAATCAAATTTAGGAAAAGTGGCACAACGAAAACTTGAATTTAAAAAATTCCCCATCTTCTCCTCTCCCCCTTTTAAAGGGGAACCGAGGGGTTTTTATTTATAAAATTACAAAGCACCCTTTGGATGCAAAATTATTTTTTTTCTAAAAACAAACAAACCCGAAGCAAATTCTTGCCCCGGGTTTTTAACGTTTTCAATTTCCAATCCAATCATCTTCCGATTCCATAATAAACAAACCCCATGTTCCTGATATCAACTGATTGATATTGATTTCTGCCATCAAAAATCGCGTGTCCGTTCATATTTTTTTTCATAAGCTCAAAATCAGGTTGTCTAAATGATTTCCATTCAGTCACCAGAACCATTGCATCAGCACCTTCAAGTGCCTCATATTGATTACTTGAGAAAACAAGCATTTCATCATGAAAATAGCCTGCTGAAAATTCCTTTTTAGCTTCATTCATAGCAACAGGATCATACGCACGAACTACAGCACCAGCCTTGATTAATTGATTAATCAAAACCACAGACGGGGCTTCTCGCATGTCATCTGTTCCTGGTTTAAAAGAAAGTCCCCAAACAGTAATCCTTTTCCCTTTCAACTGACCGTTAAAATGCACTTTGATTTTATGAAATAAAACCGTTTTTTGATCATTATTTCTGGCTTCAACTGCCAACAAAAGCTTTGGGTCAAATCCCACTTCGATGCTTTTCCCAATTAAAGCTTTGACATCCTTGGGAAAGCAAGAACCCCCGTAACCACAACCTGGATAAATAAACGCATATCCGATTCTAGAATCCGAGCCTATCCCTTTCCGAACATTCTCCACGTCAACTCCCAAGCGCTCACAAATACCTGCAATCTCATTCATAAAAGAGATTTTGGTTGCCAACATTGAATTAGCTGCATATTTGGTCATTTCGGCATCACGAATCCCCATAAACTGAACCTTGTCATGATTCTTATTAAAAGGAGCATACAATTCCCCCATTAATTTTTCAGCTTTTTTTGAAGATGCACCGATAATGATTCGATCAGGTCTCATAAAATCATCAATGGCATCTCCTTCTTTTAAAAATTCAGGATTACTAACCACATCAAATTTTACTTCTAATCCTCTCTTATCCAGCTCCGCTTGAATCGCAACTCTTACCAGATCAGCTGTTCCAATTGGAACTGTCGATTTATCAATAACTACCGCGTAAGAATTCAAATTCTGACCAATTTCCGAAGCAACCTCCAGTACATATTTCAAATCAGCAGATCCATCTTCCTTCGGAGGAGTTCCTACTGCAATAAACAAAATCTTATTCTCTTGCATGGTAACACCCAAAGAATTGGAAAAATTCAAAGAACCATTTTCATAATTCCGCAAAACAAGTTCTTCTAACCCAGGCTCATAAATAGGCAAAATCCCTTTTTCAAGATTTTCCAATTTATTTTGGTTAACATCCACACAAGTGACACTATTTCCCATTTCTGAGAAACAAGCCCCCGTGACAAGACCAACATACCCTGTGCCAATAATAGTAATTTTCATTTTAAGCTTCTCCTTCTATTTCGAGTTTGAAAATATAAAGAACTGCCCCAAATCATATCACTTTCCCAGCCTTTTGTCAAACAACTCTACTTAAATTTCTTGCAGAAAGATTAGATTATTGTTATGATAAACTAGTATTATTTAATTAAAATAAAATTTAAATAATGTCGTTTGAAAAAAAGCAAAAAAATGTTTTTATAATTCTCCCGGTTTATAACGAAGAAAAAATTATTCAGGAAACTTTGAAAGAGATTCAAGCAACTGGCTATAAAAATATTATTACCATTGATGACGGCAGTAGTGACGATTCACATCAAAAAATAAAAGAATTTGATAAAAATATTATTGCGCTTAGGCATAAACTAAACCGAGGCAAGGGTGCCGCCACCAAAACTGGAATTGAAGCCGCTAAATTACTTGGAGCAGAAATAATCGTTACGATGGACAGCGACGGACAACACAATCCGCAAGAAATAGAGGCTCTAATTACGCCCATTAGAAAAAATCAATGTCAAGTTGCACTGGGTTCTCGATTAAAAAATCGGAATCAAATGCCTCTTTTCAAAAAAGCTTGCAACTGGGCTGGAAATTTTGTCACTTGGTACATCACTGGACTTTGGGTGGCAGACAGTCAATCTGGATTCAGGGCTTATTCCATCAAAGTAGCTGATCAAATTGACACCAAAGGAGATCGCTATGAATATGAAAGTGAAGTGATCAGAGAAATAAAACTCAAGAAATTGTCCTTCCAAGAAATACCGATTGAAGTCCGCTACACTGATTATTCAATGGGAAAAATCGAAAAGCAAAATCTCACCAACGGTTTCAAAACTGTCTACAAATTAATTTGGAATATAATTTCATAACTTTTTTCCGCCATAGGCGGATCCGTCTGTGGCAGAAACTTTCTAACTTTTTAACTTTATAAACTTTATGAACTTTCCAGCTAACATCCAACTCTATCAAATCGTCATTGTCATCTTTTCATCAATAATGATTTATCAAGGCTTTCGAAAATATATTACTCAAGAATCCGGCCAAACCCTATACAAATTAACCACTCGAATTATTGTTTGGGGCGGAATGGCTCTTGTCGCTACTTTTCCCAAAATAACCAACTTGGTCGCCGGATTCATCGGCATTGAAGGAAACATCAACGCCGTAATCCTCATCGGCTTCCTCCTAATCTTCCTAATGATCTTCAAACTCCTCTCCGCCATCGAACGCCTAGAACAAAATATTTCTGAATTAACAAGGAAAGATTCTTTAAAGAAAATTAATAATATTACTAAAAAATAATATGGAAAAAGCACTAATCACAGGAATAACAGGACAAGATGGTTCTTATTTAGCAGAACTTTTGTTAGAAAAAGGTTATGAAGTTCATGGAATAATCAGAAGGTCTAGTTCTTTTAACACAGAAAGAATTGATCATCTCTACCAAGACCCACATTTAAACAATGTTAAACTATTTTTACATTATGGTGATCTTACTGACGGCTCTAATATTTCTAGAATAATCGAAAGGATAAAACCTGATGAAATTTACCATTTGGGCGCCCAAAGTCACGTTAAAGTGAGTTTTGATTTGCCCGAATACACGGGAAACACCGACGCACTTGGCACCCTAAGACTTCTTGACGCAATTAAAGACTCTGGAGTTAAAACAAAATTTTATCAAGCTTCTACCAGCGAGCTTTATGGAAAAATTCAAGAAACGCCCCAAAGCGAAACTACTCCTTTCTATCCAAGGTCACCATACGCCTGTGCCAAATTATATGCATATTGGATAACCGTCAATTATCGTGAAAGCTATGATTTATTCGCTTGCAATGGAATTCTTTTCAATCACGAATCACCCCGAAGAGGCGAAACTTTTGTCACCAAAAAAATAACCCGCGGTTTTGCTCGAATATTATCTGGCAAAGATGACTGCATCTATTTAGGAAATATTAATTCCAAGAGAGATTGGGGCTACGCCAAAGACTACGTGGAAGGAATGTGGCTAATGCTTCAACAAAAAAAACCCGAAGATTTTGTGCTTGCCACCGGAGAAACCCATAGTGTTCGAGAATTTATTGAAGAATGTGCCAAACTTCTAGATATTGATTTGGCCTGGAAAGGCAAAAAAGAAAAAGAAATTGGATATGATCGAAAAACCAATAAAATTTACATTAAAATTGATCCTAGATATTATCGACCGACAGAAGTTGATTTATTGTTAGGCGATCCAAGCAAAGCTAAAAAAGTTTTAAAATGGGAACCAAAAACAAAATTTAAAGAATTGGTCAAAATAATGCTAGAGGAAGATCTCAAGAAAGAAAAAGTAAAGAAATAACGGTATTAATATTTAATAAACTTTTTTACCCGTCATAGCTTTAACGAAGGAGTGCAAACTTTATTTACCCAGTTAAATAGGCTTTAGCCTAATTTAAAAAATTTTTTAAATTATTTAACAGGGTGAACTTTCCAAACTAATCCCAACTTTATTAACTTTCCAAACTTTCTAACTTTATTAACTTTTAAACTCCATGAACCCATCTTCTAAAATATATATAGCAGGACACAACGGATTAGTTGGAAGTTCACTTGTCCGTAATCTCAAAAAACAAGGTTATTCCAACATCATATCCAGAACAAAATCAGAACTTGATTTGCTAGACGCCATCGCTGTCAAAAACTTTTTTTCAAAAGAAAAACCGGAATATATATTTTTGGCCGCCGCTAAAGTTGGAGGAATCAAAGCCAACGAAGATTTTCCGGCTGATTTTATTTATCAAAATCTTCAAATCCAAAACATCATCATCCACAACGCTTATTTAAATAAAACTAAAAAATTATTATTCCTGGGGAGTTCTTGTATTTATCCTAGAGAATGTCCTCAACCAATCAAAGAAAAATATCTATTATCTGGACCACTCGAGAGAACAAATGATGCTTATGCAATCGCAAAAATTGCGGGAATAAAAATGTGCCAAGCCTACAACAAACAACATAACACAAAATTTATTTCTGTTATGCCCACCAACCTTTATGGTCCAAACGACAATTTCGATTTAAATTCCTCCCATGTCCTGCCCGCTCTTCTCCGAAAATTTCACGAAGCCAAAGTCGACAACGAAAAAGAAGTTGTTATGTGGGGAACAGGCAAGCCTAAACGAGAATTTTTACACGTTGATGACCTTGCCAACGCTTGTATTTTTTTGATGAATAATTACCAAAAAAGTGAAATTATAAATATTGGAACCGGAAAAGATTTGAGTATCCTCGAGTTAGCTAATTTAATAAAAAAAGCGGTTGGATTTGAAGGCGAAATTGTCAACGATACCACAAAACCAGACGGAACCCCAAGAAAACTTTTAGATGTTTCAAAATTACATAGTTTGGGTTGGAAACACGAAATCAAACTAGAACAAGGCATCGAAAAAACCTACCAATGGTTTTTAAAAACCCGATAGACAAAATCACAACACCTATCATTCCGGCTTCTTTTTTTGTCATTCCCGCGAAGGCGGGAATCCAGAAACTAAATTATTTCAAAATTAATTAATCAAAATTTAGATAAACTTTCTAACTAACCCCAACTTCATGAACTCCCCTAAAATTTCAATCATTACCCCATCTTTTAATCAAGCACAGTTTATAGAACGCACCATCCAAAGCGTTCTCTCTCAAGACTATCCAAACATCGAATATATTATAATGGATGGAGGCTCAACCGATGGAACCCTAGAAATTCTTAAAAAATATGATAAAAAAATAATCTGGAAATCAGCCAAAGACAACGGTCAATCTGACGCTATCAATAAAGGTTTAAAGATTGCAACGGGAGACATCGTTGCCTATCTCAATTCAGACGACACCTATGAACCAGAAACATTTTCAAAAGTTGCTAACTTTTTTAAAAAAAATCCAGAAAAGAAATGGGTCTATGGAAAATGTCAGATTATAAACGAAGAAGACCAAGAAATCCGAAAATGGATCACTTGCTACAAAAATTTACTCTTAAAAAAATTCAGTTATTCAAAACTTTTATCTGAAAACTTCATCTCTCAACCAGCAACCTTTTGGAAAAAAGAACTCCATAAAGAAATTGGATATTTCAACGAAAAAGAAAATTTTTGTATGGATTATGAATTTTGGCTTAGAATTGGACAAAAATACAACGCTGGAATAATAAATGACTATTTATCAAATTTCCGCTATTATTCAGACAGCAAAAGTGGCAGTGTCAACAAAAAACAATTTCAAGACGAACTCAGACTAGCCAAAAAATACGGTAAAAATTATCCCTTTTCAATCCTATTGCACAAATTTAATTATTATAAAATAACTGGAATTTATAAAATTTTAAATTTATTTAAATAAATTAACATTCAAAATCATGAAAAAAGCATTGATCACCGGAATCACTGGACAAGATGGACCATATTTAGCTAAATTACTTTTAGAAAAAGGCTATGAAGTTTATGGATTAATGAGAAGATACTCCTGTCCAAATTTTAGCAACACCGACTATTTAGATATTACAGAAAAAATTAATTTTGTTTCTGGAGACTTAACCGATGAAGCTTCTATTATGAATATAATCAAAACCATCCGACCTGATGAGGTATATAATTTAGCAGCACAATCATTTGTTGGCTCTTCATGGGAACAATCAAAATTTACTACCGAAGTAAACGCACTCGGTGTATTATATTTATTAAATGCCCTTAAATTTTTTTCACCCAATACAAGATTCTATCAAGCATCCACCAGTGAAATGTTCGGAAATAGCCATGAAAAGGGTTTGCAGAAAGAAGAAACGCCATTCCATCCCAGAAGCCCCTATGCTATTGCAAAGCTCTATGCCTATTGGATGACTATCAACTTCAAAGAAAGTTATGGCATGCATTGCTCCAACGGAATTTTGTTCAACCATGAATCCCCCATTCGAGGAATAGAATTTGTTACTCGTAAAATTTCTGACGGCGTAGCGAGAATAAAATTAGGCTTAACAGATGAAATTCGCCTTGGCAATTTAGATAGCAAGCGGGATTGGGGTTTCGCGGGAGATTATGTTGAAGCAATGTGGCTCATGTTGCAACAAGAAAATCCGAATAATTACATAGTCTCTACTGGCGAAACACACTCTATTCGAGATTTTTTGGATTTGGCTTTTAAACATGTAGGCATAGAAAATTGGAAAAAATATATAAAAATCGACCCAAGGTTTAAACGCCCTGCAGAGCTTTTTTCATTACATGGAACAAATAAGAAGGCGCAGGAAGTCCTGGGTTGGAAACCAAAAGTAAAATTTGAAGAATTGGTAAAAATAATGGTGGACGCTGATTTAAAAAGATTAAAAAAATAAATGAAAAAGATTCTATTTCTATTCCCTCATTTCCTATTACCCGGCGGAGCAGCAAATTCAACTGTTCGTTTTGCACGCGCCCTGAACGAAAAAGGTTACACCACTGAAATAATCTGCACCAAGATTAACGCGGACTTTCTTAGAGAAAATAGTGATTTGAAATTCACTCTGCTTAATATTCCACACAGTGGAACATTCTTATATTGGGCTCTCTTCCCTTTTTGGCAAATCAAAATCAACAAAGCGCTGGAAGAATATCCGGACCATATCCTATTCCCACAAGTTCTCCCATCCAATTGGTGGGCCTGGATTTTCAAGTTAACCCATAAAAACCAAAAAATTATTTGGAACTGTAATGAACCTAGTGCATTTATTCATTCGAAAACATGGATAAGTGCCATCCACAATCCGTTGATGCACATTGGCGCTATTGTCCTAAATCCCATTTTAAAAATAACTGATATTTATTTAGAAAAACAAAATGATTTTGTTTTTTGCAACAGTCAATATTCAGCTTCTGATTATGAAAAAAGTTATCACAAAAAATCAGATGGAGTAATCTATCCACCTTCATACATCAAAATTCCTCCGCTATCCAAAACCAAAAAAAAATACATTTTCACAGTCAGTCGTCTCTCAAAATTCAAAAATTTTGATCTCCTGATTAAATCTTTCGCAAAAATAAGCAAAAAATTTCCAGACTATTCACTTTTAATTGCTGGTGAAGGAGAAGAAAAAACAACACTGCAAGAACTGGCGCAAAAAAACAATCTTGGTTCTAAGGTTAAATTTTTAGGAAAAGTTTCCGATGAAAAACTTTCTGAACTATATACAAACGCCAGAGCAACAGCCCTCTGCTCAAAAAATGAACCCTTCGGACTTGTGCCAGTTGAATCTATGATGTATGGCACGCCTGTTATCGCACACAAAAGTGGAGGTCCATTAGAAACAATTCTCGATAATAAAACTGGATATCTTTATGAAGGCCATGACGATTTAACATTTTTTTTAGAAAAAATAATTGCGTTGAATAATAAAAAATATTTAAAAATACAAAAATCAGCCCAGACGCAAGCTAAAAAATTTGATATTTCAAAATCAGTTGAAGAACTTGAGGAAGTTTTTAAGAAATTATAAACTACAATGAAATTATCAATAGTCACGCCGAGCTATAATCAAGGTCAATTTATCAAAAAAACATTTGAAAGTATTCTCAATCAAGACATTACTTTTGAATTGGAATATATTTTGGTTGATGCAATTTCCACTGATAAAACGGCAAGAATTGTCAACGAATTTATTCCCAAATTCAAAGCCGAGGGTATTGAATTTACTTATATTTGCGAAAAAGATAATGGCCAATCGGATGCAGTCAATAAGGGTTGGCATATAGCCACTGGAAACTTGATAACCTATCTTAATTCAGATGATTTTTATGAGTCAAACGTACTTCAAAAAGTAATAGATTATTTTATTGATAATCCAAAAATTAAATGGGCTTACGGCGGTTGGAACTTCGTCAACAAAGAAGGTCTTTTGTATAAAAAGGTTCAGCCAAATATTTTTAAAAAACAAAAGCTACTGGATTATTGTAATATTGGTCAACCAAGTTGTTTTTATCGAAAAGAATTACTGAATGAATTTGGATTATTAAACGAAAAAAAACACCTCACAATGGATTATGATTTATGGCTTAGATTTGCCACGAAATATTCTGCAGGAATCATGAATTTTGTTATTTCTAATATGCGCTACTATCCAGACGCAAAAAGTGGAGCAAGAACAATGGAGCATTTAAAGGCAACATTCGCTCTATGCAAAAGCTATTCCAAAAAAAATTCATGGCAAAGAATAAGACAATTTTTTTTCTTTATGAGGGGTTTTGTTATTATCGTGTTGAAAAAAGATATAACTCGAAGAATAAATTCAAAAAGTTAAATCTTATTATTTACCGTTAGCATGACACAGCGAATACGCGCCTTGGCTATACATCTCACTCCCTTCTTTGCATTTGCCACCCACGATCTCATATCTTGCTTCTAAATCACCTGATCCCCTTAAATTAAAATAAGTATTGTTAGGATATAATTCACAATAATTAGTTTTGATTAACGTCTCTTTCGGCAAATTACTCTTAGCATAGTAATAAACACCAAATAAATCTCCAAAATATATAATATTTTTAAATTTTGTTTCATTATCGCTATTAATGTAATGAAGTGTTTCGTAAAGAGGAACTTTGCCTGCATCGGCAATAAAAAATGGAGTAATCATAAAAATTGAGCATA
Organism: Patescibacteria group bacterium UBA2773; assembly: GCA_002352465.1. Classification (GTDB taxonomy): domain Bacteria; phylum Patescibacteriota; class Minisyncoccia; order Moranbacterales; family DUUL01; genus UBA2773. The sequence continues at coordinate 11,455 of DEIN01000003.1, forward strand.
ATACAAGTAGAATTATGTGAGAATTAGCTTTTTTTATTTTATTCAAGTAGATTAAAAATGTTAGCACGCTAAAAGAAACCAAAATCACCAAAAGCACTTCGTAGAATAAAATAACCTTGCCAGAATAAAAACTAATATCCCTCGTGACTTGCACAAAGCTTGTCAGCATTCGCAATCCAAGGCTTAAGACAAAGTCTTTAAAAATGACAAGAAAAGCAATCCCTGCGATTGATGTTCCTGCTAAATAGGAACTTTTTTTTGACACAAAACGCGAAAAATCTTCAATCATTGCTTCAAAGTATACTGCAACAAAAATTAAAACAAGCAACACGACTAGCATGCTATATTTAGGACTTCCCCAAAGCACCACTGCCAAACTATTTTTATTCATACTCAAAGGATCAATTATCACGAAATAATAAAGGATAGTAAAAAACAATAACACTTTGGCAAAATTTGAAAAAAATAATTTTTTAAATTTTGCCAATAAAATTAAAATAAAAAATAAAAAATAAAAACCGTAAGATCCCGGATTGGTTATTATTTGTAATTTGCCCTTCAGATATATTTCCAACATATTCGGAGTTTGATACATTTGTAAGTGTTGAGTTTCAACAACTTGGACCGCTTCAATGGCTTGTGTACTTTCTATGTTATTATCCTTGAATATACCAAGTAAGGTCTCTGAAAAAATAAATCTAAAAGCAAACAAAAACTCAAAAACGCCAAAAATCAAATGAAGCGAAAATACAAGCAAGCCTTGAAAAATTCTTTGCCAAAATGGCAATTTTGAAAAGATAAAAAGTGTGACCAATGAAAACACCATAATCAAAATTCCATGCAGATTGACAAAAGCGTTTAAACCCAAAATTAAACCGAGTAATATTTCCAATTTGACATCTCGCTTTTTTAGTAATATCAATTCATGAACCAAACAAATCCCTGCCAATGCAAAGAAGAAGATAGAAACTTCCTTGTTATCAAAAATGAAAAAACGAGTCATATTCCAATAAAAAACAAAGAACAGCAACGCGAAAAATTGCACTTTTTTTCGATTTATTTTCAATTCAAATGCCAATTTGGAAACAACAAGCAAAAAAATTCCCAGTAGCAAATAGTAATAATAAACAAAGAAAAAATTAAAGGCGAGATAATCATAGCCTCTCTGATTCAGCATAAGCGAAAAAGCTGTTACAGCTGGAATACCTGGCCTTATCATCGGATTGTAATTGTATTCATCGCTACCGTGCAACATTATTGAGCCGTTTTGATGCCAATTCGGATCCTTGCTTTGATCCAAAGCTTCACTTTGAAGAAAATAATAAGCTGAATCTCCATCTGCGATGGGATAAAACAATGCCTGGATTGAAAACAACAAAGTAAAAGAAAAAACGAAAAAGTAAAGTAGCAACTCAAGTTTGTTTAAATTTTTCTTGAAATAATCAAAAAACCATATGTATGGAAGTTTTATTTCTGAAATTTTATTTGTAGAGAAAAAGAAAATAGCAAGCCAAAAAAGAGAGCATGTTGTAATATAAAAGACAGCATTTTTTTGAGGTAGTAATAAAAGCAAATAGTAAAAAACTAAGCCGTTTAGCAAGGGCCCAATTCCATATGAAAGCAATAATGTAAAATAGTTTCCAAGCCTTTTGTTGAAATTATTGCAAATCAAAACAAGCATCACAATATTCGCGGGAATAATAAACGATAGCAATATTTTCAATAAGATCATCGACATCTGTATAATTTATAATTTATATCAATTTTAAAAATAATCCTCCAATTTTAGTTTGACTTTAACGATTAAATCTCTCAATTTAACAAACAAGAGCACGGTCTGATTAATTTTTGTTGGATTTGCGAACTGCGAATGCATAAAATTAATTATTTCACCATGAGAATTTTTCCATTTTTCATATCCGATAAGGCAACCCTCTCTCGCATTGATACCGTTCTTTTTAAATGTTGAAAAATCTATTTCTCTTAATTTATTCGGGTCAACTAAATAACCGTTTTTATCATTTCTTATATATTCGTTCATTGTTGGCTTATCTATTGCGACTACAGATAGTCCCATTGTCATTGCTTCGATAAAACTCATCCCGATACCCTCATATTTTCTAGGGGATATGAAAAGATTACTTTCCTTAAGAAGGCTCGTGTATTCTTCCTTCGAAAGTGTTTCTTGAATTATCTTAATATTATATTTTTCAATATCTTCCTTGATTGGAAAACTAGCTTTATAGCCTGGATCTGGGTCAAGTTTTAGAATAAATTGATTAATTTCTTGATTTCCAATTATTTTTTTCACATCGCTAAAAGAGAAATTTGTACGTTGCCAAAAGAATACCTTTTTTTTCGCGTAATCAACAACCATCGGAAGATCTTCCGGATTAATAAAATATTGCACGCTCAAAGTATCCAATTTATGATTGGCTGTTATTTCCGAAATTTTTTTACTGAATGACAAAATCTTTATTGAAATCGTAGAAAGTTCCATCCAAAATGAATTTCCTAGTTGAACCACCCCATCATACATTGGAACCCAAATTATTTTCGCCTTGATTTTTTTCAATTCACATAACGGCAAAAAAGATTGAAAAAACAAAACATAATCAAAATTTTGCGAATTGATTTGCGTTGCACTTATTTTTTCTCCGCCGTTCCATGATTCATCCCAAATATCAACAATATCAAAATGATCGCGCAAAATATCTCGAAGAAAATAAGTAGACTTTGTTTTCTTATGAAATGAATGATCAATATATGCTAATTTTTGTTTCATAATATTTTATTAAGTGCGATTTTAAAATCTTTAGAAAAAGCTTTCATTGTATTATTATTTTTTGCAAATTGATAAGAGTCAAAAGACTTCCGCCTCAGCCAAGAGTCACTTTTTTGAGAACAATCTAGAATAATTCCTTCTATAAATTCTATTAAATTTTTTTCAAAAATAATTCCGCAACTTTCAATATCAAGACCGCACTCCTCACTAACTAATGGGATCAATCCTAATTGCATGCATGTAGGAATTGCACCATTCATGCCCTCACTACAAGATGGCAAAATAGAGAATGCACATTTTGTTGCAATTTTTTTGAATTCTTCCGAATCAGGACTAGTCCAGCCCATGTAATGTATATTGCTCGTATGTAGTAACTCTTTATTGTATAAATCAAAAAAGTCTTTCTCCTTTTTTATGTCTCCGCATATATACAGGTGAATGTCTGGATGTTTTTTAAAAATATCCAACAAGATATCCAGTCCCTTGTGCACAGCTCCAGCGCTCGCAAGACACATAAAATTATTTCTGGCCTCTGTCCGATTCTTCTTGTCTTGAATTTCATTAAATGAAAAAAATGTATATGCAGAAGTTCGTACAGGTTCAATTCTTTTACATTTATTTTCATACGTGCTCATCGTCCATTTGTTTCCGAAGCAAATAACAGCGTCTGCTATGATTGATGACTCATGAGGAAAAACAAATCTCCTTTGTTCCAATAAAACACCCTTTCGTTTTTTTAAATCCAACAATCGATCATTCTCTGCTTTATTTTGAAAAGAATAGTGGGCTCCAGTAGCATAATAAATGGTCTTTTTTGGTCTAAATTTTTCGATAGCTTTCAAAAAATTTGGCTCAAGCCCAAAAACAATGTCGTATTGGCTATTCTTAAATTTGATTGATTCAATCTTCGCACCGTACTGAACAATATCAACCTGATATCCTAAATTATGAAATATTTTTACTACTTCAAAGGATTCTATGCTATTACTGTGACCAACATCAATCCCGGCGATAAATGGTCTCGTTATATACGAAATCAAAACCTTTTTTTTAAAGTCAGTTTTGAAATAATTTGAAATATACAACCTTTTTGGATTGATTATATCTTTTATATAAGCACCTATTTTTATCAATTTTGACATCATTTTTTTGTAGCAACAACAATTATCGCTTGAGTTAATATTTCTGGACTCAAATGATAAGTAGCTGATCTTATTTTTCTTATCCACCAAAAATAAATTGGCATTATAAGGTAATTTGAAATAATAGCTTTTATATTTAAATTTTTAATTTGCTTTTCAGGCAAAAAAATGAATTCATCAAATCCTCCGATTTTTAAAAGTTGCGTTAAAGATAGTTCAGTAAATGATTGAACATGTGTCAAATCTCCATATCTCCCCAAAGAAAAGTGCGGCGACTGAGCATTTGGAACTTTAATAATAACACGTCCATCAATTTTCAATGCTTCATGAACAGCAATCATAAAACCAGCCAGATTTTCTTTGGAAATATGCTCCACAACGTCATTAAGCATTATAAAATCAAAAGTGTTCTTTTTATTTTTAAGATATATCTCAGTACTATCTACCAAATCGCAATCAAAATCCAACTTTTTTATATGTTCGCAAACACTCCTGGAAATATCAACACCAGAAATATTTTCAAAATTCAGTTGCTTCCATAAGAACAAGGTCTCCCCTTGCCCAGGACCTATATCAAGATAAACAGCCTCCTTGCCCTTAAAAAACTTTGAAAAATTATGTTCTATCCACCTTATCTTTAAAGCAGAGACTCCTCCTGCCTGCCCGATCGGGGCGGTCTTTAGATAATTATTAGCTAAACCTTTTGATGATTTTTCATTCTTCATTATTTCGTTGTTATTGTTTTAAATGCAAATTTAGTATTCCAAATATCATATACATATGAACATATCATCACAAAAAAAACGCAAATCAGTCCAAACTGACTAAATGCATAAGCGAATAAATATAAAATAATTATAAATATCGGCTTGAAATAATATATTCTTGAAGTTAGTCGAAACAAAGCAACCGATGAGGATGTTATTGCTCCATAAAAAGTAGTAAGAATTTGAAGAAAGGATATCAAGGAAACAGCTAAGATATAGAACCAATTTATATCATACTGAGACCCAAAAAGCTTCAACACAAAGAAAGAGAGACTCGCAACGAAAGTAATTAACGGAATAAATAATACAATCATAAATTTATCCACTTTGGAAATTATTGCTTTTTTATTTTTAACTTTATTTATCATTGGAAAAAATACATTAATTAAGGCCAATATTAATTGCCCAATAATTATCGTTGACGACATAAGATATGCACTATAAATACCCAGTTCTCTTATACCTAAATATTTTGCAATAAACAAACGGTCCATAGTGCCAATAAATATGCCAATAAAAGATACTGCTAGTGTAATTTTAAGATATTTTTTTGAATGTAGGAATTGTGCTTTGTTCCATTTTCTTAGTTTACCGCTAAGGATTCTCCCGTATAAAAATATAACCACCAATGAGGCCAACAAAGTAGGAATTAAAAAATAGAAATAGTTATGCTCTTCGTTAGACAAAAATAAATAAAGGACCGTACTGAAAAATATTAAACTTTCTATTATTTTGACAAACGATTGATATTTAAATTTATGGAAAGCTTTAATGAAAGAATCGAGCAATGTTTTAACGGCAACAACAAATGCAAATAAAAAAGCAGTTAGAACAAGCTGACTATCCGTATTAATAATCTTTGAAATAAAACCACAAAGCAAGAACGAAAGCATAATTATCGTTGGACCTGAAATCACAATTGCCCACAATGAATTAGACATGTAACGATTTTGTTTTTCTTTATCGCTACTTTCTGAAATAAATTTTACAGCCGTGGTGTCAAATCCAAAAAATATAATTACCATAGCTATGTTCGAAATAGCCAATACTAGATTATACTTACCATATTCGGTTGGTCCTAAAAACCTACCTATTAAAACACTCCCGAAAAACAAGAAAATTGAACTGATAAATATGCCAAAAAAAGACCATGAGAGATGCCCCAAAAAATCTCTCATCATCGGACTCATCCCATATCCAAAAATCCTGAGATGAATAATTTCAGCTAGACTCATTAATTTTTTCTTGATATTTGAAATCATTATCTTCTAATAAATAAAAATTCAACCTTCATTTCCTGCTAAAATCAACTTTATCTTTTTCAACTCCGGATTTTTTTCAATCTTATCCCAAAGAAACTTCGGGACAAAAATCTTCACATATTTTTCCATAAAAAAATCAATTTTATTTTTTCCAATCCTCAATAATAATCCTTTTATCCTTCCCATATTTCTCCACTACCAATTTTTACCCTTCTTTCCACCCGAACTCTCGAATGATTTTAACCTGTTAAATAAGATTTGAGGCGATTCTTTAAAAACATCTTACCATGATAAGTTTTAAGATATTTTTCCCGATGAGTTGCATCCTGCTGATTTATACAGGCTTCATAATATATAAGTTTTAATGGACGCCTGTTTTTTGTTGATAAAACTTTTCCTTTTTTATGGGCCTCAAACCTTAATTTTAAATTTTTTGTATAACCTACATACTTCTTATTATCTTTATTACTTTGTAACACATAAACATAATACATGATTTGATAAAAAATTAAAATTATTTAACAGGGTGAATAGGTATTGTTATAGAATATGTTTTTCCACCGCCAACTCTGGAAAGCTTTCTAACATTCCTTCGCTCTTCACCCCATTAAATTGCGACTATTCGCACCGATTTATCGGATTTAACGGGGTAAATTTTCTACTCATATTTTTTTATTTTATCCAAATTACAGAATTAACTCTGTAGTTTCATTATACACTAAATCACTTCCCAATGCCCACCTTTTTCTAGATCGATGCAACGAATATATGTTACTTTCTCAGAATATCCTTTAATTGCCTTTAACCATTCGTATAAATCTATACCAAGAAAAACACCTTATTCAAGCAACTTTTTAGTATTCCCTTTAAAAGCCTTTAAAAAATTGATTCATAATAAGCGTTGATTGACTCGCCCTTTCTTTGAATTAGTCCCATGTCAATCATTTTGCGTAAATCATAACTTATAATAAGGAACAAATTTTACTTTTGTATTTTTAATTTCAATTTCCTCTTCCAAATTTAAATTAATTACCCAAGCTTCAATCGGTGAATACTTTTCTATGAAACTTCGGAAAGAACGGGTCACTTCGGGTTTTTCAAATTTTGAATATTTAACTTCAATCGGTAAAACTGAATCTCCATCACTAACGACAAAATCAACTTCTGCCTTATCTAAAGTTCGCCAGAAATGAACGTTTTTTGAAGTATTTAGATTTTTTTCGAATAACCTATTGGCAACGAAATTCTGAAAAACAAAACTTTTCTGATCTACTTGATCCAAATTGCCGAATAACCCCAAAGCAAAATTTCTCATACCATTATCATAAAAATACGCACAAGGAGCTTTGGTTATTTCCTTATGTTTATTCTTGAAATAAGGACTAATCATTCTTATAGAAAAAGTTTTCTCAGCATACCACAAATAATTTTTTAATGTTGCCACACTTATTCCACACTCTTGAGCTAAATTCGAATATTGAATGATTTGACCAGTTTGACTGGCTAAAACTTTTATCATTAAATTAAAAGTTTCCAATCGATTAACACCCAAAAAATAAGCAATATCTTTTTCTGTATAACTTCTGAATATTTCATTAATTAATTTTGTTTTTTCAGAAAATTCTTTTTCTAGAATTACCCTAGGATATCCTCCAAAATTTAAAAATTCGTTCAATAAAGCCAGCGCGAATTCTTTTTCAATATCAAAAAATTTATCCAATTTATCAGAATATTTATATTCAGTTTTAAAATCAACGAACTCTTCAAAAGTGACAGTTCCCAGTTCAAAAATTCTTTTCCTTCCTGCCAAAGATTCATGTATTTTCTCTTTTAATTCAAGACTTCCAGAACCAGAAACAATAAATTTATAAGGTAAGCCAAGATCGTATATTCCCTTTAGAAATAATCCCAAATTTTCCTTTCTCTGAATTTCATCAATAAAAACAAAACCTCTTTTGTTCCCTAGTTCTAAATCAAGTTTTCTGATTAAATCTTCCTGCGAATTAAAAAATTTCTTGTCATTTTCATAATCAAGATTCAAAAAAATGGTCTTTTCTCCTTTTTTATCTAAAAATTTCCTAATTTCAATCATTATTGTTGTCTTCCCTGCTTGACGAGGTCCAACAATCAATGATATTTCCTTGGCTTTTAAGTGTTTTTTGATCTCATCAAACAACTTTCTTCGTATTTTTTGCATAACGATAAAACAAATGAATTATAAATGTATTTTCATTTTAACCCGATAAAACAATAAGTCAAGTTATCTTTTTATCGGGTTAAAACTCCATTATTAATAAAAAATTAAACCTTGCTCTTCTAAGATTTTTTAAATAAAGCCTATTTTTCAATAATTGTAAAAACTTATTGGATAATATTAACGTTTTATGTTAAAAATATTAATAAGTTCAACTTTTTTTCTTTTTTTTGCTTCCAATTTTCCCGACTCATTTCTTCTTGATTGAAGATTCCCTCTGAATTTACTCCAAGAATAAACGACCAAAGTAGTACAGGAAGGACCAGGCTAAATCTCTTTTTTTAATATAGCCAATAACAGATTGGGCTACAAGAAGTAAAGAACTAAAATATATTGTGATTAATCTTACTAAATACTACTTACACACTACATTTAGTATAACTAAATATGTTATATAGATTATTCACTTTAGTGTTCAAAAACACAACCAGCGATTCTACCTCTACTTTTTCCAACTTCTCTGTTTATTTCTTTTCAATTAAAAATTTCGTCTTGATACTGTCTTTTTTTATTAATGTAATTTTTTAATTACATATTTGATACATTTGTGTAATTATTTCGCTACATATGCTCTTGAACATTAATCGTCCTGAATCTATTCTAAATACTTGCTATTTCCAATTTATAGATTAGATATATTCCTATAATCAATATATCGAACTCCATCAGCAAAATCAATTAGGTTTCTGTTTATAACAAACATTTCTTTCTTCTTATTTTTGATATCAAGTCCTCTTAGTACACGAGAATCAATTGATTTTTTCAATTTTCTATATTTGACTTCTATCGCTTGAATTGTTTCCGTTTTAATAACAATAAAATCAATTTCTGATTTAGAAATAGTTCTATAAAAAAATATTTCATTACCCTTGTCATTTTTTAATTCCAAAAAAACAAAATTTTCGAAAAGGCTTCCCTTGTCTTGTCTGCTTTCTATTGGCAAAAAATTATTCAAAATTGCATTACGAATACCAATGTCGAAAAAATATACTTTGGGCATTTTTTTGATTTGCTTTCTAACGTTATTGTGATAAGAATTTATTTTATCCAATACAAAAGTGTGCTCTAAAATTTCGATATAATCTTCCGTTTCTCTTCTCGGAATATCGACCGTGTTTGATAGTTCAGAAACACTCAACAAATTACCGATTTGAGATGATAAAATTTTAAGAGTTGCATTGAATTGCGAGATATTATCAATTTTTCCAATCGAACGAACATCTTTATTTATATAAGTCCCCACATACTCACGCAACATTTTTCCCTTTAGTTCATAGTCTTCTTGCAACACAACAGCGGGCATACCACCAAAAATCAAATATTCTTCTAGCCCCTTGTTGAATTCTTCCTTAATATTCAATGGAATATCTTCTTGATGTAAATATTTAGTATAGTTACTTTCCTTAAATTCCAGAAATTCTTCAAAACAAAGAGGTCTTATTAGAAAGGAAACTTTTCTACCGACCAATGAATCTTGCAATTGTGCTTTTAGCTCAAGACTTGATGAACCTGTTGCAATAATCTTTATTCTATCTGAATATTTATCAAATAAATGTTTTAAAAAATTCGAAGGATTATCCAGATATTGAATTTCATCTATAAAAAAATAATTTTTGTTATCATTGTCTGTGATATATTTCAATAAATTTTCCGGATTATCGTTCAAATCGCTTAAAATATTAATTTCTTCTAAGTTTAAATAAAAAATATTTTCTTCTGAAACAGATTGGCCCAAAAGTTTTTTTCGAATTAATTTCAATAAAGATGTTTTACCAACTTGTCTAGGTCCATTCAAAATTATAATTTCTTTTTCAAAAAACCATTTTTGTATATTTTCTAAAATTTTTCTTGAATAAAGCATATTTTTCAATAATTGTAAAAACTTATACTATAATATTAACACTTTATGTAAAGAATATCAATAAGTTTAACATTTCTTTTTACTGCTTCCAATTTTCTCTATTCGTTTCTTCTTAATTGAAAATTCCCTCTGAATTTACTCCAAGAATAAACGACCAAAGTAATATGAGAAGGACCAAGCTAAATCTCTTTTTTTAGTATAGCCAAAAATAAACTGCACCACAAGCAAAAAACTGAAGATACATTTTAAATAAAAATTAATTCATTAACATGATAATTTTCCAATGTTAACAATTTGTAGTTTTGTTAACATGAGAATTATTTCATGTTAACATTTTCCTGTTTTTTCCAACTTCTCTGTTTATTTCTTGTCAATTAAAAATATCCTCTATTCTTTTATGAAAATTGCGGAAAAATAATATTTTCTAAATCTTCTTTAAAATTTTTGCTCACAATAAATGTCTTTTTTAATTTAATAGCCTTAGCTATTTTTTCAACGATTCCTTTAATTGCCTTTAACTATCCTTTCAAATCCACACTAGGAAAAATACGTTATTCAAGCAACTTTTTAGTATTCCCTTTAAAAGCCTTTAAAAAATTGATTTATAATAAGCGTTGATTGACTCGCCTTTTCTTTGAATTAGTCCCATGTTAATCATTTTACGTAAATCATAATTAATAGTAGTCGAAAAAGTGATTAGCAACAATCCCTTCACGCACTAAATCACTTCCCAATGACCACCTTTGTCCGGACCAATTCTTTTTAGTAAGCCTTTTTCTTTTAATTTTGCAATATTATTTTCTATTGCGGTTGAGCTTATATTAATTTTTTCTGATAATTCAGGTATGGTAATATTTTTATTTTCTTGAATTAACGCTAGAATATTTTTCCGATTTTCACCCAACTTTTCACCCAACTTTTCACCCAACTTTTCACCCAACTTTTCACCCAACTTTTCTTGGTTCCTTTTCTCGAAGGCAATCACAAAAGCACCTGCCTTTTCAGAAAATTCAGGAATCTCATTACCATTTTTCTCGCACTCTTCAATAATTCTTTGGAAGCCTGCTCCCCAATTCTCTACTAATTCGATTTGATGAAAAATTTCTACCAATTTTTTATTTCTCGGAATAGAACGATTTTCTAAAAGGATATTCTTTATATTAATCTCCTTTGGCAAAAGCCCTGGGCTCCAAATCTCCAAAGACTTATCGAATATCCTTATTTGAACATTTCCTGAATCATTGTAATCCCGATGAATCAGCGCGTTAATTACTGCCTCACGCAAAGCCAAGAGCGGATAATCCCAAATCTCATCCCTTTTCGGCTTTCCAGTCATAACAAATTCTGTGTTAATGTGTCGCTTGATGAAATCCATTATTTCGTCAACAGCGCGAACAATGTTTCCGTCAAATTCTTTTTCGTCCAAAAACTTAGCAACACTTTTCCCCTTAAATCTTGCCGCCTTTACAATAGCATTGCGCATCTCAGTATTATTTTTTACAAAACAAAGATAGCCCGCGTTTGTGACTTTATTTTTTGCTATCAATCCAATCTTTTCAAGAAAATCACTTGAGGATATGGTCTTAAGTTTATAATATTCTTTATTTACATTTTCAATAAGCTTGTCATCAAATTCAACTGTTTTAGGATCTTTTTCCAAATACATTTTATCAAAATCCGACAAAGCATATCGCTTGATCAATTCTCGTACTTCCGTTTGCGACATTTTTTGATTAGTTTTTCCAACTCGAACATAAGCCCTTTCAAAAGCGAATACTGGTTTATTGTCAGATTCGGAAACTTCTATTTCCACAATTTCACCGAGTCCAAATGTTTTAACATTCATAGAAGGATATAGTATTGGATCAGTATGATTTTTTATCTTATTTGCAAAATCTTCGATTGTATTTTTTCCGATCTGAATTCCAGTCGCAATTCCATCATCATCCATTCCAATAACAACCTTTCCACCTTTTTTGTTGGCAAAAGCACAAAGAGAAATTATTGCCTCCTTCCACTCGGAGAAAGAAGCTTTTAATTCAATTTTTTCAGATTCTTTTAGTTGCATAAATTTTGTTTTATTTTTAGCAATAAACAACCCTAAGATTTTTTGCTCATAATTTTTTATTTTATCCGAATTGCAGAATTTCCTCCTAAGGCGAATCAGCCTCTGGCTGAAATTCTGTAATTTCTATTATGAGCTAAATAATCTCCCAATGCCCACCTTTGACTAAGCTGATATGTCCAAGATGTATTTCATCTTTTATGGTAATTTTTTATAGACGTATTTTAGACGATTGATAGACGATTATTGAGTTTGTATTTTTATTTTAACCCAATAAAACAATAAGTCGAATTATCTTTTTATAAGGTATACTTCATTATATTTAACATTTTTAGTCAAGTGTACTTTACTAAATTTTAAAAATAATATTTTTTATTTTCTAATTCTTCTCAATATCGCCGTGTTCTCTTCGGACAGATAGCCTTCGAAATTGTTCCAAATGACTTCTCTTGAGACGTGAGTTGAATCTTCAAATACTCGGGAATTATAGAATAAATATTCAGCTTGGCTTTTCTTCAAAAATTCTTCGGTTATATTTCCGCCAATAAATTCCAATTTTGAATTGGTTTTATCGATCAGTTTTGCTTCATCTTTTCGATTTATTAAGATAACCTTATTTCTATTTGGATTTTCCTTTTCGAACCTTTGCAGGACCTTAACCTCATCTTCAGGATAACACAAATTGTTTTCTCGACATCTTGCATTTTCTGATCGATCATTGTTCCCCCATTGAATTCCAAAATTAGTGATCATCATTGGTAAACTGCTAATGATGAACAGGATTAGAAAAGTAATTAGTATTATTTTTTTGTAATTTAATTTAACAATAAGATAGAAAAATAAAATATAAAGAAGCGGTGGCCATAACTCTTTTAATTTAGCCAAATTAACATCGCCATAAATAGTTGAAAAAAGAAATGGTACTAAAGCGCAAACAAATAAGGCTAACCAAATTAAAGGAAATTTTTTGAAAGTTTTAAAAATTTGTTTTCGGCTTTTTTTAAATAATAAACAACCAGTAAAAAATATTAGAATTAAAAATTCCAAAGAATAACTTTTTAAATAGGCCATCCAACTAGATTTCCCTAATATTCCAGAAGAACTTGGATATCCCCAATGACCAAAATGACGATAAGTCAAAAGTTTTCCTATCTCAAAACTTTTATTTTCACCAATTAAATTGCGAGCAACGCCATCCACCAAAAAAACAATCCCCAACAAACCTACTATCAAAATAACAAGAATTACAACAATTTTTTTAACACTAATTTTTTTACTAAGCAAATTAAATAGAACAGAAAATCCAAATAAAATTAGAATTAAAACAACAAAAAGCTCACTAATTAGATAAAAACCGCCTAGCAATAGAATAAAAACTAAAATTTGCAAAAAGTTAAATTGATTTTTTTCTCGAAAGACTCTCTCTGTTAGCCAAATGAAGGCTACTGAAAGCATTAAATTTATCCAAGTAATTCCCGCCATTAAAAATAAAACTGGGTCGTTGAAAAAGCTTATTGAATGCTCCCAGATGTTGAAATTATCAGAAAATAATAAGCTAGTAGTAAAATATAAACCGCCACTAAATAAAATGAACACTCCGCCCAAAATAGAATAGTTTCTCTTTCTACTAAATTCATAAACAATCCCATAGATCAAGAAAAAAGAAGCCATTGCAAAACTCAATTTCAAAACATCCAAAGACTCTGCTGCGGTTAAATTAGTGAATAATTTAATTGCAGAAGCTGGGATATATAGACCATAGTGATAAGTGCTATTAAAATTATAATTTTCATTATAGGGATTAATGAAAGGAAATTCCCCGTCATCCACAAATTTTTGAACCACTGGACGATGAAGCCACTCGTCAAACAAGGCAGTTCTATAAAGCTGGAGAAAAAAAACGCCCAACACAAAAAAAACTGCTAGAAAAACTGGCCAGTTTCTTTTAAAAAAAACCTTTAGTTTTCTCCAAGAAATCGCTTGATAAAAATAGCTTAAGATCAAAAAAGAGATTAAAAAATAGACACCCGAAAATATTTTTAAAACTAATAATTTATTTGGCAGATAGGTCAAAAATGGTATCAATAAAATTATATATAAACAAAGCGACAAGAAAAAGGCCATCGCCGAATATAAGAATGGATTGTTGGTTTTAAAATTAAAAATGCCCAACAAGACAGACCCAATTCCGGTTATTCCAAGAAAAAAAATTGTTGCAAACAAATTTTGAATAAAAAAATCAATTAACATTTTTAACTATTTTTAAAATTTATAGTTTTCAAAATCATCCAACCAATCAGGCCGTAAAAAACAGCCGGCAATAAAGACAAAATATGAAAATTGATAATTGTCGGTAGAACTTCTTGATAATTAAATCCGATTAAAACCAAAAAATAGGTCCAGCCCCCTTCAAAAATTCCAAAATCAGCAAAAGTTTTTATTGGGAATAATCCGATCAAAAGCAACAGCAAAGAGACAAAAGCTACCAAGAAAAAATCAAGCTCCAATCCCAAAAAGTTCAAAACTAAAAAACCGCTGAAAATTCGCAAAAACCAATACAGCAAAGAATAGAAGAATAAAATGGTTATCGCTTTTTTGTCTACCCGAAAAAGCTCTTTTCTAGTTTTTTCAACCAGATTGGCTAAACTTTGATAATATTTATTTTTAGTAAATAGATTGTTTTTTTTAAGAATAAACACTATAAAAAATATTAATAGACCGACTAAAAGACCGCCAAAAATCAACAACGAAACGCAACCAACTACATCACCTTTCACAGTAGAACCAATGTAGAAGCTGGAAATGAAAAATAGTAAATAGACAACAATCAAATCAAAAAATCTCAATAAAACTAATTTCTTTGCAACCAACCAATGAGAAATATTGAAATAGTCTTTAAAAGATTTGACATAAGAAACTTCACCCAAACGAAAAGGCAACAAAGACAAAAAAGAATTGCAAAAGCTCAAAACCAAAAAAAGCTTTTTCTTCTCTTTAATTTTATATAAACTCGCATAGCGGAAAGTGTTCGAGAGCTTTATTGCTCCAAACATTATCAAAACAACTGCCACAATCCACCACCTAATTTTCAAAATTTGTTCAATGAAATTGTATTCCTTTAATTTGCTGGCCAAAAAATAGATTAAAATCGCCGAAAAAACCAAAGGGTAAATTTTGTTTAATACTTTCAAAGTTTTTTTGATTGATTGGGTCATTTTGAAAATTTGATAAATAAATCTTTATATTCTGCTTTGGTAATTTTTCGATTTTGCTGAATAATCAATCTTTTTCTAAACATTTTAGGAAAATTCCATAAAATACTACCATATATTTTAAAAATAATTAAAATCACACCAAAGATTCCAACCGTATTTTTTAAATTTGTCACTGATTTATTTTTTTTGCCAACTTTTAAATAACTAAAATAAGTCTTAAAATCGTTAATTACATACTTAAAAAAATCTTCCCAAGAATAATTTTTTAATGCTTCAAAAAATCCGTTTCGCTTAACAAAAAAAGCTTTCATAGGCGAACCAGCTCCTCCACTAGTTTTTGAATGATAATGAATTAATTGACTTTTAGGATTATAAATAGCTTTCCAACCAGCCGATTGAGCCCTAAAACCCAAATCAGAATCTTCTGAATAAGCAAAAAAATCTCCATCAAACAAACCAATTTCTTCTAACATTTCTCTTTTATACAAAGCCGAACATCCACTAGAAGCAAAAATTTCTTCCTCTTTGTTGAATTTACTAGGATCTTCATCAAAACCTCTAGAAATTCCTCCCGAAGATTTCAAATCATCAGAAGCAATATACAATCCAACATTTTGAATTTTTCCATCTGAAAAAAATGATTTTGACGCCACCATTCCGATTTTTTCTTTTCTATCTGTGATTTTAACTAACTCCTTCAACCAATTTTTATTAACTTTTGTATCATTATTTAAGCAAACGATATATCTCACTTCGCTATCCTCAAAAGCTCTTAAAATTCCGACATTATTTCCCATAGCGAAACCAGTATTTTTTTTCAATCGAATGATTTTGATTTTAGGAAAATTTTTCTGAACATATTCTACAGAACCATCGACTGAGCCATTATCTACAAAATAAACATCAAAATTTTTATAACCTTGCTCGAAAACCGAACTCAGACAATTTTTCAAAAGTCTTTTTCCATTCCAATTAACAATAATTATAGCGACCTTTTTCATTTATTTTAATAATTTTAAATATTGCTCAGCAATTTTTTCTATCTTGAATTTTTCTATATCCTTTTTATTATTAACCGACATTTTTTTCATTATTTCAGAATTTTTCAAAATCTTTTTAATTTTTTCAACCAGTAATTCTGATTTTTTTGGATTGACCAAAAATCCATTTCGTCCTTCCTTGATAAAATCAACTTGTCCGCCATTGTTAGTCGCCACAATTGGCAAGCCCACTTGCATCGCCTCTTGTAAAATGATCCCAAAACCCTCGTGCAAAGAGCTCAGAACATATACATCAGAATTATCCAAATATTGGAATTTTTTTTTCTCAGAAACAAATCCTGGCAAAATCAACCTTTTTTCTACTTTTAACTTTTTAGCCAATTTAACCAAATTTTCTTTTTCCGGTCCTTCTCCCAAAATTATCCCACAAATATTTTCCGGCAAACCAGCTAAAGTTTCAACAAAATATTCGAAACCTTTTCTTTTTACCATCCGACCGATTGAAATTAAATAAATTTTATCATTTTCAAGTCCCAAACTTTCACGAGAGCATTTTTTAAAATTAAATTTTTCATAGGCCAACGGGATCAAATCGACCTCTTTATTGAAGCTATAATATTTTTCTGCATTTTTTTTCGTGTCGCTAGACTCAGCCACAATCCAGTTCGCTTGACTCAATAGAAAATTATTTATTTTGACCAAAAAAGAATGCCTGTGGGGAGATCTTTTCAAAGAAGGATCATAAATATCCCCTCCGTGAATTGAAAGAATATTTTTTAATTTAAAAGTCTTACTCAAAATCCAACCCAAAGGTCCAGTCGGCAAAACAAAGTGAGTATTAATAAATTGATATTTATTTTGAAAACCCAATTGAACTCCTTTAAAAAATCCGAACAACAAATAAGTTGCCATCGACAAATTGCTGGCTGTCGCCTTCTCTTTTCTTCCAAAAGTTTGAACTCGATGAACATTTATTCCATCAATTTTTTCAAATCTTTTTTCTCCGTCCATCCAACTAGTTACCAAATCGACTTCATAGCCGTTTTTAATAAACCCTTTGGCTAATTGTTTGCTCGCCACGCCACCACCACCGCCAATTGGTGGAAATTCATAATTTAAAATTAAGATTTTTTTGATATTTGATTTTTTCATCATATTCAAAATATTTTACATTGTTCATTCTGCTTATTATAGCAAGAAAAAAATATTAAACAAAATAATCTGGAATTTTTAAAACTAATTACATTTTAGAAATTTCGTTTTTTAGAATTTCTTTTATATTTTTACCTAGATTCTTAACAAAATTTCTATCTTTAATAAAATTTTCCAAATCCAAAATTATACTTCGACTATCAATTTTAGTTATGATTTTCAAAAGCTTTGTTTCCAGTTCTTTTGAACTATCAACCTCTTCAATACAATTCAAGTTTGGAACAATTCCTTTCTGAAGATACCACATTAAATCAAAATAGTCCCTCCCCTTAACGCTAATTATTGTTTCACCTGATTTGCTATTTTTCTCCCATTTTCGATACAAAACCGCTCTAATTTTGGTAGCCATCAAAGTTGATAAATCAAACATCTTTACTAGGACTAACTGATTGTGTCTAAAAGTTGGTTTTATTTCGGTTTTAAATTTTTTGCAAAAATCAAATTCCTTGAAAATCTCCACTTTCAAATTCAAGTAATTCGATTGACTTGGGTTGGAAAGTCCAAGTTCTTTCAAAATAGGAAATTTTAAATATATTCTAAATTTTTGAATTTTCTTACTAATAGTCAAGTTTAATTCTTTCTTAAAATAAATTTCAAGGTCATTCCCTAGTTTTTCGAGATCAATTTTTTAATTCTAAAATTATTTTAGACATATTTCCTAATTATCCAATTAAAAATAATTTTCATTTTTTTGGATTTCTCAATTTTGATATATTTTTCTAATTCTTTCCAATCTTTTTTATCTAAAACATCAAGATTCAATCTCAATTCATTAATTTGTTCTTCTAAAAATAGAATATTTTTTCGAAAATATAAATAGTCGAAAAGAGCTTTCGTCAAAGAAGCTTCGGCTATAGAAAACTCACTTTTATTAACAATTTCGAAACCGCAAAACAAGCTAGGCTTAATATGATGATATTTAAAAACGCCTAAATTATTGAAAAATTTATTAGTTTTTTTTTGAGTAATTAAAACAAAAGAATTAATTCCCTCTGACAAAACGCCATATTTTTCCAAAACATACTCCGCGCTTAGATAACTTGGTTTGTAAATAATATTCCCCACAAATTCTAGATATTCATTAAAAATATTTCTTTTTTCAACATTTTCTAGAAATTTTTGACTAACATAAAAACTTCTTTTCAAAGAAATAACTTCATTATTCTTTGACAATCGAGATAATAATGTTTTTGAATAATTTTTGCTTAATCCAGTCACGCTTAAATCGTCAACACAAAAAAATGGCAGTTCTTCAATGACCTCTCTAATTATTTCAGCTTTACTTTTAATTAATTTACTCATAAAAAAATTAATAAGTTATTTCCAATAGTATACATATATTGTATACTTTCAGAAACAAGTTGTCAATATTTTTTGCAACTTTTCCTTTAAAAACTGTTTAGTATCACAATAAATACCAAGCTTTAAAAAAAATATTCTCAAATGAATATATAATCCAATATAAAATTGAAATTTAGCAAATAGTTTCTTGATAAATTTTCTATTAATTCTTCTCTGCTCGCTTTTTTCTTCCTATTGTCCAAGTTAAAACTAATAAAGTTATTCCAACCAAAACAGCCAGAGCGATTTTTTTTGTTTTGATTATTTTCGACGCTTTCTCCAGCGACTTTAACTTTTTTGTTTGTTAATTAAATTACTTTTCTTTATTTTCTGAGTCGTCGCTTGTTCTTACTTACTTTGATAATATTTTTTATACCAATCTATAAAATTCTCAATGCCCTCTTCAATTTGAGTAGTTGGAACCCATCCTAATTTTCTTAACTTAGAAATATCAGCAACCGTCGAAGGAACATCCCCTGGCTGAATAGGCATCAAATTATTTTTTGCTTTTTTCCCGATCTTATCCTCAATAACTTCGATAAATCGCAAAAGAGTTTCTTCTTTGTCTCCCCCAATATTCATCACCTCACACTTCAGATTCGCATCAAGAACTGTTATCGTACCAGAAACGATATCATCAACATAGGTAAAATTTCGACTCATCTTACCATAATTATAAACATCAATCGGCTTATCTTCAATGATATTTTTAGTAAATTTAAATAAAGCCATGTCTGGTCTCCCCCAAGGACCATAGACTGTAAAATATCTCAAACCAGTGGTATTTAATTTATAGTTATGGCTATAAACATTAGCCATTAATTCAGTTGTTTTTTTAGTAGCAGCGTATGGAGAAATGGGACTATCAACGCTATCCATTTCTGAAAAAGGAACCTTTTTATTATTCCCATAAACAGAAGATGATGAGGCATAGACAAAATTTTCAATTTTATTTTTTACGCTCAACTCCATTAGATTCATAGTCCCCTTGACATTAACTTCTTCATAAAGCAATGCTTCAAGAAGGGAGTTTCTAACTCCCACCATAGCCGCTAGATGGACAACTTTATTAAATTTTTCTTTTTTAAAAATTTCCGCAAGTCTGTCATAGTTACGAATATCATCTTCATAAATTTCAAATTTACAGTCTTTTAAAATATTTTTAATTCGATCTCGCTTAAGCTGTGGGTTATAATAATCATTGAAATTATCTATTATTACCACCTCATCGCCTCTATCGATTAATTTTCTTGCTAAATTTGAACCGATAAATCCCGCTCCTCCGGTAACTAGTATTTTCATTTTATTTTTGATTTTAAAAATTCATAATAATCATTGGCATTAGCATTTTTGACCGTATATTTTTCTAAGATTTTTTTGTAAGCTTTTTCGCCCATTTCAATTCGTAATTTTTTATCTAAAATTAACTTCTCTAATTTCGCTTTCCATTCTTTTTCATTTTTTGCGATAAACCCATCCGAGCCGTCCTCAATCGCTTCACGAAAAGTTTGAGTAGCAGTTGCAACAGTTGGAATTTTTAAAATTCCTGGTTCAAAAAATTTAAGTTCGCTCTTCCCTTCGCAAAAAGGGTTGCTGATTTCAAGCGGAGCGATATTGATATCAACCGAAGCAACATTCTTGAAATATTCTTTTCTCGGAACATAAGGCTTGTTAATAATTCTTTTTCCAAATTCCCGAACCAACTCAGCTTCTGGATCAAGTGGACCAGCTAAAAACAGTTTAACCTGTGAATACTTTTTCAAAATCTGCATCAAAGGCTGAGTGATTGTAGCAAAATCTTTATTGTGACTAATTGTTCCACTAAAATAACCAATTATTATTTCATTTTTATTTTTTTCTTTTTTATTGACTAGAATCTCTCTTGCCCAAGTAACGTCCTCTTTGGAAAGTTTATTTGAGACAATAAAAACTCTTTTTCCTTTCTCTTTGAATTTTTCGGCTAAAAAAGTGGTAGTGGTTGAACAAACTTTAACATAATCATCATTCAAAATCTCTCCCCCCAAACCATTTTTATAAAGCTTTTTTTCCAACACATTCATTTTTTTATAACCATCCATCAATTTCAAAAATTTTGGATCATAAATTAAATCATCAGCTTCAAAAATTATTTCCTTTTTTTGACTTTTAATTTTTTCCACCATTTCTTTAATCTTTTTATTTACTACTGTTCGATGAAAAATGAAAACCTTGAACTCATCCACAAATTTCAAAATAGAAGCATTATCTTGAGTTGAGACAGAACATTTAATTTGATTTTCATTCAATTCTTCCGCTACGTGACGAGCTCGATAGCGAGCACTATCCCCAGTGCCATTAGTAATAATCAAAACATCCCCTGGTTCAACTTTTTTATTAGCGATTTTCAAAGCATTCACAATTCTTTTAATTCCATTCAAAAAACCATCTCTCTTGAGAACGTTAATTACTTTCCCGACTTTAATTAAAAATAAATTCATTTTATTTTAATAATTCATTTTTAGAATTGATTTTTCTTGACTGATCGAAGACTATTCTACTAACTTATTATAACAATAAATGAGCTGGTTTAAAAGGAAAAAAGAAAGACTGATTTAAATCAGTATTTCGTTTATCAACCTCGTTTTAAAATCAAAAATTTTACTAGAAACGATTTTGTTAAACTTTTTTCTTCTTTCTCTTAACTGTCCAAGTCAAAATTAACAAAAATATTCCGATCAAAACAGTCAAGGCAATTGTTCGGGTTTGAATGTTTTTAGTTTGTTCCCCCGCTACTTTAACTAGCTTGTTTTCGGCCTTTCCATTCTGCGCCTCTTTTTGGGCTATCTTTTTCTCAACAATCGATTCTTTCTTCTCTGCTTGTTTTTGAGTCAAGGCTTTTTTTTCTTAATATTTTTAACATATCCCAACGTCTGTTCTTGCTCTTTTTTCTTTTTCTTATCTTTCTTCTTTTCGTCATCATCAGTTTCATCTTCAACTTCATCCTCGGTTGCAATAATCACGTCTTCCTCGATTTCATCCTCCTCGTCAGCCACAACAATCTCGACATCTTCTTCTACTTCATCTTCCTCTCTCTTAATAATATTAATTTCACTATTTTCAAAAACAATATCGTAATTAATTTCCTCCTCGCTAATTATTTCTCCGTTAAACTCTGTAAAAATATTTTCATCTTCATCTATTTTGTAAACAGAACCATCATAAACACCTTCTCCATTCCCTGTTATTTTTAAAAAATATTCCCCTTCTGGATTCTGAATTTCAACGATTTTATATCCATCATCTTTTCCGTCTGAATAAAAATAAGCACCTTCAATCTGACTTTGATTTTTATTTATAAAATTGCCTTCTGAATTTTCTATTTCAACGTCAATCGGACAAGCAAACGCAAATATTAATTTATTTTTTGTTGCTAAGGTTAAAACTTCTTCTGGAATATCAATCCCTAAAAACTGATGAGTTTTTTTCAACCGCCTTAGCTGGTAAATCGATATGACTAACATCATCGATTGTAATAGTATTAAACATCGGCACATCTCCGCTACTTTCATTCAAAACCGTTCCGTCACCTGAAAAGACTTCCTTTTCTAGCGGATAAGGATTAGGAAAACCATCCTTCCAAAGCTTGTCTTTATTATCACCTGAATATTTATCTACTTTTATAACTTTAGATGTGCCATTAGAAGAACCCTGAATCATTAATAAATTTTTCTCAAAATCAAAATTATTTTTATTCATACCTATTCCACCCATTAATCCCATTAGATATTCATTTTGTTCTTCCATTTCCCAGAAATTAACCATTTTTTCATCGTCATTTTTTTGAATATAATTGTATAAAGGCAATAGTTGCTTGACTGCTGGAACATATTTATGAACTAAATCATAAAAATCTAAGCCCTCGTTCTCTTCTTTCAAAGATAAAAAAGAAAGATAATAATCCATTATAGACCAATCTTCAGGAATTAATCCTCCTTCCCAAATTGGATATGCCTTGCTTGCCCCCAACAATGGGCTACCTTGCAAAACCACTTTATCAATATTATTTTCATAAACATCCCCCGTTAAATAATCCAAAGTCACCAAACCACCCATTGAATGAGCAATAATATCATATTTTTGATCAAAAGAAATTTCTTCGATTTTTTTCAAAACAGGTTTCAAAAATTTTTCTACATTAGCATGGTTATCCTTGCGCCAATCATAATAGACCACGAAATAGTCTCTATTTTTTTGATAACCTTGCTCCTCCAATGAATTAATCCAACTGTCATAACCATGGAAAGTAGGTGAAAAATTCCAAGAATCAAAAGCAATTTCATTCTCCATCATAACCTCCCAATTCCAGCTGCCTCCAATTCCAGGAATTAAAACGATTGGTTTGAATTCAGAACCACATTGTTGAGGTAAATTAATATCAAAATTACCTTCAATTTTTTCACCTCTACCTTGAGGATTATTTTCATAAGTCGGACCAGAAGGACGCATCCAACAATTGCTTTTCAAAATTGCTGGATTTTCAACCTCCGAATAAACAGCCAATTCTTTATTGCGATAAAAAGAATTGTTAGTCAATAAAGCATTCTGTGCTTGAAGAATATTTATAGCTCGATAATTTTCTTTAAAAATGGTATTATTAATAGCTAATTCTTCAGAAGAAGCTATATTCAAAGCTCCTTCCGGCTGACAATTATCATTAGCTAAAACTTTTTTTAAAAAACTTTTTTCATAATTGTTGGCATAACAATTAAAAAAACCGCCTTTTGCAAAAACGGCATTGTTGATATAGGTTCGAGTGGCGTTATTAACAGAAATTGAAAAATTTCCAGTTTCCATTATCCCTTCAAAAATCACTGGATGCCCCATCTCTCCTAAAACCTCAAAATCCCCTTCAATAATTAGTCTAGCATTATTTTTAAACAATATTCTAACTCCTTTTTCGACTTTCAAACCCTGCTTAAAATAATGATCTTGATGATCGATTCTGATTGGAGCGTTATTCAAACTCCAAACGACTGGGTCTTCATGCACCACTAAAATTTCAGAATTAGCTGATAATTTATTTAAAAAATAATGATTGCAAAAAGGAACTAAAGAAATAAAAAGTAGAATTATTAAAAAATATCTAGTTTTAATTATTTTATTTTTCATAATTAAAAAAATTAATTAAAAAATTGGTTTTAAAAAAATACTATGTAAAATTAAGTAAATATACAAATAAAATCCAATTAATCCAATTAAATAAGTTAAAAAAATATTTTTTATTATCCTTTTATTTTTTGGGAAAATATTTTTATAAAATAAGGGTAATAAAATTAAAAATAGAAAAGAAAAAAGAATACTAGAAAAAAACATGTTGGAAATAAAAAAATTGGATTTAACCATATTTTCTGCATAAAAAATTATACAACCTAACAAGAAAATCTCCAGAACACTCACCCCGATCATCAACCAATAATTTGGTTTATATTTTTTAATCAAAAAATAGGTCGGAACTAAGCAAACTAAATAAATTAGTCCAACTACGAACATTGGCAAAACCCAAGTTTCTAAATAGAAGAATAGACTACTCATATATTTTTATATTAATTTTTAACATCGTACCATAATCTATTTAAAACGTCCAAAAATCCATCTTGAAAAATAATAATCTTAAAAATATTTTTTTACTTTTCTAAATCATAGCAAAAACAACAAAAAATATCCACATCGACTATTGAATAATTTAAACTAAAGGTAATTAAAAGTCTTACTTTTAGTTTAAATTATTCATTCTTTAAGTTTTTCTTGGAAAACTCACAGATCCACTCGTCGGCCCAAAATATTTCCCAAGGCGACAATAGTCAAACGCCTAATTTCGTTGGCTTGTTGAGAAGAAATTTTTAGTTTAAAAGCGGTTTTAATGTTTTTTTGATAATAAATTCTCAAAATCTTCAAAACATCCTTACTGGTTCGCTGTTTTTGAGAAACGACTCGAAGTGTTTTCAAACAATCTTCACAAACAATTCCCGAAGGTAAAATCATTTGATAAAAATCTTGTTCCTTCAATTTTTCTGAACAATTGGCACAGCAAAAAATCTGGGGTTGAAACCCCAACCAATAAATTAGTTTCCAAAGAACGGCAAATTTAACCAATTGCAGTTTTAAGTTATCAGAGTCTTTTTGATCAAATAATTTCAAATAAAAAACTAACCCATCAAAAAATTCTCGCCCTTCTTCTCCTTCTAGCGATTTCTCTCGCAACAACCAATCAATTATTTTGAAAAATTTTCGAACTTCTTTAATTTTTTCTAAATCCTTTTTTATTTCAGTAAATTGATCGTGAATAATCACTCCAGTCACTCGGTCATACGCCCTGCCTTCCGCCAAAAAAATCTCCGAGTAAGTAATTGGCTCCAATCCGCAAGCTAGTTTAGCGGTAATTTTCCGCACCCCTTTAGCAATAATATCTTTTTTCCCATGCTCAGCCGAAAGAATTCCATAAAACCGGTCATATTCTTTGACTTCATTAGATGAAATTATGATGGCATGAGTTTTGTAAATCATAAACTAAGTATATAGTAATTTAAAAGGATAAACAAAAAAACCGACTTACGTCGGTTTTTGTGTTTTGTGACCCCACGGAGAATCGAACTCCGGTTGCTAGGATGAAAACCTAGTGTCCTAACCACTAGACGATGGGGCCATCTATAAAATATTTTCATTGTTTGTAATGCTCAAACAACAATAGCAATCTTACCACAAACACTAAGTTCAATCAAGAGAAAAGCCTGTAAAAAATAGATATTATAATTTGAATTAAAATAATAACCTGAAATTTACAATTCAACTTACTCTCAAAAAAATTACTACTACTTAAATTCCCCTAATTATTTTTTTCAAATTGTTCATAACTTCTCTCAAATCTTCTTGACATTACCACTCAAAAAGCTAAAATATTTATAAGTGATTAGAAGAAATATTCTAAAAAATAAAAATTCCGTAAAACAAAATATGAAATTAAAAAAGGAGTATTATTGCGTCATTGATGAAAATAATAAACCTGACTATCGACGATTGTTTGAATGCAAAAACGATGCTCAAAAATGGATTAGAAAGATAAAAAATTCCACTCAAGGTGAAACGGCTTTATTCGGTAAAAATAAAAAAGATTATTTTGTGGATGGCTTAAAAAAAGATTTTGTGAATCCTTACAAGAAACTTCACCTCAAAAAAGGTTGTTGGTCAGCCCTGAAGGTCAAAAAATTGGTTATGATGGACAATTTTCAACCCGAAAAATTCTTTGAAAAAATTGTTCCAGATCGAAATAATAAGTTAATTTTCGATAAACAGGAAGCCTCTGAAATTGAATTTGCCATCAAAAAACCCGAGATAAAATCCCCTCAAATTCTTAAAGATTTTCTTAATATTAAAAATTTTGACTGGGAAAGCACCTTTATTAGAAACAAATCTTTTGCCGTAGCAACTTCATTTTTGTTTTTGTTTACTATGAGTTTTTCATTTTTTATTCAAAAAGATGTTAACGAAAAAATAGTCTATGAATTATCAAAAGCTCAAAATGAAACCATCCAACAAACCACTCAGACCCAAACTAAAGTTTTAGGTAAAATCACTGAACACGAATCAGAAGAGTCAGAAGAAGCACTTGATCTTTTTGTGATGGATACTCTGAAACAATTCGAAAAAGTTAAACAGGAAGATTTGGAAGTAGAAATCAATAAAATTGTTGAAGGTAGCCCAATGAAGAAAATGACTCCTTTACTTGCTCAATTGGACAACCGAGTAGCCGCTTTTATGGTGGCGATTGCCAAGAAAGAAAGTAACCTCGGTCGAAGAGTTCCTGTATTACACGGTGAAGATTGCTTTAACTATTGGGGCTACCGAGGAATTCGAGAAAAAATGGGAAGCGGTGGACATACTTGTTTCGACAGTCCTAAAGATGCCGTTGAAACGGTTTCCAAACGAATTAGCGAATTAGTCAAAGCCGATATTGATACTCCCCAAGAAATGGTAATTTGGAAATGTGGTTCTAGTTGCGCTGGACATTCTGACTACAGCGTTGAAAAATGGATTAGTGACGTTGAAATGTATTACGAAAAATTTGATAATATTGATAATTCCAATGCCTAGCACAAATTTGTCATAGAGAGTGTTTTGACTCTCAAAAAAAACGGCCTGCCAGCCGTTTTTTTGTTTATTGTTAAGTAATTAGTTACTTAACAAACATTTTTTAAATATAATACAAGGCACAAACACCCAAGACATTCGTTTCTTCTTTAAGCTCTGAAATTGACCATTCCGGAAAAATTTTTTTATGAAAAATATCTTTCCTAGCAAATTTCATTACTTTTTCTATGTAGTCTCTTTGACTAGAAATACCACCCCCAAAAACAATCTTTTCTGGATTGAATATCTCAATCAAACTGATAATTCCCTGCTCTAAATATTCTTGAGATTTAACAATAATTTCAGTAGCAATTTTATCACCAGTTCGACTCAACTCAAATATTATTTTGGTCTCTTTGATTTTTCCAGTTTTTTCTAAATACATTTTTTCGATGCCTTTTCCAGATGAAATTTCACACCATTTCTTCCATTGATTGTCAATAAACATTTTGATATAACTTAACTCAACAGCTGATTCGCTCCTGCCTTCAAAAAGTTGCCCGTTTGAATCAATAAAACCGCCTCCAATTCTAGTCCCCAACGTTAAAGTCAACAATCCCTGTTTGGACTCATTATTATTAAAATAATATTCACCCAAAACAAAAGATTTTCCGTCATTTTTGATTACCACCTGAAAACCAGCTTTTTTTAAAAAAATGAAACTAAATTCTTCAGTTCCATAAGCTTTTTTGGCATTAGAAACTTTCAAATTACGACTATCAACTAAACTAGGACAAGACACTGCTATTTTGTTAGTTTTAAATTTTTCTTTATTTTTTTGACAATAATCAATTGTAATTTGTTTAATTTCCTCAGCGTTAATTGGATTTTTAATTGTTTTTGAATCTAAAAATTCAAATTTCCTACGACCAAAATCAACCTCCACCACACCTTGAAAGATTTTAGTGCCTCCTATGTCAAAACAAATAAATTTTTCAGTCATTTGTCAATATTAAGTATTAATTATTAAGTATACCTTATAGGCTTTATGAACTTTGTAAACTTTCAACTTTATTTACCCTGTTAAATAATTTTAGTAAAACTAAAATTAGACCGAATCTATTTAACAAAGTAAACTTTCTGACTAAAATATATTTTTTATTTTATCAATTACTTCAAAATTAGTAAAATCTTTAATCGTAACGAACACCATTAATCCAATCAACAAAAAGAAACCGATCGCATTAGCCATTCCTTCAATTTTTTGATTTAAAGGCGAACCTTTAATTTTTTCAATTAACAAAAAGAAAATTCGCCCACCATCCAAAGCTGGAAATGGCAACAAATTTATCACGCCCAAATTGACTGAAAGCAAAGCAACAAATTGCAAGACATAAGCCAATCCTAATTGTGTCATTTTCCCAGTCATAATAGCAATTCCCACTGGACCAGCCACCTCCGCTGAAATTTTTTCAACCGTGAAAATTTTAACAATCATATCAATCAAAAACATTATAATTGTGGTTATCATCGAAAAAGTGGCCTTGACCGCCAACCAAGTTGCTTCAAAAAATCCGTATTTAACAAAACTAGTTCGAACTAGTTGGACACCCAATAAACCTTGGCCTTCAGGGGCAACTTCCCGAATAGTCGTTTTTAGAGTCGTTATCTCCCGCTCCTCTAAAGTCGAACCTTTGACCACTCCAATCAAAACTTCTCGTCCTTTGTTTTCTTTAATTACTTCTTGAAAACCAACAATAGTATTAATTCTAATCGTTTTTTCGGAAGTCATCACTGAAACAATTTCGTCCCCCATTTCCAATCCCATTTCCTGAGCTGGAGTTCCCATCGACACTTGAGCAATTTGAACCTTAGTATTCGCCTTTTTATTTTCATCAGAGATTGATTCTGGCAACCCTATTTGGAAAGCCACTGAAAACAAAATAATCGCCAAAATAAAGTTCATAGCTACTCCGGCAAAAAGAATCTTAAACCTGACCCAAATAGATTGATTGGCAAAACTTCTTTTATCTTTTTTCCCATTTTCGTCTTCCCCGTCCTCTCCTTTAATTTTAACAAAGCCTCCTAATGGAATCAGATTTAAAGAATAAATAGTTTCATCTTGATTTTTTTCAATTTCTTCTATCGATTTGTTGCCGATTATCCATTGTCTTTTACCTTGTTTATCTTTATACGTTCCAACCAAGCGAGGAGGAAAACCAAACCCAAACTCATCCGACGGTACCCCATTTCGCTTCGCCACTAAAAAATGACCCAATTCATGAACTAGTACCAACAAACCAAGAATTAACATAAAAACTATAAAAGTTGTCATAAAAAAAATATTCAATAATCAATGCCCAACGTTCATTCAATAAATCAATATTCTGATATTAAAGTGGATGGATATTGAAAATTAAGTATCAGTTATTTATTAAAAATCTCAATTTTCAAAATTTATAAACTTTATAAACTTTCAACTTTATTTACCCTGTTAAATAATTTTAGTAAAACTAAAATTAGACCGAATCTATTTAACAGGGTGAACTTTCTGACTCATTTATATTTGCATCAAATCCTGCTTCTTTTTTGCCTCAATCTCATCAAGTTTTTTATTATATTCATCAACTATTTTTTGCAAATCATCCTTAGCTTTAAATTTTTCATCCTCAGAAATTTCTCCTTCTCGTTCATTTTTTTGAATTCCGCTCCAAAAATCTTCCCGATGCCTTCTCATTCTAATTTTCATTTCTTCCGTTTTTTTTCCAAGCTGTTTTACTAAATCCAACCGTCGCTCCTCAGTCATCAGAGGAATAACAATTCGAATTACGTTTCCATCGTCACTAGGATTTAAGCCTAAATCCGACTTACTAATCGCTTTTTGAATTTCTTTAATTTGGACCTTATTCCAAGGCGAAATCTCGATAGTTTTGGCATCCAGAACACTAACATTGGCCATATGGACCAAAGGAGTTCGAGTTCCAAAATATTCAACCTGAATGCCTTCAACCAGCTCAGTACTAGCTCGTCCAGTTTTCATTTTCTTTAAATCATTTTGATATTGCTTAACTACTTCTTCAAAATTAAGCTTTAGATTATCAATATTTTCAATATTCATAATTTTCTTTATTAATTAGAATGGTGTTATTTGAAACCCACTATTTCTATTATTAGTACCGAGATAAATTAATTGGGTATTGTGAGGATTGATTTTTATTATTTCGATTGAAGCTCCTATTTCGAATTGAACTGGAATCCAAGTTTCACCTTCGTTATTAGATTTATAAAAAGTCTTTCCTGAAGTATAATAAATTTCTCGAGGATTATTAGGGTTAATGGCTAAGCCACGAGATACGAGCTCTTTTGATTTGACTAAGGTATTTAAGATCTCCCAATTGGCACCACGATTGTTGCTCCTTTGCAATCCAGCTTTTGAACTAACATAGAGAGACCCTTCTCGACTAGGATGAACTGCCACATTATAAATATAGCCTCCTTTAATTATAGCTTCAAATTCGATTCCTTGATTTTGAGACATCAATAAACCATTTTTGGTCGTCGCTAAATAAATAAAATTAGGATTAATTTTGTCCAATTCAATACTACGAATCAAACTTTGAGCCCAATATAGAGTCTTCCAAGTTGCACCACCGTCTTCTGACTTAAACAAACCACCCTTAGAATTAGCGATATATATTATTTCAGGATTATTATTATGAACAGCAATCGAAGTTAAATAAGAAGTTTCATCTTTTTCAGTATAAATTTCGTTCCAAGATTCTCCATTGTTGTCTGATTTAAATAATTTTCCTCGTCCATTTTTTTTAGCTGCCATATAAATAGTTTGAGTATCAGAAATAAGTTCAATATCGGTAATGTTTTGAAAATTATTGATATCAGACAACCAAGTTGCACCTTCGTCTATCGATTTGAACAAACCTGCTCCTTTAGTTCCCACAAAAATTTCTTTATCATTGGAAGGATTAATTTCTAAAGCTAAAATATTTTTTCCATTTAACACTGACCCCTCTTCCTTGTCACTTTGCTTAAAATTCGTTCCTCCATCAATTGATTTAAAAAAACCTCCATCTTGACTAACTGTCGTACAACCCGAAAAAAAATAAATTACCCCAACCAAACAACCAATTTTAAAAATATTTTTTGTTTTTATTCTCATAATTATTTACTTTAAAATTACTTTTAAATTCATATTTTCATTATTCCGAATTAACCGAACCTCAACTTCATCACCAGTCTGATGTTCGGCAATTAATTTTGATAAAGGGTTCTTTAACTCAACTATTTTTCCTCCAACCGCTATAATAATATCTCCGATTTTAATTCCAGCTTCATCAGCAGCTGAATCCTTAATAACTGCTAATCCTTGTTGTCCAGAGAATGAATAAACTAAAGCACCTCGATTAACATTTAAATTATTCAATAAAGCAATCTCCTTGTTAATCGAAAGATAATAAACTCCAAATGAAGAATTTAAAATTTCCTTTTTTTCTAGAACTTTATTAATCGTCAATTTTAAATCATTGATTGGAATAACAAACCCGACTTTTTCTCCATCTTTTTCTATCTGATTTACAATCCCAATTATATTTCCATTATAATCTAAAACTGGTCCCCCAACATTTCTATCTTCAATTCTAGCATCTAATAAAATAGCGCCTTCCAATTTTTCTGAAGATGACAACTCAGAATTAAGCAAAGTAAAAGTATAATCTATTTCTTTTATTAATCCAGAAGAATAAGAATTTTGATATTCACCGCTAGCATTGCCACAAAGCACCACCTTTTCACCAATTTCAATATTGCTAGAATCGCCCAAACTAGGAACAGGCAAATCATTTTTAGCAACTTTATAAAAAACTAAATTACGAAAATTATCGACAGCCAAAATTTCTGCTTCAAATTCATTATTATTTCCAGCCAATATTTTAAATTTCCAGGTACTCTTCTCTCCGCTTTCCAAGATTTTATCACTTTCAATTATTCCCCTTGTAGTATTGTCTAGAACACTGACAATTAAACCGTCGCTAGTTAAAATAAAACCGGTTTTAATATTTTTTTGAATATCTTGACTAGATTTAATTTTATTAATTGATTTCAATTCATCATTATTTGCTTCTTCGAAACTAATAATGCTCACTACTGCTGGAGAAATTTTTTCTGCAATGTTGGCCACTGAAAAATCTTCCTTCACGATAATTTCTTTAGTTTGATTAACAATAGTCACTTTTTCATTAGCCTTTTGAACTAAACGACATTTTTCTAAAGCAGGGATAGTTGAAATCCAAGGAACCACAAAACGTTCTCCGACAACACCAGCAATTCCTCCAATAATAAAAACTAGCAAAATCCAAATTGTTAACTTAAAGATCTTTTTTAAATTGCTATCAACCATAAACGTATTTAATTGTTTAAAAATGTAAAAAAAATAATTGAAAATAATTCCGTCATATCTTAGCAACTAAAGCCCACTGTGCAGTTAATAAAATTCCAAATAATAAAACTGAGCCAATTACCCAATTAACTATTATTTTTTTTCTTGTCAATTCGCCTCTTAAATAAAGACGAATCACATCCCAGAACTCATAAAAAATTATAAGGGCAGAACCGCCCAATGTCAAATAGCCAAAAGGCAAAAAAATAATTCCCCAAAAAAATTGAGACATTATTAAGGCTAAAATTAGATCTAAAAAGATAATCCCAACCAACCCAATTGATTCCTTTTTCTCCTTGCTTTTTCTTAAACGATCTTCTCGATCTTTAGCATTAGTGCAAAAAGAAGGCAAACTAATCAAAAATATCGTTACAACAAAAATCACCATAATCCAATATTTAACTTGAAAATTTAGATAAAAACCCAACGCTGCCGTAAACCACAAAAAAGCAGTTGATAATGTCGCCAAATTAACCATTCCTAGTGCAGTTTGATCACTGTTATAGAATCGCAATCGATAGCCTCCCAATAAAGTTAAATAATAAATTCCAGTCGCTAAAAAAATAAAAACTTGTTTTTCGACCGAATGATCAACCAAAAATAATAATGCCAAAGCCCCCAGGCTAAGAAAAAATGGCAAAGCGATAAAACGAGGTTTCCTGGTCAAAGGCCAAACAATTATAATTGTTAAAATAATCAATAACCAAGCCACCGTTTTAACCCAATTTTCTTTCAACGCCACCGCCTCCAAAGACAATAAAAAGAAAATTGAATAAATTAATGGTTGAAGTTTAAAAAACATTTTAAATATTTATTTACAGATTTATTTTAACACGAGTTCTGAACTAACACTATGGGTTATATCAACCAAACAAAAATAGCTTCCGAAAAGCTATTGCTAAAAAATAATAATCAAAATTTTTAATATAATTCGAATATCAAATGAAATATACCAAACCAAAGTATTAAACAAGTAGTAAAAATAAAAATTGGATTTAAATTAAAGTCTAAAACAAATAAAGGTTAAACACTTCATGCCATATTAGAATTAAAGAATTTAAGTATGATTTGAGGAAGATTTGAGTATCGAATGAGACGCACTGAAAAGTGCGTTGAATGAGAAACGGAAAATCTAACAAAAAAGCATACTAAATTATTTGATTCTAAACATCCAACTTGTCGTAGTCTCTCATTACTAATTGTCCCTCAACCTGCTTCATTGTCTCCATTACCACCGAAACCACAATCAAAATTCCTGTCCCACCAACTGTAATAGTTTGAATTCCAGTCAAACCTTGAATAATAAAAGGTAAAACAGCCACTGCTCCCAAAAACAAAGCTCCCGTTAAAGTAATTCTATTAACAATAAAGTTAAGATATTCCATTGTTGGTCGACCCGGTCTAATCCCAGAAATAAATCCCCCTTGTCGCTGAAGATTCTCAGCAACTTTCTCTGGATTAAAGGTGACCGCAGTATAAAAATAAGTAAAAGCCACTACCAGCAAAAAATAAGCACTCCCATAGAACCATTGATTAGCCATCAAATCAGCCACCACTGAAGCATATTTAGCCACCCAATCGACTGAGCTGGTTGACAAAAAATTAGCAATCACACTTGGAAAAAGCATAATTGACATCGCAAAAATAATTGGAATAACTCCTGCCATATTAACTCGCAACGGCAAGCTTGAACCGCCACCCATTGATTTACCGTTTCTAGTTTGTCGAGCAAAAGTAATCGGAATATTTCTTTGTCCCTCAGTAATAAATACAATCGCCCCGATAGTCAAAATTGACAAAACTATTAGCCCCACATAAGACAAAATTTCAGCTGGATTCCAAGTTAAAATTAAATTATTAATCGCCGTTGGCAAAGCTGAAACAATTCCGGCAAAAATCAAAAGAGATACTCCATTCCCCAATCCCTTTTCAGTAATAATCTCTCCTAACCACATCAAAAATACTGTCCCAGCCGTAATAGTTGAAATTATTAAAATATATTGCAAAATATTTAAGTCGGCCATCATTCCTTGACTTCTTAGTAAAGAAATCATACTAAAAGATTGCAAAAGCGCTAAAGGCAAAGTCAACCAACGAGTCCAAAGATTAAATTTTTGTCGACCAGCTTCTCCTTCTTCTTTATATAACTTCTCCATTTTAGGAAAAATCATCGTCGAAAGTTGCATAATAATCGAAGCAGTAATATAAGGACCAACTCCAAGCATCACGATTGAAACATTTCGCAAACCTCCTCCAGAAAAAACATCCAACATTCCAAGCAGTTGATTGTTATCAAAAAAACTTTTCAAACGAGCAATGTCAACTCCAGGAACTGGAATGTTAGCAGCTAACCGAAACACCACTAAAACGCCCAAAATAAACAATATCTTATTGCGAATTTCCTTGATTTGAAATATTTGTTTGATTTTGTTTGACATAAAGTAAGAAATGCTCAACACTCAATATTAAACGTTTTCGCCTCAAATTTCCTCAGCGAAACAGGTATTCAATTCTCAAATTTTCAACTAACAACAAGCGTTGAAACATTAAATATTTAAATATTGAATGGCTATTGGGTGTTGGTTATTGAATATTCTTATTATAAACTATTTTTTTCAGAAAGTTCTTCTTTTTTGATATTTAAAACTTTTCCACCAATTTTTTCTATTTTTTCTTGAGCTTTTTTAGAAACTTCTAAATTTTCAATAGTAATTTTCTTAGTAAGTTCTCCTTCAGAAAGAATCTTAACTAGTTGGCTTTCTTTTCGAATCAATTTCTTTTCCTTTAAAGTTTGAATGGTTATTTTATCACCAGCCTTAAAATTTAATTCAAGTTTATTTAAATTGATTACTAATTTTTTCTCATTTCGAGATTTAAAACCCTTGTTCTTTTTAGTCTTTTGAATTAAAGTAGTTTTTCCACCTTCAAAAGTAGGCGCCTGAGAAGACCCCGATCGAGACTTTTGTCCTTTCATTCCTCGTCCAGAATAGGTGCCTTTTTTACCACCTCGTCCAACTCTTTTTCGACTAGCTTTTTTAGTAACTTGAAGTTCGTGAATCTGCATAATAATATCTAATATTTATTTAGTTGCTTCTTTCTTAGCCTTAACTGCTTTTTTAGAAGTTACTTTCTTAACCGTTTTTTTAACTTTAGGCTTATCGGAAATTTTTGGTTCCACTTTTTTAACAATCGCTTTTTTAAATTTAACGGCTATAGGTTTATTAACAATTTGCTTGCCTTCTAATTGATCCAAAGCTTTTAAAGTCGCCTTAGCAATATTTATTTTATTAGAAGAACCCAAAGATTTAGCGGTAATATTTTTAACTCCAGCCAATTCAAAAATTAATCGCATCGCCCCACCAGCCACAATGCCCTTACCTTCTTTGGCCGGTTTAATCATCACTTGAGCTCCGCAAAATCTTTCATCGACTCGATAAGAGATAGTAGAATCCAAACGTTTTACAATAATCATACTTTTTTTGGCGGCTTCCACTGATTTGTTAATCGCTCCAGCTACATCAGTACCCTGAGCCACACCCAAACCAACCTTGCCTTTTCGATTTCCAATAATCATTGTCGCTCGAAAAGAAAATCTTCGACCACCTTTAACTACTCGAACAACCCTAGCTAAATCCAAAAGTTTTTGATCAAATTCTGGTTTCTTATTCCTGTTGTTAAATCTCTTATTTGCCATCTATATAATTTAAATCTTAAGTTAGAATTTTAATTTACCTTTTCGGGCTCCATCCGCTAAAGCCTTTGTTTTACCATGATATTTATAACCGCTTCTATCAAAAACAACCTTGTCTATTTTTAATTTCAAAGCTTTTCCTGCTAATAATTGACCAGTTTTTCCAGCTGTTTCAACATTAAACTCTTTAGCTTTCAA
This sequence comes from Patescibacteria group bacterium UBA2773, assembly GCA_002352465.1. Classification (GTDB taxonomy): domain Bacteria; phylum Patescibacteriota; class Minisyncoccia; order Moranbacterales; family DUUL01; genus UBA2773. The sequence continues at coordinate 47,804 of DEIN01000003.1, forward strand.
TTCTCGACTGTCAGCAGTAGCCAAAGTTTTTCCATTTTCATCGTCAATCAATTGAGCATAAATCGCCTTATTACTTCGAAAAATACTAACCCGTGGTCGCGTGGCCACTCCTTGGTTTTTAATAGTTGTTCGTCTTTTTCGATGTAATCTTTTTTTATTCCTACTTTCCATAAAATCTTTTTAATAAATATCTTATTATTCAGCGCCGCCAGTAGCTCGCTTTCCTTCTTTCTTTATAAACTGCTCTCCTTCGTATCGAAATCCTTTACCTTTATACGGTTCAACCTTCTTTAAACCTCGAGTTTCAGCAGCAAATTCACCGACCAATTGTTTATCAACTCCCTTGATAATCAAAGTGTCTTTTTCGATAGAAACGTCTAATCCTTTGGGAATTGGTTTATTAATTGGATGAGAAAATCCCAAACTTAAATTCAATTTATCTCCCTGAACATTCATTTTGTAACCAACTCCATGCAATTCTAATCGTTTCTCAAAACCTTCTGTCACACCAACTACCATATTGTTAATCATCGCTCGAGTAGTTCCCCACATTGATCGCGCCTGTTTGGTAGTTTCTTTTTGTTCAACCACGATACCATTTTCAGAATCAATTTTAACTTCAACTTTGTAGCCAAATTTAAAGCTAAGCTCCCCTTTAGGGCCTTTAACAACAACAATTTTATCTTCTACCTTAACTTCAACCCCTTGAGGTATCGCTATCGGCATTTTTCCTATTCGTGACATATCTTATAAATATAACTTAATTAATATATTAGAAATCTTCGAAATTGAATTTGGATATTGTTTTTATTAAATTAAAACAACAACCTAAATCAGCTCCTTACCAACTAGATTTTTTAATTCCTGGAATTTCACCTTTTTGTGCCAATTCTCTAAAACAAATTCGGCAAAGGTCAAAACCTCTCATGTAACCTCTTTTTCTACCGCATTTCCAACATCTTCGGACTATTCGGGTAGAATATTTAGGTTCCTTTTTAGCTTTTTCAATTAATGCTTTTCGAGCCATATTTACTTTATTAATTTAAAAATTTCTATTATTACCAAATTTCACAAACTACTTCTCCTCCGATTCTTTTTTCCCGAGCTTCATCGCCAGTCAAAAGTCCTTTGGAGGTTGAAACGATCGAAAATCCATATCCATCTTTAACATTTCGAATTTCCTGCTTGCCTTTATAAATCCGACAACCTTGTTTACTAATTCTTTTGATTTCTCTAATTACTGGAGTTCCATCTTGATTATATTTCAATTTTAATTTCAAGAAATTCTTGTCTCCATTAGAAAAAATCGAAACTTTACTAATTTTTCCTTGTTTATATAAAACCTGCGCAATCGCTAATTTAAATTTAGACAAAGGCATAGCCGTGTCTGCATTTCTAGCTAATTGAGCATTTCTTATTCTCGTTAACATATCAGCGATTTGATCGAAACTCATAATTATTTTCAAAAATTATAATATATTTAAACTTCAGTAGACTATTGAATTATCTTTATTTTTTTTGCATTGGAAATCCAAGCAATTCAACCATTCTCATTCCCTCATCCTGATTATTCCGACTAGTAGTAATATTAACCTGCAAACTAAAAGTCGATTTAATATTATCATGATAAATTTCTGGGAAAACTAATTGCTCTTTCACTCCACAACTGAAATTACCGTTCTTATCAACACTCGATCGTTTAATTCCACGAAAATCTCTAGTTCTAGGTAAGGTTATTCGAACAAATCTTTCAATAAAATCCCACATTTTTTCACCACGCAGAGTCACCATAGCACCTATTTCTTGACCTTCTCGAATTTTAAAACCAGAAATAGCCTTTCGACTTTTCACCAAAACCGGTGCTTGACCAGTAATCGCCGCCAAATCATTAACGATCTCTTGTTTAAACTCCTTATTGTCTATCGCTCTAGATAAACCCACGTTCAAAGTGACTTTTGTTGGCTTTGAAACCGCTAAATTATTCTTGTGCTTAAATTCTTTTTTCAAGATTGGAAGCACTTCTTCTAGATATTTTTTTCTTAAATTGTTCATAAACTTACCTATTTAGGGACTATTAAATTATTCGAATTTCGCATTACACTTCTTACAGACTCTAAATTTCTTATCACCATCCATAACTCGACCGACTCTCGAAGGTTTTCCACATTTGGGACAAATCAATTGAACCTTAGAAATATCAATTGGCATAGACAAAGAAATTAGTTGTCCTTTTTCTCCGCTTCGTTTGGCTTTCTGATGTTTTTTAGCAACATTAATTCCTTCAATTTTAACTTTCTGCTTGTCAGTTAAAACTATCTCAATAGCACCAGTTTTACCTCGGTCTTTCCCTGCTAATACTTTGACTTTGTCGCCTTTTTTTATCTTAAACTTCATAACTATTGATTTAATTTATCCAAATTAGTATACCTCTTTGGCTAATGAAATAATTTTCATAAAACCTCTTTCTCTAATTTCTCTAGCAATTGGACCAAAAACTCGAGTTCCTTTTGGTTCTTGCTTTTCAACAATCACTCCGGCATTTTCGTCGAACCTAATGCTAGTTCCGTCTTTTCTGGAATAAGCCTTCTTTTGTCGAACAATCACCACATGAACAATTTCTTTCTTTTTGACATTTCCTCGTGGTTCTGCTTCTATTACTGAAGCCAAGGCGACGTCACCCAATCGAGCATATCGTCTTTTACTTCCGCCTAATATCTTAAATACTCGGACTCTTTTCGCTCCAGAGTTATCGGCAATTTTCAATTGTGTCTCTACCTGAATCATAAATTCAATTTAAACTTATTATCTTTAAAAATTTCCTATTTCTTTACTTCCATAACTCGCCAAGTTTTATCTTTACTGATTGGTCGACATTGAACAATCATCACTCGGTCTCCCACTTTGCATTCATTCTTTTCGTCATGAGCCTTGTAGCGCTTGGTCTTTCGGTATTTCTTAACATAAATAGGATGAGTTTTAATATCAGTCACTTCAACAATAACTGTTTTATCATTCTTGTCACTAATAACCTGACCGGTTTTTTTAACCAAAATGACATCCTTGTCGATTGTTTTTCTCTTAATCTTATCCATTATGTATAAATTAATTATTTACCTTCGTTGATTATAGTCAAAATTCTAGCAATATCTTTCTTTAATTTACCTTCCTGCTGATTGTCCTTAACTTGATTAGATTTAACATCAAATCGAGCTTTACAACATTCGACTCTTTTTTCTTGTAAAAGTCGTTGTAATTCTTCTGGTTTTTTACTTCGTAATTCCTGTGCTTTCATCTTAATTCTTGATTACAAATTTAGTCTTAACGCTCAATTTATCAGAAGCTAATCTCATTGCTCTTCGCGCAATTTTCTCTTCAATTCCAGCAATTTCGAATAAAACTCGTCCTGGTTTCACTTTAGCAATATAAAATTCAGTAGCTCCCTTACCTTTACCCATTGGCACCTCTGTTCCTTTTCTGGACATCGGATGATCAGGGAAAATTCTAATCCAAATTTTACCACCTCGTTGAACATATCTTGTCATGGCTCTTCGAGCGGCTTCTATTTCTCTAGAATTAATCATGCCTACCATCATAGTCTTAAGTCCAAATTCTCCGAAAGAAACAGCAGTTCCCCGAGAAGCAATCCCTCGGATTTTTCCACCCCGCATCTTCTTCCTATATTTGACTTTTTTAGGCATCAACATAAAATCTTCCTTAATTAATTATTCTTTTTATCAGCATTTTCTTTAAACAACCAAACTTTAATTCCAATTATTCCATAAGTAGTGTGAGCTTCCATTTTAGCAAAATCGATATCAGCTCTCAAAGTGTGTAAAGGCAAATTACCTTTAGTCAACCATTCGGTCCGAGACATTTCAGCTCCACCCAATCGACCTGATAAAGAAATTTTAACTCCTTTAATATTTCGATTTTTAAAAGCTTCAGCTAAAGTCCCTTTCATTGCTTTTTTGAAAAATACTCTTTTTTCAATTTGCTCGGCAATACTATCAGCCAATAATTGAGCATTCTCTTCAACGGCTTTAATTTCTTTCACGTCGATTTGAATATCAACCTTTTCTTTGAAAAAATACTTTTTCGTAATAGCTTTTTTAAGCTTTTCTAGGCCTTCGCCTCCCCTTCCGATTAAAACTCCTGGTCGCCCAGTATTGATAATAATTCGAACTTTGCCCACACTTCTTTCAATTTCAATAGAGGCCACCGCTGCGCTTCTAAGCTTGATTCTTAATTCTGCTCGCAACTTAACATCTTGTTGAAGATTCTTTTGATAATTTTTTTCGTCATACCAACGAGATTGCCAAGTTTTATTGATTCCCATCCGGAATAATCTTGGATCTATTTTTTGGGCCATCTAACTTATCTTATAAATTATTATAAATAAAACTAATTTTTCTTGTCTTCTTGTTTTAGAATCTTTTCGACTTTTTCTGATTTCACAGTCTTCACTTTTTCAATCTTCTTATCAATCACTTTCTCAATTTTCCGCTCTTTTTCGTCCAAAATAATTTCTATGTGAGAAGTTCTTTTTAAAATTTGAGCCGCTTTACCATGCGCCCTGGCTCTCCATCGCTTCAAAGTCGCTCCTTCATTAACTTTGATTTCAGAAATATATAAATTGTCTTCTTTTAATTTAAAATTATTTTCAGCATTAGCTACAGCGCTTTTCAATAAATTCAAAATATCTGTGCAAGATCCTTTTTCCCAAACCATCAATTGAGAAACAGCAGTTTCAATATCCATCCCTCGCAAAATATTAGCGACTTCTCGAACTTTTCGCGCTGATCTTCTATAATTTTTTAAACTAGCTTTTACCTGCATATCTTTAAATCTGATTTATTATTATTTGGCTTTAGCTGCTGCCTCGGCTTCTTTCTGCTTCTTTCCTCCATGTTTTACAAATTTTCTAGTTGGAGAAAATTCACCTAATTTATGACCAACCATATCTTCTGCAACGGAAACTTCAACAAAACCTTTGCCGTTATGAACCCCCAAAACAAAACCTACCATTTCTGGAGAAATTGTAGAAGCTCTTGACCAAGTTTTAATCACAGTTTTATCTCCTGCTTTCAATTTCTTGATTTTTTTCAAAAGTTTTTCATCTATGTATGGTCCTTTTTTAAGTGATCGTGACATGTTATTCTAGAATTCCTCGTTTGGTCCATTTCTTTGTCAAATCCTGCGCTACTATTTGATGTGCAGTTTAGCACATCTCATACGTTGCTCAGATTTTCCTCGAAATACCCTCAAACGTGAAATCCTTGTTAGTTTTAAATAATTTAATAAAATCCTATTTTCTTCGCTTCTTTTGTCGTCTTCGAATAATCATTTTGGTAGAAGCCTGCTTGACTTTTCGAGTTTTCTTTCCTAAAGCTGGTTTTCCCCAAGGAGTTTTCGGATACTTCAAACCAATTGGTTGTCGTCCTTCTCCTCCTCCATGCGGATGATCAACTGGATTCATAGCTGAGCCTCGAACGTGTGGTCTCTTGCCCATATGTCTTTTTCGTCCAGCACTTCCCACTCGGTAAGCACTATGTTCAAAATTACTAGTTTGACCAATAGAAGCATAGCATTCAGCTGGAATCATTCTAATTTCGCTAGAACTCATTTTCAAATGAGCCATCCCACCTTCAATCGCCTGAACCGTCACGGAAGCACCAGCACTTCGAGCAATTTGCCCACCTTTTCCAATTTTCATTTCAACATTACTAACTGCTGTCCCCACTGGAATATTTTTCAATTTTAATCGATTACCATTCTCAATCGGAGCTTTTTCGTCAGTAATAATTTGTTGATCCTTTTTCATCCCTTCAGTCGCTAGTATATAACGTTTTTCTCCATCTGCATAGCAAACTAGAGCAATTAAAGCACTTCTATTTGGATCTTTTTCGATAGAAATAACCTTAGCTAGAATTCCGAATTTATCCATTTTAAAATCAATAAATCGATATTTTCGCTTGTTTCCGCCACCTCGATGTCGCATTGTAATCGTTCCACCAGATCTTCCTTTAGACCTTTTAAAAACTTTAGACAAGCTTTTCAAAGGCTTAGCATCAGTTAAATTGTCCGGTTTTACAATCGACATATTTCTTCTGGCTGCGTTGTTTCTTTTATAAATCTTTACTGACATGATATTGATAATTTATTATTGAGGTTAAAAAACGAATCTATTCACTAAATAATTTGATTTCTTGTCCTGATTTAATAGTGACAATTGCCTTTTTATAACCACTTTTTTTGCCTTTCGTTAATCGAAATTTATGACTTTTCTGTTTATATTTCATTACATTGACTTTGGTCACGTCCACTCCATATAAAACTTCAATCGCTTCTTTTACTTGGTTTTTGTTGGCTCTTTGATTGACTCTAAAAACATATTTACCAACAGTGGTTTTATTCATCGCATCTTCAGAAATAATTGGAGCAATGATTACGCTATTCACTAAATCAGCTTTTTTAATTAAATTTTCAGAGACTTTCTTGGTCTTCTTTTTGACAACTTTTTTCACTTTAGTTTCCGCAACCTTAACATCAGTTTTTTTACCAACTGATTCTTTCTTCTCTTCTTCTTTTTTAGATCCAAACATCGCTGTCATAAAATATAATTAATATCGAGAACGAGATTATTTCCCGTATTTCTCTTCTAAATTCTTTATTCCTTCTTTAGTCACCAATAAATATTTATTGTTCAACATATCATAAACATTGATATTCTCAACAAATATATTATTAACTTTTTCTAAATTCTGACTGGCTACTTTATTACCAAGTTCATTCTTGTCGAAAGCCCACAAAACACTGCCCTTGATTCCTAAAGCAATCAAAGTTGCTTGCGCTTGCTTGGTTTTATTTTCGCTAAAATTATTATCAGCCAAAACAATCAATTCGCTATCTTTCAATTTTCCGCTCAAAGCCATTTTGATTGCAACTTGATTCATTTTCTTATTAATCTTTTTCTTGAAATTTCTTTCATTGGTTGGTCCGAAAACCACTCCTCCTTTTCTCCAAATTGGACTACTAGCCGTTCCCGCTCTTGCTCGTCCCGTTCCCTTTTGTTTCCAAGGCTTTTTACCAGAGCATTTTCGTTCTGACCGATTTTTAGTATGAGCTAAAACTTGTCTTTTGTTAGAAGCTTGGGCAACATAAATTTGATGAATTAATTCGTCTTTAATTTCCACTCCAAAAACATCCTGATTTAATTCAAGCTCTTCGGCTTTTTCTCCATTCAATTTTTTCACTTCGACTTTCAACATAGAATATAAATAACTATAAAAATTGGTTTCAAATTAAAATTTTTCATCTACCCAAATTCGAACAATCGAACCACTATTTCCAGGAATAGGACCTTTTAACCCTAATAAATTCTTCTCGATATCCTTAAAAATAATTTCAACATTTTTGATTGTCTTATTATTTCCGCCCATTCTTCCGGACATTTTCTTTCCCTTGAAAACTTTTTGCGGATAAGCACTCCCGATTGATCCTGGAGCTCTTTCATCGTGTCGATGTCCATGAGAAGCTGGTGAACCAGCAAAACCCCATTTTTTAACTACACCTTGATAACCCTTGCCCTTAGTCGTTCCAGTCAATTTAGCCATATCTCCAATTTCTAAACTATCTAATTCAATTTCATCTCCGACTTTAACATCGCTGATTTCAGTTGGCTCAAATCGAAATTCTTGGATTTCATCAAACTTTCTATTTTTACTAGGACTTTCTAACCCAACTTGAATTGCAGTATATCCATCCTTGCCTTGAGTTCTAATTTGAGTAACGACATTTTTACCACTTTCCACCAAAGTAATATTCTGAGCTATTCCATCCTCATTATAAATGGTAGTCATTCCTAATTTTTTCCCGATAATTAATTTCATATTATTTGAAATCTCTTTAGTTAATTTACAATTTTAAAACCGAATATCTTGGTAAGGCTTTCAATCAACTCCGACTGGCCTTATAAAAATATTCGGCATTGGAGGCGCTGTTTTTAAGCACCATTCCTACTGCAATTTCACATTATTAATTATATTTTCTTCAAATTTTCTTGAATTAGCCTCAGCTAGTCCTACGAAAATTATTTAAAAAATCTAATTAATAATGTGCAATTTCGTAAACGAAATGGTTCTTACAAACAACCCCTGGAGCTAATTTAGTTTCCCACCAGGGACTTAAACTAGTATTTATTCTTAAAATAAAATTTTATTGATTTAAAATGGATTGATTTAAAAGTTTTTGTTTTGAGGACAATTCACGAAAGAATTGCACCAAAACAAAAACTTTTAAATTACATTTTAATTTCAATTCCCACACCAGCTGGCAAATCAAGATTAGTTAAATCTTCAATTGTCTTATCAGTTGGTTCTAAGATATCAATTAATCTCTTATGGGTTCTAATCTCAAACTGATCTCGGCTATCTTCGTGAACGAAAGTAGATTTGTTGACAGTTATTTTCTTAATCGCAGTTGGCAATGGCACTGGTCCAATGATTTTGACTCCAGTTCTTTGAGCAGTTTCAACTATTTTTCTAACTGACTGATCAATAACTTTATTGTCATAAGCCTTAACTTTGATCCGAATTCTTGATTGAACTTCTTGATCTTTTTCGTTCTCTGCTTTAATGTTCTCTGGTTTGGTCATCTATATATTTAAATTACAACAAACTTATTATATACATCCTAACTAATATGTCAAGCCTTAATACTGACTATCTCAACTACAGTCAATCTTTGAGAATGACCTTGTTTTTTGAAATATCGTTTTTTAGGCTTTTGTTTGATGATAATAATTTTAGGCGCTCTTTTTTGCTCTAAAATTTTCCCCTCAACCTTAACCCCTTCTAGAAAAGGTTTTCCAATCTGAATTTCTTTTCCATCGTCCAATAACAAAACTTCATCAAAAACAACCTTATCATTGACTTGGCTATCCAATTTTTCTATTTCAATTTTATCCCCTTCTCGAACGTCATATTGTTTTCCGCCTGTTTGAACAACTGCTAACATCTAATTTAAAATAAAATAATTAAAACAGTCTCTCATTGAGACTATTACCAAACATCTTTTTATTTCTAAAAGCTTATCTGGAAACAGTCCTTAGTATTACAAAGTATTTAACCTTTGTCAATAAATAAATCAAACAGATAATTTTAGAAACTATTTATTCTCGATAATTTCTTCAATATTATAATAGCTTTCTTTTCGACCTTGATAAAAAATTTTTATTAAAATGTCCGCCAATAAACCAAAAACTAGAAATTGAACCCCCATCAAAACCATAAAAATTCCAATTGTAGGCCAAATTCGATTTATGATTGATCCACTCAAGAGAACTCTTTCAATAAACATCCAAACCAATAAACCCGAACCAACTACAAAAGAAATCATTCCGATAAAACCGAATAAATGCAACGGTCTATTGGAAAATTTTCGCCAAAACCAAACTCCCACTAAATCCAAAAGACCTTTCACTAATCGAGTATAGTTATATTTCGTCACGCCAGCGGTTCTTGGTCGATGATTGACTTTTATTTCTCCGATTTTAAACCCTTTAATTTTCAAAAAAGCTGGAATAAATCGATGCATCTCTCCATACAAATCAACGTTTCTGAAACATCCAGCTTTATAGGCCTTCAAGGAACAACCACTGTCATTAATTTGATCGTCAATCAAAATTTTTCTTAATTTATCCGCTCCCCAAGAAAGAAAATTTTTCACAAAAGAATCTTTTCGGTTTTTCCTCCAACCAGAAACGACATCAAAACCTTCGGCTAATTTTCTTAATAAATTAGGAATATCAGCTGGGTCATTTTGCAAATCTCCATCCATAGTAATTATTACATCTCCGTTAGAAGCCTTAATCCCAGCATCCATCGCTGCAGTTTGTCCAAAATTTTTCCTAAAAGCAATAATTTTAATTGGTTTTAATTTTTTAAGTTCAGCTAAAGTCCCGTCAGAGCTTCCGTCATCAATAAAAATAAACTCGCCCTTAAGGTGCTCTTTCTTGAAAACAGTTTTCAATTCTTGATGAAGATTAGCCACATTTTTTTCTTCATCTTTTAAAGGAATAACGACTGAAATGAACATGATTGTTAAAATTAATTTTAAATTTTGAGCAAAATTCGAGGCGAAATCGAGCATTTAGTGAAACGTACTGAATAGCACAGTGAACAAGAAGCGGAGATTTCAACAAAGAAGTTTGCCAATTTTTAAAAGTCTTTCAGCCACGACCAATGATGCCGATAAGGAGACCTAAACACGCCATCAACCCATTTATAATCCAAAATCTAACCGTCACCTTAGTTTCCGGCCAACCCTTAGCTTCAAAATGATGATGAATTGGAGCAGCTAAAAAAACTTTCTTCTTGAAAATCTTTTTAGAGAACAATTGAACAACAACTGATCCAGATTCTAAGAAATAAATAAAAACCACGAAAGGAAGAACTACTACTGCATTAGTCAACATCGCCACTACGCCCAAAGTCGCCCCCAATGAAACGGCACCAGTATCTCCCATAAAAAAACGAGCTGGATAAAAATTAAACCACAGGAAAGCTAACAAGGAACCACTAATAACTGCACAAAAAGCCGCAATATCAAAACGACCTTGAATAAAGGCAATTAAAGTAAAAATGGAAAAAGCTTGAATTAAAATACCAGCGTTCAAACCATCCAATCCATCTGTTTCATTGGAAGAAACCGCCATAGTAGTGATAATTCCGATAAAAAGAGGAATATACCAAAAACCGATTTTAAAATCACCTACTGCTGGAATATGAATAAAATTTGACTCTAATTTAACAAAAAACCACCAGGCTCCCACAGCAGCAATCAAAATTAACCAACCGAACCGCACTACAAACCTCATTCCGCCTCCTTTATTATCGCCAATACCCTTAATACTCATATAATCATCCGCTAAACCTAAAACAGCAGTTGCTATCAAAGCAAATAGTAACAACCAGGTTTGATTTCGACTTAAAAAATTCAAACGATTAAACCACTGTTCGCCAGTTAAGTCGGCCATAAACGGCGCTAAAAAAAACATTCCGACCATTAAAATCAAAACCGTTCCCCAAATAACAATTCCACCCATCGTCGGTGTTCCCTTCTTATGAGCGTGCAATTTACTAACATAATTTAGTTTATTGCCATCAACCGATTTTTTTTTAATTTTAATTTTAATTCTATTTTTGTATAAAAAATGAGTCAAGATCGGAGTTATCACCATAGTCAAAACAAAAGCCATCACGCATAAAACAATGATCTTGGCAACAGTCAACACTTCTGGAATAGTTTGAATTTGAGCAATAAACATATGATAGTTTATGAAATTAACAATTTATAAATCTCCCTCTTTATTGACTTTGGATATCAAAAACTGTCTAAAATATCTCTTTCAATTAGAAAATTCTAAAGTTAACCTTTCCTTTTAAAAACTTTCAACTTCATAGACTTTAAAAACTTTCAGACTCACTTCCATTGATAAGCCTGAAAAGACCATGCTAGCATACTTTTCATATCCTGCCAACGATAATAGTCATCCAAAATTACTCCAATTACTTTTGCACCATTACCCGAGGGATCAACAGCAGCGCTCATCAAACATTTCCCTGCTTCATAAGTAAAACCAGTTTTCCCACCAAAACAATTAGGCATTTGGTCTAAAAGACGATCAGTATTACCAATCTGATGTTTAATCTTACCGTCTATTGAAGAAATTTCTGCTGATCTTATTTGCATAGTATTCCAAATTTTATCATATCGCAAAGAATAAGAAGCAATTCGAGCGAAATCATAAGCAGAAGAATAACAACCGCCTGGATTATTTTCGTCATCTAAACCAGAAGGATTACAAAAATGAGTATCTTCCAATCCTATTTCGCGAGCTTTTTCGTTCATCATTTTAGCAAATTCTTCTTCAGAACCAGCAATATGTTTAGCCAAAGCCACAGCCGCGTCATTAGTGCTATTCATTATCATCGCCTTAAAAAGATTATCAACCGAGATTTTTTCACCCACTTGTAAACGAGTAGAGGGACAAAATCCTCCTCGAGGACAACCAATCTTAGTTCCATCTTCATAAACAGCATCCTCATCAATAATAACGACTTCTTTTTCAAGATTTTCAATATTTTCCATAACTAAAACTGCAGTCATTATTTTTGTTAGTGAAGCAATAGCTAAACGTTTTTTAGCATTTTGATAATGCAAAATTGTATTAGTTTCAGCATCAATCACCACCGCAGCTCGAGCTTGAGCATAAAAATTACCAAAATCTTCTCTTTTGATTGGAGCATCTGGATTTCTCACTATTAACTCCTCAAAAGTAATATTGTCGTTATAAGCCTGGTCAAAATCAAATTTAGCACCTTTGACATTAACAGTATTCGATTTTTTTCCTTCAAGCACTAAAATTTTTTCAACCAAAACGTCTCGATTAGAGATACCAATCAAAACCAACACCACCCCGCTTAATAATAAAATCCTCAATCCATTTTTCATATTAAAATTTTATTTTTATTTTTAATAAAAATTACTCGATTGGCGAAGCACCCCCTAATTTCTTTGTAAGTTTATCATAATTTGGCAAATCTTCCAATCTCAAAATTCCCAATTTTTTTAGTAACTGCAAACTAGCTTCATACAAAAAAATTCGAGAATTAGCAATTTGCTCTTTTTTTTCTATTAAACCTTTAATTGCTAATTTCCTCAAAATCAACCGGCAGTTAACTCCTCTAATATATTCTATTCTCACCCGACTAATTGGTCCCTTATAAGCGACTATCGACAATACCTCCAACATTGCAGATGACAATTGTACCGGTTTCCCCATTTTAAAATAAGCCTTTAAAAAAGAGGCGCTTTTTGCATCAACTACCAACTGAACTTCATCTTCCTTGAAAACTAAACGCAAAACTGAATTATTTTTTTTATAATCAACTCCAAGCTTTTTTAATTCCCGCAAACATTCTTCTGGAGTCACCTTTAGATTTTCAGCCAACTTCGAGATAACAATCGCCTCTACTGTAACAAAAAGAACAGCTTCAATTTTATTTTTTAATGTTATTATCATAAATTTAAAGAATCAAAAGATTAATGTGAAATCTCAATATCTTGAAAAGAATTTTTTTGTTCAATATTAACTACCCCTTGTTTAACTAACTCCAAAATAGCTAAAAAAGAAACGACTATTTCTAATCGATCAGTTTTATCAAAAACAATTTTAGAAAATTTCACTTTCTTGGTGATATCTAAGATATTTTTAATTTGTTTAATTTTTTCCTCGAGCTTAATCATCTCAACCAGTTCTTTTTTTTGATACAAAGACTCATTATCAAAATTAAAAGCAGTCACCACTTGATTAAAAATTGTTTCAAGTAGTTGTTGATCAAATTGAATTTCAAAGTCTTCAATAATAAATTCTTTATTTTTTCTAGTCAATAATTCCTGAGAACCTTCAAAATAAATTTTAATTTTATTGGAAATTTCTTTAAATTTTCGATATTCAATCAATCTGTTTTTCAGTTCATCTTCATCTTCATCTATCACTACTTCATCAAGCTTAAAAGACGCTAATAAAAGTTTTGATTTTAATAGTGCCAACTTAGATGCCACCCAAAGAAATTCACTAATATCTTCTAAATTTTCACTTTGACCCTTAAAACTAACTAAATAATCTAAATATTGATCAGCCACCTGAGCCAAAGAAAAATTAGAAATTTCTAATTGTTTTTTTTCTAATAAATTCAATAAAATTCCCAGAGGATCAATTTCTTTATTCCCAATTTTTTGAATCATTTTTTATCTTTGAAGTTTTATTTTTAAAAATAAACCAAAAAATTATTTCAATAACTTTTTTACTCCCGCCAAAAATTGATCTGGTTCTATTTTATTTTTATCTATTATTCCTTGAATTCCGACTTTCTTTAATTCATCTAAATCTTTTTCTGGAATTATCTCATCTTTTAAAATAACAAATTTAGTTGAAGCTTTCGGAAATTGCATTTTAAAATTCTCAATTATTTTTTTCGTTTCTAAATCAAACAAAGCAATGTCAATTACAACTAATCCGAACTTTTCTTGAGTTAACAAATTCATCCCTTCTTTCCCAGTTGAACTTCTTCTAACCTCAAAACCAGCCATTTCTATCTTATTTCCAAAAACTTTAGAAAAAATTTCCTCAGCTTCTATAATTAAAACTCTTTTTTGATCTTCTTTCGAAAATTTATCCGTTTTCATCTCTAATCCATCAGTCTTTTCTTTAACTGTCTCATTTTCACTTTCCTTAAAAATTTTCTCTACTTCATCGATCAATTGTTGAGGAGTATGTTCTGCTTTAGAAATAAACCCATTAGCCCCTAAATCTTCTAATTTTTTTTGATTATCTTCTTGAGACAAATTGGAAAAAGGAATAATCTTGATACTATCCAAACTAGGATCCTTGCGAATTGCTTTCAAAACATCAAATCCGTCCATCTCAGGCAAAACTAAATCTAACAACATCAAATCAGGTTTTTCTTGCTTAGCTTTTTCTTGAGCTTCAGTTCCACTGCTGGCGTGAATTACTTTAAAATTTGGATTTTTTTTAAATTTTTTTTGATAAATTTCGGCCAACATTGGATCATCTTCTACAATAAGAATTTTTTTCATATTTAATATTTAATATTTAATATTTAGTTGATTGCCTAATGACATTTTAACAAATAAACATAGTTATAACAACAAAATAGAAACTATTCCGCCACAATTAACAATCAACATTCATTCAATAACCAATGCAACAACATTCGTTAATATTGATTATTGAAATATTAAAAGTTGAATAGATACCTGCCTGCCGGTAGGTAGGTAGGTTAAATATTGATTATTAAGTTTTTATTCACCTTATATTTATATTTTTTGTCTTCTTTACAATTTTTTTATTTTTTATTCACTTAAAAAATATTAAATTCCTTCTTCTTTAAGTTTTTGAATCAAACTTTTTTGACTCCAAGAAAGCTTTTTAGGAGTTTTAATTTTAATTTCCACTAAATGATTCCCTTGTCCAAAACCACCAAATTTTTTAATACCCTTGCCTTTTATTCTCAAAAAATCCCCAGCTTCAATTCCAGCCGGAATTTTCAATTTTACAAATCCCTCAACTGTTTCAACTTCCATTTTATCTCCCAAAACAGCTTGGGGGAAAGTTATATATAATTTCGAAACTACATCCGATCCTTTTCTTTTGAAATCAAGATAAGGTTTAATGTGAATCCTAACATAAAGGTCACCAGCCGAACCGCCCAAAACCGAAGCCTCTCCTCCACCCTGAATTTTTAGAACCTGTTCTTCATCAATTCCAGCTGGAATATTCACTTCCATTTCCTGATAATCCCTAACTACTCCATCGCCTCCACAATCTCGACATTTTTCCTTAGCAATTTGACCCTTTCCTAAACATTGGTCACAAACTTCAACTTGAGCAAAAGTTCCCAAAAAAGTCTGTCTAGATTTTTTAATTTTACCCGAACCTCCACACTTTGGACATTGTTCGGTTTCCTTATTTTTAGCGCCCGTTCCATCACAACTTTTACAAATAATTTTTTTATAAATTTTAACTTTTTTCATCACGCCTTTCGCCATTTCTTTAAAATCGATATTAACATCGACTACCACATCTGAACCAGCGGTCTTTTTTTGAGCAGTTTGTCCACCACCAAAAAAATCAGAAAAAACATCTTCAAAGCCACTGTCTTGAAAATCAAAACCTTGGAACCCTCCAGCTCCTTGACCACCACCGCCAAAACCTTGAGCACCAGGTTGTTCATAGCCAGAACCAAACTGATCATATTGACCACGCTTTTTATTATCAGATAAAGTTTGATAAGCCTCATTAATTTCTTTAAATTTAGCTTCACTTCCTCCTTTTTTATCAGGATGATGTTGATGAGCTAATTTTCGATAAGCTTTTTTAATCTCATTTTGCGACGCTTTTTTATCAACGCCTAAAACATTATAATAGTCTTTACTCATTTATATATTCTTTAATTTACAGTAAAACAAAGATATTTTACCTTATTTCAATTATTGTTTCAAGAGCATAAAAAGATTTGAGATATAAGATCTATAATTTAAAAACGACTTAATTGCGTTGTTACGTAGCATACTACGAAACAAAAAACTTGTAATAGCAAGTCTTTCTGAATCTTAAATCTGCGCAAAAGCTCTAGCTTTAAAATGCTAGGCTTTCCCCCTTAAAATTTCTCCTTCTTCTCTTTTTTCTTCTAAGATTGCTTTTTTCTGAAGTTGCATAATAATATTACGACTATTAGTTGGACCTGGAATTTGCTTAAAAACAAATCTTTGTTTATTCCCAGCAGTTTGAATATAAACGTCCCCATAGTTAAATAAAGTTGGAATTATTCCCTGAACTTCAGATGTAACATCTTGAATTTTATTATGTTTTAATTCACTAATATGTCGACTAAACAAAGCAATCTGTTCAATATCAACAATTCGAGAATCCGTGACAATCCAAACATCTAAATAAAAATTAATCCAAGTAATAAATAAAGCTAACCAAACAAATATGACTAAAAAAGATTCGATTAAATAAAATAAATTTAAATCAAAAGTCAAACCAAAAAAATTGAAGATGACAGTTCCGACGGTATGAAATATCGCTAAACCAATAAAAAGCAATAAAAATGGAAGGAAACGAAAAACGAAAACCAACCAATGACGCCTCAGAAGCAAAATCACATTTTCATCAGTCCTTTTCCCTTTGAAATCAATATTTTCATAACGATTTTGAAAATTAAATTGTTTTTTAAAACTCATTATAAAAAATTACAAAATTACAAAATTCAAACTATTCCAATCAATTTTTAGAAAAATAATCAAATTAAAAATAAATAATAAACCGCTTACACTTAAAAATAAACAGATTGTTAAAATGGCTAAAGTCTTATTCAAATAATAAATCCAAATATGATAAATAATCATTCCAGAAACAACTAGAATCAGGACCGTCAAAATCCAATAAAGTATTAAAAAAATATTAACCATTGTTAAGTTTTAATTTATTTTTTGTTTATCCAATCTTTATTTTAATTTTAAACTAATCTTAGACTTAAATCAAATTTTTAAATTACTATTTCTTTTTTAATTCTTTAGGCGTCACCCAAAAAGAGCCAAAATATTTTCCCAACATTATTCTGGTTTGAGCGTCCACTGCTGGAGCAGCTCCCAAAATTGGAGCAATAAACGGAGCAATAAACCATTGGAAAAACATCGCTAAATATTTTTTCTTGGAATATCTGGCAGGTTTAGCTGGCATAATCAAAAAACTCAAAAACATCGAGGTTATCAAACCGACCAAAGCCAAAGTCATTAAATATCTAGTAATATAAGGCAAATTATGAGCTAAAACCGATTCGCTGAAAGCGTCTCCTCCAAAAATCAAAGGCAACCAACCTAGAAGAGCCAGAATAAAAGGTGAAGTCGCCCAACTATGATGACCTTCCAACATGGTCCAAATATATTTTATTTTTTTAGTAAACGGAATTTTTTTATTATCCTTAAAAGCGCGGGCCAACATTGCTAAGTTTTCGATTCCATAAGCCCATCTTCGTTTTTGCCGATATTGATTAGCGATAGTTTGAGCATAGCTTTTACTTAAAACAGCATCCAACGAAACTGGTAAATAAATTGGTCGAACCTTATAGTCACCACAAAAATAATCATAAGCTTTCCAAAATATCACTGAATCTTCTGAAATCACATTGACGGGCCAATAATCAACATCGACAATCGTTTTGAAAGCCTCACTGTGCGAAGAAAATGTCACCATATGTTCTGGTCGCATTGATTCCACCATATGCCAAAAAGAAGAACCCGTGACGATAATTCGCACTGGTGCAATCGTATCCCATAAATTATTGTGATACATTGGCAGTGGTTGATAAGCTTGCTGAAGTCTATTAGGACTAACAATATATTCGTAGG
Organism: Patescibacteria group bacterium UBA2773; assembly: GCA_002352465.1. GTDB lineage: Bacteria > Patescibacteriota > Minisyncoccia > Moranbacterales > DUUL01 > UBA2773. Next base: position 65,801 of record DEIN01000003.1, read on the forward strand.
TCAAAGCCGCTAAATATTGAGGATGAATTTGAGTATCACAATCAAAATTAGACAACACCACATTTTCCAACGGAATTTTTTTGTCTTCTAAATATTTTTTTAACTTCTTAGCGGCATAAGTAGTATTGGAAGCCTTACATTTCATCTCGCCCGCTTTAACTTTGTGTACCGTGATGATAAAATCATAAAAGGTTTCGCCAAATTTATCTTTCAAGATTTTAACTTTTTCGTCCCGAATTGCTTTATCTTCTCTTTCTTCTAAAGCCAATAAAATTATAATTTTATCATTCGGATAACAAGCTTTGTTGACAGCCTCAACCGCCGGCTCAATAATTTCCGCTGTCTCTCCAACTGTCGGCAACATTATCACGTGATAAACATCCTTCCAGTTTAAAAATTCTTTTCTATTTTTATAGTCTCCTTTCAAACAAGCCAAAAACTCTATTCGTTCTTTTAATTTTAACTTAACCTGCTTGGCCTCTTTTCTATTAAAAAAAGTTTTTCCAAGAGTGACTTTAAGCTCTGCTATTTCTGATTTTAGCTCATTTTTAAGTTTATCTTTTTTATGAACATTTTGAACTCGATAAAGCCAATTGACTTTATTCCATCGTTTCATTTTCCGATAAGCCAAAATCGAATAAGTGGCGATATAAACAGTTCGATGCAACCAATAAATATCATACAAAATAATAAACAAAGCAACCCAAATCGGCAGAAAAAAAGAAAAAACAAACATTCCGATTAAAGTCGCCCAAGTTAAAAAACCAGGTAATATTTCAAAAAATCTTTGCCACCGTCGCTCTTTTGGATCCTTACTGCGAGGATTAGGATAAGACCAATTTTTTCTACCACCATTAATATTAACCATAAAATTATTGAATTTTAAATTTAAACTCTTGATTTTCTCTAAATTTTTTCGATCACCTGCTATAATTTAACAGACAATTACTCTACCTATTTACGAGAACAATTGCAATAGCATAGACGAATATAACGATTTGTAAAATTAATCCAGTAAAAAAAATAAAATACCCACCTAGGATTGAAATATTAATTTTATTTAAATTATTTTTTTCAAAATTATTAATTATTGAATTTTTCTTTCCTGAAAAAATTAAAAATCCTCCCAAAATAAAATTGACCAGCATTATTAAAAGTCCACTAACTGGAACAAAAAAAATTTCTAAAAATTTTCTATGTTCAGAATTAACAGCAATTCTATCAATTCCAAAAAAAGAATTGTAATGCAAAATTAAAGCAGTTTTATCAAAATCGAGCCCTAACCAAAAAATTACCCAAGCCGTTAAATTCGATAATAATCCAATAAAAAAAATTGTAATTAAAAGTTTATTTTGGAAAAAAAATTGAAAATGTTTTTTACCTTTTTTCATAAAATTTTACAAAATAAAATTGTGATTGAAAACAATCTCTTATTATCTTCTTCGATTTCTTTTTATTTCTTTTATAATCCCTTCCACTTCATTAACGATAATTTCATGAGGCTGTTCCAAAATTTCCAAAACAAACTTATCAAACATTTTAATTCGATAACGAAATTCTTCTAAATTCATCAAAGAGTAATTTATTTCTTGACCCATTTCAGCTTCTAGCTCTTCAATTAAATGCTTCAATTTTGCCCGGGAAAGACCATCCACCACTAACAATAAATCGGTTTTAGATTTTTTATTATTAATAAATATTCCCGACACTAATCCAAGTTTGACATCGCCCAAACTTTTAACTCGATTAAGCTGTTCGCATTGCGGATAGATATTTGATTTAACTACTAGCCATTTCAATTCGTCATGAAAAGAATATTTACTATTCACAAAAAAAGCTTTGTGCTTTTTGATAGTCCTAGAATAAAGAAATTTGGCATTGACTAATTGATCTAAAACCTTCCTAGCTTCATCTTTATTGGTTTTTGTTTCAAATTTATTTCGTTCTAAAATTTCATTGGTATTCAAAGAAATTTTTTTATTCAACATAAAAAATTTAATCAATCGCCATCTTATTCTAGACCCAAACAAAAATTCTAATTCATTTTTCATATTTCTAAAGATTTAATACTCTCTTTGATTAGCCAAATTCAATTAAAACTTTTTTTACTAAAAACCTATTTTTAGTATAGTTCGAGACAAATTTTCAATTACGTCTGAAATGTGCTGAAATGGCACATTGAAAAGCAACTGAAAATTTAACGAAAAAATACACAAAAAAATGACTTTTTAAATGTGTAAATATTTTATATGTCTTATCGAGACCTTCCTGGTTTTCAAATTAAAAATTACTCCAACAAAATCAACTCGCCACTCCGCTGATATTAAGTTTCTTTCAATTAAAAAATACTGAGATATTTTAAATATTTTTTTCAATTTTGAATGGCTAACACTTTCTTCTGGCACCACCGCTTGACCATAGCTAATTCTAGTTTTCACTTCCACAAAAACAATGGGACCTCTTGGATCTTCAACAATCAAATCGATTTCGCCCAATCGATAGCCTTTTCGATTATAATAATTTTTTTCAATAATCTTATAACCGTTAGCAACTAAATAATTTCCCGCCAAAACTTCTCCTTTAAATCCAAGTTTTTGCAAATTAAAATCTTAAAATTAAATTTATGATCGAAACAGTTCCCTTTCACTAATCTTACTATATAAACAACTCTCAATCAAGACTAGAAGTTCAATTATTTTGAACTATTTTCAAAAGCCAAAGCCGTATTTAGAATTGATTGTTCTTGCCACCAAGGACCGATTAATTGCATTCCAATCGGTAATTTTTTACCATCAATCGAAGCAAAACCCGCACTAATAGAAATTGCTGGTAACATTGCCACGTTAACTGGCACAGTAGAAATATCCACCAAATATAGCTCCAATGGATTAGCACATTTTTCCCCGATCTTAAACGCCGGACCCATCATTGTTGGCGTTAAAATCAAATCTACTTCTTCAAAAACTTTTTTGAAACCACCCTTAATTAAATCTCGAACTTGCTGTGCCTTTTTATAATAAGCATCCTTGTAGCCAGCAGACAAGGCATAGGTTCCCAAAATAATTCTTCGCTTAACCTCATCCCCTAATCCTTTTTCTCTAGATTTTAAATAAGTATCTAGAATATTATCAGCTTTAATTTGAACACCATATCTCATTCCATCAAACCGAGCTAAATTTGAACTAATTTCAGAACAAATCATCAAATAATAAACCGCTAAAGAATATTTAATTCCTGGAATTTCAACGTCAACGACTTCGGCTCCATTTTTCTTGGCCCACTTAATTTTATTTTCAATAATTCTTTTAACCTCCGGATTAACATCTTCACCTAAAAATTCTTTTAAGATTCCAATTTTAACGCCTTCTATTTCTGGTTTTAAATTATTCAAAAAATTAATCTCTTTAACTATAGTCGTATTGTCTCGAGAATCTTTCCCACAAATTTCATCCAGCACAATCGCCGCATCTTCAACACTTTTAGTAAAAGGACCAATCTGATCATAACTCGAAGCCATCGCAATTATTCCACTTCTGGAAACTCGACCATAAGTAGGCTTCATCCCAACGGTCCCGCAAAAACTAGCCGGACATCTAATTGAACCACCGGTGTCTGATCCCAATGACCAGACTGCTTGCTCGTCCGATACAGCCGCCGCTGAACCACCAGACGAACCACCCGCTACTCGTTCCAAATCAATCGGATTTTTAACCACTCCATAGGCTGAATTTTCAGTTGAAGTTCCCATCGCAAATTCATCCATATTAGTTTTCCCCAATAAAACTGCTCCAGCTTTCTTCAGCTTTCCAATTACAAAATTATCATAAGGCGCTTTATAATTTTCTAAAATTTTTGAACCAGCCGTCGTTACACCATCAGTCACACAAAAATTATCCTTAACTGCATAAGGTATCCCTTCTAACATTCCAATATCCTTACCTTTTGCAATTTTTTGATCAACTTTTCGAGCATTTTCCAAAGCCCCTTTCTCATCCACGCTCAAAAAAGCATTAATTTCTGAATTACGCTCTTTAATCCGTTTCAAATATTGCTTAGTCAATTCAACTGAGCTAATTTTTTTCTCAACTAATTTTTGATGTAATTCTTTTATCATAAAATTTCTTCCTCTACCTCCCTCTTTTTTAAAGGGGGATTAAGAGGGTTTTTATTTTTTTAAAACGCAAGATTATATTAAACGAATCTCTATGTTACCGCAATTTCCAAATTTCATTACGAGTTAGAATTTTTCAGCACACTCTTAACTTTCAAATAACCATTTTCACTATCAGGAAAATTTTCTTTAATTCCTTCCACTAATCCTTCTTTTTTTTCTAGAACCTCATCGGTTCTCAATTGATTTCGATTCAATTTATAATGATCAAACTTTTCCACATTTTCAGATTTAGCTTCTTTAATATCCGCAAAAAAATCCAAAATGTTGTCCAAATCTTTAGTGAATTTTTCTTCTTCTTTTTTGGTTAATTTAATTCGAGCTAAATCAGCTGTTTTTCGAACCTCTTCAACTGTTATTTTTTTAGACATGCTTTAGACAAACAACTAACTCTCAATATTCAATATTCAATATTCGATTAGATTTATAGCTATTGAATATTGGACAATCAAATGTTGAATGAATGTTGAATATTAATTATTTAATATTTAAAAATAGACTTACTCTCAAGATTATTATTAATGACTATTTAACTTTTTTAATAATTCTTTCTCGTCCAGTATCTTGATTTTTAATTCTAACGCTTTTTTATATTTACTACCAGGCTTTTCTCCTACTACTAAAAAGTCAGTTTTAGAACTCACTGCAGAAGAAATTTTTCCTCCTGCTTGTTTAATTAAAACTTTAGCGTTCTCTCTTGTCAACTCTTGCATTGATCCCGTTAAAACAAAACTTTGACCATCCAACTTCTTTTTTTCAATTAAAGTTTTAGATTTTAAAGAAGCTATTTTTACTCCTCTCTCTTCTAATTTTTTCAAGACTAATTGATTTTCTACTAATGAGAACCAAGTTATTACACTCTGAGCAATCCTTTCTCCAAAACCATTAATCCCAGATAATTCTTCACTAGAAATTTGTTCAAAAAACTCAATCAAGTCAGTCGGTTTTTTTATAACCAAACTTGATTGTTGATATTTCTGTCCCAATTCAGTCTGACTATTTTCCAATTCTTTTTTCAATAAACCAATCCCCTCTTCTCCTAAATGTCGAATTCCTAAGCCAAATAATAATTTTTCAAAAATAGTTTGTCGACTTTTTTCAATCGCTTCAATTAAATTTTCCGCTGATTTTTCAGCAAATCCTTCCAACGCCTCTAAATCGCCCAACTTCAAACTATAAATATCCGCTATCGACGAAACCAGTCCTTCACTCAACAATTGCTCCACAATACTTTTTCCCAACCCATCAATATTCATTCCCTTCTTAGAAACAAAATGAATCATTTTTTCTTTTTCCACCGCAAAACAATTCTCATTAACACAAAAATGAGCCGAACTCATATCCTTTTTACTATCAATAATTTTTTCTCGAACTATTTTTCCGCCACAGATTGGACACTCAGTTGGCATTTTAAATTTCTTTTCTTCCCCAGTTCTCAATCTCTTAATCACTTCCACTAATTCGGGAATAACATCCCCTGCTTTATGAATTATCACTGTGTCCCCAATTCGAATATCTTTTTTAATAATTTCATCTTCGTTATGAAGTGTCGCTCGAGAAACAACACTCCCCGCCACCTTCACCGGTTTCAAAATTGCCACTGGGGTTAAAGCACCCGTTCGTCCAATTTGAATTTTAATTCCGATCACTTGAGTCGTCACTTGCTCAGGAGAAAATTTCCAAGCAATCGAAGCTCGGGGAGACTTTCCAGTGTAACCCAAAGCAATTTGATATTTTTTAGAATTTATTTTCACTACCATTCCATCAATTCCATAAGGTTGTCGGTCTTTTTTATCTTCCCATTCTTGATAAAAATTTTGAATTTCTTCTAAGGTTTTAAAAAATTGATGTTCTCGGTTAACCTTAAATCCCAAATCAGTCAAAAATTTTAATTCTTCTACTTGAGTTTGAGGTTTAACAATATCTGAACGAATTTCCTCTACACTATAAATATAGGAATCAAGATTTCTGGACGCTGCCACCTTGGAATCCAATTGTCGCATTGAACCAGCTCCCGCGTTCCGAGAATTAGCAAACTCAGGAAGATTTTTGGCTCTTCGCTCCTGATTAAGTCTTTCTAGCTCTTTGACTGGCAACCAACATTCACCAGTGACAGTTAGACTAATCGCCTGACTCAATTTCAACGGCACGCTTTTAATAGTCTTAATATTCTCAGTCACTTTTTCTCCAATCACGCCATCCCCTCTGGTTGCTCCTTGTTCTAAAATTCCAGCTTTATAATCCAAAACTATTTTCAAACCATCAATCTTCAACTCCACTACATAATCAAAATCAGCCTTGATCCCTTTTTTGGCTAAAATATTTTTATTGCGGATTTCCCATTCCTTTAATTCCTCAAAACTAAAAACATCATCTAAAGACCACTGCCGAGCTCGATGTTTAACTTTTTCAAATTTTTTCAAAGGCACTCCCCCAATTCTCTGTGAAGGTGAATCGGGACTCATTAACTTGGGATACTTTTTTTCCAACGTTCTTAATTCTACCATTAAAGAATCATAAACTGTGTCCGTCAAAGTCGGATCATCCAAAATATGATACCGATATCGATACTCGTCAATCACTTTTCTTAATTTTTCCACTCTTTTCTTTATTTCTTCGTTCAAGGTTTTAATTAATCTTATAAATTTCAATTTCATTCATTATACAAAAATTAACGCTAAAACACCAATATAATGTGAATATTGTTTAAAAATACTCCAAATTCACGCTATTTTGTCACTCCTGTGAAGGCAGAAATCCAGTTTCCTATTATTTCCTCAAGTTTATCAAAACCAACATACAAAAAGCTTTTAATTCCTGAACTTTTTGCTCCATTAATATTTCTTTGATCATCATCAAAAAACAACACTTCTTCTCCATTAATTTCCAAGCTATCTAAAACTTTTTGAAAAAATTCTTTTTCTGGTTTTTTACATTCCAACTCAGCTGAGGAAAAAACACCATCAAAAATATTTTCAAAATCCATTGTTTCTCTCATATATTTAGTTCGATACTTTTCTTGGTTCGTCGCTAAATAACATTTAATTCCCTCGCTTCTTAATTGTTTTATTTTCTCAATCAATTCTTAATTAAGACAATGTTCTGCTTTGAACCAAAATTGCAAAAATTCTTCCGCTGTTTTATCCCATTTCCATTCTTTCAAAAAAGGTTTCACCGCCACCAATAAATCAGTTTTTCCAACTACACAATCTTGAAATGTTCCCTTAAAAAAAGAAAGCATTGCGTCATCAGCCAAACCAAACTCTCTTTGATATTTCAAAGAAAATTGTCCCGCCTGAACCACTACTCCATCTACATCAAATAATATCACCTTAATTCTTTTTATCATTTTTTATTGCTACCATGCACTGTAATATAGTAGTAAATTAATTTTTATCGTTTTTTCTTTAGCGAGTTAAATATATAAAAATTTAACCACGCCAATCACTGATCTCAACCTTGCCCCTTCCCTTATCAACTATTCTCAATTTCATTTTTTCTCTCCATCCATATTTTTTCATAATCTCCTTAGGAATAACAACATTATAACTCCATTTACTGGCTTTTCCAATTTTTCTTATATACTTATCTTGCATCTTATTTTTATTTTAATTTTTACTCATACCTACGTTCGTAGATATGCTCATAGGTACTCTTATTTAAACATTCTAAAATCAAATTTAAAAAATCTCATTAAATTATCTTAATTCTAACATCACCACTTCAATTTTCAAGCTTATTCTTCTGATTAAAAAGCCAGTTCACATCATCATTTTCCGATCATCTACTCCTCTAATTATTTAAAACTGTTACTTCGTCGCTTCTTCCGATGGAATTTAAGGGCAAACCAATGAGCCTCATTGTTAGATAAAAGAATATCCCTTTCACTTTTTTTGATAGCTTCGGCGTTGCCTAAAAAATCTCGAACTTTATGATGATTATCTTTCACTGCGACCACCGCCGCAATCACGTCTTTTCTAGTTAATAATGATTGAGTAGCTGCGTGATGCATTCGCTCCACTTCAGCATTAATACTAGCTTCTTTTTCAATATAAGTGTCCGAGGCCGACACATAAGCCTCCGGCTGATAGTAGTCATAGTAAGAAACAAAATAATGAACAGCATTATTGGGGAAAAATTCCTTATATTCTTGAGCTAATTGAGCCGCTAAAGTTTTATTATGAGCAACCACTAAAGTTAGTTTGTTAATTTTTTTTATCAAATTAGCAACCGTAAAAGTTTTCCTGAACCCGTCACTCCTAAAAGCGTTTGTTGCTCAACGCCAACTTGCAAACCGTCTGTCAAAGATTGAATCGCTACTCCTCGATCCCCAGCTGGTTTATATTTTGAAATTAATTTAAACTTAGTTTTCATTTAATGTTTTTATCATCAATTTAATAGTGCGTTAAATGATAACATAAAAAACTAAAAAAACAATTAGCTACATTAGTATTCAAATTTTAAAATTCCAAAAATATTTTCTTCTATATAACTTTGAATTTAAAATTCCATATCCATTGAATGATTTAATAAAAAATAATCCGATTCTCCCGACTCATAAACAAAAAAGGCCTCTGTCAAAAACTAAGACCCTTTTCTTTTTTGCAAATTATTTTTTTGAAACGATAAGAGTCTAAGACTTTAAGCTAAAATAGCCTTTACTCGTCGAACACCCGCCGAAGAAGATTTTTCTTGAATAATTTTAAATAAACCTTTAATTTCGTTAGTGTTATCAATGTGAGGACCACCACAAATTTCTTTGGAATAATCACCAATAGTAAACACACTGACTAAATCGCCATATTTATTTTCAAAAGATCCGTGCGCACCAGCTTTTTGAGCTTCTTCTAAACTCATTTCTTCTTTAACAACAGTAGTTCCACTTTGAATAGCTTCGTTCACAAAATCTTCAACTGATTTTATTTGATCTTCGGTCAATTTATCGGGATGAGAAAAATCGAATCGAATTCTTGCACCATTGATATTTGAACCTTTTTGAAAAACGTGATTTCCCAAAACTTTTCTAAGTCCTGCCAAAAGCAGATGAGCCACTGTGTGAAGTTGCTTAGTTTGCTCTTTAGTATCAGCCAATCCTCCTTTAAACATTCCAGCACTAGCCGTTCGAGAAAGCAATTGATGCCTTTCAAGTTCTTGCTGAAAACTTTTTTCATCGACTCTTAATCCTTGCTCATGAGCTAAGTCACAAACCATTTCGATTGGAAATCCATAAGTTTGAAATAGATCAAAAGCTTCTTTTCCTGTAATCACTAAATCATTACCACTGTCAAAAATTCCTTCTTCTACTTTAATTTTTTGATCAGGTGTTCCTTTAATAAATTTTTCTAGAGCTAAAAAGCGATGAGAAATTTTGTTTTTCTCCTCTCCTAATTCAGCAAACGTTTTATCATAACCTTTAGGCATAAAAATTGGATCAAATCCAAAATCAGCATTGTTCTGTCCCTTTCGCTCTTCAGTTATTTGACCTTTCACTGAACCCTCAAAAAAAGAAATTTCTTTTCCATCAAAATAAGCAATCACACATTTAGCCTCAGCATTTCGATTTTTATTTTCTGTCAAATCTAAAATCCCTTGAGTTCCTAAATATTTATCCAACCATTTAATTAAAGCTCCTGGAAAACCGTTCCAAGCTTCTAAATGGAGAGCTGTGTCTTCAACAATAATTGGTCTTTTTATCGATTTATAAGCTTCAATTATTTTATATTGAGCCACTTCTCGAGAATCAATCGCTTGAATTTCAGGTAAATTTGATTGATAAAAACTAAGACTCATCGAATCCTTAATTAAATCTTTGTATTCTTTGATTTTTTTAGGGTTAGAAGAAACTAAAACCACATCTTGCTTTTTGGAAATTATTTTTTCAAATTGTTTTAAGCCTTTTTCTAAAGTAGCTTGAAATTTTTGTTCTTCGTCTTTAATCACGTTTAAAATAAGCTTCTCACTCACTTCGGGGTAAATATCTTTATAAATTTCCTGAACAGCTGTCCCGATTTGCTCAGTAAATAAATAATCAATTCCCATTTTATTTGCTTCTCTAACAGCTCTTCTGATTAATCGTCTTAAAATATAACCTCGTTCGTTGTTTGAAGGCTTAATTCCATCAGCCACCATAAAAACCGAGGCTTTGATGTGATCAGCGATAATTCTAAATGATTTTTTATTATCTTGATATTTTTTGTTTGATAGCTCTTCAATTCTTTTAATAATCGGCTGAAATAATTCTCCTTCATAATCATCTTTTAATCCATTTAAAATTGCCACAATTCTTTCTAGCCCCATTCCAGTGTCAACATTTTGTTGAACAAGTTTTTGAAAAGATCCATCCACTGTTTTTTTATATTCCATAAAAACATTATTCCAAATCTCAACCCATTTATTATTTTTTGGATCAAATTTTCTAGGAATTTCATTGGTATCACCAGTCCAATAAAAAATTTCGGTATCTGGCCCACAAGGTCCAGTTTCGCTAGGAGGTCCCCACCAATTTTCGCTTTTAGGAAGCTTAGCAATTCGATCTTCTGAAAAACCTAGTTCTCTCCATTGCTCAAAAGACTCTTGATCAAAAGACGCATCATGATCTCCTTCAAAAACTGAAACTGCTAACCGCTCTCGATCCAATCCCAACCATTGAGAAGAAGTTAAAAATTCGCAACTCCATTGAATGGCTTCTTGCTTAAAATAGTCACCCAAAGACCAATTCCCCAACATTTCAAAAAAAGTATGATGAGTAACATCACCAACTTCTTCGATATCAATCGTTCGAATACATTTTTGAATATCGACCAATCGAATTCCTTGTGGATGTTTTTCTCCCATCAAATAAGGTACTAAAGGTTGCATCCCAGAACTTATAAACAAAGAAGTTGGATCATTTTCTGGTACTATCGAAAAAGAAGACAAAGCATTGTGTTTTTTTAATTCAAAAAATTTTATAAATTTTTGTCTCAATTCCTGAGCTTGAATCATTTTGTTTTATTATTAATTAATAATTATCTACTATAATAGATAATAGCTTATGCAGAAAAATTGTTCAAGAATAATAAACAATTTATTCTTCACAATTAATAATTTGGATTTAAAAAATTTACAAATTGATTTTTTAAAATCACAAACTATTAATTGCTCATTATAAAATCTATTTTGAAAGAATAGTTTTCTTATATACATCTAGATTATCCAAAGCTATTCCAGCGCCTTTAACTACACACAGCAGAGGATCATCCGCTACGTAACAAGGTACACCAATAGTTTGGACAATGTATTGATCTAAATTTTTTAGTAAAGCACCGCCGCCAGATAAAACCATTCCCTTATCCATAACATCTGCCGCTAACTCTGGTGGAGTTTCTTGAAGAACTTTTTTAATCGCCTCGATTATTTCTCTAAGTTCATCTTGAATTGCTTCTGTCACTTCATTAGATGAAATCTTGACAGTCTTTGGCAAACCACCCATTAAATCTCGCCCTCTAACTTCAGCATATTTTTCATTTATTTGTGGGACAGCTCCTCCTATCATTATTTTTATTTCCTCAGCCGTTCTTTCGCCAATCGCTAATCCATGTTTTTTCTTAATATAATTAGCAATCGCATTGTCGAATCGATCTCCCCCAACTCGAGCACTATGTGCCGCCACAATTCCCCCTAAAGAAATTATCGCCACTTCTGAAGTTCCACCACCAATATCAATAATCATATTTCCAGACGGATTATTAATTGGAATCCCTGCTCCAATCGCTGCCAAAACTGGTTCCTTAACAATATAAGCATTTTTAGCACCAGCATTGTTAGTTGCTTCTATTACTGCTCGTCTCTCCGTAGATGTCACTCCAGCCGGAATAGAAACTAAAATATCAGGACGAATGAATCTAATTTTAGGACTAACCTTATTTACAAAATAACGAATCATCGCTTCTGTCACTTTATAATCAGCGATAGCCCCATTTTTTAAAGGCCGATGAACTCTAATCATTTCAGGCACTCGTCCAATCATTTCTTTAGCTTCATTACCAACCGCTAAAATTTTATTGTCATTAATATCAATTGCCACCACCGAGGGTTCATTGACAACAATGCCTTTTTTAGGAATAAAAACCAAAGTGTTAGCCGTTCCTAAATCTATTCCAATTTTATTTAAAAAAAGATTATCAAAATTCAATTTTTTATTTTAGCTATTATAGAACTATTTCTAACCTCATTCTTTGCTACAGTTTTCTACTTAAAAAATTTCTTTAAAAACTCCTCTTGCAATTTAAACATTTCAGCCGAATGCTCCTTTCCAGTTAAATGCAAACAACCATGGACTAAATTTTTGACTAATTCTTTTTCTGCTTCAGTTCCATCTTCTTGAGCATTTTTTTGGATAATATTCCAACACAAAACTAGATCTCCTTCTATTTTTTTATTATCAAAAACATAGCCGAAAGACAAAATGTCAGTGACTTCATTTTTAGTTCGATATTGATTATTCAAATTTTTAATTTCTTTTTCTGAAACATTAGCGATAGAAATCAAAACCTGTTGATTATTAGAAAGAATTTTTTCAGTTTGCAAAAAAATAATTATTTTTTCTAACCAAATTTGTGCTAATTTTTCTGAAAAAATTTTATTTTTTTTAAAACTCATAAATATTTTTAAATTAACAAAAGAAATGGCCTCTGATAAAATCTTTAAAAAAATGTATTCAAAAACAGCTCCTCCACACTAGGAATATCTTGTAATAGAACTATTTAAAAAGATTTTACTTTATTATTTTTGAAGTAATTTGGTAACAATTTCTCGAACCACATTTCCGTCTGCTTGACCTTCAAGTTTTTGCATTGTCTTCCCTATCACCATTCCCAGTTGTGATATATCTTGCGCTTTTATTTCGGCAATAACACTCTGAACCGCTTCCTCGATTTTATCCAAGCTCAATTCAGCCGGAAGATAAACTTTCAAAATATCTAATTCTTGTTGCTCTTTCGTTACTAGATCTTCTCTCCCACCTGCTTTATATTTATCAATAGCGTCCTTTCGTTGCTTAACACCTCTCTTAATAGCCTCTAGAACTTTTTCATCCGATAGACCATCTTCCCTCATTTTAAACTCAATTTCAGCATTTTTAATTTCAGCATTTAGCATCGACAAAACAGACTTTTTCTCAACATTTTTTTGACGAAAAGCTTCAATAAAATCTTTTTTGATAATTTCTTTTAAGCTCATACTTTTTAGAAAATTATTCTCAAATAATTTTTGAAAAAATTGAAAATAACTCTTTAAATTAAATAACTACAAAATTCGTTTTTTGACTTCTTTAAATTTTTCATCATCAAAAATACCCATTTTCTTGAGCTTATCAGCTTCTTTTTTGACTTTCTTTCTATAAAGAGCATCATCTTTCAATTGTTTTTTAGACTTTGGTTTAACGTTAAATTGCGTTTTTCGAGCTTTCATTAGAACCTTGCTCTCTTGCATTCTACGAGAAAAACGTCTAATCAAACTTTCTGATGTTTCTTTATCTTTTTTTACAACCTCTACCATAAAAATTCCTCCTTTCTCATTTTTTATTATTAAAATATATTAAATATTCGGTTTATTTTTCCAAACGATCGTTTTTAGGCATAGTTTATAAATGAAAGATTAGAATTTCAAGATAAATTTTTTGAATAATTTTCGAATGACTAGCAACTGCTAATCAGAGGAAATTTAAGAAAAATTTAACTGAAATTACAATTTTTCAATGCAAATTATGTCTAAGAACAATTGCTGATACCGCCCATTAAATGCAGATGAATATGAGGCACTTCTTGCCCACCTTCTTTTCCAGTTCTAATCAATAGCTTATAGCCTTTTTCAGCAATTCCTCTATCAGAAGCAATTTGCTTGGCCACCAATATCAACCGGCCCATAAGTCTCTCATTTTTTTGCGTCTTTGTCAAATCGTTGATTGATTCAAAATGCTTCTTGGGAATTATCAATACGTGAACTGACGCCACCGGATGCACATCATCAAAAGCCAACACCAAATCATCTTCAAAAATAATCTTAGTGAAAATTTCTTTATTAATGATTTTGCAAAAAATACAATTTTTATTCATCAATCAATTATTAAATTATTTAATCCGCACTTCTTTTTTGATTTTATCCAATTTTTTCTTAACTTCCACTACGACTTTATCTAAGATAACTACCTCTTGATTTCCACCAATCATATCTTTAATTATCACCGTTTCATCCAATGATTCTCTTTGTCCCATAATCAAAACTAAATCAACTCCCAACTGATCAGCCTTTTTTAATTGAGCTTTTAAGTTTCCTCGACCAAAACTTTCCGCCACAGTAATTCCGGCCTTTTCCAATCCTTGAAAAATTGATAAACTTTTCATTTTGGCTAAATCTCCTAATTGAGCTAAAAAAACTTTTGGTTTTGAGATTTTAGTTCCTTTTATTCCCCGATCTTTCATTACTTCCACCAAACGATCCATTCCAGCCGCAAAACCAACCGCTGGAGTTTTTCTTCCGCCTAATTTTTCTATCAAATAATCGTAGCGGCCTCCTCCGCCTAAAGAAGCTCGACCCTCTTTATCATCCTGTGACCATAATTCAAACACCGTTTTAGTATAATAATCCAAACCTCGAACTAAATGTGGATTAATACTATAAATAATTTTCAGTTCATCCAGGCATTCTAATAAATAAGTGAAGTGTTTTTTGCAATCAGGACATAAATGATCGACTGATTGAGGAGCCTGTGCTATTACTTGAGTGCATTTTTCTTCTTTGCAATCTAAAACTCGCAAAGGATTGGTCTTCAGTCGATTTCTACAATTCATACAAAGTGATTGTTTTCGATTTTTCAAATAACTGACCAGAAGTTTATTATAATTTGGTCGACATTCATTGCAACCGATACTGTTCACTTGCAAATCAATCTTATTAATTCCAATCGCATTAAAAATTCTTAAAGCCGTTTGAATTATTTGTGCATCCAAAATTGGATCTTGTTCTCCAATAGCCTCAAACCCAAACTGAAAAAATTGACGATACCGCCCTTTTTGAGGTCGATCATATCGAAACATTGGTCCAATATAGAAAAGTTTAACTGGACTGGGTTTAGTTTTCATTCCATGCTCAACGTAAGCTCTAACCACACTTGGTGTACCTTCCGGACGCAAACTAACCTTCTCTTTTCCCTGCGTTTCAAACTTATACATTTCTTTTTCTACGATATCAGTATCTTTTCCAGTTGTTCTTTCAAAAAGACTAACTGGCTCCACCATTGGCATATCGATTCGACCATAATTATAATCAAAAGCAATTTTATCAACGGCTTTTCGAATTTTATCCCAATAAGGTTGATCAATCGGAAGAATATCTCTCATTCCACGAATAGTTTGAAATTTAACTTTTTTCTTGTTAGAGTTTTCAGTCTTGTTTTGTTCTGTTTTCCCCATATCTTTACTTTGATTAATTATTGAATAACAACGCTTAACTATCTTTATCTTCAAATTTATCAATTTAAAATATTCAAATTAATTAAAAATTTTTATCTCATCAAATGGCCAAGCTCTAAAAAGAACTTTGCCGACCACAAATTCACTTGGCAAAACACCCCAAGATCTTGAATCACTACTATATTTTCGGTTGTCTCCAAAAACTAAAAATTCATCTTGTTTAACTTCGAAGGAACATTGCTCTCGACATTCAGTTTGGTGTAACATTTTAGTCAGATATTCACTTTCATCTAAAATTCCACCCTGAGGATTTTCTTCATTATAAAGAATTACTTCGCCATCTTTAATTTCTATTCGATCGCCTGGCAATCCAATCACTCTTTTTATAAAATATTCTTTTGGATTTCGAGGATTACGAAAAACAATCACTTCTTTTCGGCTAATTTCTTTAAAATTATCAACAGTAAAAAATTCTTTTTGATTGATTCCAACCACCGTTTTTTTATAGCCAAATTCATTCACAATCAGATATTCTCCATTATGAAAATTAGGCTCCATTGAAGCTCCCTGAACAAAAAAAGGCTGAAAAACAAAAGTTCTAATTGGAATTATTATTATCAAAGAAATAACAATAATTTTAACAAATTCAAAAACATAAACAACTATTGCTTTTAATTTGCTCTCCTTCTTTGGTCCTAAATTTGTTGAATTTTTTTCTGTTTCCATTATTAAAAAAGACAATTTAAAAACATTTCTGCCATCAGCAGAAAAACTTAAAAGTTTTGAATAACCCCATCAATACTAACTTTCTATAATATTATACAACACATTTACAAAAAAGTCAAAGTAAGTTTTGCCGACTCCAAAAAATCTTTTTGCACTCTAACGCAAAACGTTCCTTAAATCAATTTATCAAAAAGTTCAATAATTTTTTCTTGAAAATTTTCTTTAGTTGATTCGTTGATAATCATAAAATCAGCCATCGCAATTGGACCTCCTTTTTGAGTACCTTCAATTTCCGTCCAATCTCGAGTTTTAAATTCTTGCCAATCCGCAATTGGTCGTTCTTTAATTCGCTTTTTTAAACGCTCAAAACGAGTATTTGGCGAAGCATAAACCGCTATTACAATAAAATTATCACCAAATTCTTTTTTCATAATCTTATACTCATCCCAGCTATAAAGACTTTCTGCCAAAACAACCAAGCTACTTTCTAGCAATTTTTTAATTTTAGGCACTGAAAATTTAGCATAGACCCCCATTCCATGTTCAGCCCGCAAAGACTCTCTAACTATTCGTTCATTTTCATAATTAACTTCAATCTCACGTTTTTTAATTTCATCGAAAGTCACTTCCCCAAAATAAACTTTAGGCACTGAATATTTTTCTTGAATTTTTTTGACTACTTCTGTTTTCCCAGAACCAGCCATACCAACAATGGCGATGACTTTTTTATCTTTCATAATAATTATTCTTTTAATTAATTTTCAATAAATTTTATTTTTAAAAAATAAGGGTGCAAGATACAAGATACAAACAAATCTCAATATCTAAATTAAAAATATCAAGTTTCAAAAAACCGTAGATTTTTGGTTTTTAACCTGCCGGCCGATCCACTTCGTCATAGCTTCAGCGAGGCAAATAAGCATAAGACTTTTTTATTTGAGTGCAGTTCGAGGAAAATCTGAGCACCGAGCGAAATGTATTGAATGATACGACAAGCGAGTGACAGAAGATTCGACAAAGAAATGTGCCAAACAAAAAAGTCTACAATTTATTAACTATATTCCTAAATTGTCGTCCTCTATCAAACTCATTCTCAAACATCCCAAAACTAGCAAAACCAGGCGACAATAAAACTAATCCACCTTGTTCTGCTTCAATATAAGCCTCTTTAATCGCTTTATCAAATTCCGAATAAATTCCATTGATTTTATCTTCACCACCTAACTCAATAATTTGTTTTTCAATTTTTTTAGCAATCTTACTATCCAAAATAAAAATGTTTTTAACATATTTAGATTGAGAAATTTTTTTCAAAAAAATAGTTGGGTCCAATTTCTTGCTAGCCCCACCCATAATTAAATTAATCGGTCGCATAAAAGAGTTCACCCCAGCAATAGCTGATTCGGGAGTAGTAGCTGTTGTATCATTATAGAAATCAATACTCTTTAAAGTTCGAACCAATTCAAGCCGATGAACAACACCTTTAAAATTTATCAAAGTTTTTTTTATTTTTTTTAAGTCAATTCCAATAACCGTCGCTAAAGCCACCGTCGCTAAAATATTATCTAAATTATGAGCACCCTTTAAATTAAAGCTTTTTATATCACAGACTTCCCTTTCGTCTCCTTCAAAACAAACAAAAATTTTTCCACTTCGAACAAAAACCACTCGATCACCTTCGATTTCTTTATTTGAATAATAAACCACCTGAGCAGAAGCTTCTTCTCCCATTTCTCTAGTAATTTTATTGTCATAATTGAAAATAGCAAAATCCTCCGAAGATTGATTAATATAAACCTGTTTTTTATCCTCAATATATTCTTCCATCGAAGCATAATGGTTAAGATGATCCGGGTAAATATTAGTCACTAAAGCGTATTTAGGACTTTTTTTATTCTTTTTCAAGCCGGCCAACCGCCAAGAAGACATCTCAAAAACAACAAAAGTACTTGGGGTAATTTTTTTCAATTTATCCATCACCGCTTCTTGTCCAATTCCAACTTTAGAGATTTTCTTTCCAGCATCAGCTAAGACTTGGGCAATCAAACTAGCAGTAGTGGTTTTACCTTTAGTACCAGTCACTCCAATTATTTTTGAACTTTCACAATGTTCAAAGAAAAGACTAGAATCCATTTCAATTGGAACTTTATTTTTTAAAGCAATTTGAATATACTTATTACCCCAAGAAACAGTCGGATTTTTTATCACTAAATCAACTTTCTGAAAATCCTCCGGGCGATGATGACCGGTGACGACAACCAAGTTTTTAAAACTTTTAAGCTCGTCCAACGTGGTTTTCAACGCTGATTCTTTTTTTATATCGGTAGCGATGACTTTGGCACCTTGCTCCAACAACCATTTGATCATATTTTTTGAACCTCCATGTAAACCAATCCCCATCACCGTCACTTTCTTGTTTTTTAAATTCACGTTAAAAATTTAAGACTAAAGTTTAAGCACCAAACCCCAAATAATAAATTACAAATCACAATTTTCAAAATCCAAAACAAAAATTTTAGTTTTAAATATTAATGCTTACCTGCCTGCCAGTAGGCAGATTTGGAATTTGTGATTTTATATTCGTAATTTAATATAGCTCAACTTGAAATAATTCATTTATTATTCATTTTAAGAGCTAAATCAATCACTCTCTCTGAGTATCCCCATTCATTGTCATACCAACCTACCACTTTAACTAAGTTTCCTCCAACCACTTTAATCAAATCAGTTGGAACAATCACTGAATAAGTACTTCTAAGAATATCGCTCGAAACTAAAGGCTCAGTAGTGGCTTGAAGAATGTTTTTCATTGAACCAGCTTCCGCTTCTTCAAAAGCTTGAGTAATTTCTTCTTTAGTCACGTCTTTTTTTAAAAGCACTACCACATCAGAAATTGATCCAGCTGGAGTCGGCACTCGATAAGCCATCCCATCAAAAACTCCTTTTAATTCAGGCACCACCAAAGTTGCTGCCAAGGCTGCCCCTGTAGAAGTTGGAACCACATTACAAGCTGCTGCTCTACCTCTTCGCATATCTTTTTTAGATGGTCCATCGACCAAAGATTGAGTAGAAGTATAACTATGAATCGTTGACATTAATGATTTTTCTACTCCGAATTTATCTTCTAAAACTTTCATCATCGGAGCAATACAATTAGTAGTGCAAGAGGCATTAGAAATAATATCATCAGAAACTTCTAATTTATCATTATTAACTCCGCAAACAATAGTTTTGATTGTTTCATCTTTGGTTGGCGCAGAAATCAAAACTTTTTTTGCTCCCGCTTTCAAATGACCTTCTGCTCCCGTTCGATCAGTAAAAAAGCCAGTGGCTTCAACCACCAAATCAATTTCCAATTCCGCCCAAGGCAAATCAGCTGGATTTTTTGCCGAAAAAAACTTAATTTGTTTTCCGGCCACCATCAAATTTCCGTCTTTGACTTCCGCTTTATTTTTATAAATTCGATAAACCGTATCATAATTCAAAAGATAGGTTAAATTTTCCAATTCCGCCAAATCATTAATTGCCACAATTTCTATTTCTGGATTATCAATTGCTATTTTTAAAACCGCCCTCCCAATCCTCCCAAACCCATTTATCGCAATTTTCATATTTGTTTTGTTATTAATAATAAGTTTATAAAGTTCTTAATGTCGTTCAAGGACTTTTCTTAAACCTGAAAATATTTTAAATATTTCAACAAACTCATAATAAAAAATAATTAAATTTTTCCATTTTTTTATAAGTTTACGTAATTAATTACGTAATCATCTATTACTTTTTAAAACGCCCTCTTAAAATTGTATATTTCCAATTAATTAAAATCATCGGGGTTTAATAATTTGGGTGCAATTCAACCTGCCTCCGCTATAATTAAGACAAGGAGCAATCTAAATATCAGACAAAACACAGAAACTTAAGATTTTGAGTGCAGTTCAAGGCAGATTTGAGCAACGAGCGAGGCACACTAGCTCAGTACGTCGAGCGAATAGCGGAAAATCCAACGAAGAGATGTGCCAAAATATAAAGTTTCAGTCTAGACGTCGAGGTTTTGGACAGACTTGGCGTGGGCTTGGATGAATTTCTTCCTCGGTGCCACTTCACTCCCCATCAAAATATCAAATATTTCATCCGCTTTCTCCCCATCTTCAACTGTAATCTGGTTCATCATTCGATTTTCTGGATTCATAGTGGTATCCCAAAGTAAACTTGGATTCATTTCTCCTAGACCCTTGTAGCGTTGAAGAGAAATTCCAGTAGATTTTTTAAGATCTAAACCTTCCTCTTCATTTTCCGAAATTTCAACGTCTTTACCAACTATTTTTTTCAAAATACGATCCTTTTCTTCTTCGTCATAAGCATAATAAACTTGTTTCCCTTTCTTAACTGCAAACAAAGGAGGTTGAGCCGCATAAACATATCCAGCTTCAATCAAGCCCTCAAAATGTCGATAAAATAAAGTCAATAATAAAGTTCTGATATGAGAACCGTCCACGTCAGCATCAGTCATAATTACAATTCTGTGATATCTCAATTTTGCTAAATTCATTTCCGCTCCAATTCCAGCACCCAAAGCAATCACAATGTTTTTGATTTCCTGAGAAGTCAACATCCGATCCAATCGAGCTCTTTCCACATTCAAAATTTTTCCTCGTAAGGGCAAAATCGCTTGAAATTGTCGGTCTCTCCCTTGCTTGGCACTGCCACCAGCAGAATCTCCCTCCACAATGAACAATTCACTTTTACTGGCATCTCGACTAGAACAATCAGCTAATTTTCCAGGTAAAGTCATTCCTTCCATTGCGCCTTTTCTAACCACCGCCTCTTTAGCGGCTTTGGCGGCTAATCGAGCCTTGGAAGACAAAGCACAACGATTAATAATTGACTTAGCTTCTTGCGGATTTTCATCAAAATACTCAATAAAAGCTTCATTCAAAACTGAATTCACAGCCGTCCTGGCTTCAGAGTTCCCCAATTTAGTTTTGGTTTGACCTTCAAATTGAGGTTCTTCTAATTTAACTGAGACAACTGCTGTTAAACCCTCTTTCACATCATCAGCAGTGAAATTGGGATCTTTTTCTTTCAGCAAATTATTCTTTTTAGCATAATCATTGATGCTTCTAGTTAAAGCCGTTCTAAAACCAGTTTCATGCATTCCGCCTTCTGTCGTAGGAATATTATTAGCGAAAGAAATAATTCGGTCTTTCATCGACATACTAAACTGCAAAGAAGCTTCCACTAAAACCCCTTGGACTTGTTTTTCAACATAAAAAATATTCTCATTAACAACTTCTTTACCTTTGTTTAGATGTTTAACAAAAGATTTTATTCCACCATCAAAACAAAAACCAACCTTTTTATGAAGGTTTTCTTTTTCATTTCTTTTGTCTATTATTTTTAAATGAATGCCCTTGGTTAAATAGGCTTGTTCTCGTAAGTAGTTAATAATTTTGCTCCAATTCCATTCAATTTCTGGAAAAATTTCTGGATCTGGTTCAAAAGTAATAATTGTTCCGTGTTTTTTTGTTTCTCCTATTTTTTTCACTGGAGCTTGAACATCTCCTCGACAATATTCCTGTGCCCAAATTTTACCATTTTGATAAACCTCAGCTCGAGTCCAAATACTCAAAGCATTCACCACTGAAACACCTACCCCATGTAAACCACCAGAGACCTTGTATCCACCTCCACCGAACTTACCTCCAGCGTGCAAACGCGTCATTACTGTTTCTAAAGTCGAAACTCCAGTTTGCGGATGCTTCTCGACTGGAATTCCTCGTCCTTCATCAATCACTCGAATTTGATTGCCCGGCAAAATATGAGTTTCGATATAAGTTCCGTTGCCAGTCATCGCCTCATCAATAGAGTTAGCCACTACTTCCCAAACCAAATGATGCAGACCTTCCAATGAAGTTCCTCCTATATACATTCCTGGTCTTTTTCTAACTGGCTCTAATCCCTCTAGTACCTGAATCGATTCAGCCGTATATTCCTGTGTTTGTTTCTTTCCCATAGTCTTTTTGTGTTTATTATTAATTTACTAGTATTGTTTTAATTCTTCAAATATCCTTTCCATAAAATTAATTACAAAGGACTATTTTTGAATATTTTCTATTAAATTTTATTTAAAAATAATCCTTCAAAAAAATTACCTGGCTAAAAAATACAACTCTACCATAATTACTGCTCCAATCGCCAACAGCCCATCCCACCAAATTAAAATTTGAAAACTTTGCATTATTAATAAAATCAACACCGCTAAAGCCAACAAAAATCCTTGACGAAAAGAAATTCCCGCAAAAACACTCAATTCTTTGCTTCTAAGACTTTTCAATTTTAAAGTTCTTATCCAAAAAAGCAACAAAGAAAAACCAGCCAACAAAGAAAAAAACAAACTAATTTCAAAAATTAAAATGTTGATTGAGATAGATTGTCGGAAAGAATAAGGATCTGAATAAGGAGAAAGAAAAATCAGCGTAAGCAACATTAAAGAAAATGAAACAACAGCCAAAATTCGCATTCCCCACAAAAAGAAACGATAAGACATTTTTTTATTTTAAAACATTCTGAACTGTCTGTTAAAACAGTTCTCTTTAATCTTAAACTATTTTACAACCTAAATCAAATCTAAAAAAATTTAATTTATTTGGTGACATCTTTATTAATATAAACCGTTTGAGAAGGAAAGGCAAATTCAATTTTCCGTTTTTCAAATTCTTCATAAATTCCCAAATTAATTCGTTCTTGAATATCTAAAAATAGACCCAAATCGGAGCTTTCGACATGATAAAGAATCTTAAAGATTAAAGCAGAGTCTCCAAATTCAATAAATTTTGCTCGACCAAAAATTGCGTCTTTTTCTGTTTTAACTATTTTTTCAATAATCCCTGGGATTTCTTTTAATTTCTTACTGCCCGTATTATAAGTAACACCCAAACGAAAACTAGATCTTCTTTTCTCTAATTTACTAAAATTTCGAACTCGAGCTGAAGCAATATCGGTATTAGAAACAACCAACTCTTCTCCATTCAAAGTCGCAATCCGACTAGTTTTTATTCCCACTTTTTTAATAGTTCCTGATTCAGTTCCGGCTTGAACATAATCTCCAACCTTAAAGGGTTGATCCAAAAAAATAGAAAAAGAAGCGAATAAGTCTCCTAAAATTCCCTGAAGAGCAAAAGCGATCGCGATACCACCAACTCCTAAACCAGCTACTAAAGAAGTGACATCTACTCCCAGATTAGAAAGAATCATCAAAAATCCGACCATCCACAAAACAACTTTGACAATTTGACTTAACAATTTTATCACTGCCTTTTTATTTTTAGCATCATCTTGACCTTCTATATTTTTTAATAATATTTTATTCAAAATATAATCAATACTCTTTTGAATAACTAAAATTGCCTGAAAAATCAAAACAACGATAAATAATCCAAAAATAATTCGGTGAATTAAGTCATTTAAACTCAAAGGATGAACTGCTATGTAGAGAGCAACTAAAAGATAAAATGGCGGTTTAAGATCATTGATTACTTGAATCACAAAATCATCAACATCGTTTTTGGTTTTTTGAGATAAATGTTTTAAACGAGCTAAAACAATAATTTTAAAAATTTTAAAAATCAACATTAATCCACCAAACCACAAAATAGCCTGAAAATAATCCCAACCGCTATTGCCGACTAATTGAAAATCTTTTAAATAATTTATAAGTTCCATCTTTTAAAGCTTATTTTTTAAAAAACACCTTCTCTATTGCCCTTTATTTTAAACTATTTTCATTTATTTTCAACCCTCTTTCAAAAATATCTCCAACTCAAATAATCTTTTTATCATTTTATTAAACACACGCTATTGACTGGAACCTCTAAAAAGTCTATTATAAGTTTATCTTTAAATTTTTTAACTGTGAAATAATACTTACAGTTAAATTTTGTTGCATTGAATTAATTCAATGTTTTAAAAATTGCAAAAGATACTCTTAATTTAAAAGAACTTAATTCAGCTTATATGAACCAGAAAATTATTGATTTTAACAAATCGCAGGTCAGAACTGACATCCCTGAAATTCGAACAGGAGACGTTATTTGCGTTTATAAGAAGATTAAAGAAGGTGAAAAAGAACGAGTTCAAATGTTTAAAGGATTAGTAATTGCCATTAAGGGACGCCAGAGTTCTTCTCCAACCATTACCGTTCGAAAAGATTCTCAAGGGATTGGAGTCGAAATGGTTTTACCAATTTACCTTCCTTCCATTGAAAAAATAGAGGTCTTACGACACAGTAAAATTCGACAAGCCAAACTTTATTATATGCGAGAACGAGCTGGTCGATCAGCCAAGATGAAAATCAAAGATTTTTCCGAAAAAGAAAAAGCTGCTATGAAAGAAAAAAATAAGAAAGCTACTGCTCCAAAAGAAGTCAAACCAATCGAAGAAGCGATACCCAAAGATAAAGCTAAAAAAATTGAAGAAAAAAACTAAATTCTTATAATACCCAATAAACCGCTGACTCTTCAGCGGTTTTCTAATAAAAAACTAGAAATATTCAACATTCAATAAACAACCCTCATTCAATATTTCAACATTCAATAACTAAATATTAAAGAAGAAAAGACAAAATAATTTAAAGTTTTAGAGTTTGAATGTAATTTAATCCGTCTTTGCTGAAGCTACACCGAGAAAAAAATAATTTTGAGCAGTGAGTGAAATGTGCTTAATGGCACATTGAACGAATAGCGGAAAACTCGACAAAAAAGTACGCCAAATTCTAAAACGTAACTGAGGCCTCGATGGTGGAACTGGTATACACACACGGTTGAGGGCCGTGGCGTTTAACGCATGAGGGTTCAAATCCCTCTCGAGGCACAAAAAAAATCCCCTGAGGGGATTTTTTAATTTTGAATTTCTAATTTTGAATAAATTTTTAATTACCTAATTATTTAATTTTCTAATTATAAAAATTTTATTTATAAATTGAAAAATTAAATCATTCAAAATTGATTCAAAATTCAAAATTAGAAATTAAAAATTCGATTACGCTCCTGCTCCCACTACCACTTTTTTCTCAATAATCACTTTTTTTTCAACTTCAATTTTCTTAATTTCTTTTTCTTTAACACCATCAATCATTTTCACCCACCAAATCAAAAGATCCATTTTCCAAAGAGCAAAAAAAGCGCTAATTACTAATATACAACTAAAAAATATCGTAAAAGAAATAACCCCTAAAACGATAATAACACTTTCCATTAAAAAACCAAATCTAGTAATAAGTAAAAAATAAGAAGATAATCCTATAACTGCTATCAAAATAAAAATCACACTAATTATAGCTCCCTTAATCAAGCTAATGACAAAAGAAGTTAGACACAACTTAACAAGTTCTTTTATGTTATTTTTAATAATATTCCAGCTTTTTATGAAAGACTCTTTAATATCAAGATTCCCCAACAACAAAAGAACCTGCACAAAAAGTTTCAAAATCGCCAAGCTTAATAAAATTAAACTTCCAACAAGAATGATCCCGCCAAGAATAAATCCAACCAATAATTTATTTTCAGCAAAATAAGCTAAAGCTATCGTTCCAGCAACAGCCAACAGAAAGGAAAAAACAATAGCTATTACAACCAAATCTAAATAAAATATTTTTTTAAATTTGCTTATACCAACTTCCCAGATTTTTTTAAAACCTAGAACATATTTTTTATTATTTTGTTTTTTATTTAGTTCTTCAATAACCCCGACTCTAGCAACAATTGAAATCAACCAAAAAATTATACCCAACATCAAAGCGACCCCAACGGCCAACAATATCCATTGCCAATATTCAATAAAAAAATTATAGGCTTCTTCTTTGGATACTTGATTCTGTTTTCCCTTAGTTTGATTATGATTAAAACTCATCGCTCCAACAGAAATAAATATTCCCCAAAACCAGATTGATTTATTTTCCCAAATTCGCCAAAAACCAGCTTCGGCTGCTTCATAATATTTACTATTTTGAATTTTAGAAAAGAATCCTTGTTGATTGTTTTTCATATTTTTATATTTAAATTTAAATCAAAATATTTTTAATTTCTTTTTTAAGCTCCTTTTTAAAACCAATCAAGTCAGCATATTTTTTTTGGACCATTTTTGAAACACCTTTTTCTCCGGCTCTTTTGTTATTAGCAATGGCATTAGAAATTGCAATTATTTTTTCAGGATTTATCCATCCTAAAATTGCTTGATGAAAATTTTTATTATCCAACGAATAATAATCCAGCAACACTAAATCAAATTCTTCAACTACAAAATTTTTCAAAAACTTCTCTGCTAATTCTCCTTCAGAAAAAATTGTCACCGCCATTTGACCCAATTCTGCTTCTAACTCATTCAAAACTTCCATTATCAATTTTAGAGCTTTTAAATTGTCTTCTAAAATCAGGATCTTAATCATTAATTTAGTTTATAACTATTTTTCGAAAATCTTTTTTACCAACTTTCAAAATTTTACCGTCATACAATTCCTTACTCAAAATTAATACTCCTACGGATATTTTCTCTCCATCAATACTCACGCCACCTTGTTCAATTTTTCTTTTAGCGTCCGACTTGCTTTTAGCTAGACCGGCTGACACCATATAATTAATAACATTTTGATATGAATCAGTTGCATCTTCCCATGAAACAATACATTCTTCAATCTTTTCTGGTATTCCTTTTTTTGAAAAAGTATTCACAAAATCTTCTTGCGCTTTTTGTGCCCCTCCTTCTCCATGAAAAATTCTAGTAATTTCCAGAGCTAACCTCATTTTTAAGTCTCGAGGATTAACTTCTTCATTTTTCATTTGTTCTCTCATTCTTTCGATTTCGGCCAAAGGAACATCAGTTATCAATTCAAATGTATTAGCAATAAATCCATCCGGCCAAGACATCACCGCTCCATAAATATTTTCTGGAGTTTGATCCAAGAAAACCGCGTTGCCTTCACTCTTACCCATTTTTTTGCCAGTATCATCCGCTAAAATTTTCAGGGTTATCACAAACTTTTCTCGATTATTAATGGTTCTCTGTAAATCTCTCCCCCGCATCATATTAAACATTTGATCATTCCCACCAATTTCTAAGTCAACATCCATCGCCACTGAATCATAAGCCTGCGCCAAAGGATACAAAAATTCGTGAAGATAAATCGGCCTTTCTTCATCCATTCTTTTCTTGAACATATCCCGTTGAATCATCTGTTGAACCGTAAAATTTGAAGACAATTTAATTAAATCCCTGAAATTCATTTTGTCGCTCCATTCACTATTATATCGGACTTCAGCCGGATTTTCTCCTTCAAAATCCAAAAAAGCGCTGGCTTGTTTTTTGTAACCCTCGCAATTTTTTAAAATTTCTTCTCGAGTCAATTTTGGCCTGGTGGCTGATTTATCAGTCGGATCTCCAATCAAAGCGGTAAAATCTCCAATCAAAAAAATCACCTTGTGTCCCAATTTTTGAAATTCTCCAAGTTTTTTAATCGAAATAGCGTTTCCAATATGCAAAGACGGCGCTGTTGGATCAAACCCACAATAAAGCTTAATTTGCTTTTCAGACATTAAAAGCTTTTTAAATTTTTCTTTTTCGTCCAAGACCTGTTCCACGCCCCTTGTCAAAACTCGCTCCACTAATTTTTCATCGGTTATGATTTTGCTCATTATGAATTGTTTATTGTTTATTTTTGATTTTCAATGCTTCCCCAACGACCCTATTACTATTAATCGAATTATAAAATTTCAAATCTTTTACTTTTTCTATCTCAACCCATTCCGCTGAATCTTTATAATCTTTTTCTTCTTCACTAAAATTATCAACTGAAATTTTGCCACCAACTTTTTTGACCAAAAAATAAAAAACTGGCGCATTCCAATATTCATTTTTGTGTTTCTTCGAATGAGCTGGATGAAAGAAAAAAGTATCACAATAAACTATTTTTCCGACTTCAATCTTCAATCCAGTCTCCTCCTTGAATTCTCTTTTTAAAGTTTCCTCTAAAGTTTCCTGAACTTTTGCTCCTCCTCCCGGAAAATCATATCCATCCCACTGCTTTGACAATAAGACTTTTCCGTCCTCAATTAAAACTCCATAAACCGACGGCCTAAAAATTAATTGTTCCGGTTTCACCTCTTTTTTATTTCCCCAAACATCATGACAAACAATTTTCTTTATCATTAATAAAAAAATTAAAATATTAAGTCATTCAAAATTGAATCAAAATTCAAAATTCAAAATTCAAAATTTTTCTCTACATCTTCTCTAGAGTTTCAATGCCTAATAAACCCAGTCCATTTTTCAAAATCTGACCCGTCGCCATCGCCAATACTAATCTCGACTTTTTTTGAACCTCATTTTCCGCTTTTTGAATCGAACAATTTTCATAAAATGAATTAAATTTCTGAGCCACTTCGTAAAGATAATTGCAAATAATATGCGGAGCAATTTCGATTCCAGCTCGCAAAACCGTATCTGAATACATCAACAAAGCACTAGCTAATTGTTTTTCATGATCAGATTCAAATCTCAAATTATCGTCCCAACCCGAGACTGATCCACCTTTGGCAGATACTTTTTTTACTATCGAATTGATTCTAATGTATGAATACAAAATAAACGGTCCTGAAAATCCATTCAACTTAATAAATTCCTCCGGATTATAATTAATGTCCTTGTGAAACTCATGCGATAAAATCAAAAATTTTAATCCCGCTAAAGCTACCTTGTTAATTATTTCCTGTTTTTGTTCTGAAGAATAATCCTTATCAATCGCAATTTTTTCTTTAGCTAATTGCATTGCTTCTGCAACAATATCAACGCACTTAATAGTTTTCCCCATTCTCGAGCTAGTCTTTTTTCCATTCATCAAAAGCCAGCCAAATGGAACATGTTTGTATTTTCCTTCAAAATTTTTATCAATTTTTTCCAGTACTTTTATCACTGCTTTGAAATAATCTGTCTGTTCGACCGAAGTCGTCACAATTGCTAAATCCAAATCATATTCCGAAAACTTTTTAACTGCCAAGGCCAAATCCTTAGCTGAATAAGTTGGATTGCCTTCTTTAGTTAAAAACACCCAAGTATGTAAACCATCCTTTTTTCCTTTGTAAACAATCGCTCCCTGACTCTCCTCAAAAATTTTACCCTGATGTTGTTCTACGATTTTAATCGCATCTTGGTAGACTTCACTCTCTGGATATTGTCGATCATACTCAATTCCTAATTTCGCAAAAACCTCATTCTGATACTCGATGCTCCACTCTCTAATTTTTTGATACCATTGATAATTTTTATTATCCGTCTTGGCATAAATATCTTTATTAATCTTTCTAATTTCCGCTTCGGCTTGAGGATTATCCTTGAAGGCATTAGCTCCCTCAACATAAGCCTCATTAACAAATTCCATTTTCTTATCATTTTTCCAGTCCTCGAATTCACTCGGCAACTCTTTTTTTATCATCGCCCAAGTCGATTTAGCTACTTGCATCCCCACATCTCCAAAAAAATTAGCTCTTATCACTTCATACCCTAAAGCCTCAAACAATTTAACTACTGATAAACCAGAAACAGCACTTTTTAAATGACCGACTGTAATCGCTTTATGAGTATTCGGTTGTCCAAACTCCACCATCACTTTTTTCCCTTGCCCCAACTTAGAAAATCCATATCGATCACCTTGTTTTAAAATATCAGCTAGAATTTTCTCATAAGCTTTTTGACTAAAATAGAAATTAATAAAACCCGGTTTGGCTACTTCTATTTTTTCGATCAAAGACTGCGCTACTGAATCAGTCGAAAGTTTTTCTTTAATTATTTCAGCTATTTCTAAAGGATTTTTCTTAACAATTCTCGCCAATTTCATCGCTACATTAGTTGAATAATCCCCAAATTTTTCTGGAGCCTTATTAATTTCAATTTCGCTTTTTTTCAAATCGTTTTTTTCCCAAAGATTATCAACAATCTTCAGAATTATTTTTCTAATTTGATCTTTCATTTAAAATTTTTAAGTTTATCCTTTAATCTCCTTCATTATACAAGCCCACCCTTAAAAAATCAAGCCAAGACATTGTTAAGTAATTAGTTACTTAACAACGAAACTATTGACTAAACTCCAAAAACAACTAAAATATATGATGTTGAGAAGATGTTTAGTCTTCTTAATTAATTTTTATTCCCGGGTAGCTCAGTGGTAGAGCAATTGACTGTTAATCAATCGGTCGTCGGTTCGAATCCGACCCCGGGAGCAGTATCGGATTTTGAGCAAAAAGAACCTTAATTTTTGCCTTATCCAAGCCACTTTTAACAGGTTCGAAGCTATCATAAATAGCTCTTACCTCTGGAACCGCTTCTTTTACTTTTAAGAGCGGTTTTTGTGCTTTAACAAAGAGTTTTCTGTCTTTTAACAAGAGGTTCGAATCTAGTGCAACCAATATCTCTTTCTTAATTTGCAAATTCCCCGTTTCGAATCTGAATCTTGCATTTTCAGCAAATCCTAACAACAGAGAAACTTCTTCTAACCAATCGTCAATCCCCTTGTCACAATCATTTAACTTCTTTTTTATCTCCTTCTTCTCTCTTTTAAGTTCAAATTTCTTATTTTTAAACTCTTTCTCGTCGATTTCTTCATTGGCTCGCATATCAATTAAATTATCGATTCTCTTAATACACGATTGATATTGTTTTTGATGATTTAAAATTATTCTATTCCTATCCCGTGATTCATTTTTATTCTCATCTCTTATCCAATCAAAAGCCCACTCCTTAAAAGTTTCTGGGACTTCTATTCCCTTCAAAACCTCCGCTATTTGTTTTTCAAGCTCTTTTTTCTCAATGGAAAGTTGAGAACATTTTTTACCGTCTTCAGTTCTTTTTTGTTTAGTGCAGTGATAATAAGTATAATTGTGTATATTCCCGTTTTTTTGATGTTTAACCTTATCTTCAGCAGTTATTAAAGCTCCACACTCGCCACAACGAATTAAACCAGTAAAAGCAAACTCGTGAGTTCTTGGTCTTGGTTTCGCTTTTTTGCCTAAAAATAACTGGATTCTATCATATTCATCCTTAGTTATCATTGGCTCGTGTTTGCCGATATACCAATTCCCGCTGTTTTTTGGATACTCAAACTCACCACAATAAAATGGATTAGAAAATAAATCATAAATCGTGCTTCTAGCAATTGGCTTTCCTTTAACATTCCTAAACTTCCATTTATTAGTTGCTATTTCTAAAATTTTAGGTGGTGTATAAGCCCCTGAAATCATTAAATCAAACATTTTTCTAACCAATTCAAACCTTTCAGGGTCTTTCACAATTATTTTCATCCCTTTATTTTTATCAGGAGTATTTAAATAACCCAAACGAGCAGGAGCAGGATACCAACCAAGCTCTGCTTTATTTCTCAAGCCCCTTTGAGTATCAACACTTAAATCTTTGATGAATTGATTAGCCATTCCAAGTTCAACCGCCATAACAATAACATTATCAGTCGGATAATAGCTTCTTCCAAAAGTTTGAATATGTTGAATTACTCCTTGTTGAATCATCCAACTAACCTCTCCTCCGTCAATTGGGTTTCTGGCTAACCGATTCAATTTCCAACAAATAATTCCTTGAGCCTCTCCCTTTTTAATCCTAGCCGTCATTTCATTGAAAACTTCTCTCCCAGGAGCTTTGGCAGATTTTGATTCAGAAAAAATTTTAACTATTTCAAATTTTTCTTGTTTAGCTATTTTTTCTAATTCTTTGATTTGAGATTCAATTGAAGCCATTTGCCTGTCTTCACTCTCGGAAGATTTTCTAGCATAAAGAAAGTATTTGATTTTTTCATCTTTGTTATTATGTCTATTCATAACTTTAAAATAAAACTAAAAGGACGGTTCTAGTCAATCCAACGCATTCGCTGAGAATTTGTCGGTAGAACCGCCCATTTAGTGGGACAAAAATACCTCAGTGAATATAAATTGTTGGATTGACAATTCAATTTTTACTCATTTTCCTCAAATCGTCAACTCTCTGCTCTTTTTTCCATTCTAAAAAACTATTATATTCTTCAATACTTTTGAAAGACTTATAAGCCAATTTCATTAAATTAAGAAAACTAACCGCTCTTTCAAAAGCTTCTTTCTTGCTTATCTTTTCACCAAATTCCTTTAGATAAAGCATTCTGAACTCTTCAATTTTTTCTTCGGTTAGCTTCATAATTAAAAAATTCTAGTTTCTATCTTTGACTTCAAAAATCATTCTTTTTAAATCTCTCATCCGATTATTAAACTCCCTCGGTTCGACCTTTAGTTTTCCTTTCTGAAAATCTTCAATAATTTTTTCTGTCTTTTCTTCCATAGGAACAATAAAATATGCAATCCCAGCCCGTCTATCCCATTCAATTTTCTTTATTGAATGAGAAAAATAACTTAGAACAGTAGCAAGAACTAATTCTCTAGTTAAAAAATCCCTACCTGTTTGAAAATAATCATCCTTCATAAATATTATTTTAATTGTTAATTTTAATCTTTCTTTAGGTTGATATTAGTCTATTTGTTTTCCGAAGCATTTTTGGAACTTTTTGAAAAATAAAAACGCCTCTTTCGAGACGTTCTAACTTGATATTTTTTAATAATATTTAGGAATATAACTCTTTCTTGATTTTTTCCGCTAATAATTTTCTTGTTTTAAAAACAGCTCTTTTTCCCATTCCAAACTTTTCACCAATCTCTTCATCTGAATATCCTTCATAGTTTAACTTTAAAATTTTAAAATCACGTTTAATCTTCTTTTTCTGAAAATTAGTTTCGGCTTTTTTGATTATTTTTTTCTTAATTAAAAATAAATCTGATTTAGTTATTTTTTCATTCAAAACACCATCTTCTCTCCCCAAGGTATCTTTTAATTTCAGCCCATTATTCCCGGAAAAATTAGTCTCTTTATCTAAGCTTATTTCTTTTTCTTTCTCTTTAATTAGCTCTAATGGATTTGATTTATGGTTAAGCCAATTTTCTAATTCACTTTTAAAACTATAAACTAACCTCTTAAAATAATCTGGTTTTTTAAGCATCCCTTGGTTAAAAAAACATCCGATAGCTTCTATTGGAGAGAGTCCAGCTGATAATATAGGTAAGCAAGTCTTGGTTATATCATTTTCGATATCTTCAAATTTTAAACCGCCTTTTTCAAAAAATTTATAATCAAGAGCTATTTTTAATTTTTTATCCTCATAATCAACTTTTTTCAAATGCTCCAAAAAACCTCCCTTAAAATTTTCAACCAATCTAAGCATTATTTTTTTGTTTATAGATTGTTCAGCTTTAAGGGCTAGCTCATTTTCCTTATCTAATTCTAAAAAATAATTTAATTTTTTAAAATTATTACCAAACAAAACTTTTTCCATAATAGTATCTGTTGCTGTCTCAAGCAAGAAAATTTGTGTATCATCTAAAATTACTCCACTTTTAAATTTTTCTGGTAATTGCTCTTTAATAAATTTATTAGCCACTCCGTTGAAATATCCTCTCAAAATACTTTTGATTTTAGCTTTAACTTGAAAATCACCATCTTGACCTTTAGTCAAAACATACAAACCAACGATTCTCTTTAAAGCATCCTTTCCTATAAAATAGCTTAAATCAAGTTCATTTAAAATTTTTTGTGAATATTCGTGAATACTGTAATTCCGTAAAGGAGTTGTTATTTCAAATTTCGAACAAACATCATCCAAGTTTCCTCCCATTTTTTCTACTTCTTCGCACTTTCTTAAAAGATAACCCCTCAAGTCATTAACCTCTTCCCTAAAATCCTCCCCTCTAGAAAATTTTCCCAAGTTGACTTCTAGACAACTTTTTTCATCAAATATGCTTATAAAATCTTCATTTTCTTCTGAAACAATAAACTTAGAAATTTTTCCATTTCCAGCACTTCTATTTTCTTCAAAATTTAACCCATAATAGTCTTTATGCTCTAATTCTTCTATAAAAAGATGCTTATCAACTTCTAGTTGATATAAATTTGGTTTAACATCAAAATCGATTCTCTCTTCCCAAATTCCGTTTTCTCTCAAAGAGGTTATTAACATTCTAAATTGCTTTTCAGCTCCACCTTTTTGATGTTTTTTATCAACTTCATCCATCGCCTGAATCAATTTAACAGCATTTTCTTTCAAATTTAAAAATATTTCAATTCTTTTTTTCAAATCCGACTGTCTTTGAGCTAAATTATTCTTCATCTTTTAATCTTAATCTTAATTTATCCTAAAGTGCTTTAGTATAGCCTAAAAACGAATAAAAATAAAGACAACAAAAAAACAATTACCTGATAATTGTCTAGTCTCAAAATATTTTTAAATTTTATAAACTCTTTATCTTCTCTATTCTATCACGATAATCGGGCAATGCTTTTTAACCAATTGTCAAAATTTTCTCTCAACTTTTCAACTTTCTTAGTATCTCCACCATCGCCAAAGTATCTAACTCACAATATTTAAGTAAATCTTTTCTAATTTTAGCTTTTTCATCCTCAGAAACATCGTCGAACATTGTCTTTCCCCAAGCTTCGATTGCCATTGTTCCATTTTGCACTTCTAACTCTTTATAGGAAAGCTCAGGAACTAAAACTGGCAAAACTTTTTTAATAGAGGCACTGCCCTTGAAATCAGGATGAAGATAATCTTTTTTGAAAACCTTCATTAAATCAAAGACTCTCGAATTAACATCTTCTAGAAAATCTTTAAATTCAGGATGTAATTTCATCAATTCCTTGTTTCTTCCCTTTTCAAAAGATTCATACCAAACGACGACACTTCCGACTGGTCCAATCTGGCTTTTCATTGATTTTACCAAATCTCGAGTAGCATTTTCTAGATTATCAGCTAAATATTCAAAATGTTGAAGTTTTCCGTCTTTGCCTAAAATATGCAATGAATATTGAAAAACTAGTTGTTGATTAGTTTTATAACCGTCTAAAAATGGGATTGGTTTTCCAAAAGTCTCGTAATCTAAAAAATAAATTGGATAAACCAACTCAGACAAAGTTTCCCGAACCGTTTCTTGATTGATTTGAGGAATGCCTGTCTTTTGAAGGTCAATTTTAATTCTTTGGATTTTAGTAGCTTCAAAATCCTCTGGAACATCTTTAACATCAAAAATATTATCATTAACTAGAGTTTCAAGCTTTTTACCCTTAAAAATATGAGCTGTTGAATATTCTGGGACTTGCGGATTGAAAAGATTAAAACAATCACAACGCTGTCCGTGACTTCGGTAAATGCAACCGCAACCCTTTAAATCAACATCATCAATTTTGAATGAATCTAAGGCTTTTTGGATTTCAATTTCTGTTTCTTCTTTAATATCAGCTATTTTATCTGAAACCTCGTTCAAAACAAATAACTGTTTCAAATCCAAATCACCGTTTTTAATATAGTCCTTGCTTAAATGCACAATAAAATTTTTTCCAACTTCAATTCCTGATTTTTCTAAAACTATTTTCTGAAAAGCAATGTCCTTAATATGATTATGAAATAAATCGGTCTTAATACTAGAACCTGATTTTACTTCATATAAGTTCCACTTTTTGCTCTTTTTATCAAATTCTAAAACATCAATCTTAGCAAAAAGTCCCTCTTCTGTTTCAAAAGTGGCTTGAAATATTGTCTTCTGTTGTATGATTAGCTCTTTGGTTTTTTCAATTAGTTCTTTTCTGCTACCGATATTTGAAAATCCACCGCTAAAAGTCTGTTGAAAACATTCTTCAACTTCATAACCGTCCTTAATCAATTTTTTCAAGAAAGCCGAAAACTCCCCCTCAACATAATCCTCGGGTCTTTTCTTTTTTAGCCAAAGACATTTCTGGCAAATCAGAAATTCTTTAAAATCGGTTTTTGATAAATAAAGCATTATTTAAAATCTAATATTTTAAGAAAATATTTCAGAAACTTTTTCTACTCTTCGAAAATCAACCCCCTCTAATTCTCTGAAATGAGCCTTCCCACAATCAATCTTATTTTGTTCACTTTCTCTAATTTCTCCAGGAGATTTAGTTTCCGCCACAAAGTAAACCTTTTCGTCATTCTCCAAAACAATTGCCCAATCAGGATTATAATTACCAATCGGCGTTTTAATTTTAAACCACCCAGGAAGTTTAAAATAAAATTTAACTCTATCTATTGATTCAAGTTCTTTAGCAAACTCTGACTCTACCGCAGAATCAATCAAAACGTGGTCATAAAGAGTTTTATCTTGATTTTGAACCTTAACTACATTCTCTAAATAGCTCTCCAGCTCATTGCCTTTAAATAGCTCCATAGCGTAATAATTATTCTTGCCTTGAAGTCTCTCATATTTAATTCCATCGACAATCAATTTTTGCAAAGCCGACCGAATCGAATCAACTGCTAAATCCATAAACTGCTGAGGATTTTTGGCAATCTCCATATCCTTGCCCGATTTTTTAATAATCTCAACTATTGTTTGTCTAGTTAATTTAGTTTTAGCTTGAATGTATCCCAAGATGTTAGGAATTGCTTTAAAATCATTTTCATACTCAACTTTTTTCTCGCTAATATTAGCCAAACCCGTCACTATTCCTTTTTTTGTAATATCTAATTTTCCTTTCAAACTAATAATTTTAGGCTCTCTAATTTCAGCATTGGCTAAAAATTCGCTAGATTCCTTTATCAAGTCTTCATTGCTAAAATTTACCTGGTATTTAGTTTTGTATTTAATTTTGTTCCAAAGCTCTTTAAAATCTTCATTTAATTTGTAGGCTTTAGTTAATTTAATTTTAGTCCTGTCTCTTTTTCTTTTTACTCTTTCACTAAAATCAACCCCACATTCATCTTCAATTTCAATTTGCAATTTTTTAGCAAATTCTTCATAACTTTCATTAGCAATAACTGTCAAAACATTGATATTCTCATCAAACACCCTTTGCCCTTCTTGATTGACAGAAAGTCTCATTCCCCGACCAATTTCTTGACGTTTTTTAATTTCACTTTGAGACCGACTAAGCGTGCAAATTTGAAAAACATTAGGGTTATCCCAGCCCTCTCTAAGAGCTGAGTGAGAAAAAATAAATTGCAAGGGCTCCTTGGTTGATAAAAGTCTTTCTTTATCTTTCATTATTAAACTATAAGTATCATCATCAGCCTTGCTGTTGCCTTTAGTATCTCGCCAATTTCCTTTTTTGTCTTGAGAAAAATATCCATTATGGATTTTTTCTACTTCATAAGGAATTAAATCAGTGAAGACTGGATTTTGTTTCAATTCTTCAAAAATCTCTTCAAACCACACGGCAATTTTTCCTTTTTTAATTAAGTCATTTTCATAACTTCGATAATTAGCTACTTTATCAATAAAGAATAATGACAAAACTTTTATTCCTTTGTCTTTGAATTTTCTTGCTTTTTCAAAATGATTTAGAATAGTCTGGCGAATTTGAAATTTCATTATTTCATCGTTTAGCCCACCAATCGATTGACCAACATAAATCATTTTACCATTAGAAAATGCAATTGATTGACCAATGACATCCGCCGAATCAACAACATAGCCCTTATAAACGCCTCTTTCTCCTGAAAGTTTGAACAGATTACATTCGCTTGCTCCTTTTGAAGATTTTCTAACTGTAATTATTTTTCGTTTAATTCCGTTATTGTCGCTTACGTCAATTTTGAGCTTAATGGCAATACTATTTTTTTGAGATTGAACTGATTCTAATTCAATAAACGGTTCATTTAAATTATTTTCTTCCAAAACTGAATCCACCTCAATTTTTTTAACCAAATTCAAATCATAAGCTCTAACAGGGTCTAGTCTATAAATTAAGTTATATGGATTTTTATGAGTTGCCGAATATCTCAAAGTAAAAAGCGGATTTAAATTCTCAATAGCTTTTTTTCTAATCGGAGTTTCCATATTTTGAGGTTCATCTATAATCACAATTGGACTAATATTTTTAATGTATTCAATCGGCACACCCCAATCACTTTTCTGATAAATAATATTACCTTTTCTTTTCTCCTCGCTAAATTTAGCAAAAGAATCAATATTGATTACTAAAATTTGAAGACTATTGGCGGTTGCAAAATTTTTCAACAAACCTCTTTTTTTTGGGTCGTAAACGTGAAAATCCATTTCAGGATTATCATAAATAGTATCAAAATGCTCTTTGGTGATTTGAAGATTTTTAATCACACCCTCCTTAATGGCAATTGAAGGCACCACGATAATAAACTTTTTAAAGCCATATTTATTATGAAGTTCGTGAATTGTTCTGAGATAAACATAGGTTTTTCCTGTTCCAGTTTCCATTTCAAGAGAAAAATTCATTCCTTCGGCTAATTTCTGATGGCTTGCTCCCGCACCTATCATTTCAGTCCCAATCGCACCGACACCAATTCCACCGCCACTTTTTATTCCAGATTTATTCAATTTATTTTCCTCCTGAATATTATGAAGATTTTTAATTATCTCCTCTTGGCTAATCACCAAATTATTTCCAACTACAAAACCACTTTCAAGCAATTGTTGCCCTGTTTGTTTTTTAATTTCAATTTCAAAATCGCCTTTATTCAAAGGTTGCCCCTCAAAAAGACTAACTGTCGAATTTATGGCATCTAATTGGTATTTTTGGTTTGAATCAAATTGTAATTTCATAATTTATGATTTCTTTAACTAATGTTATAAGATATTCAAATTCATCCTTTTTTTTCTTTTTATTTTCGTCCTCTAGATAGTCTCTAATTTTTTTTAGAAAATTCAAAGCTCCCTCCTTATCGTGGCTAACATTTCCGCAATAAACTTCCAAACTTCCAGCTTCAAGTATGAATATTGGACAATTTATTTTTTTTATCTCTACTCCTTTCTTAAGTTCACTTAAAACATCTTCGAGATTATTTAAATTAAATTTTTTGTATTCTTTCATAAAATCGATTTCATCTAAAATTTTCTTATTATCCAAACTATTGTTAATCCAAAATTTCAAAAATTTTTCATCCTTTTCGATAATTTTATTATTTTTTTGTAAACCATAAATTATTTTCAATATCCTAAGCCCGACATCTTTCTGAGTTAATTTTCTTTTTATAGACTTACTCTTAAAATAAGGTTCCAATAATTCCAAACTATTATTTTTCGTTAATTTTGTAATATTATCTTTTATCGGATTTAATAAAGTGACTCCTTTCAATAAGCTACCCTCCCAAATATTATCCAAATCAGCAATAACAAAAGAATTAATTTTGAATTTATCTAAAAATTCTATATACTTTAAAAAATTATTTTTTCCGTTAACTGATACGACCTCTATGCTCTTGTCTCCTTTATTGAATTTATCCAGCAAATAGCCAAAAATTATTTCGTCTGTCATACCCTCAACAAGAATAATGTTATCTGCGAAAAAAAGCTTAGCACTATTTGAATAAGTAATTATATCAATTAAATCCTTTTGTTCCCCCAAAGAATTATTCCAACCAGAATTTCTATTTTCTGGAATTAATTTCGTGAAACCATTCGATTTATAAATTCTAGTTATATTTTGAATCGTTTCTGAGCTTACAAAAAATGGCGAGTGCGTCACTACCACAAATTGTAAATTTCGAATATTCGATACTTCATCATATAAACGAATCAACTTTGATTGCCATCTTGGATGCAGATGTATTTCAGGTTCATCGATGATTAAAACTGCGTCTTTCAAGTCGAATGCTTCAATGGAAAAAATAAAATTAAAAATTTCTTTCTCTCCAGAACTCAATTTATTAAACTCAACTTGCCTTCCATCAGTCTCTATTATAAATTTAAACTTGTTATCATCTGCATTAGTCACTTCAACTTTAAAATCATAATTACCAACCAAATGCAATAGTTCTTTAACTCTTTTGACTTGCCCTATATCAGAAAACTTTTTTTTAACTGGCTTTCCTTTCTCTGTCAATAATTGATTCTCAGTTTTTAAGTCGTTAGATAATTTCGAAAAATAATAAGTAAAATAATCAACGTCAGAAGAGGTTTTGTTTGATGTTTTTTCTTTTGATTGCCTAATTTTATCTGTTTTATTTTGTCCTGGCAAAGAAATTTCGAAACTTTGACCTTCGTGAAATCTATTTGGTGAAAAAAATTTCCAATTATATTTTAATTCTGAAATTTGATTGGTATTTCGAAATTTTTCATTATGCTTTTCTATTAGATACTTTATTTTTTCAAAATAATTTAAATATCTAAAAAATAATTTTTTATTATCAGAAAAACTATTATAACAATCGTCCGC
The DNA here is from genome assembly GCA_002352465.1 of Patescibacteria group bacterium UBA2773. Classification (GTDB taxonomy): domain Bacteria; phylum Patescibacteriota; class Minisyncoccia; order Moranbacterales; family DUUL01; genus UBA2773. The sequence continues at coordinate 106,424 of DEIN01000003.1, forward strand.
TGTCTTAACGTTGAGTAAGTGCTGAGAAAAACTAAATACTTGCTTAACTTCATTTTTCAATAAGTTGACATCTACCCTGGAAAACAAATCATTGAATGTTGTATAAATTTCGTTGCTTCCATTTCCAGAAAGCTCCCCTTCTATTTCAGATATTTTATCAAGATTGTTTTTAATAATTTTAATATTTTGTAAATCATTTTCACTAAATTCTAATTCAATTTCTAACTCTTGATTTACGTCATCTTTAATATTATCGTGTCTCGACAAATCAAAAAAATTATTGAGTTCTTTTCTTAAAAATAAAGTTTTAAAAGGCTCTTTATGCTCATTCCAATGCCAAATAAAAAAAGTATTCAAAGAAATATTTAAAATATCCATTAAATTACTTTTTCCTCCTCCATTCGGACCAATCAAAATATTAGTCCCTTTTTTATTAAAAGAAATTTTAATCTTTTCTCCAATGCTTTTTATGTTTTGTATACTAATTGAATTTATTATCATCTTTATATTACCTTAAAATCAATATCTTCCTGTTCGGCTTGAAGTAAAATATTGGCTTTCAGTTCGTCATTATTTTGAAAAGCTCTTTCTAGACAAATTATTTTTTCTGGTTTTAAATTTTGAAAAAATTCACCCATTTCTTTAGAAATTTTATCGCCCAAATAAATAATCAATTTGCCATCACCCAAATTATAATATTTTTCCTTGCCCGAAGTAGCTTCAGCGGAGACTGGTCCTTTAAAATCTTTTTCCTGAATCAGAATATCCAAATCTAAACCACTTTTTAAAATAAGTTCATACAAAATATTTTTCTGAGTGCTTCCTGTTTCAAGATTATCAATAAAATCATCCAACGCTGAAAATAAATTCTTTCCGTCTTTGAATTTTCCTTGCCAAATCTTGAAATTAGATTTATCTAATTTAAAAGTTTTGAATCCTAAATCGACTTTATTTTCAGTCTCTTCTTTTATTTTTTTGCTTGCTCTTCTAATTCGTTCCTTGGCAATTTCAGCAATATTTTTATAGCCCGCCTTAAATGCTTCACTTTTTTCATTACATTTTTCTGGCAATTGAACACAAATCCATTTCCTATTTCCATTATCTTCAGCATTTTGTTCCATTACTGCTTGAGCAGTCGGTCCTGAGCCAGCAAAAAAATCTAAAATTATATCTTCTTTGTTAGTAGAAAGAAATATTATCTTTTTTATCAATCTAACAGGTTTTGGGGTATCAAATGTTGCCACATCTTCAAAAAGTTTCTTCAATTCTTGTTTTGCTTCTTGATTATGTCCGACCTCTTTGTGCTTCCAAATAGTAGTACTAACTATTCCATCACTATTTTCAGATAAGAAAGTCTTAATTCTTGGCATATTACCACCGCTTTTTCCAAACCAAATTCTATTGTCTCTAACTAAATCATTAAATTTATTTAAAGACATAGACCAACTTCTTCCTTTGGGAGGAAGAGCCTCTCTGCCATTTGGCGTTTTTATTGGATAAATATCTTTTGGTGTAACTCTTTTTACTGTTAAGTCGCTAGATGCCCAAGAACCTCTTGAATCATTATCTGGATTAGAATATCTTTTATTGTTCTCATCAGTTCTTGGCAATAAGTTTGGTTTCCAATTTTCCTTGTTTTTACAATAAAGTAAAACATAATCGTGATTATCAGATAAATACTTAGCATCATTTTGAGGAGAAAATTTCTTCTCCCAAATTATTTGTGCTACAAAATTCTCCTCACCAAAAATTTCGTTCATAATCATTCTTAAATTATGAACTTCGTTATCATCAATCGAAACAAAAATCACTCCATCTTGCTTCAATAAATTTCTAGCCAAAAATAACCTTGGATACATCATATTAAGCCAATCGCTATGAAAATGTCCGTTACTGTCTTTTCTGTTAGCTGAAAGTCCGTCTGCTCTTGTCAAATCACCATTTTCATCCAATTCTCCGCTATCTTCCAATTCTTCTTTTCTGGTTTTTCTAAAATTATCATTATAAATAAAATCATTTCCCGTGTTATAAGGCGGGTCAATATAAATACATTTGATTTTTCCATAATAAGAACGCTGTAAAACTTTTAGAACTTCCAAATTATCACCTTCGATAAAAGCATTGCCAGTTTTATCAAAATCAACGGATTCTTCCTCATTGGATTTTAATGTTGCTGTTGTTCCTTTTTGAATTTCTTCAAAACAACTACTTTTTCCAGCCCAAGAAAGCCCGTAATGTTCATTGGCTAATTGATAATCTTCTCCCAAGGCTAATTTTAATTTTTCTGGGTCAATCTTTCCATCCGAAAAAACACTGGGAAAATTAACCTTCAATGCCTCGGCTAATTCTTTTTGAGAGATATAAGACCCTCCTTTTATTTTATGATTTTTCATTAGGTTTTTATTTAAATTTTATAAAACACTATTGATAACAATTGGGTAATATACATATTTAAATATAGCCCTAGGTATCAAATAAGTAAAGAAATATTATATTTTATCATTTACAATTTTAATTGCTGTTGGTGGCTTTAAATAAAATGGCTCGCCAGCAATCTTTACAATCCCAATTTTTTCTTTTATTTCGCCAAGAACCAAACAAGGAATGTTAGTGCAACCCGCTTCTTTGTAGAAATAATAAGTATAATAGTCATCACTCATAATAAATTTTTTTCCTTTTTGATATACAGTTAATTCTGAATAATTTTTATTTTTAAAATTTTCGGTAAAATATTTTTTTAAACTTTCATCGACAACTGGCTTATAATCGGTAAAAGGCTTTATAAATTCGCTCTTTATTAAGGCTCTCCTGCAAGTCAGCTCTTTCTTGTAGCAAGCACTCAAAAGCCTAATCAATTCTTCATCTTTTCTCTCATTGCTTTCTCCAAAATCACTTTTTATCTTAGAAATATCAATTTTACTAGGAATTTTATTTTTGTTATTCAGTAATTTCTTTGCTTCATTGATAATTTCATTAGGTGTAAAATGACAGCTAACCCAATAATCATCTGCTCCTAATTTAAGAGCTTTTTCAATACAATCCTTCTCTCCCATATTGCTATAAACAGCTATCCGAATATTGTTAAAATTCTTATTTTGACGAACTTTCTCAATGAACTCAATGCCGTCCATTTCTGGCATTACTATTTCAGTTATTATTAAATCAGGATTATAACTTTTGATTTCTTCAATCACATTTTTACCTGGATGAGAAAACTGCTTAATTTGAAAACTATTTTCTAAAAATTTTTTCTTAAATATCTCTCTAAGCATTGGGTCATTTTCAAACTGCATTATTTTAAAATTGTTTTTCCCTGTTTTTCTAAATTTTTCTATTTGAAAATTATCCAATTTATTTGTTAATTCAGCTCTTTTTCCTGCTTTTATAGCTTTCTCGGGAGTGTCAAAAAAAACATTACTCTTTCTTGAATCAAATAAATCAGCTTTACTAATATCTAAAAAATCTTTTCTTAATTTACTTGGCATTTTTTCTAAAACTTTGTATTCTTTTGAGATTTTTTCAGAAAATTCTTTATTTTTAGCCGTTGGCAAGACTGCCCCGTTTTTATCCCTATCAATTTTTTTCTCTAGACTTGAGACAAGATTTTCTCCTTTTGACTCTATTTCTTTTTTAGTTGAGTTTTTTTTATTATTTTTTTTGTATTTATTTATCAAAAGAAGAATCCCCACAGTTAGCAAAACATAAGTCATTGATTTTAAATGAGCTTGAATTATTAAATCTCTTTCTTTAACGCACCATCCCAAGCCACCTCTTTTAACAATTCCAATACGAACCAAGTCTTGCACACTATTTATTGAATAATAACAATAAGTTTTTCCACTAAAGCTATAATAATTAGAAGGAATCTTGATATTAAAAAAAATCAAATAAACGGCAAGTATCAAAATCAATTCTTGCCAATGGTTCTTGATAAAATTTTTAAACCAAATTTGTTGATTAAAAAATTTTACTAAATTTTCAAAAAAACTTTTTGTTTTATTCATAGCGATATCAAACCGCTTAACGCAATAATCAAAAACAAGTAAAGTCAAAATTAAACCACTAATTACAGTAATCGCCAATAATATTTTGCTCATTTTATTTTTTTAATTTTAATTTTTACCCTTTTTTTATTTTTAAAATTTTTAGCGAGAGGTCAAGAAACTTTAATTGAATCAAGGGGGGGTGGGGGTGGTTCGGTTTTTTCTGGTTGTTTTTTTAAATTCTTAACCTCTTTTTTATTTTTCTTTCTCTACTTCCTGTAATTACAATTATCGGAAGTTAAACTTACCTTTCAATGAATTTTTCATACAACCAGCTAATCAAAAGAAAGGGCATAAAACCGATTATTACTAGAAACGGAATACCCAACATCATTCTTAAAAGCTCCCAACCGTTTTCCCAACCCCAACTATGAAATATGTCTTGCATACTAATGTCTCCAATAGTGACAAACATAAAGGAATAAACCATTCCAACTAAAATTCCAAAGAAAAAGACTATTGGTTTCTTGAGCTTCATATTTGTTTGTTAGTTATTTTTATATCTTCAAAGGTCTTATAAAATCTCGGTAAGTCCTCTTTAAGTTTAAGATTATCGTCATACACGATTAACATCTCAAGACTTTTATGTCTTGAATATTTCTTAACATTTAACAAATCACCTTTATAGCTTCTGATTAGCTGACTAACAAAAAAATGTCTCGTGCCGTGAGTTGATTTATCAATACCTAATTCCCTGAAAAAGTCTTTGACTATTTTTCTTATTCCTCGCGTTGTAAGCCGTCCTGAGCGATGATTATTGCTTTGACTAGTAAACAATGCTCCATCGGCGATTTTACTTGCTTTAAGATAAGTTTTGAGAGCCTGAGTAGTTTTAGGATGAAGATTGATTGCCTCTTTGTCGTCTGCTCCTTTTCCTTGAATAAAAGCTAGACTATTAACTAAATCCACATCTTTAATATCCAACCTAACTACCTCACATTGTCTCAAGCCCTGAAATAACAAAAAACTCAAGATTACTTTCAATCTTAAGTTTTTTGGATTATCTTCTAATTGTTGTAGTTCTTTTGATAGTTTAGCCACTTCTTCCACATTCAAACCGCTTTTCTTATGTTTTCGACTCTGAGAGAAGACTTTGACATTTTGAGTGATATTAACTGGAATAAGCCCTCGTCGATTCAATTCATTTAAAAAAATCTTTGCAGTGATTAAATACTTGTTCTTAGAGGAAACAGCTAGGTTATTTCTTCCTTTTAGGTATCTTTTGAATTTTAAAAAAGTATTATGATTAAGTCCTTGGCTTTTGGTAAATTCTAGAAACAATCTAATTCTTGATTGATAATCTTTCTTTGTGGCATCAGAAATATCTAATAAATCAAAGACTTGTTTCGCCTTCCCTTTCTCTTTTAATAATATTACCAGTTCTCCGCTCATAAAATTTATTAGTTTTATTGCGGGAACACAAAACCCCGCATCAGCTAGGTCTTGCGACCCCATATCCCTTTCGAGATATAGCTCAACGAAGAGTTGCTAAACACGGGGTTTAGTATCTTCGTTGAGTCTTTTTTGCCATACCTTTGAATAAAAATTCAAAGGGTTAGGCGATTAAATAAATTGTATACAAACTATGCCATATGTTTAAAGTAAACCCAAATAATCCAATCCAACATATCCTACTTCTACATCTGTATTTTTTCCACCTTTTAATAACTCCCTAAATTCTGAAAGAGGCATCAAAACTACTTCGGCAAATTCAGTTTTATCTAAGTTTTGTTCCGCAACTTTTTCACAATCAGTTATTACGACACAGTGCCGATTCATTGTAGAGTAAGCGCAATCATAGGCAGTGGTTATAAATTTTGCTTTTCCTTTATAACCAGTTTCTTCTAAAAGTTCTCTTTCAGCTGCTTGTTCGGGAGTTTCATCTTTATCAACATAGCCGCCAGGAAGTTCATCTAAAATTTCCTTAGGTCCAGGACGAAACTGTTTGACTAATATTACTTGCTGGTCTTTGGTGAGAGCAAGAATTCCAACAGCAGGGCCTTCCTTTTTGATATAAAAATCACTAACTTTTCCATCAGGCAATTTAAAGTCAACCTTCTCCATCTTCTTTCCATATTTACTGAAAACTTCTTCTCTTGAAATTTCCTCCCATTTTTGTATTTTATTTGACATACTATATTATCTTTAAAAATTATTTAATTTTATTATATAATATCTTTAAATCCAGAAAAAGTAAATGCCCTAGATTCAGTTAAATCTAGGGCATTTTATGTTCCACCTCCTTTTTTAATTTCATTGAAGTTTCCTTAAAAGTTCATCATGACTACAAAAGCCATTAGTCGCAAGCCAACCATCCTTATGGATAATCTTCCGCTTACTAAATGGCATTGGTGAGCCATCCAACGAAGTCATTTTACCTCCAAACTCCTCAAGAAGTAAAATGGCCGCGGCATAGTCCCATATATTTGCAGACTTACCATCTTGGGGAAAATACATCCCAGCTTCAACTCTTTCCAAGAGAATAGAGACGATTTTGATAGTCAATGTAGAAACAGGAATGGGTTTTAATCCACTTTTTTTAATCCGAGTCTTAAATTCAGAAATTTGAATCTGCCTCGGACTAACCGCGATTTTATTTTTATTCCCAATCGGTTCCTTTGCAACCAACTCTTTCCCATTGCAAATCACGCCTGTTCCTCTGCAAGCCGAAAATCTCAAATTGTCCTGTGGCATAAGAAGCATACCGACTTGAGAACTAAGATTGTTAACAGCAGAAAGAGAAATTGACCATTCATGACTTCCTCTGGAAAATTCTGATGTTCCGTCAATTGGGTCAATAATAAACACCCAGCCCTCATGAGGAATAATATCTCCTTTATTGTAATGCTCTTCAGCAAGAACAGGAATTTTTGGAAAGAACGAGGAGAGAAATCTGATGCAAATTTCCTCTACTTCCCTGTCAACTTCAGTGACTATTTCCTTGCTTCCATTGGCACCTGTCTTGAAAAACGCAGTCGCCATTATTTGACGTTCAAAGCTGAAATATGTCTCTAAAACATTAGCCAAAGCATGAAATGCTTCCAAAATTCTTTTTTCCATTTCCATATCACCTCCCAAAAATGAACAGTGATTCGTTTATAATTTTGCAGGTTTCCAACAATCCAAGTTCTCTTGGATTTGAAGGAATATTACTACTCTGCAATGCTTCCAAGGCAATTCTTTTCACAGACAGATTACCAAACAAAGAAAGATTGTTGGAAATTTCCTCCGCCATCCCTGACTCCTCAATGATTGAACGAATCCATGAAAGCAATCCATCACCAGAAGGAAGGCCCATAACTTTTTCCGCCTCATAAAATGAAGCTTCGCAATCTGCCAAATTGAATTTCATTGAGGCCTCAAGAAATGTTACTACCGCCAATCCGTGATGCATCCCTGTAAACGCTCCAAGTGGATGAGACAAAGCATGAGCAATACTCAAACCAGTTCTTGGATAAAGCAACCGTGCCGTAAAAGCAATAGATTGCAATTTTTCTAATGCAGAGATGTCTTTTTTCACCAAAGCATCTTCCAGTGGTTCACGAACAGAACAGAGAAGCCCTTTACTCACAATCCTAGTCAAAGCTGTTGCCTTTCTAGATATGTGAGATTCTAAAATATGGGTGAATGCATCCATTCCAGTTGCGGCAATCATAACTTTATCAAGAGAAATCAATGACTGAGGGTCAAGAATAACAGCAGTAGGCATAAAGAAAATACTTTCTATGCCTCTTTTTTTAGGAATATTAGGGTCCATAATAACAGCAAACGGACTGCTTTCTGCTCCTGTTCCACATGTCGTCGGAATAGCCACAAGAGGCACCGATTGAATTTTTGCTTTTTTATCACGAAAATAATCTTCGGCCACCCCACCATTGATAGCTGTTAAACCGATAATCTTTGCCAAATCAATAGCACTTCCTCCGCCAACAGCGATAATGGAGTCATATTTTTCTTTACGAAGAAGACAGGCTCCATTATTAACCTGCAAAAAAGTTGGATTTGTTCCAAAATCATCAAACGATTCTCCAAAAAAATCCTCAAAAATTCTTCCAAAGTTTGATTGTCTGACCTTTGGGTCTATAACCAAAAAAGGTCGCTTGAGATTCATCTCTGTCAAAAGTTCAGACAAACAGCTAACACTGCCATTGCCCGAAATCAATTTTTTCGGAGTTGCCATATTCCAGTTTATCATCTTTCACCTCCATCAATTTTCTTAATGATTTCTTTCGTTGCTTCGGCAATTGCCAGGGCTTTTTCCTTGTTACTGGACTCTGCATATATACGCAGAAGTTCTTCTGTTCCAGCAGCACGAATATTAACCCAATCTCCCGACTCAAAAAAAAGTTTCAATCCATCAACCTCTCTTATTTTTGAGACCACTTGACCAGCAAGTTTTTCTGGAACTTCTCTCTTGAGTTTTTTCATAACAACTGCTGGAGAAATGAGAGACTTTAAATTAAGTCTTGAAAATCCAGATTTTCCCGCTATTTTCTCTACCTCTTTGAGAATTCCACTGATTCCCCCTTTATAAATTATTTCAGCCTCAGAAAGCAAAATAGCCGCAAGAGTAGCATCTCTTTCTGGCAGATAAAAACCAAATCCTATTCCGCCATTCTCCTCGCCAGCAATGAGAACTTTCTCGTTTCTCATTATTTCACATGCATTCCTAAAACCAATTGGGGTTTCTCTGTAAACAAATCCCAAATAATTTGCCAGATAAGACAAACGCTTGCTCATCGTTACACTTCCGATAACAATTCCAGTTTGTTTTCGCATTTTTGCCAAATACCACAACAAAACCACTGTCACATCATTCGGAGACAAATATCCTATCTCTGGAATAACCGCCATAATTCTGTCACCATCTCCATCATGCGCGATTCCCAAATCACACTTTCCGCCTGATATGACCCCTTGGAGTTTTTGAGTGTTGCTTTCCATTGGTTCCGGAGCAATTCCGCCAAAGTATGGGTCAAAGTCAGTATGTATTTCTAACACCTCAGCCTTACTCCCCCGAAGCACTCCTTTAAGAATGCCTTTTGTTGTTCCATGCATGGTATCAACAGCGATTTTCAAAGGACGACCATTAAATACTTCCCAATCAATTATTGTCCTTAATTTTTGACAATAACCATTAAAGGGGTCGTCTTTTTTCAAGTCACTGTTTTCACAAATAACTCTATTTGTTCGAGAATTCATCAGATTTTGAATATCCAGAGTGAATTCTTCGCTTGGCGCACCACCATAACCCATACGAACCTTTATGCCATTATAATCATAAGGATTATGAGACGCGGTTATGGTAATACCACAAATCATTGCTTTCTGGTTTGTTCTAAATGAAACCATCGGCGTAGGAATAGGCTTTGAGCTGATAAAAACATTGAGTCCAAATTGACTCAATACCTGACCAGCTTGCTTAGCAAATTCAAAACTAAGAAAACGAGTGTCATAACCGACAAATGTTTCCGTTCCGCCATGTCTTAAAATATAACTGGAAATAGCCGTAGCAACTCTTCCAACAAAATCAAATGTGAAAGAATCTGCTATTTTCCCTCTCCAACCATCAGACGTAGAACGAAGACTAATCTTGTCCATTTTTATTTCCTCCTTTAATCAGTTCGCCATAGATTGTTTTCAGAATCCACGAATTGTTTTTAAGAATTTCGTATCTAGAAGGAATTCCGTAATCCAAAAAAAATCCAAGCCCATTATTGACTGCACCAACCATTTTTGACAATACCAAAGCTGGCAATATGTCCCTCTCAAGCGACGAAATACCAGAAGGAAATATTGATAGAACTGACGAGCATTTCAGAAAATAACACCCAGTGCTACTTCCCCGAAAGTGACTACCGCCATCAATTGGCTCCTTTGTCGCTTCACCTTCGCAAAACTCGGTTACAATTCCATCTTCGACAAAGACCGCTCCTTGGTTAGGAACTTCTTTGTTTAAAGTCAGCATAGCCGTCACTGGCATATCCAAAACTTTGTGAATTTCATACAAACGAAAAAAATCCAGGGACACTACAGTGTCGCCATTGCAAAGAAAGACATTTTCATTGGAACAATTTTGGCAAGCAAATCTTGTTGCTCCACCTGTTCCAAGTGGACTATCTTCTTTAACAATTTTTACACCTCTGGAGCTCCAAAAATTTGTTGCAAAAACAGACTCAATCTGATTGCTTAATTTTCCAGTTGAAATGATAATTTCATTTAATCCTAGGCCAATAAACCAACTAACCAAATACTGAAGAAATGGATAGTCAGCAAATTGAAGCATCGATTTTGGCGTTCTTAGGCAAACTTCACCCATTCTTGTCGCCAAACCACCAGCAAGAATTACAGCTGTTATTTTCATTTTCCCTTCCTCCTTTGTATCTAATTTGGATTATGCAGAAAAATCCTATTTTAAAAAATCTATTAACTTGTCAAAGAACATTAAAGACTACCTCAATTTGACATAGAAGTCAATTAGATGTATTAAATATTTGGATTTTTTCCCTTTTAAGGATTGTGAACAAACTGCCTATTTTCTCAAATTATTTCTATCAATTCCCCATAGCTTTCTTAAAGCAAAAATGTAAAAGTAGGGATTTTTAGCTCTTTCTCCCATTATTTCATAATAATAACCAACAAAATCTTTAAGCGTTGATACCACATTACTGAAAGACTCATCATAGTTGTTCTTTCCATCTGGTCTTCCTCTCTGTAAATTTATCAATTGTCTTCTACTAGTATTCAAAACCAGGGATAATCCTGAAATGGTTATTGGTCTGCCATTTTCAATATTGCTCTTTAAATAACCTATTCCTCCCTCAGCTAACTCTTTTGGACTATTTTTATAGGGTCTCCCGCCTTTTTCCGTTATACTGCTTCTTTTATCAAAATCGTCATCTGCTATTTCATTCAATCTGTTTTCTAGAAGCTTTAAATCCTCTGAAAACATTTTCTTATCTTCTTCGGTTATAGCGGTATTATTAGAATTTTGCATTTTACTTTAGCTAGAAGTTATTAGAATTAAAGCTATTATTAAAATATCGCTTAACATCATCACTTGAATTAAGAGTAATTCTAACATTCTAAGTTTTTAGTTCTTAAATCGGGTATATAAAAATAACCCTGTCTTTCCCTGAAATAGGTTCTAATGTCATCCACTACGCGGAGCCCTAAAGGTTAATGTGCTGTTTCAAGTATTGTATTGAAAGGAGAACGCACGTCAAACACTAGCTTTTTGCCAGAGAGACGGCAGTTCTGAAGTAGTAAATTCAAGAGCTGTCGTTTTTCGTTTGGTTCCGAACGCTCAAAGATTTCTTGCGCTCGATTTGCCAAAGAAAAGACCGTATTTGCAATGATATGATAGTTTTCATCTGCTTGAGTATATTCTTCCATTTTCTGAGTAATAACATATTGCTCTTCTTTTAGTTCTTTCATCTTTTTGTCATAGATCTCGCTAGTAATCCGACGGCTTATCATTAAGTCGTTTTTATTATGAAAAAAAATATAAATTTAAAACTGTTAATTCTTGTAATAATCACCCTATCTTTTTTTATAGTCCTCTACTGGTTTATTATAAAACCTTACCAAATCAGAAAAAATTGCGCTTTCATCGAAATAAAATCATATACACAAAAAGAAAAAGAAGAGGCTAAGAAATACCTTATTAAAAATTGCCCTATCGTATCTAACAACATTGCTGAAAGAGTTATTTTTAATTATAAGAATGAAATAACTCAAGAATGCAAAGACAAAAAATACATAGTAATGTATGCTCCGATAGGCGATAAAAATCAAAAAAGACCCGCTAAAGATAACGAATATTTCAAATGTCTCAGAGAAAACGGCTTGGAATATTATCAAGAAACTAAAACTGAATTTACACAACCAATAGAAAATACACCTGGGAATAAACCAACCAAAGAATTTAAAAGTATTATTCCGTCTTCTGAAAAAAAGTCAGTGGAATCCGTGATAAATAATATTAAACAAGATCAAGCACAAAAATGCCAAGAAAATTTGAATAAATACAATATCTGTTTAAGCGAATATAATTCCAAAATGGCAGAATACAATTCATGCATAAACGGAAATGGCTATACATCATTTTGTTCAAAGCCTTCTAATCTTTGTTTTAAACCATCTTGTGCATATTAAATATGAAAAATGAACATCTAAAAATAGCTTTGGTTTCTATAGGCTTTGGTACAATAACTTATATGTTTAGAGAGAATTTACGAACCAGTCTTTGGATTAGTTTTTTTGTTCTTAATCTCTATTATCTACATGGAAATTATCTAAAACAAGATTATGATAATTTAAACGATAAAATATCCTCTGTTTCATGTCTTGCTTGTACAATTATTTTTTTCTCAACTATTTTCTCGCTCTTGGCATATGAAATAATAAATTCAATAAATAATTAAAATGAAATGAAAAAATCAATCAACAATAAGAAACTATTTCTAACTGGACCGGGACTTTTAATTTTCAGCAGACTTATTTTCTTTGTCTGGGATAGCATGGCAAGCGCTACGATAACAGTTATCCTGGACTTTATCGCCTTACCAATTCTAGCAATTAGTTTCTTAAGATATTTAATTGGTATATTTAAAAAATGAAAATAAAATTCAAAAAACCAATCGAGATCGATTTTGATGAATCGCCCTATTTATTTATTGAAGATCCTCAAACAGTGGATTTAATTAAATTAAATTTAAGAAAAAAACTCTCCAAGAAAAAACTGGGGATAGTCGAAGCTACTTACAAACTACATACTCCAAAACAACTTATTGAAATGATAGATAGTCTAAAAAAAGAAATGGATTCAAGATACAAAGTCCTAGAAACAAACCAGATCTGGAGAGATCCTATTTTAAACGCCAAAGCAAAATCTAAAATGCCCTATATATTCCTTTGCATAGAAGATTTAACAGACTTTCTAATCAACAAAGAAATTAGAAAAGAACTCGAAAACAAATTAATTCAAATTGCTGGACTAGGCCGAGGAGCTAAAATTCACCTAATCTTCTCATGTCTCCCGATGAAAAAACACATCTTCCCAGAGATTCTTTTTACCAATATTCAATATCCCCTTTCTTCAAACTAATTTTAATATTTTTTCCGACTTTTCAATATCTTCATCGGAAAATTTTCCTATCACTGGCATTAGCTTTTCTTCGATCATTTCACTTATATACATTTCTTCTATGTTTCCATCTTTTTCAATCTCTATTTTTTCTGGTAAATCAATCATTAAAATTGGTAATTTTTTCAAAAATAAATTCTCATCGCTTTTTATTTGATCTTGAATTTCAAATACAAATAAAAGATAAATAATCTTTTGTTTTATATTTTTCTCATTATTGGATTTTTCTTTGAACAAATCCAAATCAACTTCGCTAATAACCTCTAAATCTTTTATGGAGAAATAATTTTCTTCAAACAAATTTTTAAAATCTCCTGAAATAAAACTTTTATCCCAGTTTTCTTCTATAAAAATCTGTAAAAATTTTGTTAACTCATGTTTTAGTTTTCCATGGATTTTTTTTACAAACTCAATTTCCTCTTTTATAAAGTATTCAATTTTCTCTTCAGTTTCATAGTAGATTCTTCCGCTTGCATGAGAACAATTATTTCTAACTTGAACATGATTTTTACAAATAGTTATATCATTTATGTGAAAACGAAGCGATCTAAGCAATTTTTCCAAACTTGTTTTTTCGCTTATTTGAGACAAATCGAATAAACTACTAAACACTTTGTCTGTTTGATTATTCAGAGATTCGATAATGCTTTGATTTCCTTGTTCCCTTAAAAACCACTTTGTTTTATAAATAAAAATCATATTTAACATGTGAAAAGCCGTAAAAGCAAATTGATATTTGCCTTTCTCAAAATTCTCTCTATATGCCTCACTCAAGTATTCAACAAATTCATTCGCTTCTAAATCTACAAATCGTATCGGCAAATAACTTGAGATTGATTCTAAATACTCTTCCATGATAACTAAATATTATTTACCCCAAACAGAGTCTAATTTATTCTTAATTTTCCTTTCAAAAATTCTTATAATTTTTTTATTCGAGTTAATGAGAGTTTGTTCACTTTGAATTATTTCAGTAAGGTTGTTTTGCACATCTATATCAGGAAGTATTACCTCTAGCTGTTCAAAACTTTTCTTCGAAATTTCCTTAAAGGTTCCCCCAGAAGCCATGCAATTCATATGACCCACAAGTTTAGTAAGGATAAAAGCTACAAAATTACTATTTATATTTTCTTTGTCTTTTATTATTATATTTTTAAAACCTTGATTTGTAGCCAATTGATTCATAACAACGCCAATTCTTCCTATCGTTGCACGAGAAGACACGACAATTGTTCCTTTTGGTAATAATTTTGCGGAAGATTCATTCAATCCTTTTTTTGTAATCTTTCTTTTACTCGTTGATATCTCTGTCACAAAATCAGCACTGGGTAGATCAGCAAGTGTAATCCAATTAATATTTCCGCTCCAATAGTCCTTGTTCCTTGAATCTGGTGTACCACCAGATTGAATCTCAAATCTTTTTCTATCGCCTAATTTAACTCTTTTCCATTCTTCTTTAATCTCAATATTTGGCTTATAATTTTCAATTACCATTTTTGCTCCGTCTACAACTTTTCGATAACCATCCAGTTCTTCTACAATTTGTTTTTGTATTTCTAATGGAGGAATCGGGACTCTTAAATTTGAAATTTCGGATAAATTAAGTGATGGATAATTTTGATCTACCGTCAAATCTTTTGAATCTACATGACACAAAAGGTAAAACAAAAATCTCGACAAAACCTTGCTTTTATCTACTAGAATAGTTGCCAAATGGCTTGATACAAACCCATCAACACCCAAAATTGCCCTGTGATTTAAAAAAGTAGAAGCTCCGCTCTTGGGTATTAAAATCGTCCCTCTTGGTATCAATTTTAAATTCTTAATACCTTTTTTATTAAGTTTATCTCTTGATTTTAAAAGATTTGTTGTTGTGTGCGATATCGCAACGTCGGAAGTCCTAAAAAATGGATATTCCCCTTCCTTAAAAAATTTTTGTTCTTGCGGTGCTGAATTTCCCGATCCAATAGTTGCAATGTCTGATATTTTTAAGACTTCCCATTCGACATTTCCATAATCAAACATTTTTTTATAACGACTTCCGACAAGCACTAGATCATTTTCCCTTATGTCTTCCATTTTAATCTGAGAAAAACCAACTTTCAAAGCTCCTTTCTCATCTTCATTTTTGGGATCTCTGTATTCTAAGAATTGCTGTAAGTCAGTTTTTCCTTCGAGTTTTTTTCTATGACTATCTAGACTATAGCCATCATTTTTTACATCGAAATACCAAACTTTTTCTTGTTTTTTCTTTTTCTTTATATTAGTGCAATACAAAATGTTTGTTTTAACTCCTGTGTAAGGAAGAAAAACTCCCTGAGGAAGAGAGATGACACTTTTCAAAGTGCATCTATCAAGCAAATACTCTCTTGTTTTCTGTAAATCCTTGCGAAACAGAAAGCCTTCTGGCACCACCAATGCCATTCTTCCCTTCTCACTTGCTTTATCAATTGCTTTTATACAATGTTGAATACAAACACTATCGCCATTAGTGCTGGGTAAATCATAATAAGCTCCATATTCAGTTTTTTGAGAATATGGCATATTAGTAATAACAATATCGTATTTATCATCAACTGGATTTTTTAAACTATTCTGCTGTTGAATTCCGCTATGTCCATCACCAATCAATATCATATTCATTTTAGTAATTCTTGCAGTTGTAGTAATTTCATTTCCGAAAAGTGTCTTTTCTTTTAATTGATTCCAATTTACCTCTGTTCTTGCCATGTTATGAGAAATGTGCTTAAAACTTTCAATAAGCGTACCACCTGTACCGCAGAAAGGATCGTAAACTGTTTCTCCAATTTGTGGATTTAAAAGCTTAACCATTACTTTCACGATATGTCGAGGAGTAAAATACTCACCTAAGTCATTTTTTGTCGCCGTTGATTGCTTTAAAAAATATTCGAAAGAATCGCCTTTGATATCGGAGTCAATATTAATAAGATTTAAAGGATCTAATTTGTCAATTATTTTTTTTAAAGTATTGGGACTTTTGATTGTTAGAGGCGTAAAGATATCTTTATCCTTATAAGATTCTCCAATTTCTGGTAAGACTATTTTATTTATATGCAAAAGCAAATCTTGCCCTGTTTTATTCTTCCAACTGCTCCATCTCAGATGCTTATCTAGCATAGTTGTATCACCTTTTTTCTCTTTTAAATCCTCTAACTCTCCAATCAATTTCAAAAACAGAATATTTGAAAATTCTCCAAACCTTTCTATCCCCGCCCTAGAACCTTCGTCTCTTAGCAAATCGTTAGAGTCTTCAAATATTTTTATAAGCCTTTTTCTGTCGTAAATAACCTCCTTGGAAATTGTATCGACTTCATTGTCTTCGAGAAATTTTATCGCTTCCAATTCTCTAAATAGTTCATCCACTTCTTCTCCATTTAAAAACAAAGGCTTGTGCTTTTTTACATGTAAGGTCTTATAATAAATACCGTCCGTCGCAAACACAATTGGCGCTCCCAAGGCTTCAGCATATTCATCGCCTTGCTTGATTGCTTCATCTAAGTTTGCGCCTGGTTTTTTAGTTTCTATTATTATAATAGGTTCTTTCCTAGCTGAATTTTTTGCATACAAGACATAATCGGGCCTTTTCCCTTTTAATTTTTTTCTTTCTTCAACCGTCCTTGGTTGTTCCTGAAAAACATTGCAACCTTTCCCTGCGGTAAGATTCCAATCTAAATTTTTAAGTTGTTCATCTACTAACGTCCTGATGCTCTGTTCTGTTTTGAATGTTTTCATTAAATTTATTTTTATTTTGACCCTAACAACAATAAACTTTTAATCAATAAAAAGCATACTCTATTTTATAATTTAATTTTATCTCAATTCTTCCAAAAGAACAATGTAAATTAGGTTATATTAAAATTGTTCCAAATTAATTTTCTAAATTTTAAACTAAACAGGTTCTAACACCCTCTACCCAACGGAGCAAACGCTTTTAAATGCCTTATCCGCCAGCTGGCGAATAAGGCATTTTAGTAGTTTAGGTTAACTTTTTGACTATTTAAAAATTTTCATCCAGCTTTTTTCTAATTCACAGTAGTCTCACAGATTGTAATAAATTTTCAATATCTATTCTCTGTCAACAAATATGCTAGAAATCAAACAAATTTACTTTTTTGTTCATTTTTTGTTTCCTATTTTTCCAAACTCCACATAAACTCTTCTCGAAAATCTTTCGACTAAACTATACACAACAGGAATCACTATTAGGGTTAATACGGTTGACACCAGCAATCCACCAATCACGGCAATTGCCATCGGACGCATCATTTCTGAACCCTCCTGTTTAGCCAAAGCCATTGGCAATATCCCTAAAAGAGTGGTAATAGAGGTAATTAAAATTGGTCTTAATCGCGTAGTTCCGCCTTCCACTAAAGCATCAAATTCGCTCATTCCTTTTTTACGTAATTGATTAACATAATCAACTAAAACAATCGCATTATTTACCACAATGCCGGCTAACATAATTATACCCATAAAAGATGGCAAAGATAATGATTGCCCTGTTATAAATAATGCCAATCCAACGCCAATAAAAGCCAACGGCAATTCAAACATCACAATGAATGGATGAATTAATGACTCAAATTGAGAAGCCATCACCATATAAACCAGCAAAACACCAAGCGCTAAAGCTAGGGCTAAAGTGCCAAAGGTATCTTGCATTTGCTTATACGAACCGCCATATTCAATAAAATATCCTGATGGCATGTCAAATTTTTCTAGCTTATCCTTGATATCTCCCACCACACTACCAACGTCTCGATCTAATATATTAGAAGTTACTGACGCTACTCTTAATTGATTTTCTCGATTAATCTTAATTGGTCCCTGGTCATATGAAATTTTTGCCACCTGCTTTAACAAAATCTGACCACCAAAAGAAGAGTTAATTGTTAAATTTTCTATCTTTTCAATACTATCTCTGTCTGCTTTGTTATACCTAACTCTTATATCAGTTTCTTCACCTCCTTGACGAAATTGGGTAGCTATTGATCCTTGCATTGAACTTTTTACTAAAGACCCGATCTGTCCTACTGTTAATCCCAAATGCGAAGCCCTTTCTCTGTCAATCGCAATTAACAATTCAGGTTTTCCTTGGCTTAAGGTTGTATTAATATCTCGCACTCCATCGATACCCTTTATTTCATTGGCAATATTATCAGAAACTTTTTGCAAAACTTCTAAATCTTTACCAAATATTTTAATTTCAATTGGAGTACTAGCTCCGCCCATCATAGCACCAGCCATATCCATCGAGTTAAGCTCTAAACCATTTATTGATGGCTTATTTTGTCTAATAATTTCAATAATTTGAGCACCGGACATTTTTCTTTCTTTTTTATCTTTAAGTTTAATAAGTATCATTGCTTCGTTTATACCTCCGCCCATCCCCATTGAAGCACCTTCCGCCATATCATCACTTTGTCCAACAAAACTAGTAGCACTCACAATACTTTCACCTACTTTTTTTGCTATTATCTCCTCTGTTAATCGTGTAGCATTATCAGTTTGCTTTAAAGATGTGCCTACAGGCATTTCAATTTGTAAAATCATAATGCTTTGATCGCTTTCTGGCATAAATTCTGTACCAATGAAAGGAACCATCGCAATTGTAATAATTAATAAGCTTATTGTAACTAAAATTGTTTTAAGCCGATTTTTAAGAGACCAAATAAGAATTTTCTTGTAGCTATTTTGCAATTTAATAAAACGATTCTCCCCTGAAGCTTTTCTATAATCTTTTACTTCTTCTCGTTTTTTAAAAATTTTTGAAGCTATCATCGGAACAAGTGTAAGAGCTACAAATAATGAAGCCAGCAACGCGAAAATTATTGTTAATGATAACCCACGGGATAATTGTCCTGCAATTCCAGTGCCAAGAGACATTGGTAAAAATACCGCAATAGTCG
This sequence comes from Patescibacteria group bacterium UBA2773, assembly GCA_002352465.1. Classification (GTDB taxonomy): domain Bacteria; phylum Patescibacteriota; class Minisyncoccia; order Moranbacterales; family DUUL01; genus UBA2773. The sequence continues at coordinate 125,545 of DEIN01000003.1, forward strand.
TCAAAGTGGCCGTTGTAATCGCTAATGCAATCTCATTAGAACCAATGATTGCTGCCTTTCGTCTTTTACCAATTTTTTCTAAATGTCTATAAATATTTTCAATTACAACAACAGCGTTATCCACTAACATTCCAATTCCCAATGCTAAACCACCTAAAGTCATTAAATTTAAAGTGTACCCAACAACATAGAGCGGGATAAAAGTCGCAATCAACGAAAGAGGAATAGCAAAAGCAATCGCTACTGTGGGTCGCCAATTTCTTAAAAATATATATATAATAATAATTGCTAACAGTCCGCCAATTAAACCACTTTGAGTTACAGATTTTGTGGATGTTTCAATTTGTCTGCTTTGATCCATTACTAAAGAAAATTCAGCGTCTTTAGGTAAAAATTCTTTTAATTTTGGCAGTTCTTTTTTTATTGACTTCGCAACCTCTGTGGTGTTTGCGCCAGATTGCTTACTAATCATTAGAAGTAAACTATCTTTTTTGTTTGTGCGACTATGTCCTCTTATCTCTTCGTGTGTATCAATCACATCGGCTACATCATATAAATAAATCGGCGTATCATTTCTAATAATTAATACTGTATTTTTTATTTCATCTAAATTTTTAAATTCTCCAACAGTACGAATAGGTAATTCAAGTAATCCCTGCTCAATAAATCCACCAGATAAATTAATATTTTCTCCGCGTAAAATTTGCACAATCTGAGATTGAGTTAAGTTATATGACTCTAATAATTGCTTGTTTAATTTAATTAAAATTTCACGCTTTTGTCCACCACGTATTTCCATTGTAGCGACTCCATCGAGTCTTTCTATCTTGTCTTTAATGTTATCTTCTAAAACTTTTTTTAGCTCTAAGGTATTAAGACTATCGCATGTAACACCGTAACCAAGAACTGGCATAGCCCCAACATCCATTTTTATAACTAATGGTTTATTGGCGTCTTGTGGTAAATAATCTTCTATTAAACCAATCTTGTCCCTAACATCTTGAGCGGCAAAATCTATTTTAGTGCCACTATTAAATTCAATCATTACAATTGACGCACTTTCTTGCGAAATAGATTTAATTGTTTTTGCATCTTTAACTGTGGCAACAGCATCTTCAATCGGCTTAGTAATAATATCTTCAATGTCTTTAGGTGCTACTCCATTATATGAAGTAACAATTGATACCACAGGGAACTCAATATCTGGAAGCATATCCACTCCCAAACGACTCAGAGAGACAAAACCAAAAACAACAATGATTAAAACCATCATTGTTATAGTCACTGGTCTATCGACTGAAAACTTTGGTAAACTCATAAATTTATTGATTTTTTACTATTACTTTTTCTCCCTCTTCTAGCTCATAAGTTCCTCTTATCACCACCTCCTCATTTCCTACTAATCCCTCAACCACTTTTAATTTATCTCCAAAAGACTCAGTTTTAATTGTGACTATCTTATTTCTCGAATCACTACCAACTAAATATACTTTTTCTGTGTCACCTTCCATAAAAACTGCTGTCTGGGGGATTATTATGACATTGTCTTGCTTGGAAATAACTATATCTATTTGAGCTACTATTCCAGCTTTTATTTTTCCGTCTGCATTATCTAATTGAATTTTAACTGGAAATTTTTTGTTCCCCGAATCGGCCACTGAACTAACATAATGAACCGTTCCAATGAATTTTTCATTTGGATAAGCTGCTAAATTAATTTCTGCCTTCTGCCCAACGGACACTTTATTAATGTCAAATTCAGTTAACGCTAATTCAATTTCTATGCTTTCAGTATTAACAATGTTCGCCACCGGACTACTTGTTGTAACCATTTCTCCTACCTTAGCATATATCTGATCAATCACACCTGAAATAGGTGCCACAATTGTGGTATTGCTCAATTTTGCTTGAGCAGAATCCAACTGTCCCTGAGCAATTGCAATTTTCAATTCTGCACTTTTCTTAACGCTAGAATAATTCGCTTCAGCCTGATCTTCCTCGTCACCATCGGCTATTTCTACTGCAACTTTAGCTGCTTTTTTTTCTTTTTTCATAGCAGCGATAGTACTATCTAAAGTAACCTTAGCATTGTCATAAGCCACTAATAAAGTTCGATCTCTTTCCAGCTGAATAATAACTTGTCCGGCATCAACCCACGTCCCTTCTTTAAAATAAATATTAGCAACATTACCTGTCATTTTAGAATTAATTTTGGCTTCGCTTGATGGTTTGGTCACCGAAGAAGTAGAAATATATTGATTCACAGTTTCTGACAATACTTTTTTCGTTTGAACAGTTGTTAAATCTCTACTAGAAACAGACTTTGAGTCATCCGTTACGTCGCTAAATGTTTTGAACAAGGCAAAGCTACCCATAGCTACTAACACGATTACTAAAATAACACCTGATAATTTTTTTCGGCTATCTGTAATTAAGTTTTTCATAATTAAAATATTTAATAAGCTTTATAATAGAACCTCAACAATCTGATCAGCAACCTTATCAGACCTAATTTTCTTGTTTAAAAACGAATATTCCAAAATTAATCCGTCCATCGTCCCAATCAATAGAGAAACCAATAACTCTTTGTTGACTATTTTTTTCACTCTATTATCAGCAAACATTTCTTCGATTACTGGATAGATTAGATCAACCCGTTGTTTTTTTAATTGTACGATGTGCTTTCTTATTTGAGTATTGGTTGGCGATAATTTTAACATCACAGATTTAACGAGATTTTTTTCTTTCAAGCCAAAATCCAAATAATTTTTGATGAGTTTGTGTAATCTTTTATCAACCGTTTTCTCATTAAAAACTTCGGAAACAGACAAGCTCAAATCCCCGAATGCTTCATTAAGTACTTCTGTGTAAAGTTCCACTTTGCCGGTAAAATGATAATAAAGAGCGGCCTTAGTGATATTAAGTTTTTTAGCAATATCACTCATAGAAACACCTAAATAGCTGTATTCAGAAAAAAGATTACGAGCTACATCAATAATGTGTTTTCTTGTGCCCAAAAAAATGTCTTTATCTATTTTTTTAATTTTATTTATGACCTTTTAGTTTAATTTTTTAGTCTACTTACCGATCGGTAAGTTATTTTAGTATACCGGAGTGCAAATTTTTGTCAAGTAATGCAACACTATCATTCTGCTCTCAACTCGACTCAAAAAACTCATGCTTAAGCATAGAAAAGATACATTGAATATCAAACAACATTATTATAATCAAGATTTATTAAGAATTCCCATAACTAAAGTTCCCAAGCACATCCACCAGGGGGGGAGCAAACGAAAAAATCACTTTCTTTATTTAGACAGTGATTTTTTTAATACTCTAAATCAAATTTTGAATTTATATTAACGATTTTTCTTAATATGGTATAATGCAAAGAATAATCTAAACCATATTAAGAAATTTATGCAATATCTAAACAAAAAACTTCAAATAAGGATCGATGGGAAGCTAAAAAAACTTAACTCATTCCGTCCGCTTCCAGTTTCTGCTGTTAAAAAACTTAAAGAACAATTTGAAATAGAGATGACTTACAATTCCAATGCCATCGAAGGCAATAGTCTAACCCTAGAAGAAACCTATTTAGTAATAAATGAAGGACTAACCATAAAAGGAAAATCTCTCAAAGATCATCTTGAGGCAAAAAACCATCAAGAAGCCTTGGAATATTTATATGACCTAACTGAATTTAATAAAAAAAATACTCTTTCAGAAAATTTAATCAAATCGCTTAATCAAATAATTCAGCAAAGCATTGATGGTGTATTGAACCTTCCAGGAAGATGTTTCTTTCAGATAAATATTTTGTAAATTTTGACGATTTTCATTTTACCCCAACAAATATGTTTTTTCTTAATTTTACAATTCTTTGTTCTTCAAGCTGAGTTATTTCCTTTCTTCTTGTCCGAAGTGGCACTTTTGATTTATCTTCCAATCGGCAAAGACTGGCTACTTCGATTAGATTTAAACCAGCCCAATCACAAGTTTGATCGATGATGATATCTTCTTTTAAGGCTTTAATTTAAATTACTTTTTTGAATTAAAGATATATTTTATCTAAAAAAAATCCAAATTAAAATATTAAAAAAATCCTTCAGTTTTTAAAAAACTGAAGGATCTACTCTACTCAAATATTATCAAGCAGAATTATTTTTTTAGAAAAGTTTTTTTCCTTCCTAGTGAGGCTACCCCCAATAGTCCGGCTCCAAACAAAAGCAATGTAGCTGGCTCTGGCACTGGAGAATGTCCAACCCTTTTCAGATCAGCCTGATAAAGATTAGTCGCAGTTGAGAGTAAAGGTCTTACATTCTCAATATTCCATTGCTTATTACCAATATGTTCTAACGTCGCTGCATCAACAATAACACCATCTAAAAAAGCAAAGAAATCTAATGTAAATAAAGAATCATCAGTAAAACCAAGCTGAAAATTCATGTTTGCAGTTTCTGGACCAGAGGCTGAAATGTAGTCAACGGTATCAACGTCAGTGGCCCAACCTGAGGTTGTATACCCGCTAGAACCACTAAAGAATACCAATCCAGGCTCCATGAAAATATCCAACTGATCAAAATTACCTACTCCAACTTCCTTAAACGTCTGCGACCAAGGTGAAGCCGTTGCATTCGAAACCAATACTAACATTACGATCGTAAAAAGAACTACTAAACTTTTTTTCATTTTTACTTCCTCTCTCTATAAAAATTAACTAAAAAATAGACCCTGTAACTCATTTACAGGGCCAAATTACTATAGCAGATAAAAAGTTATTGTCAAGAGAACCTTCAGCTTTAAAAAGACAAAACTGTCTACTATGTCAATCGGAAAAATTAAAAAATATAAAATTTCCTCTCGAAGAAAATCTTCTTAACTTTTAACTTCTATTTATCTTAATAGCTAACTTTATTTTTCTCGACAAATTTTTAAGTCTTTAAGACTGGCTACTTCGATTAGATTTAAACCAGCCCAATCACAAGTTTGATCGATGATAATATAGTTTTTCAAAGCTTGAATTTCCGCAATAGTTTGCAAGCGATTTTCGTTACCAACCACCACCCAACCAGAAAAATCTTCGGTGGGGTTAGCTTTGTGATGATATTTTAATTTTCCTAAACCAAGATAATAACGCATTGTAGTGTAATCGAAAGGACTGGTTGTAATAACATAATCATTTTCAATAGAATTATTTTTTATTAGCTGACTAACTTGATACCACTGAGAATTATAAGCAATTGGCTTTAAGATTATTATTAAAAAAATAAAAACGATAAAAACCACAAGCCACGCCCAAGCTTTTTTAAACATCGTCACTGTTATTCCAGCTAGAAGCAAATAAATCATTATGGCTGCTGGCATAAAATAACGAGAAACATAAAGCTTTAAATTAAAATGAGATAAAACAATCAAAAAAACTAAAGTTCCAAAAGAGAGTGCACTCAGGACAAAGAATTCTTCTCTTTTTATTTTCTTCTTCCAAGCAATTACTAACAAAATTATTGTAATTATTAAAATCAAAAGTCCAGCCGAACTTGCATCAAAAAAATATTTGAATTCATTGGCAGTCGGAACTCCGCCCGTACCCAACGGATGACCAAACAAAAATATTTGCAAAGTTTTCGGGATATCGCTTAAATAAGAGACTCCAATCCAACCCAAATTTCCGCCAGAAATATGAGAGATAAAATAGGGCAACCAACTAGCAAAAAAAACTGCGATAGTCCCCGTCCCTATCCAAAAATTCTTGGGCAACAAAATCGCTTTATAAAAAGACTTTTTATGAAAATTATATTCATAAAAAACCGCCGTCCAAAAGAAAACAATAAAAAAGAACAAGGATAAATAATGAGTATAAAAAGCTAATCCACCAAAAATACCCCACCAAATCCAATCTCGCCGTTCATTATATTTCAAAGCTCGATAGAAAAACCAAGTCGCCCAAATCATCAACAAACCAAATAAAGAATACATTCGAGCTTCTTGAGAATATTGGACAGCAAAAGGCGAAACAGCGGTTATCGAAGCCGCCAAAAGCCCACTTTTTTCGTTAAACATTCTTTTTCCGATCCAATAAACTGAAAAAATGGTCAAAATTCCCATCAAAGTTGAAAAAAATCGAATTCCGAAAGAAGAATAATCAAAAACAGAAGCCCAAGGTTTAAGTAACCAATAATACAAAGGCGGATGAACATCATCAAAAATCATTTGATTCATTTCGCCCCAAGGTTGTTTGATTAAAATTCCAGTAAAAGCCTCGTCATACCAAAAATCTCGTTGTTCTAAAACTGGACCCAACCTTAAAATTAATCCAGTTAAAACAATAACAGCTAAAAGCAATCCCAATATTGTTTTTTTCATTTTTTGTTTTTTTATTAAAATTCCACGACTATAATTATCAAAGGAAAATATTCAACAACAATCAACTAATATTAATTTAATTATAATTTCAAATCAACAAAATGTATAGTCTAAATTTTAAAATTATTTACTTTAACTAATTTTCATCGTTGTTATTATCAACTTCAATTTCAACATCAGTATTGTAAATAGCTTTGCCTTCGATCCGCAAATCAATATAATTCAATTTTTCCTTCTCTTTATTGCTCAAACTAGATTTTAAGATTTCTTTTAGAAGCTCTACTTGACTATCAATATCGTTCTCAATATTAAAATAAACTTGCCAACCATTTAAAGTTTCAAAACGAATTTCCTTAGAAATCAAAGATGAGGTTTCGATCCTTCGTTCTACATCTAACCCAATTTTTTCTTTTAGCAATTTTTTAATTTCAAATAAAGATGAAACTAACTGACCATCCTCTATTACCTGATTGTTTTTAACCTCCAAATTACTTTTATCAATTAAAACTGGATAATTTTTAAATCGTTTTTCTCGTTCTCCTGCTTGAAGTTGATAAAAAAGCAAACCAGTTTCATCCATTAAAAAACATTTTTCACTACTACACCAGATTATTAGCCCCTCTCGTTCTTCAATTTTAACGACAATAACATTAGGAAATTTATTTTCAAAAATCACTTCTCTAATTATTTTAAATCGTTCTTTTAATGTCTCGGCAAAAATCTTTCGAGGAAACAGAAAAAAATTATTTTTAGAACCATACCGAAACCAAAATTCTGCTCTATATTCATTTGAAATATCTTCAACTATTCTTTTTTCCAATTTTTCGGTAATAATTTCTAAATTTTGCAACTCAGTATAAGAAGAACAAAACAAAACCCAAATACTAGAACCCAAAAAAATAAAGAACAAGAAAGCTAAAAATAACCTTTTTAAGAAAATACCCCAAGATTTTTTTTTCTTTTTTTTTCTTTTAAACATTTCTATTTTTTACTCCTCATAATTTTTTTGATTTCCGCTGATACTACTTTAGCGGCCACCAAAGAATGGATATTATGCAAACCAAACAATTCTGTTTTAATATGATCTTTTTTACCATCTAGTTCTAAATCAAAAGTTTGTCCATCAGAATTTTCCTCGATATTCTTAATCTTTCCCGCTGATTCTTTGTTTTTACCATAAAAAATAACTGGAGCCTTAGAATATTTTTCGAGAGCTTTGACTCGATCATGATCAATATTCAAAATTACTTTGCCTTTTTTCGGAACAGAAAAAACCAAATGAGCCATTTCATCATCCATTAAACTTTTATTATCTGAAAAATTCCGACTAAGATCTGAAATCACTACCAACAATGGACTAACTATTGAAAGTAAATATTTCATATCACCCTTTTTTTGAATTCCCATTTCTAAAATTAAAATTCGAGGAAAATTTCTTTGAAAAAATGAAATGTAGGTACCAGCCAATAGAACATCAACCCATTTGAAAAGAGAGCAAAAACCAGAAGGCAAAAACAGAACTGCTAGAGGCAAGCCGATCTCAGTATTAAAACTTCTAGGATTTCCTCGAACACCTTTTTCATTTTTAAGTTCTGCTAAAATCTGATCTTTAATAAAAGTTTTATTAGTTGACCCAGCCACTGCTACTACCAAGGGATTATGTCGATGAATTATGATTTTAGTCAAAAATTTTAAGTACCGTTCAACTATGAATTTAAATATTTTTTTCATAAATATTTTAGCTTAAATTTATTTTAAAAATAAATATTAAATTGTCTTCGTTCTTCCCAAGTCCTTTGAATCTCCATATTTTTTATCAAGATGTTCTTTTATTCTAACCATTACTCTCAAAATATCATCTTCGGAACGCCCAAAACACATTCTCACATGATTTTCACCAACTTCTCCAAAAGCTTGTCCAGGCACAACTGCTACCTTAGCTTCATATAACAGTTCCAAAGACAATTTCCAAGATAATGATTTTTTTTGATAATCTTTCAAATCATATTTTTTATTTTCCGATTTTTCTTCTAAAACTTTGATCAATTTTTTAGAAAATTTAGGAAAAATGAAATAAGAAGAAGATGGTTTTTTATAACTAAACCATTTTTTCATCCCATCTAAGTGGCTACAAATCAAATCCCGTCTGTCCTTAAATTTTTCTTTAAAATACTGTCGGTCTTCACTGGCCATCTCGATCGCTGCCAAAGCTCCCCATTGCGAAACCACCGGAGCACAGGTTATTAAAACATCATGCCGAGCCAATATTCTTTCCGCCAAAGTTTTATCCGTCGCCAAAAAACCTACTCGCCAACCAGTCATCGAATAAGATTTAGAAAAAGAAAAAATATAAATTATTCTCTTTCTAAATTTATAGAAACGACCAATCGAATAAAAATCTTGATTATTATAAATAAAATCCCGATAAACCTCGTCTACTAAAATATAGATATTATGTTTCTCGGCAATTTCTAAAATTTTTATTAACTGATCTTTGGAATAAATTGTTCCCGTTGGATTATTGGGATTGCAAAACAAAATCGCCTTGGTTTTTTTAGTCACTAATTTTTCCAGCTTATTTTCATCGAAAGACCATTTTTTGTCTTCACATAACGGAATAAATTTAGGAATTCCTTTGGCATTTTTAATCGCTTCTTGGTAAGAAGTATAAGTTGGGTCTGGAATCAAAACTTCATCTCCATCCTCAACTATTGTTAATAAAGTCGCTGTCACAGCTTCTATCGCTCCAGCAGTAATAATTATTTCATTTTCAAAATCATAATGAATTCCTCGTTTAGCTAAATCCACTTCAATCGCCTCTCGCAACTCCATAATTCCTGGTGATAGTGAATATTTCGAAGCATCTCCCGCTTGAATATGTTCAATAGCACAACGTTTGATGCACTCTGGAGTATCAAAATCCGCTACTCCTTGAGCCAATGAAACTGCTCCATAAACCCTAGAAGTTCTAATCTCCATCTCTTTAATCGGAGATAAAATCAATTCAGTCATATAAATAGCTAGATTATTTTTAATAAAATTATTTTCAAAATTTAAACCAAAATTCAGAACTTATTTCAAGACCACCCCTAAAAATCGATCTCGTTCTAAATTAGAATTATATTCCAATAAACCATTTTTCGCTTGTAATTCATCTGGATATTGCCAAAAAACCTCTTGTTCATCAGCTATTTTCAATTTTGTTTTCAAAACCGAAGTATTCATTCCAGACTGTTTTTGATATAAAACCGAGTAAGTATCCATTTTACCTCGTTCTAAATTTAAATCAAGTTTAAAAGGTAGTTTATACCGATAAGAAACTCGGACCTTCTCTTGAGGCGAAACATATACCCAATTAGCAAAAACTGTTTTCCCCTGTTCTTCCCAAATTTCTGTGCCGCTTTCTTTGTCAATTCTAATTGATTTTTCTAATGCAACCACCTGCTCGTCCCGGTCAAAACCCAACTTATCATAATTCACCGGCGCATCAACTGTTTCTCGCGTAGAACCTTCTGCCGAAAGAAACTCACTTCCCTCAGGCACATAAACTCTCATATAATTCGCGTTAACTTTGTTCCACCATTCGTAAGAAGAACTACCCCCATTATGGGTTCTTTCAATCACCACCGTATCAACCACCGAACCATCTTCCTCTATTTCAATTTGATGATTAATTTCTTGATCAATTACTCCATCTGTTTTATAACCATTAATATTAGAATTAATCACCATTAAATAATCTTTAGAAGTGTCTAAAATTTCCCCCGACCAACCCAAATCAGAAATCAAAGACTGAATTTCTGAATTTTCTGAATAAAGCAAAATATGTTTTTCTGCTAAAGCTTCCGATAGAATTTGCAAAGTTTTTGGGAAATTATTCAAACCCTCTTTCGAAAAAACTTGCTCTAAAATCTTAGGAGTCAAATCAGCAATAAATTTTTTAGGCCGATTTTCTGTTTTATCATAGTCTTCTTCTACTTCAAATTGAGTAGCTTCAACAAAATTTTTCGAATCAACCGTGACGCCATATTCAATCATTTCAATTGGCCCGGTAATTGTCAATAATTTTTCCATTACTGTAGGAGTGAGAGTAATAATTCCGTCAACAGTTGGCCCACCGGTTTTTTCGTAAAACCAAGCTATTTTTTCGGCTGAAGTTGGAAAATCAGGGAACCAATTAGCGTCATGGGTCGACCAATTAGTTGAAATTTTTTGGATTGGACGAGGAGGCACCACTCGAGCCGATAACTGTCCGTCTGGATTAAAAATACCATCTATAAAAAGATTTTTGACATTTCCATTGTGAACATCCAGAACCCCATAACTTCCGATAAAACCTCCCGTTGCTCGAAGTTCATGATTATTTTGAAATAAAAATAAATATTTCCGAGGACCACCATATCCCAACAAATCTCGAAAAATAACTTGCTTCTGATTAAATTCAGTCAATAAACTCAAACCTTTGGGAAAATTTTCCTTCAAAGTCGCCACCCTCATTTGATATTCTTTTGGCAAATCAGCTATGTCAACCGCTTCTAAGCTTTTTTGAGCCAATTTAAAATGATTTTCCGCTGAAATCAATTTTTTCTCCAAGCTCAAAAAGAAAACTCCCAAAGAAAAGTCTTGATTTTTTTCAAAATTCAATGGCTTTTCAATTTCAGAAAATTCTTCCGCTGATTGACTGATCAAAACCATCGCTTGGGCAATTTCGTTTCCAGCTTCCAAGACCTTCTTAGCGCTTCCGTAACGATCGACAAATGGCAATTTACTAATTATTTCCGGCAATCCTCCTTCCATTTGTTCCAAATCTTCATTAATAGATCCGACTTCTTTTTGAATTTTTTGAAAATTAGAAACTATTTGAGAAAAATTTTTATCCTGAAAACTACTTTTAGCTTTTTCCAAGTCAGCCACTACGCTAGCCCCTTTAACAACCACCTGATCTTTTATTTGTATTCCATAGAAAAAAAATCGCAAAGAAAACATCACCATAAAAATGGCCAAACAACTCCCAGAAAAAGCCAAAGCCGGCTTCAAAAAGCCAAATCTTCCACTCAAATTGGTCGGTTTAGCCAAAAGATTTTGCTTAATTTGATTTATTTTTCGTTCTCTGCTTATCTTTCTTTTTAATCTCTCCTTAATTACTATCCCCCTTTTTTTATCTTTAATTAAAAACTTTTCTCTTCTTGCTTCTTCTTCTAATCGATATTTTAATTCAATTTCTCTTTGTTTTTGAATCTGAATTCTTTTCTTATTTTCTATTTGTTCTAATTGCAAAATTGACTCTTGCTTCAATTGCTCTTGCAAACTCTTTTCTTGAACATTTTTTTTCAATTCAAGCTCTTTACATTTTCGCTCTTCAATAATTCGCTCAAACGCTTTTTTCTGTAATTGTAAAAATTTCTCCGTTTCAAGCTGTTTCTGTCGTTTCAACTCTTCCGCTAAAGCCTTTTTCTCTACTTCTTCTTTCTCTAATTGAAATAATTTTTGAGCTTCAATTTTTTCTCGCTGTTTTTTTTCCAGATATTCTCTGCTAAATTTTTCCGAAACAATTTTAACTGGAATTTCTTCCTTGATAAAACTACGATTAAAATTAATACTGTTAAAAGAACAGGCTTCTTTTTTAATTTCCAATTCTCTGTTTTTTTGTGCTATTTTTTGCTCCTCTATTTTTAATAACTCCAAGTCCTCGTCTTCCCTTAATGCCTCTATTAAAAAACTTTCGTGCTCTGCTTGACTATCTTTTTTTAATTTTTCATTATTTTTGCCAAAACTAAAACCCCCCGAAAATCCATTCGGCTTGATATCAGACATTAATGGTTTTTGTTTGTTTTTTTTATTTTGAAACACTGTTATAAATATTTAATGTTTCTTGGGCCGTTTTATCCCAATCAAATTTTTTAATTATTTCCGTTATTTTTTTCATTTGTTTTTCATTTTTTCTCTTATTTCGAGTCTTAAAAACTTTATTCAAACAGTCCAATATCGATTTTGGATCTTCTGGACTAAAATACTCCACCGATTCACCTAAAATTTCTGGCATTGAAGTTTTATTAGAACAAGAGACTTTTTTCCCATAAGCCAAAGCCTCTAATGGTGGAAATCCAAAACCTTCATATAACGATGGATAAATAAACATTTCTGATTCTCTGAAAATTAATTCAAAATCAACCTGTTCAATAAAACCCGGGATAATAATATTTTTTATTTCTTCTTTTGCTATTTTCTTTTCCAATCTTTGATAAAAAAAATCTCGTCCTCCAGCCAACACTAAGCTAACCTTAGAATTTTGTTTATTAAAAATCGAGAAAACTTCCGACAACCGTTCTAAATTCTTATGAGGATAGGCGTTACCGACACACAATAGATACGGTTTTATTATACCATACTTTTTCAAAATAGTCTTAGCGTTTTGATTGGTTTTTTGAGATACAAAATTGCAACCTTGATAAACCACTTTTATCTTTTCTTCTGAAACTTTCAAGGTTTTAATCAAATCTTTTTTGGTAAACTCAGAGATAGCAATTATCAAAACCGCCTTGCGAACTGCCAAGTTGATTACCATTCGGTAAGCCAAAAGTTTGATTAAATAAAAAGCTTTATTTAGAGTTGAATTTTTGAAAGTTGGAAAATGGAATAAAATTAAATCATGAATTGTGACGATAGTTTTTCTGAAATACAAAACTGGCACATTAAAATGACCAAAATGCATTAAATCTAATTTATATTTATTCAAGAAAAAAGGATAAATTAACTGCTCTTTCCAACCATACCACTGAAAATCAGCTACTACTTTATGAAAATTTTTCTTCTGAGGCTTGAAATCATCGAACCGGTCTTTTTTAAGAAAAATAAAAAAATGATGATCAGTTTCATTATTATTGCGTTCCAAACCTTCAACTAATTTTTGAACATAAACTCCCAAACCTTTTTCTTTCGGTCCAAAAAATCTAGCGTCAATTCCAATTCGCATATTTTTGTTTAAATGATATTGATTATATTTTAACAAAAAAAGACCAAATTAAAAACAGATTCTTTAAATAAAAAAATTTCTTTTCTTCTCCGCAATTCGTTGCGCTTGTGCTTGACCTTTTTTGGAATATATTCGATAAATTTTTTCGTTTTTTAACAAAAGCTCTAACGCTAAACAAATTTCGAAAGATTGATAAGGATTAATCAAAATTGCCCCGTCACCCAAAACTTCCGGTATTGAAGAACAGTTTGAAGCAATGGTCGGAACCCCTGCAGCCATCGCTTCTAACGGTGGAAAACCAAAACCTTCATAGAAAGAAGGATAGACAAAAACCTTCGCCAAAGAATAAAACATCGGTTTATCTTTTTCTTCCACGAAACTGGTAAAAATTATATCCTCCGCCAACAAACTGTTCTCAGCTCTTTCAATAATCGACTCCCATAGCCAACCTTTCTCACCAGCTATTACTAATTTGTAATCCCGAACCCAATCGTTACGCCGCTTGAAACTCTCAAAACCTTTAATTAAACCTTTAATATTTTTTCTCGGCTCAATCGTGCCTAAAAATAAAATAAATTTACTGGGCAACCGATATTTATCAATAATTTCTTGATTGCGACAACTGACTTGATTAAAGTTTTTGAAATTAAAAAAAGGATAATTAACAACGATTTTACTTGATTTAATTTGATATAAATTAATTAAATCTTGAGCAGTTGAATTCGATACTGCCCAAATTCGATAAGCTTCCTTCGTATTTTTTCTTGGATTAATAAAAAAATGCCACAACCTTCTTTTCCAAGAAAAAGTTTCCGGCATCCTTTCAAAAGACAAATCGTGAACAGTTAAAATTCGCCGACATTTTTTAGTTAATGCCAAAAAATGAAAATTAGGCGAAATAAAATAATCTAACCCACCCAAAAGATTGTCAATCTTGGGCCAATTCAAAAACAAAAAACAAAAATTTAATAGTTTATTAGGAATTCCAAATCTTTTTATTTGAACATTCTTATATTGTTCGAGCCAAGCAAAATCTTCTCTAATTCTTCCAAAAGCGTTCAAAAAAATGATAAACTGATCTTTATCATTTTCTTCGACTAGACGAAAAATTAAACCTTGAGCGTATTCTTCCACTCCTGTATTTCGACTATTCTGCAAACACCTTCCGTCAATTCCTACTTTCATCGGCTGAATTATTTAAAAATATTTTCAACTATTTTTTTGGTACTTCCTCAAAATAATATCGTAAAAGCACTCCGAATATTCCTAATGAAAATCCTAAACAAATCGAGATCAATAAAATTAAATAAATACTGATGTTGTTTTTTTCAACCCGAACATCATCAATCACCAATTTGAACCAGCCTTTGTCTCCTTGATTTGATTTTAATTGCTGAGTTTGTTGAATTAGATTATTCTCAAGAACCTTTCCAAAAATAGTTGCTGACTGAGAAGATTTAGATTGAAACTCAACTTTAATATAATTAGAAGACAATTGAGTGGCTTTTATTTTTGAAAGATCGCTCCAATCTCCTTTACGAACTTTTCCAAAATCTTTTCTATTCCTTTCCATTAAACCTGGATCGCTTACCCAGTTAACAACATTTTTACCAAATTTCTCATCCGCCTCCAATCGATAAAATTGATCGTACTGACAATCATTAATAATCGTCTTGTCTTCACGAGAAATATTAATTGCGATTGATCCTAGATAAATTTTTCTTTGTTGATTATAAATAATCAATCCTAAAAAAAATACTCCCAAAACAATCAAGCCAAAAGTAATTCGATATTTTTTGACTAAATTTAAAAATTCTTTAAGTTCCATTCTAATAATTTAATTATAATATAAAAGGGCATCGGAAAAAATTCCAAAAGCCCTCCTGCTTTTTCTTAATTTAAAAAATTTTATTCTAATTTATTTCTTTTCCGCTTTAGTTAATTCAAATTTCAAATGATTTTTTAGAATACTCTTTTGGCTATAGTCTCCTTCAGCGGTTTTGACATTGATCGTCACTGGCACATCACCAACCCCAGATTGTTTCTGAATCAAGAGTTTATAATTATCCTTAAGATTATCAGGCAAAGTATAAACAATCTTAGCTGGAGTTGTACTATTCATCACCGTGTGGCAAACAAACCCAAAGTAATTTTTGCCACTTTCCTCTTGAATATTAGGATAACCCACCCAAGCTCTCGATAATAGATCAGTTCCCAAAGGTGTATAAACTCTCAAATAAGAATGATAATCAGTCGTTCGCCAATCTCCATAAGTAGCATTATGAGTATAATTAATTTCTAGCGTCGCAGTTGGTTTTTCCAAAGTTAAATCAACACTATAAATCATTTCTCGATCCATATAATAATCGGATTTAAAAGCACCCAGATTAGCATCCACCATCATTAAATAATCTCCATCCCAATTTTGGTCAATTACTCCTGCCCAGCCAACACTCTTAGCCAAAGTTTGCAGTTCCGAATCCTCAAAATAAAATTGCACCTCCTTGTTTCTTAGCTCATCCAGAGCCAAGTCAGCAGTTTTCTTAATATTTGACGGAATCATTAATCGATCAGCAATCGCTGGCGCTAGAACTTTCATTACTGCTTTTCTGTTTTGAGTATCTAAATCTTCGTTCAAAAGATATTTCTTTTCCACTTGCTCTTCTAATTTTAAAACCGCGTTTTCACCAGTAAAGACTCCATACGCTCCCAAATCAATTGGTCCAGTAATCTTCAAGAAATCATTCAAAACCGTAGCGTTAACTGCCATCACCCCATCAAAATCATCGTTCCCTCCACTTAAACGATAAAAATATTTAACCTTTTCAACCGTTGTTGGAAAATCAGGGAAAAAATTTGAATCTCTGAATTTCCATTTCTTAACTTCCATCATTTTTTCAAATGGATAAGGAGCTCTTACATCAGCCTTAATTCTTTGATCTAATAAATTCGCATCTTCAATAAATAGAGTGGTCACTTCGCCATCCTTAAGTTTCAAAACAGCATACTGTCCCAAAAAACCACCAGCTGGTCGCAATTCCATATTATTTTGCAACAAAACCAAATATCTTCTTTCAATTCCGTCCTTAACGGTAAAAGCTTGCACAAATTTGTCGATAGCTTGAATTTCGTCTTTGGTGTTTTGTTCGATTGGAAGAAATTGAGTGATCTTATCAATCGCTGTAATTGAATTAATTAAAATTTGAGTCTTCTTCACATCCTTAAAAAAATAAAAAGCACTAGCAATGCCAACAATTAAAATCAAAGTAATCCCAAAAAATATTTTCTTTTTCATCGCTCTTTTCTTTGTAAAAATTAAGTTAGAATAATCATTTAACACCCTCAAGCTTATCACAAATCTTTTAATTCAACAAATCTATTTTCAATAATAATTTTTTACTTTATAATAAATAATGTCGTTTAAAAAATAAACCGATTGAATTGGTTTTCAATTTATTCGTGTTAATTATTAATACGAAAAAAATTAAAATAAATTGCAAATAATAAATAAAAAATAAATCATGCGAGACATCCAAGAGATTTTCAATGAGCTAGAAGAAGTCAAAAAAACTCAAAAAGAAATTCAAACTGAATATAAAGACGCTTTGCTTAATGCCAATGAATTTGAGGAAATTCAAGACAAAATTAAAGAATTAACCGAAAAAAGAAAAACCATACAAGGAATGGTTCAAGCGGAAATGGGACAAAGATTTCAAGACCTTGAAATGGCCAAAGATCAACAAAAAGAATTAAAACAAATGCTCTCTGACATTGCCATGAGCAATTTAATGGATGGAAAATCGATTGAACTAAAAGATAATCACGATTCTGTTTACGAACCTCAATTTTCAGTCACATTCAAAAGAACTAATGCTAAAAGCATTGAAGAAGAAAGCACTAAATAAAATTATTTCTTATTAAAAAAGCGTGTCTTATAGACACGCCTTTTTATTTAAACTCTGTTTGCAAAATGTCAAAATCCAAATTACTCTAAATTACTCAAATCAAATTTTAAGGTCAAATTATCAAAAACCGACCTCTGGACGACTATTCGGATTTTAGTTTTTAAAATTGATTTGGAATAATTTGGAATAATTTGAACTTTAGAATAATTTAAAAATATTCTATCATTTTTATCCAATCTTCCACCCCCAATTCCTGCGCTCTCGTAGTTCCTTTGAATCCAATTTTTATTAGAATTTTCTCCACGACTTTTTTTTTCAAGTCCAATCCAACTGACAAATTGTTGACTAAAGTTTTCCTAGGGCTGGAAAAACCAACCTTAATCAGTCTGAAAAATTTTTTTTCTGCTTCTAATTCAAGTCGCCCCTCTTTTTTTATAACAATCTTGATTACCGCTGAATCAACATCGGGAGCTGGCTCAAATTTTTCTCGAGGAACAATTGTGACGATTTCTGGCTCGCCAAAATATTGAACCGACAAAGACAAAATTCCCAATTTTCCAGGTTTAGCACAAATCCTTTCAGCCACCTCTTTTTGCACCATCAAAACCAAAATTTGAGGTTGAAAAGAATTTTCCAAAAATAATCGAAGAATTTTTCCAGTAATATAGTAAGGAATATTAGCAATCACTTTAAATGCCAAGAAATCTCTCTGATTTAAAACTTCTTTCCAATTAGTATCTAGAACATCTCCTGTCAAAATCTCTAGATTATCAGCCCTTAAACTGTTTCGACAAAATCTGGCTAACTCTTCGTCTTTTTCGATTGCCAAAACTTTTTTGGATCGACGAACCAAAGCTTTTGTTAAAAACCCTCGCCCCGGACCGATTTCCAAAACATTATCATCAGAATAAATTTCTCCCGCTTCAATAATTTTATCAACAACCGCAGTATCAATCAAAAAATTTTGCCCCAATGATTTTTTCGCTTTCATAAAAAATAGTTAGACTTTTGATAACATCAAAATTCGCTGTTTAAAACCACCTCTTACTTTTCTTTTTTCTGCTTGCGCTTCACGAATTTTTTCCGAATCCAATTCATTTAAAATCAAAAGTTCATCGATGATTTCCATAACATCAGACAAATCTTCTATTAAATGTTTTTTATTCTTCGTATTGGCTAGTTCATTAGCTTCTTCTTCGATTTTTTTTAATAAAAAAGCCATGTAATCCTTATCATCTTTCAATTTTTCTGTTTTAACTTTCTTTCCTTTATTTTTTTCTATAATTTCAGGGATCCTATCTCTAACTAATTTAGGATATTCATTCTCTTTTTTTAAATCTGTTTCAAAATGTTCAAAGCTCATTTTTTTTATAATTACTCTAATTAAACGATTTTAAAAACTTAGATTTTTGAGTAAAATTCGAGGCTGATTTGAGTACCGAATGAGGCGTACTAAATAGTACGACGAATGAGTGGCGGAAAATCCAACAAAGAAATTTACCAAAAATCTAAGTTTAAAGATATTTTTCTAGTAATTCTTTGAGTATGCCCTTCTCTCGTAAACCTGTCATATTCTCTTTAACCTCTCCATCTTTAAAAATCAACAAAGTCGGAATGCTCATTACCCCATATTCACCAGCCACATCCTGAGAATTTTCAATATCTAATTTTCCGACCGTTGCCTTGTCTCCTATTTCCTTGCCCAATTCATCTACAATCGGACCTTGAACTTTACAAGGACCACACCACTCTGCAAAAAAATCTACTAAAACTGGTTTAGTTTTTGACATTTCAATCACTTCTTTTTTAAAATTTTCACTATTAAATTCCATAACATTAATTATTAATTATTATTTACAATTTCCTTAATTAATTTTTTGACTCGCTCCTTGTCTTTTTTAGTATTACCCGACAAACAATTTAAAGTGCTTTCCTCAATGATTCTATTTATCACTGAATTAATTCCTGATTTTGACGCCTTAAGCTGAGTCAAAACTTCAACACAGTCCTTTTCTGCCTTCACCATTCTTTTAATCCCCTCCAATTGACCAATAATATTATTAATTAATTGCTCTGTATTTTTCATTTAAAAAATTTAAATGTTTATTTTTTATTATCAAAAAATATTATCTGCTAATTTAATATATCATACTGTCGATCAAAACCACAACCAAGAAACCATCCCAATAATTAAGTCTCAAATTCCTTACAAAAAACCGCTTCTATTTTTCCAATCTCCTTACTCCTCCTCAACGCATATTCCTCTTTCTGAAATAGCCACGATTGTTTTCATTAATAACCAAATTATTACCAAATTTAATATGACAAAAAATATCCAAGAAAGATAATTAAACAAAATAATATCAGTCTCGTGAAACATCAAGATAGTAGCAATTGTTATCGCAGAAATAGGGAAAGAATAGGCCCACCAAGAAAGATAATATTTTATTTTTCTAAATATTTTTATTTGAGAAAATAATAAAAACACTAGAAATAATCCAAAATAATATAATATTTTTGAAAACTCACTAGCCTCTCCAGTTAGTTTAACCAAAGAAATGAAACCAACGGCCGGAGGAGCAATTAAAATGAAAAGAGTCGGGATCAATTTTCTTGGCAAAGGACTATGAAAAATAATCCGATTAAAAAATATCACTAATAATATGATCCACAAAAATAAGCCGATACTATAGAAAAACCAGGATATTTCAAGAGAGAAAAAACTCACCCCTGCCACAGGAACCAAAATATTCCCAACCGCTGGAATAAACCAAGAAGGATTCATATGCTTAATTTCAAATTTTGTCTGCTGAATCCAAATTGATATTACTTTGATAGTAAGAATAAAATGAATGATTGTTCCAGCTATCCACAGATATTTTGAAATAAATAAATTCACTGATAAAAATGCGATACTCAATAAAAGTAAGCTAATTGAAAAAGTAGGGAAAAAACTTAGTTTAACCGGATTATTAAATTCAACTTTCACTTCATCACTAAATAAAATTATTTTAAGAACATAAATAAGGGCGATAATTCCAAAAAGTGCCGAAGTCAAAATCAAAATAGATAAACTTAAATTAAATGGCATTTTTAAAATTTGCTCTGACTTTTGAAAAGCAATCGTAAACCCCGCCATTCCTAAAATTATTGAAAAAAATGACACAGAAAAATATTTTATTCTACATTCTTTCTTCATATTTTTAATTAAAAATTATAATTATTTTTTTCATTCTATTCTTTCACTTTCATAACCGTTTCATCGACGATTTTTTTCAAAATAGCCATAACATTTTTTGACATTGAAGCGATATCAATTTCGGGAAACATCAACCCAACCATCCACGGCTTCATTTGCATAAATCGCAAAACTACCTTATCACCTTCTTGTGCAATAGTGATAGCTTTGGGCATCATTATTCCCATGTCATAACTTATAGTGGTTAAGGCTTTATGAGATTTTTCGGCATTGCATAATTGAACAATCTGATACTGAAAATTTTTTTCTAAAGGCAATTTCGCTTTTTCAAAGGTTTTTCTTAAATCGTGAATTGCTGGAATTGAAAAATTATTTTTTAAAATAGATTTTTTTAATGCTATCAAAACTTCCCCAAAAGGAGCCTCGACTGATTGCTTATAAACAATCTCTCCCATCATCTTTCTCACTAACATCTTTTTCATTTTTTTTCAAATTATTTTATTACCCTCCAACCTTACCACACACCCCCTAGGGGTGTCAAGAGAGATTTCAATCTTTTTTTAAACAAAAACCTCGCAAACGAATTTTCTTCGTCTACGAGGGCCAAACAATCTATTAAACATTTAAAATTGCAACGGTCAAAACTATCAGCTCGACCGCACCTACCCACCACGGAAGATGAATAGTTGAAAAATTAAACGGCATTTTTAACACCTCCTTTACTATTGATTCTTTAATTGACATTTTATGCCAAAACCCTGTTTTAAATCAGGGTTTTAAAAATTCAAAATAAAATTTATTTTAATAAAATTTAATCCACATGTATATCTGGGCGATAGCCACGGTGATTACCATAACAACTAATCCCACCTTCATAAAATCAACAAACTTAATCTTATACCCCGATTTCTCTGCCATTCCAGCTACTACCAAATTAGCACTCGCTCCCACCAAAGTTCCATTGCCTCCAAGACAAGCACCCAACGCCAAAGACCACCAAATCGGATTCAACCCTTCAGCGAAAACACCGTTCATTTGTTCCACTAAAGGAATCATCGTGGCTACAAAAGGAATATTGTCTACAAAAGCCGAGAAAAAAGCCGCTCCCCACAAAATCAAGATTGAAGTAATTTGAAAATCGCCTTGAGTTAATTCCAGCATTTTTTCTGCGGCCCAATTGATTGCACCAACATGTTCCAAGCCACCAACCAAAACAAATAATCCAATAAAAAAGAAAATTGTCACCCATTCCACTTCTTCTAAAACTCGCTCTGGATTTTTTCCGTCCAAAAATAAGAGCAATCCGGCTCCAAACAAAGCAATAGTAGCAGCCTCCATCCCCAACGCTCCATGAAAGAAAAACCCCAAAATCACCAAAGTCAAAGTGAATAAAG
Source organism: Patescibacteria group bacterium UBA2773 (assembly GCA_002352465.1). GTDB lineage: Bacteria > Patescibacteriota > Minisyncoccia > Moranbacterales > DUUL01 > UBA2773. Next base: position 147,382 of record DEIN01000003.1, read on the forward strand.
ATTTTTTTAACAATGTTGGATTTTTAATACTTTCTTTTTCGTCTAACTGCATTACTCGAGCCTTATTTTCCTCGCTAGTTTTAATTTTTTTACCATACCAAAACTTAAACAAAGGAATCAAAACAATTATCATAACAACAACCACTGGTGCTAAATTTTGAACAAACTCCATAAAAGTCAATCCCGCTGCACTCCCAATCAAAATATTTGGCGGATCCCCAATCAAAGTCGCGGTTCCACCGACATTACTCATAAAAATTTCTACCAATAAAAATGGCATTGGATTAATCTTCAAATTATCGCAAATCACAAAAGTCATTGGCACCATCAAAAGCACAGTCGTCACGTTGTCCAATAAAGCTGAAAAAACCGCGGTAATAATAGCGAACATTAATAAAATTTTCCACGGATCTCCTTTGGCTATTTTCGCCGCTCGAACGGCTACGTATTGAAAAATTCCAGTATCTTTGGTGATTCCAACGATAATCATCATCCCCACCAAAAGCCCTACCGTATTAAAATCAATCGCTCCAACCGCCACGTGTTGACCATAAAAACCCATCACTTCTCCAATAATTATCATCAAAGCTCCCCCAAAAATCGCCACAATTGTTCGATGAACTTTTTCTGAAATAATCGCTCCATAACTTCCCAAAAAAATCAACAAAGCTGCGGTCATCATTCCGCTCGTAATGTGAAATCCTTGGACTACCTCTTGTTCTACTCCATGCATAATAATAGTCGGCCTATATTTTTGATGAATTTTACGTCTTGACTCGAACTTCACTCAAAACTATCGGCCTTTTTAGATTAATGATAATAATAAAACTTCCCCCAACAAAACAAAAAGCAACATCAATTGTTGCTTTTAACTTTTAGATAAGTTTATTTTCCAACTCCGTTATCCTTAGGATTGACTTGATTATCCTTAAAGAAAACATTGTGCAAAGCATTTTTAATACAAGTCCGAGTAATCGCTCCAACTAACTTCTCTTCTTTATTTAAAACTGGCATAAACCTTTGTCGCCCTTTCAAAGCATAAGTCGCAGCCTCAATCATTGCATCGTCTTCAGATAAAGTATGAAAATCAGTATCCATAAAATCTTTCAACTTCAAATTTTTCAATTTATCAGCATATCGGTCGAAGGTTCCTTCAGCGCCAAACATTGAATTAGTAGGATCTTCTTCTAAATAACTAGGCACCACTTGTTTGATTAAAGTTCTTGAAGAAATCATCCCAACTGGTTTTTCATTTTTGTCCACCACCACAATACTATTAGTTTTTTTCTCCACCATTTGCTTCACCACTTCTGGAAAAGTCTTCTCCTGAGAAATAGTATTAACCCAATCACACATATAATTTTTTACAATCATTTTTTTGTTTAGCTATTAATTTAAAATTATTTAAAGTTTTTCAAAATAAAAACCCGCTAATAAAATTATAGCAGAGTTTAGATTTTTAGCACCTCCATATAATTATCCTTTTCAAAAAAATTGTCAAGCACAAACCGCCCATCAAAAAGTTCTTAAAGTCAAAAGTTTATAAAGTTAAAAATTCATAAAATTTTTAAAGTATTGCCATTTAATGGTTTTTCTGCTTTAATACTTCTTCAAACGAAGAACCTTAATATTATTATAGATAAACGCAAAATCAAGGAGGTAAGGTATGACTAATACTAATGATGGTGAATCTCGTTGTTCTTTTTGTGGAAAGGGTCAATCAGAAGTAAAAAAACTGATTGCTGGTCCTTCTGCTTACATTTGCAATGAATGTATAGTATTATGTGTTAAATCCGGCTCAGAAGATAAACCCGTTGTCTTTTGGCAAGGAGAATTAGAGGAACTCAGCTTAAAAGACATTCAAGAAAAAATGGGACTTGAAAAAGACGCCTTTCTTTCAAAAACTCTCAAAGAATTGATCCCGAAATGTCTGGATCTTCATAAAGGACAACTCTTAGAAGATGCCCAAAACAAGCTTGAAGCATTAGAAGAAAAATTAGAGCAAACATCTTCTAATATTCAACAGAGCCGCCAAACAATCGAGGAGACAAAACAAACCCTAGAAAATTTCACAAATAAAGAAATATCATTAGAAACCGAGATTGAGATCACTAGAAAAATCATGCGCGAAATCTCAAGATCATAATCGATAATTCCCCTAAAAACAAACTGAAATATCATTTTCAACAAGCCTGTTCAAGAATGGAAATCCTGCAGGCTTTTTTTATTTAAATTTTTAGAACATACTATAGAACGTTCTATTTTTAAAAATTATTTCGCCAGCTTTTATCGCAATAATCCCCGACTAGAAAGCTTTCTAACCGGGGATTAAATTCTTATGCTCTTTTATCTTTTATGTCTTCTGCTTCTTCTTACCATTCCTGAGAATGCGATGGTTCCCAGCCCAAAAAGAATAATTGTTCCTGGCTCAGGAACAGTTCTTGTCCCTTCCAACGTCACCGCAGAAAAAGGCACAAAAAATTCATCTGTCAACCGACCTCCAAAAATAATTGGTTCTATTCTGAAGGTTAAAGTATCTAAATTTTTCCCAATTTCTTCCTGCCAAAAAGGAAACGCTGACAAATCAAATTCCCGCAAGGAATAGACTTCTCTATCAGAATTTAATGAACCATCTAACGGTTTACCGTCAAGATAAAGATTATATAATGCATTCAATCCTATCCCTCCGGTCACTACCGCAATCTTAATTCTGTTAATATCAAAACCGTTAGTTTCCGTCAAAAATCCTGGAATTTCCCATTCAAAAACCCCAGTTGCTCCAACCACTGTATCGGGGTCAAATGGTTGACCAATTAACGCCATTGCGTTTGGATTGCCAAAATAATGAGTAACGCTAACGTTATCAAAATCGCCGCTTCCTCCTAATGGAATAGCCCCAACCAAATTTGGAAACAACAAAGATCCAATTAAAACCATTGACAATAATAAACTTTTTTTCACGCTTCCTCTCCCTTTTTTAATCCCTATAATAAGGGAAATTAAAATTCGGCTACTATCAAAATTAGTTCCATAACTAACTCTGAATAATAACCAAATCCAACAAAAAATAGAAAGTCTTCTTTCTATTGTTCTCAAACTCCAATTTAACCATAATTTAAAACATTTGGCAATAGATATCTTTTGAATTTTATTTTAAAACTTAATTCGATTATTTTTTACAAAAAAAATTATTTCTATTTTGGCACCTTCTCCAAATCAAATCCATCCTCATCCCAATTCAAAACCGCCCATTCACTTTGGCCGTCATCGTTGAATTTTCCAATCAAATAATATTGAACTCCATTTATGTTGACTTCTTCCCATTCGTGAGTTTCGCCATTGACTGCCACAATTTGTTTTTCACTATTTTCTAAAATTTGACTGACCTTTTCTTGATTAGCAATTTTATAAAGTTTTCGTTTTCCTTGATATTCAAACAATGGATGATCCGAAAAAATTGCGACTTTCTCTTTTTCGGTTGCTTTCAAGTCATTTTCCAACCAACTTAATTGAGGCTCTAAAATTTCACCTCGATCTCTTTTGTTAATTTCTATTGATTGCGCTCCTTGACTTCGTATTCCGGCAAATTGTTTTTCGTAATAATCCCGCTCAGCAATCAACTTTTCCTTGGTAATATTATTCTCTGCTAAATAGGCTTCCAGCTCAAATGGATTTTTCAACACATCCCGCCTATTTTGATAATTATTCTTAACTTTTTCGCACCATGATTCTGGCTGACAAAGCACATTCAAATCACCATCACCAGAAACAGTATCTAAAACTATAATATGAAAATTTTTCACATCAAAAGAATAATAAGTTTCTGGGGTTTTAGCAGTTTTTTTCCAATATTCAAATGACTTATAATCATCAACATCGTGGTCGCTTAAAACATGATAAAGAGGTGCTTTAGTTTTTAAATTATCCATCATCCACGCCAATTCTTCCGGTGCATCATTGTCACACCCCTCTAGTCGATAGCGAATATTATCTCCTAGATCAACATTAAAATCAGTATTTCGAGTATCAACATCATCTACAAAAAGCTTTATTCTCTCAGCCGTGATTTTCCCTGGACTTCGAAAATCACATTTATGGACATCAGTAATTATTCCAATTTGAATCGAGTTTAAAAAACTTTCCTCAAGTTGTTTTATTGATTCAGCAATACTTTCATCAGTTTGATCAATTTTAATTTCTTGAGAACCGAAAGAACAACCAGAAAAAATCAAGACCCCTAAACTCAAAACAACTAGCCCTATTTTTTTATGCATGAAGTCAAAATTAAAATTTACAATAAACCAATTTACAATTTACAATCAATTTTCAATGACTTAATTTTCAATTTTCAAAACCAAACAAGCGAAGCTTGTCATTGAAAATTTTTAAATTGAAAATTGATTGTAAATTGGTTTATTGTAAATTGTAAATTATTAAAAACTCAATTACTAGAAATTTCCTCTATCTTTACGTCAATAACCCCTGCCCCTATACTCATTAATTCCGCAAACGCCACCTTATCCAAATCAATCACCTTCCCCGTCCCTGGATCTGGTCCATAGTCATTAACTATCACAATAATTTGCTTTCCGTTGTCCTTACTCGTCACCCGAAGCCAAGTTCCTCTTGGATATTTGACCGACGCACAATACATTCCACCTTTAAAAGCATACCAACTGGCCAAACCTTTTTGAGTGCTAGCCACTTCAATTTTCCGACCTTCCACTACAATTTTTGGTTGGGCTTCTTTAATAATTTTTGTCACTAATTTTTTCTTACTAACTAATTTTCCATTTTTATAAACCACTTCATATTCAACTTCTTTTAAACCGTTTTCCCCTTCTTGTTTAATTTTTTCTTTTTTCCATTCCACTTTTTTATCAGTCTTTACCACCGTTTCAAATTCAATCTCTTGCTCCTCTATTATATTCTTTTTTTCAATTCTTGTAATTACAACTTCTGAATCATCTTTTACTAATGTTTTCAATTTTGGTTCAACTTTGTCAAAAAGATTTAAATTAATTCCCTCATCTTTTAATAATTTTTCAATTGTTCTTCTAATGGTGTTAATCTCCTTAGTCTCCCCATCCACTTTCACTGATAATTTTTTATTGCTAGTAATAAAAATGGTTGAATGAGGCTCAATCACTCTTTCTAAATCAGAACTAATCAAATCTTTCGAAGAGACAACTAATCCTTTTTCTTTTAAAAAATCACTCACACTCGAAACCTCCGTCATCGTTTGATATCGAAAACCATCAATCACCAGCTCCACCGCAATCGGATACTCAATTTCTAACTCTCGCGTTTCCCTCGAAAATTTTTGCCAAACTAAAAAACTGATCGATGCCAGAAAAAATAAAAATATTACTATTTTAAACCAAAGTTTAAATTTCATAGCTTTGTAAGAAGAAACAAGATACAAGAACACAAGAAACAAACAAATTAAAAATCTCAAATTAAAACAACAGAACCTTGAAAAACCGTAAGTTTTTCGTTTTTAACTTAAGTTTTTTTAATTTCTAATTTGTTCATTCCCTTGTGTCCTTCTAATTTGTATCTTACTAACGAATTTATTCTTTAGTCAACGGTGCATATTTCATTGATAGTTTTCGAAGTCCCAATTTCGGGAAAGCAATTGTCACCAAATCCCCTTCTCTTGAAATCACCATTCCACTCCCAAAATCAGGGTGAGAAACTCGATCACCGTCTTTCAAATCAACCACCTTTGGAGCTGATTCAAAAGCCTCTTCTTCTTCAAAAACATCATCGGCATAAAAGCCAGAAACTGATTCTTCCTCGACTATTTGCTCTTCGATTAAATTCATATCAATCTCATCCAAAAAACGAGATTTGATGGAAGCTTGAGTAGAACCATAAATATTCCGATAATTAGTATAATACAAATAGGCCTTCTTTTTGGCACGCGTAATTCCCACGTAGCAAAGTCGTCGCTCTTCTTCCATTTCCGACGGATTAATAATCGACCGCGAATGAGGAAACAAGCCCTCTTCCATCCCCACCAAAAAAACACGATTAAACTCCAATCCTTTAGCGCTATGCATTGTCATCAATAAAACCGAATCCTTGTTTTCCAAATCCTGATCTGTTTGAGAAACCAAAGCCACTTCTTCCAAAAATTTTTCCAAAGCGCTCTCGTCATCATCATCAAATTTCTGAGCCACCGTCAAAAGTTCTTGAATATTTTCGTGTCGCACCTCGCCTTCTTCTCCGTCTTTTAATAACATCTGCCGATAACCTGAATCAACGTAAATTTTGTTAATCAATTCTGAAACTGTCAATTCTTTCATTTTCTTTCTAATTTTCTCTAGCAACTTTCCAAATTCATTTAAAGTTTTTAACTTACCTTGGTTGATTTTATAATCTGTCAAATCTGAACTTTTCAAAACCTCCAATAGACTACTTTTTTTATCCTGACTAGCTTGAATGATTTTTTCTACCGTTTTCTTGCCCAAGCCTCGAGCTGGCTGATTAATAATTCTTTCAAAATTGACTTCATCACTTGGATTAGTCAAAAAATATAGATAAGACAAAATATCCTTCACTTCTCGCCGTTGATAGAATTTCAGTCCTCCCACAATCTTATAGGGAATAGCCTGTTTCAAAAAAGCTTCCTCCAAAGCCCGCGATTGAGCATTAGTTCTGTAAAGAATGGCAAAATCATTCAAACTTTCCCCATCTTCCGCTTGAGCTCGCTTGATTTCTTTTACAATTTCATTGGCTTCTTTTTTCTCATTTTCTACTTCAGAAACAACCAACAATTCCCCATCATCATTCTCCGTCCAAAGCTTTTTCTTCTTTTGATTAACATTTTTAGCAATCACGCAATGGGCCGCGTCCAAAATATTTTTAGTGCTTCGATAGTTCTGCTCCAACAAAACCACTTTAGCCTTAGGGTAATCCTTCTCAAACTCCAAAATATTCCGAATATTCGCCTGGCGCCAACCATAGATTGAATTATGAACTGTTATTCCTTCGGCAATATAATTATGAACATTAGCAACATCAATATCATAGACATAACCTTTATAACCAACCTCTTTAATTTCTAAAATTTCATCTTCCTTAATTTGATTTTTCTCTAAAACACCCACTTGCATCGTTCTCCTAAGATGACTAGCTGGATAAAAATTAAAAGGCCTCTCTTTTGAAATAAAGGCTTTCTTAGAAATTACTAAATCGTCTAAATTCCCAGAAATTTTTAAACCCAATTTTTCTAATTTTCCAAAATCCAAACTGGCAATTTCTGTTCTCCAATCAACATTTTTACCTTTTCTAGTTGAAATTCCCAATTGTTCGATATTCTTTTTCAATTTCATATCAATCGAATTAATCGATATTCGATGTCCGTTCCAAGGACTTGCAAGCGACTTCCTTTTGTCAAAAAACAAAGTGAGCTTCAATCGCTTTCGATTAGTATCAAAACGAATTGTAGCCTGAGGAATATGATGAGGATATTCAAACAACAACCGAAACTCTTTAAAAAGTTTTTCCACATTTTTTTTGGTATCAATATTTTCAAAAAGCTGATTTATCAATTCCTGACTAAACTTCATCCCCCGCTCTTTATTCGCCAAAAATACCATAGTTGGAATTTGATATTTCAAACTTAAATACTGCTCCCAATAAAAAGCTTCTTCTCTGCTTTTAACAACTTTAAGCACCCACATTCGATCAGCCCGTTCTTGATTGGCTCGAACATTCAGTCCTATTCCGTTCCTGTTTTCTCTTTTTTGATAACGGACTCCTTTCACTTGACCAATTCTATAACCAAATTTTTTCGAATACATTAAATAAACATAGAAAATGTCTTTTTTTAGAGAAAGTTTAGAAAATAGAATATGGTTGGGGGTGCAACGTAATTTCTTACCCTTTTTGGTTTTTATTTCCATCAACACACCTTTATATTGATACCTCTTGACTCGAGTCACTTTCTGTTCACAAACATCTCCTCTTCCAGCAGCCGCTAAAATAAAATCTCCCTTGTCTATTTTTTCAATGTTTTTCCAACCTTTTTTCGTTTTTATTTTTGAACCCTCCGGTAAACATTGCCAATCGTCGCCGACAACGCAAATATTACCATATTTTTGAGACAATAGTTTCAAAAAAATGTATTGAGTTTGATTAGTGTCTTGATATTCATCGACCATAATGTAGCGAAAAATTTCTTGATATTTATCCAAGACTTTCGGTTGTTCTTGAAAAAGCCGAACCATCAACATAATAATGTCATCAAAATCAACCGCATTGGCCGTTTTTAATCGAGCCTGATATTTAGCATAAACTTGTCCAGCTAATTCTTCGTAATAGCTTCCGGCGCTCGCCACAAAATCTTCCACATCCAACAAATTACTTTTAGCTTTAGAAATTGTTCCCAAAACCGCCTTGGCTTTAATTTTTTCTTCAGAAATATCCAAATCTTTCATCACTTTTTTGATTAAAGCCAGTTGATCTCGGTCGTCATAAATAATGAAATTTTTACTATAACCAATCTGCTCAATTTCTTGACGCAAAATCCTAACACAAATCGAATGAAAAGTTCCCACGTGCGGAATATTTGAAGAATAAGGCGAAGTTCCAGCCGGCAACTGCAAAAGCTCCTTAATTCGCTCTCGCATTTCTCCCGCGGCCTTATTAGTAAATGTCACCGCCAAAATATTGCGCGGATTAATTTTTTTCTCTTGAATTAAATAAGCCACTCGATAGGTCAAAGCCCTAGTTTTCCCCGAGCCTGCTCCCGCCAAAACCAAAACCGGCCCCTCAGTTTGAATCACTGCCTCTTTTTGTTTTTCATTTAATTCATCCAAAAGTTTTTTTGACATTTTTGTTTGATATATAGGTTTAACAACTGCTCCCTATTTTACCCCAGAGAATATTTCCAAACAAGCTTTTAAAATAAAATGTTAATTACAAATAAACAAATTGCCATAAAACAAAAATAAAATTAAAAATTAGTTAATTCTTATCCACTCTTTTTAAAATCTATTTTTAATTTACTCTTGCTTTTTTAGGAAAAACAGTTATAATAAAGATGTTTCTTTAATTCATTGTTTTTTATGAAATAAGGAAACGAGTTTAAAGCAATTATTTCAATCAAAATGAAATATCTAGAATTCAAAAAAAGAACTGAAGAACTGCCCCTTTTTGAGACCAAAGAATTAAAACTAATTCTAGGAAACCAGTTTAATCGGTCCCTTTTAAACAATCTTTCAAATTGGGAAAAATCAAATCGATTAACTAAAATCAGAAAAAGTCTCTATGTTTCAGAAAATTCAGCTAATGTTCTTAACCCTTTTCAACTTGCCACAAAAATTTACCACCCCTCTTATGTGAGCCTAGAAACAGCCCTTGGACATTACGGAATTATTCCCGAAGCAGTTTTTACAACAACCTCCATCACAACCAAAAAAACTAAAAATTTTGAAACTAATGATTTTGGAAAATTTAGTTATCAGAAAATCAAAAAAGAGGCTTTTGACGGTTTTGAAACCTTTACAAAAAATAATGTTTCCTACAAAATCGCTTTCCCCGAAAAAGCCTTGATTGATTTTTTCTATTTAAACAAAAATTCAATGAATGGCTCTTTTGAACAGTTTCAAAGTTTTCGATTCAATCAAGATTTTAATTATAACAAGCAAAAATTATTAAAATTTGCCAAGCTTTTTAAAAACAAAAAAGTCCTATTTTTAACTAATAATTTTATAAATTATGTTACCCGATAAAAATTTTTTCAAAAAATATTCCCAAGAAAAAAATCTGCCCTGGCAAGAAAGAAATTTGTTATTAGAATATTTGCAAACTCAAATTCTCAAAGAGCTTTCTTTAAGTCACTACAACACCACTATTTCCTTTCTAGGTGGCACTTGCTTACGATTTATTTATCAAATTGATCGTTTTTCTGAAGATTTAGATTTTGATTTAATTGAAAAAACCAATTTTAGAATTGAAGATCTTGAAAAAGAACTTAAAACAAAATTAGAGCTAAAAAGCTTTTCTCTTGATACAAAAAATAAAAAAACTGAAAATATTTACATTATTTTCTTTAAATTTAAAAATGTTCTTCGAGAATTTGGAATTAGCGCTCCTCGTGATGAAAAAATCTTAATTAAATTTGAAATTGATTTTAATCCAAGTCAAAAAATTTCAACTGAAAGTAAATTTGTCAGTTCTTTCAACGAAAATTTTCCCATTTTAGTTAATTCTAAAGAAACTTTATTCGCTCAAAAAATTATGGCGATTGCTTTTCGTCCCTATCAAAAAGGTCGAGATTTTTATGATTTAGTTTGGTTTTTATCTCAAAAAGAACTTGAACCAAACTATGAAATTTTGAAAGAAAAAGGATTAAAAATTCAGAATAAAAAACAATTAATTGAATTTCTCGAGAAACAACTTCAAAAAACCAACCTAAAACAAGCCGTCAAAGATGTTGAAAGATTCTTATTCTACCCCCAACAAGCCGAATGGATTTTAAAACTCTCTGAATACCTAAAAAGTTTTAGTTAAAA
>DEIN01000012.1 GCA_002352465.1 Patescibacteria group bacterium UBA2773
ACATTTTTATTTGTGATTGACACAATAAACTTTCCTCTTGACCAATGACCAAAAACCTGCTTAAATTTAATATCATTAGCATGTTTTTAATTAACCATAAAAAACGGGAGGTTTTTATGAAAAACGACAAAGACCTAGAATTTAACAAAAAAAACAAGAGCCTTTTTGAAGCCTTGAAAAAAAAGGGCTACGGAAAAGAACGCAATGAAAGTTTTGAAGAAAAAATTGGTGAAAGCTCCTTTAAAACCGATATTCGAAAATCAGTTAGAAGCGAAAGGATTCAAAATTAGAAGAGAAAGTTGCAACATTCAGATGATAATAGAAATCACCAAAAAAATCCTGCGACATTCAAACACACGTTGCAGGATTTTTTATTTCCTCAAAACCAATTATTTTTACTACTATACGACGTAGTACAGCAGTATTTTTTAAAACAAAAAAACGCTAAATTTACCCGTCTAGTAAAAATTTTGTGAGGTTTCAAAATTGACAAAAGTGCTTTCGTTTGCTAGTCTTCTTTTTTCTTTGAAATACCCGATAAAACCCAAAATTAAGGAGGAATTCAAATGGCTACAGACAACAACAAAAGGCTTGGCGATAAAAAACTTCCTGATTCTAACAAAATATCAGAAGTTTTTAACTACACAGTGCCTAAAAATTGGCCCAAAAACCTCATTGAACTCACCGAAATTATTGATAGAATTGGATTAATCGAAAAACAAAAGACTTTTGTTCCAATTGACAATGTCTCTGTTGAAGATTTTTTACTACGATACTTTTTTCCCGAAGAGGAAGCCGATCAAATTGAACTTTTTTTTACGGCAAATATTCCTGAAATTAATAATGAGCTTAATTCAGCTACTCAAAGATTAATTCGGGAAATTATAAAACAATTTATTAAAAAAGGCGCTGACTTTAAACCAAATCTCAATGTTTTAGTAAACAATTTCTACAGAAACTCCAAAGGCTTTTCTCAATTAATCGGAGTCGCCTTAGACGAAAACGATTGCCCTTGTTTAATAAATTCAAGGGAAATTAATGCGTCAATTCCAATCAATGAAATTTCAGCTGAAATTAAAATTGGTTTTATACGCAATCATATCGCCGGAATATTTTCCTTGAACATTTCTCATCAAATTTTCTTGGGAATTCAAGAAAAAATTGAAGAAATAGAAACTATTTTGGCTAAAATTAAATAAATTTCAAGGAAATTTTAAAAATTCCCATGTCACAAAATATGACATGGGTCTTTTTATTTTTCCCCACTAAAAAAGCATGCTTCCGCCCACTTAATTCGAACTTAATCTAACTTCTAATTTTAAAAAATCTCAAGAACTTTAAAATTTGAGTGCAATTCAAGGCGGATTTGAGCAATGAACGAGACGCACTTAATGGTGCGTCGAGAGAGGAGCGGAAAATCCAACGAAGAAGTGTGCCAAATTTTAAAGTTCGATCATTTTCCGCAACATTTCTTATATTTTTTACCCGACCCGCACGGACACGGTTCATTCCTCCCCACCTGATCGCCTTTTTTGATTGGTTGAATTGAAACTTCTGGTTTCTTATCAGCGCCTGTTTCTTGAAACTGCTTCAGTGCGTCTCCTCCAGCAAATTGCAAATTTTGAGCCACCGCTCGCGGAGTTGGAACACTTTGATTTTCCATTGGTTGAATCCGAAAAAAAGTCTTGATCATTGAATGATTAACCCCCGCCAATAAATTTTGAAAAAGTTGAAATCCACTTTTTTTGTATTCAATTAAAGGATCTCTCTGCCCATAGCCTTGTAAATTAGTCGAATCTCTTAAGCGGCTAAGATTATCCAAATGATCCATCCAATACTGATCAATCGTTTTTAAATAAACTTCCTTTTCAATTTTTCGAAAAAGCTCCTCACCAATTTTTTGCTCTTTTTGACTATATTCTTCTTTAAGTAATTGAGAAAGATAATCCATCATCACACTTTTCTTGGCTTCACTAGAAGGATATTCTCGAGATTTCTTAATTTTAGAAAGTTGAGTTTTAAGTCCTTCTTGCTCTCCAATCAAAACTTCTATCTCTTCTTGAATTTCTTTAGTATTCCAACGTTCTTCTAATTCTTCTGAAGTATGAGCAGAAACAACATTCTCAACCTCTTCTTTTAAAATATTTTCTATTTCAGTTTTAATATCGTTTTTCTTGAGAACTTTTCGTCGTCGAGAATAAATAACCTCTCGTTGCTTATTCACCACATCATCATATTCCAAGATTTGTTTTCGAATATCAAAATTATGACCTTCAATCTTAGATTGAGCTGATTCAATCGATTTAGAAATTATACCATTTTCAATCGGTTGATCATCCGGCAATCCCAATTTATCCATCAAAGCCCACATTCGATCACCACCAAATCTTCGCATTAATTCGTCTTCCAATGAAACATAGAACTGACTACTACCTGGATCGCCTTGTCTTCCAGATCTTCCTCTTAGTTGGTTGTCAATTCGTCTGGCTTCATGTCGTTCTGTTCCAATAATATAAAGTCCGCCCAATTCCCGAACTCCTTCACCTAGCTTGATGTCAGTTCCTCGACCTGCCATATTTGTTGCGATCGTCACGGAATCTTTTTTCCCAGCATCAGCAATAATTTGAGCTTCTTTTTCATGATTCTTGGCATTTAAAACTGAATGCAGAATACCAGCCTTGGACAAAGCCTTGGACAAAGCTTCAGATTTTTCAATCGCCACTGTCCCGACCAAAACTGGTCGACCAGTTTTTTTCAATTCTTTAATTTTTTCTACAATCGCCTTGAACTTTCCTTTTTCATTTTTATAAACCACGTCTGGCAAATCTTCTCGCGCCATTGGTTTATTAGTTGGAATCTGAATTACCTCTAATTTATAGACTTTATCAAATTCTTCGGCTGAAGTTAAAGCCGTTCCAGTCATTCCAGAAATTTTATCATACATTCGAAAATAGTTTTGGAAAGTAATTGAAGCTAAAGTTCTAGACTCTCGTTGAATTTTAACGCTTTCTTTTGCTTCAATGGCTTGATGCAACCCCTCGCTATAACGCCGACCGGGCATCAATCGTCCAGTAAAATCGTCCACGATCATAATCTCGCCCTCTTTCACTACGTAGTCTCGGTCTTTTTGAAAAATCACGTTGGCTTTCAAAGCTTGTTCCAAGTGATGAACATATCGAGTTTGACTAGTTTCAAATAAATTATCAATGCCTAAAAGTTTCTCCACCTTAGTAATTCCCTCTTGAGTTAAATCAGTCGATTTCAATTTTTCATCTAAATTAAAATCCTCTCCCTCTTTTAACTGAGGCACAATTTTAGCAAACTGTTCATAAAGTTGGGTTGATTCAGCATCAGCCGTCGAAATAATCAAAGGTGTCCTCGCTTCATCAATCAAAATTGAATCAACTTCATCCACCACCACAAAATTCAAATCTCTCTGCGACATTTGATCTTCACTTTGGGCCATATTATCTCGTAAATAGTCAAACCCAAATTCATTATTAGTTCCATAAGTAATATCGGCTCCATAGGCCTCTTTCCTAGAAACTACTACTAGATTTTCTTCTTCGATACTAACTGCGTCATCATCAGTTTTATTGGGTTCATAAAGGAACGAGGAATCATGAGCAATACAACCGACTGAAAGTCCTAGAAAATTATAGATTTGCCCCATCCAATTAGCATCTCGCTTAGATAAATAGTCGTTAACTGTCACGACGTGAACGCCCTTTCCACTCAAAGCGTTTAAATAAGCCGCCAAAACCGCCGACAAAGTCTTGCCTTCTCCAGTTTTCATTTCGGAAATTTTGCCATCATGCAAAGCCAATGCTCCCATCAATTGAGAATCAAAAGCTCGTTCATTCAAAACTCGACTTCCAGCTTCTCGACAATTAGCAAAAGCCTCTGGTAAAATCGCTTTCAACTTTACAGATTCTTTTAATTTTGCCTGAAGTTCTTTGGTTTTTTCTTTAATTTGTTCATCCGAAAAATCCTTGAATTTATCTTCAAGTTGATTAACTTCCTCAATAATCGTTAAATATTTTTTCAGCTCTTTTTCATTGGCGTTGCCAAAAAATCTGTCCAGTAATCCCATTGCGTAAGATAATTATTATCAACAGAACAATTTTAACTTATTCGAGAGTGACTTTCAAGAGAAGAACTGACAAACATTCAACAGCCAATTTCTAACCTTCAGTTTCCCGAAAAACAATGCTTGTTGCGATAATAAAGGTTGAATGAATATTGAGTATTTATTATTGAATATTTACAAACTAAAGTTTGGAGTGTTTCGAAATATTCAAAAGTATCCCTACTCCTATTAAAGTGAACACTAATGAAGTCGAGCCATAACTAATAAAAGACAACATTTTAATTTGACAAAAACAGGGGACATTTTTATTTGTGATTGACAAATCTCATACAATCCCTTGACATCTTCAAAAAAGTAATTTACCATTTATGTTTCGATTGAAGCAACTTTGAAATTTTATCTTTACCCAAACAAAAAAGGAGAAAACAATGGAGTTAGATCTTGCGAAAAAATTATTTAAAATTCTTAAAACCCCAAACCAAATTATTTCTGTTATGGAAAAATATTGGTGGCATTGGAGAATTTTCCAAGCTGGGATTCCGGGTTTAAAGTTACGAGAAAAAACCCCAAATCAAATTATTTTTATTATGAAAGAATATGATTGGAATCCTGCTGTTTGCCACGCTGGGATTCCGGGTTTAACTGATGAAAACCAAATTATTTTTGTTATGGAAAAATCTGGATGGGATTCTGATGTTTGCCAAATTGGGATTCCGGGTTTAAAGTTACAAGAAAAAACCCCAAATCAAATTATTTTTATTATGAAAGAATATGATTGGAATCCTGCTGTTTGCCAAGCTGGGATTCCAGGTTTAAAGTTACAAGAAAAACTCCCAAACCACATTCTTTCTCCTAGTCTTTTCAGTTCTATGGGCACCCATAAATCCTAATAATGGCCCTTTATCATCAGATTCTTCTCTCTTTCCTTCTAGTATTTTTTTCTATTACTAGATTATTCTCATTTAAACCTGAATCAGCATCTTTAATTGATTCAGGGTACGTCTTTATTTCTTTTTAAGCCTCAGATTTAGCTTTAGCCACAACCTCTTGTATTGTTCTTTGATCTTCAGCCATCGTAAATCCAACATAACCTGCTTTAATAGCATCTTTTGTGCTTGTCTCCGGTATTTCTTTAATTTTAGCTTCAATCTACGCTCTTTTCGTTCTCGAAAGAGCTTCTTCTCGATCTCAAAAGAGCTTCTTCTTTGTCTATCTCTGTCTTTGAAACTTCACCAATTTTTGGATTTACATCAATCCCTCCAACTACTTTGAGCTCTGGTTTTTTATCTTCTGGTTGAATCGGACTTTTTTTAAATTTTAAATTTTTCATTTTTATAAGTTATTTTTATTAAAAATTATTTTAAAATTTTTTAGTATTTCTTGAATCAATAACTATAATTTAACGAAAACAGGGGACATTTTTATTTGTAATTGACAATTTAATTCACAACGAACCCCTTTACTCCATTTTAACATATTTCGAAATATTCAAAAGTATCCCTACTCCTATTAAAGTGAACACTAATGAAGTCGAGCCATAACTAATAAAAGGCAACATTTTAATTTGACGAAAACAGGGGACATTTTAATTTGTGATTGACAATCTCATACAGTCCCTTGACATCTTCAAAAAAGTAATTTACCATTTATGTTTCAATTGAAGCAACTTTGAAATTTTATCTTTACCCAAACAAAAAAGGAGAAAACAATGGAGTTAAATCTTGCGAAAAAATTATTTAAAATTCTTAAAACCCCAAACCAAATTATTTCTGTTATGGAAAAATCTGGGTGGAATCCTGCTGTTTGCCAAGCTGGGATTCCGGGTTTAACTGATGAAAACCAACTTTTTTTTGTTATGAAAAAATCTGGATGGGATCTTGCTGTTTGCCAAGCTGGGATTCCGGGTTTAACTGATGAAAACCAAATTATTTCTGTTATGGAAAACTCTGGATGGCATTGGAGAATTTGCCAAGCTGGGATTCCGGGTTTAAAGTTACAAGAAAAAACCCCAAATCAACTTATTTCTGTTATGAAAAAATCTGGATGGGATCTTGATGTTTGCCAAGCTGGGATTCCGGGTTTAAAGTTACAAGAAAAAACCCCAAATCAACTTATTTCTGTTATGAAAAAATCTGGATGGCATTGGAGAATTTGCCAAGCTGGGATTCCAGGTTTAACTGATGAAAACCAAATTATTTCTGTTATGGAAAACTCTGGATGGGATCTTGATGTTTGCCAAGCTGGGATTTCAGTTTTAACTGATGAAAACCAAATTATTTCTGTTATGGAAACATCTGGATGGCATTGGAGAATTTGCCAAGCTGGGATTCCGGGTTTAACCGATGGAAACAAAATTCTTTCTATTATGGAAGAATCTGGGTGGAATTCTGCTGTTTGCCAAGCTGGGATTCCGGGTTTAAAGTTGCAAGAAAAAACCCCAAACCAAATTATTTCTGTTATGGAAAAATCTGGATGGCATTGGAGAATTTGCCAAGCTGGGATTCCAGGTTTAACTGATGAAAACCAAATTATTTCTGTTATGGAAAAATCTGGATGGGATCTTGATGTTTGCAAAGCTGGGATTTCAGGTTTAACTGATGGAAACAAAATTCTTTCTATTATGGAAGAATCTGGATGGAATTCTGCTGTTTGCCAAATTGGGATTAAACTTTTAAAAAAATAATCGGAACCTTAATTCGCTGTAAGATATAAACATCTTGCGGCGAATTTAACTTTACCTTCAAAAACTACATCTTCACCTATTTCGAAATATTCAAAAGCATCCCTACTCCTATTAAAGTGAACACTAATGAAGTCGAGCCATAACTAATAAAAGGCAACATTTTAATTTGACGAAAACAGGGGACATTTTAATTTGTGATTGACAATCTCATACAGTCCCTTGACATCTTCAAAAAAGTAATTTACCATTTATGTTTCAATTGAAGCAACTTTGAAATTTTATCTTTACCCAAACAAAAAAGGAGAAAACAATGGAATTAAACCTTGCGAAAAAATTATTTAAAATTCTTAAAACCCCAAATCAAATTATTTCTGTTATGAAAGAATCTGGGTGGGATTGGAGAATTTGCAACGCTGGGATTCCGGGTTTAAAGTTACAAGAAAAAACCCCAAACCAAATTCTTTCTATTATGGAAGAATCTGGATGGCATTGGAGAATTTGCCAAGCTGGGATTCCGGGTTTAACTGATGAAAACCAAATTATTTTTGTTATGGAAAAATCTGGATGGAATTCTAATGTTTGCCAAGCTGGGATTCCGGGTTTAAAGTTACAAGAAAAAACCCCAAACCAAATTATTTCTGTTATGAAAGAATCTGGGTGGGATTCTGATGTTTGCCAAGCTGGGATTTCAGTTTTAACTGATGAAAACCAAATTATTTCTGTTATGGAAAAATCTGGATGGGATTCTGATGTTTGCCACGCTGGGATTCTGGGTTTAACTGATGAAAACCAACTTTTTTTTGTTATGAAAAAATCTGGATGGGATTCTAATATTTGCCAAGCTGGGATTCCGGGTTTAAAGTTACAAGAAAAAACCCCAAACCAAATTCTTTCTATTATGAAAGAATCTGGGTGGAATTGGAGAATTTGCAACGCTGGGATTCCGGGTTTAAAGTTACAAGAAAAAACCCCAAACCAAATTCTTTCTATTATGGAAGAATCTGGATGGCATTGGAGAATTTGCCAAGCTGGGATTCCGAGTTTAACTGATGAAAACCAAATTATTTCTGTTATGGAAAACTCTGGATGGGATTCTGATGTTTGCCACGCTGGGATTCCGGGTTTAACTGATGAAAACCAACTTTTTTTTGTTATGAAAAAATCTGGATGGCATTGGAGAATTTGCCAAGCTGGGATTCCGGGTTTAACCGATGGAAACAAAATTCTTTCTATTATGGAAGAATCTGGATGGAATTCGGCTGTTTGCCAAGCTGGGATTCCGGGTTTAAAGTTACAAGAAAAAACCCCAAATCAAATTCTTTCTATTATGAAAGAATCTGGGTGGAATCCTGCTGTTTGCCAAATTGGGATTAAACTTTTAAAAAAATAATCGGAACCTTAATTCGCCGCAAGATGTAAACATCTTGCGGCGAATTTAACTTTACCTTCAAAAACTACATCTTCACCTATTTCGAAATATTCAAAAGTATCCCTACTCCTATTAAAGTAAAAACCAAAGAAGTCGAGCCATAACTAATAAAAGGCAAGGGAATTCCAGTCAATGGCATTAATTTAACAATTGACATAATATTAACCAAAGCTTGAAAAACAATCCAAGAAGTTATTCCAACCGCTGTCAATCGACTAAATTCATCCGGAGCATAGCGAGCAATTCGATAGCCTCTCAAAGCAAAAGTAATAAAAAAACAAACCAAAACACTAGCACCAATCATTCCTAATTCTTCTGAAATAATCGCAAAAATACTGTCACCAACTGGTTCTGGAAGATAATTATATTTTTGACGACTCTGTCCTAATCCTAATCCAAAAATTCCACCCGAGCCAATTGCCAACAAGGCTTGATTAATCTGATAACTAATTCCTTGCGGATCAACACTTGGATCAAGAAATGCCGTCAATCGATTCATTCGATAAGGTTCAATTTTGATCAACAACGCCACCAAACCCAAACCGCCCATTAAAATACCTAAAATATATTTCACTGGAGCCCCGGAAATAAAAAACATAATCAAAGAGGTTATCACGATAACACCTAACGTCCCAATATCTGGCTGACAAATAATTAAAAAAGCAGTCATTCCCAAAATTATTAGGAATGGAACCAACCCTTCTTTTATATCTTTGACTTTAGAGCCTTTCCCCGTCAACCAAGCCGCTAAATAAATAATCATTCCAATTTTTACAATTTCAGTCGGTTGAAAACTAATCGGACCTAAATCAATCCAACGACTAGCCCCTTGATAGCTCACCCCAATTCCTGAAACTAAAACCAATCCCAATAAAATTAAAGTGATAATAAAAAATGGTAAAGCAATTTTTTGCCAAAATTTATAGTGAATTTTGGAAACCAAATACATACTTGGCAAACCAATAATAATCCCATAAAGAAAATGTCTTTTAAAAAGATGATAAGCATCTCCAAAACGAACATTGGAAAAAATAATCCCAGCTGAAGAAATCATCACCAAACCAAAAACCAATAGGATCAAAACTATTGAAAGTAATAATGGATCAACTTTTTTTATTGTTTTTGTTTTCAATTTTTTATTATTAGCTACAACTAAAACGCCTTTATTAATGAGGGATAATTAGATATCTAGAATATCTTTTTTGCTAATTTTATAATTTTTAATTTTGTAATTTTATGAATAAATCTTAATTTTTAAATCCAAAAACGTTTTACACGCGAAGTTTAAAAATTATAATTTTAGATTTATTTAAAAATTAAAAATTACAAAATTTATCCTAGTCTCTTCTTCTCTCTCCATTCCCTAATCTTCCCATGATCTCCGCTAAGTAGAACCTCCGGCACCTTCCACTCACCAAATTTTTCTGGCTTAGTATAAACTGGAAAATCCGCTTGAAAACCGTCAATGTCAAAACTCTCCGAATCTAAAGATTTTTCATTCCCTAAAACTCCTGGTATCAAACGACTAACCACATCAACCACTGTCATGGCTGAAAGTTCTCCTCCGCTTAAAATATATTCCCCCGTTGAAATTTCTTCATCAACCACATACTCAGCAATTCTTTCATCCACACCTTCATACCGCCCACAAATCAAAATCAAATGCTTAAAATTTTTATATTGAATAGCTTTTTTCTGATTAAATTTTTTCCCTTTAGCTGACAATAAAATAACTTTGATATCGTCTCTTGAAATTTGTAAATTTTCTTCTTTAATTCTCTTTTTAATATCATCGATGCAATCAACAATTGGTTGAACTGCCATCACCATTCCTGGTCCACCACCATAAGGAGTATCATCAACTTTATGATGTTTATTCTGACTATAATCTCGCAAATTATAGACCTTAACTTTAATTTTTTCACTTTCCTGCGCTCGTCCCATTATTCCCACTTGAAAATATTTCTCAAAAACTTCTGGAAAAATTGTTATTATATGAAAATTCATGTATTTCAATTAAATTAATAAATAGTTTAGCTAACCTGTAATTCCCGCGAAGGCGGAAATCCAGTTGATCCAAAGAAAAAATCGTTCCAACTTAAATTAAATTCTTCAATGATTGTCAATTTTAATTTTCTATTCCGTTTCTTTTATTAACTAAAATAGAGGTAAAATAATGTTTAATTTTTAGATTTTCTAGATTCCCGCCTTCGCGGAAATGACAATAAAATCTGATAATTAACTAGCAGTTAAAAAGCGTACACTGAAGATTTATAAGTTTGAGTGCAATTCGGCTTCAGCGAGACAAGGTCGGATTTGAGCACCAAAGGAGACAGATTAAACAGTACGTTGAACGAGTAGCGGAAAATCCAACAAAGAAGTACCCCAAACTTAAAATTCAGAACAATCAAAAACCGTGTCTAACAAAACAAATGTTAACACGGTTTTTGAATATTTTAAAGCCTAAGCTCTATTTGATGTCATTAACAATATCATCAATACTTTTTTCTGGTTCTTCCACTTTTTCTTCAGAATCATCTTCAACTTTTTTTTCAAATTTTCGTTCAGATCCTTCTGGTTCATTGATCTTAAGATTGATTCGAGCATCATTCTTGGCTCCAACTACTCTCAATAAAGTTCTAATCGCTTTCGCGGTAGAACCTTGACGACCAATAATCATCCCCATATCTTGAGGACTAACTGTCAAAGTCAAAAGCACACCTCTTTCATCAATAGTTCGTTCGATTTTAACTTCTTCAGGATTGTCAACGACAGACTTCACTATAAAGTCCAAAAATTCTTGATCCATTTCTTCTGTCATTTCTATCAAGTTAATTCTTGTAAATTTACCGTTTCCTTTCAGAAAATCCTTCCGGAAATCCTGTGACATCGACCTTGAAAGCTCTGTCAGGAAATACATTTATATTTTAATAAACTTGAGTTAGAATGTCAATGAAAAGAAGTTAAACAGTCTAAACTTCATAAAGTGTATAAAGTTTTTGTCACAAAAAAACTTTGCAAACTTTTGATTTTGCCTTAAAAAATAACTGATAATAAATTACTAATGAGTTTTATTCAACTTTCAAAATTCTAGACTTTACTAATTTTCTGATATATACTTAAAATAAATTAATAATTTATTTAAAAAATAAAATGAAAAAATTTATTGAGAAAGTTAAACCAATTGCCAAAGTAATTGGAATAATTTTTGGAGTTTTTGTCTTGTGGATTGTTTTTAATTTTTTCACTAATAAAAATAACTACAACTTACAAAAAAGTTCAGAAATCAATTTACCAATGATGGCAAGTGAGAGAATGGATTTTACTAAAGATTCAATCGAGATGGGAGTGATGCCCGATAATGAAAGCAACTACAATCAAAGCGCTTCAACGCCTCAAACAACAAATACCTTGGCGGTTGAAAAAAAAGTTATTAAAAATGGAAATTTAAGTTTGAAAGTCGACAAAACTGAAACTGCGGCTGAAGAAATTTCTCAGATTGCCAAAAATCAAACTGGTGAAGTTTTCTCCACTAATTTTTATGAACGAGTCAAAGGTCAAAAAAACGGAAGTATCACGATCAAAGTTCCGGTAGAAAAATTTGAAAGCACTATTGCTCAAATCAAATCAGTTGCCACTCAAGTAATTTCCGAATCAACTACCGGCCGAGACGTGACAGAAAAATACAGTGACCTTCAAGCTCAACTTCGAAATAAAAAAGCCGAAGAACAAAGTTTTGTCAAAATTCTAGATCGAGCCGGTGACATCAAAGATGTCCTAGCTGTCACCCAACAAATTTCTCGTGTTCGAGGGGAAATCGAACGACTAGAAGGCCAAATTAGATTTATGGATTCTCGAACCAATATGTCAACTATTACAATTGCGCTAAGCGAAGACATCGAAATCACTCCCGTTAAAAACAATTGGCGACCTTGGCAAGTGACTAAAAAAGCTTTCAGCGATTTAATCAGCAACAGTCAAGATTTTGTTGATGGAACCATTAAATTCATTATTGTCGGCATTCCTTCTCTAATCCCTTTCTTATTATTCCTAGGAGTCATCTACTGGATTGGAAAAAAACTTTGGCGAAAAATCCGAAGTTAAAATTCCCAAAAAAAACAAATTTCCATAATAAAACCGCTTACGACCAAGCGGTTTTATTATCAAAATTAATCATAATATTAATCATAGGAATAACTTTCTAAACCAATAATAAAAAAACCCTTGCAAAACCAAAAAAATCAGCCCCTAAGGGGCTGATTTTCAACTTTCGACTTTATAAAACTTTTAACTTTATAAACTTCTTAAAATCTTGCATCTTCGTCAATCGTTCGTGTTTTTCTTATTGATCGACTTCCTCGCTTCCTAAGGTCTTGAATTTTTTCTTTGTTCCGCAAAATTTGTCGCACTAAAATTTCTTCAATTTCATCCATAATATTAGTCAATTCAAAACCTTTTTGAGTAGCTTGAAAAACATTCTTCGGAATTTTAAAACTGACATCTAAAGTCCATTCTTTCTTTTTGTCTTGCACCACTCTCAACTCAGCTGATATTTCATCTTCTGAACATTTCGTCAAAAGACCTTCTTTTATTTTTTCTATTTTTTTAATTAAATATTTTCTTTCCTCGGGATTCAACTCAACCTCCCCCAAATATTCTCTGATTTTCATCTTTTTTGTATTAATAATTAAAAATATTTCAATTTCTATTTCTATACTTTAATACGAATAAATTTTTAAAAGTATGCCTGATTAATTTATAATTTATAATTTATAAACAAAAATTAAAAACTTAACTGATTGTTTAAAAATTGAAAATTAATTACTATAAATTGTTTATAAATTATAAATTTTCTATAACAAGTTTCTGGTGCTTATTAATTTGAGTACAATTCGAGCACCAGTCTCAAGTATGTAGGTTTAAAAATTTGAGTGCAATTTGAGGAGAGCTTGAGTAGCGAACGAAATGTGCTTAACTGGCACATTGAGAGAGAAACGGAAAGCTCGACAAAAAAATGCGCCAAATTTATAAACCGACCTCCTAATACCCTACGATTTCGACTTCTTCTTCTAACTGTACGCCAAAAGTATTCCTCACCTTCTGCTTAATCACACTAATCAAAACTATAATATTTTCCGCAGTAGTATCATCAACATTTAAAATAAAATTAGCCTGTTTCTCACTTACCTGCGCTCCATTAACTCGATAGCCTTTCAAATTACACATATCAATCAACCAAGCCGCTGGAACTTTTTTATCTCGACATTTTATTCCAGTTTCCTGCTCAAAAGTTTCAATAATCGCTTCGCCCACAATTGGATTCTTAAAAATTGATCCAACTGACCCATTTTTAGTCAAACAGGTATTTTTTTCTTGACGTTTTTGAATTATTTCTTTCATTGTTTTTTGAATCTCTTCACTCTCGGCTATTTCTAATTCAAAAAAAGCTTTCCAAATTATTTTATGATCAAATTCTTTAAAAACACTTTTTCGATAATCAAATTCACAAGCCTCCTTATTACAATGTTCTTCTTGCAAATTTTCTAAATCAAAATAAACTACCTCTTGTGTCGCATTTTTAATCTCTAAGCCAAAAGCTCCAGCATTTCCCCGAATCGCCCCGCCAACTGTTCCAGGAATTCCCACCGCCCATTCCAAACCAGTCAAATCATTCTTAGCTGAAAACAAAACTAATTCACTCAACATTACACCTGCTTCACAAACAATAGTTGTTTTATCTTTCAACTCTATTTGATTATTAATCAAACGAATAACTAAACCATCAAAACCCTTATCGTGAAACAAAAGATTACTTCCTCCGCCTAAAATCATAAATTTTGCTTCTTTCTCTTTTGCCCATTCAATTGCTTCTTTTAATTCTTCTAAGGCTTTAATTTCGACAAAATACTTAGCCGGACCTCCGATTTTAAAAGTAGAAAAATCTTTTAGTAAAACCTTTTCTTGTATTTTCATATTAATATTTTTTAAATAAACTTTTTAGCTTTTAATAAAATTCAAAGTTTCTCGTGCACACTTCTCCCAATTAAATTCAGCCAAATTTTTTGTTCCTTTTTCTATTAGCTCTTTTTTTATTATATCATGTTTTAACAAAATATTTATTTTTTTGAGCAGATCATAACTATTTCGGGTCTCAAATTTCAAAACTCCCTCTCCGCCAATTTCTTTTAAGCTAGAGTTATCAGCCACGATTACCGGAACTTTACTAGCCCAAGCTTCTAAAATTGGAATTCCAAAACCTTCATACAAAGACGGAAAAACAAAAATTTGCGCTTTTTGATAAATAATTGGTAAATCCTCAAAACTAACCTTTCCAGTTAAAATTATATCTTTTTTAAATGCAGAATTTTCAATTTTTTCTAAAAGTTTTTTTGTTTTCCAGGCTGGCACTCCGGCTAAGACTAATTGAATTTTTTTATCACCACTTTCTTTGAGTTTTTCAAAAGCCTTCACTAAGGTTTCTAAATTCTTTCGAGGTTGCAAAGCCCCAACATACAATAAATATCTTGCTTTAATCCCATATTTTTTCAAAACTTTTCTAGATTTTTCTGAAATTGTTTTTCGAGAAAAATTTTCTGCATCCACTCCATGATAAATAACTTTAATTTTTTCTGGCTTAGTTTTAGGATAAAATTTTAAAATATCAGACTTGGTCGCTTCAGAAATTGCAATAATTTTATCCGCTCGCTTAACTGCCGTTTCAGTAAAAAAGTCTAATTTTAATCTATCCCTTAACGGAAAATGTTGCGGAAAATATTTAAAAGCCAAGTCGTGAATAGTAATAACGATCTTAGTCTTTCGCTCAGCCAAAAAAGGCACTTGTTGAATTGGCATCCAACAAACATCAGGCAAAGTATAGTTCAGTTCAAAACCCAAACGAGTTTGAACCCACCAAAAGGGATAAGGAATCGGTCTATCTTGATAATTAGAATAAATTTTTGGCTTTAACTCTGGATTAAATTCTATTTTATGGTATAAAGTAAAGATGTTAGAATTATCAAAAGCACCAAAACGATTCAAGCATTCCTTGATGTAGACTCTGGTTCCATCAATTCGATTGTGATCTAAGTCAGCACAATTTATGGCAATTCGCATTTCATTAATTAATATTTATCTAGCTTAAGTTTAACTAATAAATGATAATTTGTTAATGAAATTGTTCTTTGACGAAGAAACAAGGACACAAGACACAAGAAACAAACAAATTAAAAATTAAAAAACTCAAATTTCAAACAAAAACCGAAGGTTTTTCAATTTGATTATTTTAATTTAAAATTTTTAATTTGTTTGTTTCTTGCGTCCTTGCATCTTGTATCTTTAAAAAAATATTAACCAATCCACTAATTAACTAACAACCAAAACCATGTCCAAACGCATTGATAAAGTCAACCAACTCATTCGAGAACATCTTGCTCAAATAATCCGCGAAGAATTATCCCTAAAAAATACCGTCTTAGTAACAATTTTAAAGGTTGACACTTCCAAAGATTTACGCTATGCTACATCGTTCTTGAGTGTTTATCCAATTAACGAAAAAGATTATGTTTTAAAAACTTTAAAAAAAGAAATTGGTCGAATTCATAAAGTTCTTTATAAAAAATTATTTATGAAATCTTTACCAAAAATAAGATTCGTAATCGATGAAAATCAAGAAAAAGTAGCCGAAATGGAAGAAATTTTTGAAAAAATTAGAAATGAAAAAACCGATAAATAAATTAAATGAAAAATTTATAGAACTAGAAAAAAAACTGCTTAAAAGTCAGAGAGTTCTTTTGGTTGTTCATTTTAATCCAGATACCGACGCTTTTAGCTCCGCTTTTTCTCTCGATTATTATTTAAGGAACGAACTAAAAAAAGAAACTACCATTCTCAGCGTAGACCCAATTGACAAACTTTCGGCTAAACTTTTTCCCAAAAAACAAGTTAGAAATACTTATAAATTAGCAAACTATAACACTGTGATGATTTTAGATCGAGAAGATTCTTATTATAAATTGAAAATTGACGAAGAAATTATTGCAAAAAATTTAAAAATTGAAATAATCAACATTGATCATCATCCGAAACCTCCCATTAAAGAAGCTTTAAATTTAGTAAATATTGACGCTTCGGCTACTTGCGAAATCATTTATAACTTCTTCAAACAAATCAATTATCAATTATCACCAAAGCCCGCTCAATATTTATTAAATGGAATTTTCACTGATACGGGCGGTTTCCGTCATAACAATACCTCAGCTGAAACATTGGAAATTGTTAGTGATTTAATGAAAAAAGGAGCTTCGATTAGAAAAATTAATCAATTAGTTTTTGAAAATAAATCTCTAAATACTCTTAAACTCTGGTCAATTGCTTTCAGCCGAGCGGAACTTCGAGAAAAAACTGGGATGGTAGTTTCGTTTTTAACTAAAGAAGATTTAGATAAATGCGATGCCTCAAAATCAGATGCTTCTGGAATAGCCGAGGTTTTAAATACTATTTCTGGCTCAAAATTTTCTCTCGTACTCTATGAATCTAAACCCAACGTCATTAAGGCTAGTCTACGAAGCGACGAACACAAAGGAATTGACGTTTCTGCCATTGCCAAAGGGTTTGGAGGAGGTGGCCACAAACTAGCCAGCGGATTTGAACTTCACGGTAATTTGAAAGAAATCAATAAAAAATGGGTAATAGAATAATTTTTTATTCACAATTTTCAATTTTCAATCAATGCTCCATTTTACAATGAAATAATTTTCAATAAAAACAAATTGTTATTTGAATAAATTTGAAAATTAATTAATTGAAAATTTATTGTAAACCTACCTACCGGTAGGCAGATTGTAAATTGGTTTATTGAAAATTTTACAAACACTTTCTCTTGCTTTTTCGTATAAAAACCTCTAAGCTAGAATAGTTCATTGATACTTTTTAGTCTTTATTTTAGCAGATTTTCATTGCAAAATAAATAATTCAAGAGTTAGTTGTTTAAGTGTAGCTCAAGGAAAACTTTAATTTGTGCATGAAATGTACTCGATAGTACATTGAAAAACAAATTAAAGTTTAACGAAGAAATGCACCAAAAAAGTAACTCTTAAGCCGAAGTGGTGAAATTGGTATACACGCTGGTCTTAGGAACCAGTGCCTTCGTGGCGTAAGGGTTCGAGTCCCTTCTTCGGCACAACTTAAATTTTTTCAAAATTTAAAAATTTTCAATCAATGATCGACTTTATAATAAAATAATTTTCAATGGACTCAAGCAAATCTTACATAAGTTTGAAAATTAAGTCATTGAAAATTTATTATAAATTATAAATTGATTTATTGTAAATTTGAAGATAAATTATGAAAAAAACTATTTTATATTCTAGCTTAAAGCAACAAAGACTAGACAAACACGTTTGTTCTTTTTTTCCCGACATTTCCCGTCGATTTTTTCAAATTGCCATCAAAGATGGTCAAATCAAAGTTAACAAAAAAACGGTCACTCCTAGCTATAGATTAAAGCCAAAAGACCAAATCGAGATTGATATAAAAAAAACACCCAACCTTGAAATTAAAGTTTTACCAGAAAAAAATATTAAATTTGAAATTATTTTTGAAAACGCAGAATTTTTGATTATCAATAAACCCGCTGGTATTAGCGTTCATCTTTGCGAAAATGAAACTACCGGAACTTTAGTTAATGGTTTATTGGCAAGATTTCCTAAAATTGAAAAGATCGGCGAAGATCAATTGCGCCCTGGGGTTGTTCATCGACTCGACAAAGAAACCTCTGGTCTACTAATTATCCCCAAAACCCAAACTGCCTTTCAATATTTCAAAACTCTTTTTAAAAATCGCCAAATTCAAAAAACTTATTTGGCTTGGGCTTGGGGAATTCTCAAAAATAAAACTGGTGAAATCAAAGACTTCACTGGCAAATCCAGTCAAAATCCGACCAAGCAAGCCGTCAGTCACAATCCTGAAAAACTTATTAATCCCAAAAAAGCCTTAACTTATTATAAAGTCATTCGAGAATTAAAAGATCGTTCTCTGATTGAGTTAGAACTAAAAACTGGCCGAAAACATCAACTTCGTCTTCACCTTCACTCAATTGGACATCCTATTTTAGGCGACAAAAAATATTTTAATAAAACTATTAGAAAAGCCAATCAACCATTCAATCGTCATCTTCTCCACGCCGGAAAAATTGAGTTTGAATATTCAAATGGAGAAAAATTTTGCTTTGAAGTTGCTCCGCCAAAAGATTTCAAATTTTAACCATATATATTTTAAAAATAAATTTTATAATTTTTAATTTTGCCTACTGGCCGGTAAACGTTTTCAAAACGTTTTATTTAAAAAATTTAAAAATTTTAATTTAGAATTTATTTAAAAATTACAAAATTAGAATCAATCTATACAGATTTCTAATTCTAAACTATAGTAAAGAAACAAACATTAATAATAAAATATTTAAAAAATAAAAATGAATAAATTTTTAGAGAATTTTCAAGCTAAGAAATTTTGGTTTTTTTTCGCGTTAATTGCAATTTTGGCTTTCGGCTCGTTGATTAGATTATGGAATTTAGATACCAATCCTCCAGGGCTTCAATATGACGAAGCCTATAACGGCCTAGACGCCATTAAGGCTTTCGAAAATAATGATTATAAAGTTTTTTATACTGAAAATAATGGTCGGGAAGGTTTATACATCAATACTATTGCCCTTTCTTTAAAATTTCTAGGAGTCAATAACTTTTCCGTTCGTTTAGCTAGCGCTCTTTTCGGAATTTTTACTTTACTTGGTTTTTATTTCTTATTAAAAGAATTGAAATTTTCCAAACTATCAATTTTAATGGGAGTTTTCATGCTAACTACTTCTTTTTGGCACCTGAATTTTTCTCACACTGTCTACCGCGCTATTATGGTTCCCTTTCTTTTAGTTTGGTTATTTTATTTTTTCTTTAAAGGCATTCGAAAACAAAATAATTGGCTTTTAGCTTTAGCAGGAATTTTATTAGGAATTGGTTTTCATACCTACATTTCTTTCCGTGTCGCTCCTCTAATTTTAGTTTTATTAATGCCTTTCTTCTTGTTTTATAAAACTAAATTTTTTAAAAAATATTGGCTCGGAGCTTTAATTTTTATTACAACCGCTCTAATGGCCGCTGGCCCACTCCTTTTTTATTTCTATCAACATACCGATGACTTAGTCGGCCGAAGCAACGCTGTTTCTGTTTTCAACGCACCCAACCTCTCTTTCCCGCAAGCCCTAACGAAAAGCACATTAGCCCACATCAACGCTTTTTATTTCTACGGTGACCCCAACCAACGGCATAATCACGCCGGTTCTCCCTTGATTCCACCCGCTTGGACTGTTTTATTTACTATCGGTTTTGCCTTCAGTATTAAAGATATTGTAATTCATTTATTTCATTACAAAAAAAAGAAAATTCTAGACCCCTTATTTCGAATTTCCCTTCTAGCTCAAGGAATTTTTTGGGTAATGCTAATTCCTGGCATTTTAAGCATTGAAGGCATTCCTCATTCTCTCAGGATAATCGGAGTCATTCCGGCCGTAATGATTTTTATGATAATTCCGTTTGAATATATATTAAGACTTCGAGAAAATCTTCAAAAATCGACCAATTTCGAATTAAAACCTTGGCGATGGAAAATGCTCAATGTTTCTCTAGGTGGATTAATTGCTATTGTTTTTTTAGCGGGCTTAATGGAAACCTACACCTACCATTTCATTTGGAGTAAAGAAGCTAAAACTTTAGAAGCCTTTGAAGGCAAATTATTTGACTTTGGAAAACTAGCCAAACAAACCAATTTAACGACTAATAATATTTTAATTATTCCAGACAATGTTCATATCGGAGATAACCATAGAAGCTCTGCTTTCAAAACCACTGCCTTTTCCGGCTATCCAGAAATCAAAGAATTTCGCTTTGAACACCCAATGGATGCCCTAAAGAATCTAAAAAATTGTCAAAACAACAACTATCTTTTCTTTGAAGCCGATAAATGGTTGCTAAATCAATTCCAAATAATTTGTCCTAATCTCAAAGTTCAAAAAGAAAACTCCGCCCATGGCTACTATGAATTTTGGACGCTAAAAGATTAAAAACTTCTCATTTAAAAAATAAGTCCCTACTAAATAAAAAATTTCAAACTGTTTAATTGAAACTTTTTATTTTACATTTTTTTTAAATTATCAACAACTAATGATTATGCGGAGTTAAAAAACGGATCTTCCCTTTCAATTTTCATCAAAACGCGCTAAGCTGAAAACTCAATATTTTTTTATTATTTAAACTTGTTGATCTATTTATGTCTAAAAATGATGTGGCAGTTAAATTCAAAGAAGTTTCTTTTGAATACAGTTGGGATAAAGTCATTCTAAACGAAGCGTCTTTTTCTCTACGAAAAGGTTCTAAATTTACTTTAATGGGCCAGAATGGAGCTGGAAAAAGCACTTTGCTTAATATTATTACTGGTTATTTGCAACCTAATGACGGAAAAATCTATCTTAATTCTGGCATGACCATTGCCTATGCTAAACAAGTTATTCCTCAAGACCAACTCGACTTAACTTTACGAGAATTTTTCGAAAATTGTTTTTCTGAAAAATTTTATGACATTGATCGAAAAATTGAAGACATCTTAAAAATTGTTAATCTTAGAGCTGATTACGATAAAAAAATCCGACTTTTTTCCGGTGGACAACAAGCTCGATTATTAATGGCCTCGGCGCTTATTCAAAATCCTGATCTTTTGATTCTCGATGAACCAACCAACAATCTCGACCAAGAAGGGATTGACCACTTGACCGGTTTTTTAATGAACTATGAAAAAACTTGCATCGTCATTTCTCATGATGCTAACTTTTTAAACTGCTTTACTGACGGAGTTCTTTATCTTGATATTTTTACTAAAAAAATTCATCAATATGTCGGAGATTACTACACAGTAGTAACTGAAATCGAAGAACAAATAGAAAAAGATAAACGAAAAAATGCTCAATACGAAAAAGAGATTTTAGCCAACAAAGAAAAAGCCAATTTCTTTGCCAACAAAGGAGGTAAAATGCGATTAGTAGCCAGAAAAATGCGATTAAAGGCCCAAGAAATGGAAGTTTCAAAAGTCAACGTTCGGCGAGAAGATCAAGCTATTCGAGACTTTGATATTCCAATTCAAGAAGGCTTAAGCGGTGAAGTGATTAATATTTCCTCTTTGACCGTAATGAAAAATCACAAACCAACTGAAAAAAAAGTTCGAGTTTCTCTTAATAAAAATCGGCATTTATTACTCTCTGGTCCCAATGGCATCGGAAAAACTACTTTACTAGAATCACTGGCGAATGGAAAAGCCAAGGATGCTCAAATTTCCGAAGGAATTAAAATCGGCTATTATCGCCAAGATTTTTCCAATCTTGATTTTGAAAGCACCGTTTTTGACACTTTGCTCGAAGCGATGACCGAGAAAAAAGAAGAGCGTCTTCGAAGCGTGGCAGCTGGATTTTTGCTCACTCGAGAAATGGTTTATTCCAAAATTGTCGCTCTTTCTGAGGGTCAAAAAGGATTAGTAGCTTTTGCTCGTTTGATGTTAGAAGAACCTGGCTTGTTAATTCTTGATGAACCAACCAATCACATCAATTTCCGTCACCTGCCAGTTATTGCTAAAGCCCTAGACAACTACAAAGGCGCTATGATTTTAGTTAGCCACACCCCCGAATTTGTAGAACAAATTCGAATTGACGAAACCCTCGACCTAGCCAATTAATTTTTCTTCAAGCAATAAATTTCAAAAAAATCTCCAAAGGTTCAACCTCTAGAGATTTTTATTAAAGTTCCTGCTTCCCACTGAGACCGAGTAGTAATAATCTGAGATTCTGGGGCACCTAGAGATTTTGGAGTAATTGAATAAACAATCACTAAAAGTATTACAAATTTAGCAGTTCGAAAAGAAAAACTTTTTAAGATACTAATACTTCTATTTAAAAATCGACTACAAAAATCTATAAAAATTGACAATACTTTAAAGCAAAAATATCCTTTGCCAAGCATTTTTCTTTTTAATTGTTTTTCTTTTTTCAATTTATTTTTTTTCTTTTAATTTCACAATCAAGACAAACCGAAAAAACTCTTTTCTCAAAAGTTTGCTTTTTCCTTTTTTTCTTAAGAATCCAATCCAAAAAAGACTTTTTTTCTTTTGTTTCTAAAAGATTTTTCTTCAATTTATTTTTATTTTTTAATTTCATTCTTAGAATATATTTGAAAAATATTTTTTCAAAATATCGTTAAAATTATCCAATCAAATTATACCATTTTTATTAAAAATATCAAACGGAAGAATAACCTTAAAACAGTTCTTTTTAAAATCAAAAACATCATCTAATTACCAAATAAAAAAACGCATTAAACACTAATACGTTTTTAAAAAAATTTCTATTAAATTTAACCAACAAAAGTCAGGGCAATTCCAGCCTTATCGGCTCGTCCAGTTCGACCAATTCGATGAACATAATCATCATAAGTCGCTGGGATATCAAAATTAATCACATGACTTACATTTGGAATATCCAAACCTCGAGCCGCCACATCAGTCGCCACCAAAATATCAATTGAATTTCGTTTAAAATTTTGCAGTACTCTTTGTCTTTTGTTGTGAGGTTTGTTGCCATGAATAGCATCTGATTTTAAACCTTTTTGTTGTAATTTTTTCGAAAGCTTATCGGCCCCATGCTTAGTTCGAGAAAACACCAATACTTTTTCAAATTGAGTTTGAATAAGAAGTTTATAAAGAACTTCAATTTTATCTTCGTTCTTAATTCTGATAATATCCTGGTCAATTTGATTAGAAGTTTCTCTAGTTTTTAATGAAATCCGCTCTGGATTTTTCAAAAAATCTTTCACTAACTTTTCAATCTCTCGAGAAAAAGTAGCCGAGAATAACATTGTTTGTCGTTCTTTTTTTAACAAAGCCAAAAGTTGCTTGACATCATTGATAAATCCCATATCCAACATTCGATCGGCTTCATCTAAAACAACATTATTGAATTTTGATAAATCAAGAGTTTTCCGAGAAATTAAATCCTTTAATCTTCCTGGCGTTCCAATTACCAAGTTATGACGTCTTCGTAATTCTCGAACTTGTCCGTGAATATTAGCTCCGCCGACAACCACCACTGAATAAATCCCCATCTTTTGAGCCAAAGCTCTAAATTCTTCTTGAATTTGAATTGCCAATTCCCTAACTGGCACCACAATTAAAACCTTTTCTTGAGGATTATTCAAAATTTTATTCAACAGTGGAATTAAAAAAGCCGCTGTTTTTCCGGTTCCAGTATTAGCTAATCCAATTACATCTTTTCCAGCTAAAACAACTGGAATAGCTTTTTCTTGAATTGGAGTTGGGTCAACAAATCCCCGACTTTTAATTGCCTGTTTTAATTTATAATCAATTTCTAAATCGTCAAAAGAATACTGAGGTTTGAAAACTTCAGCGGGCTTTATTGGTTCAGCTTTATTAATGAAACGATTGACATTAATTGAATCACCCGAAAAACCTCGTTTTCCGCCAAAACGTGAACTGCCTCTAGCCTTTTTTTTCCAACCATTATTAGCACGTAGTTGTCGCGTTTTTCCATTATTATACATTGTGTATCTAACATAAAAATTAAATTCTTTTTATGTTTAGATACTCAATTACACAATCAGAAGTATTAACATAAAAAATAATAATACAATTTTATTTAAGTTTTGTCAAGAGAAGTTCTCTTCTTTTTGCTTTTTAAAGGCAAATTTTAAAAAATAATCAAGCACCCAAAGACTCAAAAACCTTAGCTAATTTTTAAATCTTTATCAACAAAACAAAATTAAATTTCAATTTTAAATTTAGTAAATTTTTTAATTTTTCCCGCTACCACCAAAGCCCCAATTCCTCCAATAATTAACAACATTCCTACTAAAATTCCCAGCAAATCAGGATAAATAACAATTAAAATTCCGGTCAAAATTGACAAAAATCCTTCCAGTAAAATCATCCAAAAAATATTTTGCATAAACTTAAACACAAATTCAACTTTGCTCATTTTTTTAATTAATTTTTATATTTAACCTTTATTTTTATTTTACACTCTTTACCTATTATCTCCAAATAAAAAACTTTTTTATTTTCCAAAAAATGTTATAGTTTGAATAAATCTTTAGATTATTTTTAAAAACAAAAAAATGGAAGAATTAATTCAAAAATTAGAACAGCAAGAACAACAACTCAACGAAATTCACGCCACCGTCAAAAAATTAAAAAAATATTTTCTAACCACTATTATTATTTCTATTCTAACCTTTTTATTACCTTTGATTGGAGTAGTCGTCTCTTTACCTTGGATCATCAAAACCCTCACCGCTTCTATGCAGAGTTTGTTATAAGAAATTTCAACCAAGCAAAAAGATCGGAAATTTTTATTAAAATCACCGGTCTTTTTAATTTAAAGAATCCTAGTATTTTTTATTAAAACCTGCTATAATAGATTAACTTAATTATTAACTAAAAATTATGAACCAAACAATTATCAATCTAGCCAAAGCTTTTGTTGGTGAATCTCAAGCTAGAAATCGTTATACTTTTTACGCCAAAATTGCCAAAAAAGAAGGTTATGAAGAAATTTCAGCCAATTTTGAATTAACCGCCACCCAAGAAAACGAACACGCCAAATGGTTAATGCGATTAATCAATGACTTAAAAGAAAATAATGAGGATCTAAAAATTGAAACTGAAATTCCGACTACACTTGGCACTACTCAAGAGAATTTAAAATCTGCCATCGCTGGAGAAAATCACGAACACAGTTCAATGTATCCTAAATTTGCCGACACCGCCGAAAAAGAAAGCTTGCCAGAAATAGCTAATCGACTACGATCCATTGCTAAAGCCGAAGCTAATCACGAAAAACGTTTCAAAAAATTTCTATCAAATTTAGAAAATAACTCCGTTTTCAAAAAAGATATTGAGGCTGAGTGGCAATGTCGAAAATGCGGTTATATTCACACCAGCAAAGAAGCTATCGAAAAATGTCCTTCTTGCGGTCATCCTCAAGCTTATTTTGAAGCAATTAGTAAGTAATCGATTACGTAATCAATTACGGACTTTTTAAAAAATAAACTAAAAAAATGACCGAAAAAAATCAAATTTACAAATGTAATATTTGCGGTAATATTATTGAAATTTTGCATACTGGAGCGGGAGAATTAGTCTGCTGTGGCGAACCTATGAATTTATTAGAAGAAAAAAATCAAGAAAAAGGACAAGAAAAACATTTACCCGTAATAGAAAAATTACCAGAAAATGTTTGCAAGGGAAGCGACGGCTATAAGATAAAAGTAGGAGAAATTGCTCATCCGATGGAAGAAAACCATTTCATCGAATGGATTGAAATTCAAACCGAAGACGGTAAAATTGGGAAAAAATATCTAAAACCTGGAAATACCACCGAAGCTGAATTCTACACCAAAAAAGAAATTCTTGAAATCAGAATCTATTGCAACATTCACGGCCTTTGGAAGATCACTCTTTAAAAATCAGAAACCAGCAGTCTCTATCAAATAAATTAAAAACACCTCTCGAGGTGTTTTTAATTTTATGGATTTTTAACTTTATAAACTAATCATAACTAAAATCACCATGAATTGGTGATTTTTAGTTAGAAGTTTTAATTTCGACTTTTATTTAAAATTTCCTATTCTATAATTCATTTTATTCCCTTATCCCGCTCTTCGACCTAAGCCAATTAATGTCGCGTCAATTCCATTGTCTTCAGCCCATTGTTTCATTTCTTCTCGATAATTTTCCATTTTTTCTCGTCTAGCTTCTCGCTTTTCGCTCCAACCATAAACCTCTTCATTAATTTTATTTTGCATTTCCACTCTCTTGGCTAAAACCAAAGTTCTTTGATCGCTGGTAATTTTTCCATCCGTCACCGCTTGATTCAACTTTTCTTCTAATTTAATTTTCATTTCAGCTTGTTTTTCTGCTTGATTTTCCAATTGGTGTTGCTTTAAAACTTTTTCAACTTCCTTTTCATCAAGATTAAATTTACTAGATAACATTTCAACCAAGCCTTCTCGGCTTCCTAGATTTGAACTAGCCATCGTCACACTAGCACCATAAAGTCCTGTCAATAAACAAATACTAGCCGCAGCGATCATCAACTTATTTTTAGTTTCAGCTTTAATAATAATTTTTTGTTTCTTTTTTTTCATCTTAAATTTTTATTTATTAAACCCTCGTTTAACTTTCACTAATAATATACGTTCACAAGATTAAAAGTTTGCAAAAAATATTAACTAAAAAAATCCTAATTAAAGGATTTTTTTAGTTTCTATCAAATTCTAACAATTTTATTTCTTCCTTCTATTAGCAATCGTTCTTTGGTTTTCAGTCAAACACTGCTTTCTTAATCGAACATTCTTAGGAGTCACTTCTAAATATTCATCCCTCGACATAATTTCCATTCCTCGTTCAATTGTCAGCTCAACTGGAGGAACTAATTGAATCGCCTCATCCGTTCCAGATGCTCGAACATTGGTTAATTGCTTACCCTTAATCGGATTGACAGTGATGTCTTCACCTCTAGATGTATTACCAATTACCATTCCTTCATAAACTTGAATTCCCGCCCCAACATATAAAGAGCCTCTTTGTTGTAAATTAAACAAAGAATATCCTAAAACCTTGCCACCAATCATTGAGATCATTGATCCAATTTCTCTTTTCTCAATCACTCCAGCATACGATCGCATTTCCAAAAAACGACTGCAAAAAATTCCCTCACCCTTGGTGTCCACAATAAATTGCCCTCGATAACCCAATAAACCTCTAGTTGGAATTTCAAAAATCATTCTAACCATTCCGTTAACTGGTTTCATTTCAGTCATCACGCCTTTTCTTTTACCCAGTTTTTTGATGACAGTCCCTGTATTTTCCTCTTTCACGTCAATCGTCACTTCTTCAAAAGGCTCCATTTTTTGACCATCAATTTCGATTTCTATGGCTTCCGGTTGAGAAACTTGAAGTTCATATCCTTCCCTTCGCATATTTTCAATTAAGATAGCAATATGAAGCTCTCCTCGCCCAGAAATCTTAAAGTGATCATTAGCTGAAAAATCAACTTTTAATCCAACATTAACTTCTAATTCTTTTTCTAATCGTTCTCTGATTTGAATACCTGTCACTAAGTCTCCATCTTGACCAGCAAAAGGAGAATTATTAACCAAAAAATTCAAAGTAATCGTTGGCTGATCAATTTCGATACTAGGCAGTTTCTCTTGATCTAAATTTTTACAAATTGTTTGTCCAATATAAACGTCTGGCAAACCAGCAATAATTACAATCTCTCCAGAAACGGCGCTATCAACCTCTTGCCGTTGAGTTCCAAAAAAGATAAACATTTTAGTAATCTTGGCTTTAGAAATTTTATCTCCTTCTTTCTTAATATAAACTTCATCACCAACTTTCACTACTCCTTCATAAATTCTCGCTACTGCCAATCTCCCTAAAAAATTATCGTAAGCCAAATTAAAAGGTTGCAACCGAAATTTTTCACTTTCTTCTTCGCCTTCCTTAATTGAGACCGATTCAACTCTAGCTAGAATAACGTCCAACAAAGGAAATAAATTTCCAGTTTGATTATTCAAATCCAAAGTCGCCATTCCGCTCTTAGCATTAGCATAGATAACTGGAAAATCCAACTGATCATCATTAGCACTCAAATCTAAAAATAATTCGTAAACCATTTCCTCTACCACGTCTGGTCGAGAAGCTGGTTTATCAATTTTATTCAAAACCACAATTGGTTTTAAACCTAAATCCAAAGATTTTTTCAAAACAAATCGAGTCTGAGGCATTGGACCTTCTTGAGCATCCACTACTAAAACTACTGAATTAACCACCCGCAAAACTCGTTCCACCTCCGAACCAAAATCAGCATGTCCCGGAGTATCCACAATATTAATTTTAGTATCTTTATAATTCAAAGAAGCATTTTTGGAATAAATTGTTATTCCTCGCTCTTGTTCTATCGCGTCAGTATCCATTGAAGAATCATCAGAAACCATCCCTGTTTGACGCATCAAAGCATCCGTTAAAGTCGTTTTACCGTGATCAACGTGAGCCACAATTGCAATATTTCTAATTTCCATAAAATTGTAAAAATTAATAAGTCACCAAAAAATGACTCTTTAAAAGCCTAACTAGAAAAATCTTTAAATATCATCTAAACAGACACCTAACTCTACATCAAAAAAACCACTTTGTCAAAGGCTCACTACCTTTAAATTTTATTTATAAAAAAATGATTCAAAATCAACGCGGTTTACCTTTTTTTAAATGCAAAAAATCAAATTTATCTTAAACCGCTAACTACTCGCTCTGTTTTTAATTTCGTTCTCTATAATATCTCGATCTCGACCATAAGTATAACGAGAATATTGCTTGAAAGCCTCTCTTAATTCCGCACTACCCGATTGAGGCGGATAAGTTTTCATATCGAATGGATCAGATGATTCATTGTTAATTAAAAGTTTAGTAAAACACTGAAAGTTATTGATATTAATCAAGTCATTAGCGTCAAATACTGGCGTCAATTGTTTTTGTAAAAAATCAGCATCTTCAGCCCCAACTCTGAAAGCGCTCATTGAACCAACATTTCCAAAAACCGCCTTGGAAATATCATCAGAAAGCTGCCCAATATATTGATGGGCGATAGTTAAACACAATCGATATTTTCGAGCCTCCGCCAAAATTTGAGAAATTGAATCCGTGGTAAAATTTTGAAATTCATCAATGTAAAGATAAAAATCGTTCCGCTCATCTTCAGGAATATCAGTTCGAGACAAAGCCGCCATCAACAATTTTCCCACAATAATCATCCCCAATAAATGACTATTAATTTCCCCAATTTTCCCTTTGGACAAATTCACCAATAAAATCTTTTTTTCATCCATTATTTTCCTGAAATCCAAAGTGCTTTCTTGTTGAGCAATAATTGGACGCATCATATCATTGGAAATAAAGCTGGTTAGCTTGGAATTAATATAAGGTGAAATATTCTCCAAAGAAGCATCACCCCCGGCTTTTTCCGCTTCTTTTTCCCAAAAATCAACCACCGTTCGATCCTTGCAAAGTTTCAATTTTTCCTTCCGAAATTCAGCATCTCGAAAAACTCGCGGAATTTCCATTAAAGTCGAACCCGTCTCGGGACTGTCCATAATTAAAAGCAAAGCATTTCGCATATACTGTTCAAACATTGGACCACCAGTTTTGCTTAAATCATAAAGTTTATCAAAAATATTAATGATTTCATTAATCACAAACGTTTTTTGTTCTGGTCGTTTCTCATCATATTGAAGCATATTAAGACCAAATGGTCGTTCTGTATCCGCTGGATCAAAATAAATCACGTCTTCTGCTCGTTCCTTAGGAATACACTCCAAAACATGATCAATTAAATCACCGTGCGGATCAACAATACACATTCCCTCCTTGCCAATCGCGTCTTGTTTAGCCATTTCTTCAATAAAACCTGACTTACCCGTTCCAGTTTGTCCAATAATATAGAGATGTCTTCTTCGAGCATCTCGATCCAACCGAATTTCTGTTTTTGTCCCTCTGAAATCACTGAAACCCAATTTAAGCCCTTTTTTAGGAATATCAATTGGAGGCGGAGCTGATTTAGAACGCAACCAATTCAACTTTGGTGTTTCAGTCGTAGAAATTGGAAAATGAAAAACACTAGCCAATTCTTCCACATCCAAAGTAATCTTTCGAGAAGGCATAAAATATCGAAAAATAAAATTAAAGGCTATTTTTTTGGCGTTTTTGCTCTTATCTCGAACTGTCACTAACTTATTCAAATTAACATCCTCAAATTGAGTAAAAGAATTTTCCAATTGACTTAAAATTTCTTCCGCACGCTGTTCAGTTTGAGCTGAAGCCATAAGCCTAATATTAACGTCAAATCTAGTTTTATTAATTTTATTTTCAATTTGTTTAATAACGTCATTCTCTTCTGGTGTCAAACTGACCAGTTCTTCTTCTTTTTTTTTATTCCCTGTCAAAATTCCACCAACTAAATCACCAAAGACTCCCTTGCTAGCCTCACTCAACCGCTTTCCTTTTTGCATTTCTCGCGTTATTTTTTCCCCTCGACGTTTAAGCGAACTATCAGTTGATTTTCTAAAAACCACCTGAAAACAGGCTCCCTCTTCAACATTTTCTAATTTAGAAAATGTATTAGCAATATTATGTAAAGGATCTGATTCTAAATGTTGATAAGTTTTAATTGGAAAAATATGTTCCTTTTTTAATCGAACAAAACTACCCTTGGTCACTCCTTCTGGGCGAAAAATTGTATAATCCTCTACTCTTTCAATAAACGCGCTCGGATAAAAACTATGAATTTGTTTTTCCACCAGTTCTTTGATTTGTCTTGGCATTGAAACATAGAAAGAAATTTGTTCATTGTCTGAGGGAACTCCCATTTCCATTGTTATTTGAGGTGTTCCATAAAAAAAATCCATAATAAAATTTCTTTTTATCTTGGTTTCAGAAAAAGTCGCTAATAATTGTTCCATTACCGAAATTTCCTCTTTCTCACTCTGCGTTCTTTTCTCAGCATCTAAGTTCTCAGCTTTTTTCGGTTTTACTACTCGAACAATGTCCAAAGTTGAATTTAAAGATCGACTAATTCGAATTTTAGCTAATAAAAAAGTTTCTAGCATAAACCAACCGGCGCAAAAAATTGCTATGCCACCAATCAAAATCATTAAAACAAGAATTATGGTCGTTGTTTCCATTCGTTAAATTTCGATTAAATTTTTATTTTTAAATTTTTTCAATAAAACCTTTTTGAATCAAAACCTTTCGAAGTTCTTCTTCATTAATCAATCGATCATGCATTTGATCCAACGCATAATTATTATTTAAAGCCCGAGCCACTTTCAAAGCTGTTTTCAAACCACTTTGAACAGCAATCTCAGTTAATTTCTGAATTTGATCCTCCATTTTATCCAAACTGGCCACATCAGCTACTTGTTTCGTTAAGTCTTCATCGACTGGCTGATCCCCCGGACTAATTGTTTTAATTTGATCTTCAGCTTGCTTGATTTTTTCTTGAGCCTTATTTTCAGTTTGCTCAAAATTCGCTTCAACTGTCTCCGAAGAAGACTTTTCTACTACTTCGTTTTTTCCCTCCAACTGATTTTCAACAATGTCTTCTCCCTCTTCCAAAATCTTTTCTTTACTCATTTTTGTCAAATTAATAATTATTCTTTCTTTGCTTCTTCTTTGGAATCGCTTTCAGCCATCTTGCCAATTTCATTTGATAAATCCAATTCTTCTCCTGCTACTTGCTTATTATCAATTTTATTTTCCTCTAAAATTTGAGCTTCCTGATCGGCTTGTTCTTGTTCTATTCCGGTTGAAACAACTGGTGCTTCAACTGCTTGAGTTTTTTCTATTGATACATCTGATTCGGTTTGAACTTTCTCAATTGGTTTAGCTCCAATTCTAAAATCAGATTGGTCATCAAGTTTAGCTAAATCATCATTTTCTTTTGAAATCTCGGACATCTCATCCACTTCTGCGACTTTCAAATTTTCAGAACTTGGTTTTTCTGCTTCAATTTCTTTTTTCGACACCTCCATTTCGATCTCTTTTTTCGGCACTTCAACTTCTTCCTTCTTCTCTGCTTCATTTTCTGGCTTAACCACTTCTATCAAATTCTCCCCAGCCGTCGCTTCTTCAGTTTTTATTTTTTCAATATTTTCTCTTAAAGCCTTCATTTCTTCAGTTTCTTCCAATCTATTAACAGCTTTTTCCTCAACCTCGGCTGTCACTAAGTTCTCCGTTGAAACTTCTGGTTTTAGCCCTGCTTCAACCTCCGCTGATTCTTCTACTGAAACTTCTGGCACTGTTTCTATTACTGGTTTTTCGGTTTCAACTTCAATTGCTGGAATGTCTGTTGCTGCCGCTACTTCTTTAGAAGCATCTTCTTTCCCTTCGTCATCAGCTTGAACTAAGGACTGTTTCATAAAATCACTAGCTCCTTGTTTATATTCTCCAATTTCCGCCAAAATCATTTCTTCCACCCCAGGAATATTTTCTTTTAAATATTGATCCAGTAAATCTGGATTGTCCTGAGCTTTTTCTAAAATTCCCTTAAACTCATCTTGCTTTTCTTCCGGCAATTCCTCTACAATTCGCAACACAATTCTTTGTTGCAAAATCTCCCCAATTTGCAGTAATAATTCTTCTTTTTGTTTCGGTTCTAAAGTATCAATTCCCAATTCCTTGATTAAATCAATTTGAGCCGCTTGAATACTTGCTTTTAAATTTGACATTAGTTTTGTTTAATTTTTATTTAAAAATTTATTAATTAACCCCTAGAATGCAAAGCCTTTTCTGCTCTATAAAGAAAATCTCCCGCTTTTTCACCTGGATTATAAGCAATATTAGCATCTCTTTGTAAATCCCTTAAACGATTTTGAAGTTGCACTCGATGATTTGTTTCAACACTATTAATACCTTCTCCGATTGATTCTCCAAATTCACCAGGAAAAGTTGCCCCTGGACTACTTGTTCTAACACTATCAATATCGTTTTCACTTGGTTTTATAAATTTATCAGAATAAATTTCCTCCATAGTTTTCTTTTTTACTTCATCCCATTCTTCTCTTCGATCCTCCCACCAATGCTCATAAATATCTTTAATATCTTTTTCAACCGCCTCTTTCGTAATCTCATCTATTTTAGCTTCATAATCAATTCGGGCCGCCTTTTCAGCTTCTGTTTCCTGACCACCTTCTCCGATTGATGTCTCCAATTCTGCTTCTCCTAAATTACCAGCTGATTTTTCAAGAGTTTCAACCTCTTCATTAATGCCATCTGTTTGTTCTGCTGATAGATTAGCCTCAACCGGAGCAGCTTCAACTGGTATTGCTATGTCCTCAACAATTCCCGTTCCGGCAGTCGAAGTTTCCGCGACTGGCTGATCTATCTTAATTTTTTCAATCATTTCATCATCAATAAATTTTGGAATTTCCAATTTTCCATCCTTCAACTCAAATTCAGTTCCAATCGCCATATCTCTATACCTATCCCCTATAAACTTCTTTGCTTGTGTTTCATTCATATCATAATTTGCTACTAACTCTTTCACCGTCTTCTCTTTGAATTCCGCCAAAGATTCTACTACCTTATTCTTATCTCCATTAAAGTGCTCATCTAATTTATCCCAAACACAATCGCCTTTTTCCAACTCAAACTTTTTATTTAAGAACTGCTCTTGTTGCTCAGCGACTTCTTCAATCGAACTAGCCCAAGGCTTTTCTATGTCCTCATTCAATGCACCTTCCGTAAAACTAGACTTAAACTTTTCTGGATCAATCTCCTGAACTTCTTCGAGCTTCACTCCAGCTTTTTCAATATTATCAGCCACGTCAGCTTCACTAGTAGCAGAAACTTCTGTTTCCCCTATATCCCCCGAAACAATTTCCAAACCTCCTCCTCCTTGCCCTGGAACATTATTACTACCACTCAAAACATCTTTAATTTCATCCAAATCAAACGACCCTAACGTTATTGCAGTTACACCAGCCAACCCACCAATTAAAAGTTTCTCTCTTCTCCCTTTCCACTTAACCTGACGATTATGTTTATCTAAAGCCTTGAAAATATCACCTTTTTCGGTTTCCAAACTTTCTATTGTATTTTTCTCAGCCTTATCTTTACTATCTTCTTTAAATAAAGCTGTATCTTGTTTAAGAAGTCGATGAGCTCCTCCAACCACAGCACCCATTCCTGCCCACATTGCCACTTTTTTAATAAACTTATCCTTTAAAACTTTATAACCCAAATAATAAGCTACACCGACACCCATCAAAGCACCAGCACCAGCACTAATTCCAGTCGAAGCCACAAAGCCCAAACCAAATTTAGCTGCCTTTGGAAGACTGCTGTATTTATCTTTCATTTTTCCAAACAGTCCTCTCTGTTTTTCATCTAAATTTTCAATTCGCTCGGCTATAAGCCTGTCTTCGTTTTGTTTCATATGCTCAAATATAGTCATCTTTTCCAACTGACCCTCAAGATTTTTCTCTGTCCCTTCAACCAGTTTCTCGTTTGAAGCGATTCTTTTTGACTCGGGCCCTTC
Organism: Patescibacteria group bacterium UBA2773; assembly: GCA_002352465.1. Lineage (GTDB taxonomy): Bacteria > Patescibacteriota > Minisyncoccia > Moranbacterales > DUUL01 > UBA2773. Next base: position 34,403 of record DEIN01000012.1, read on the forward strand.
TTTTTTTTCAATTTCAACTTTTTTCTCGGCTATTATTTTATTAGCAAATTCTGTATACTTTTCTCGATAATCTGTTTGGGCTTTTTCAAAAGCTTCCTTTGCATCTTTAAACTCTTTATTGATATGTCCCTCTTTAGAGTCGCTACTTCCTAAAAAACTTTGAATTTTTTTAAGTGCCCCTCTATTTTTCTCAACCGATTGAAGTTTTTCCTTAGCCGCCAAAGCCGTTTCAAATAAAACATCCACTTCTTTTTTCATCTCTCCTGATGATTTTTCTTTTTCTTCTTGAGAATTTTCAACAGAATCATTGGTTTCTGGTACGATTGACTCATTTTTATTTACCGTTTCAGCTGTTCCTGTTTTCATTTTTTCTTTTCCTCCCTTCTTTTTCATCTCATCATAATACTCTGCTATATGATCTCTTTTTTTATCTTCAACCTTAATATCGACATCTTCTGAACCACCTTCTAACATCTGAGCTTTAACGGTTCCCTGCGCCACTGGTGCAATAAGTCCTTTTCGCGTCGCTTCAATTTCCGCTCTAGAAGGCATTTTTTTCTCTCCATTATTTTTCTGATCTTCTTCTTTTTTTTCCGATGGTGATTCCTCAACCATTTTCAAGGCTTCTTGCTCGACTTCGACTCGATCTTCACTAGTCTCGGTTGTTTTTTCTTTTGAATTTTCTTGTCCCACTTGAACATTGTCATATTCTTTATAAGCTATTGAATTTCTCATAACTGCTAGGCTTTCATCCATTTCACTTAAATCCTCCCGAACAGCCTCGGTTTTAGATTTAAGCTTATCTTCAGCAGACCCCGGAGAAAAAGTTGGCATTTTTTCGTTCATTTTTTTATAAATTAAGATTAAGTTTAGTTTTCTTTTAACTTTAAATAACTAATTACCTCAGTTTTTTTGTTCAAAGAGATGATATCAGCTAAGTCTTCTAGTTTTTTCGGTAATTCAACTGACCAAAAATTATCTAGATATTTACTTCTTTTGTTTTCAATAAATTCCGCTTCTTCAGACTGTTTTTGGCTTTTCAAAAAAGCCTCCAGATCATTTTTATAATCCGCCACGTATTCCACCAAAGCCTCTTGCAAAAAATCTTTTTCTTTTTTAGAAAACTTTTTTAACAATTTTCTTTCTTTTTCTCGAGAACTCAACTCAAAACTGCCTTCATTTAAAAAAGAATTTTCAAATAGTTCTTTAAATTCATTAAAGTTTAGGTCTTCTTGCGTCCATCGATTTTTATCATCAAGAAAAGAATGGGCTTTATTTTTTTCATCATAACAAGAGACTTGATAAACAGAAATTGAAACCCTCTGCTTCACAGGATTATACCCTAAAATCTTATATTCTTTACCAGTGTAAAAATTAGTAAATCCTTTTTCTTGATTATATTTTTTGAAAAACTCTTGTTCTGTTTTTGGTGTTTCTTGTTTGTTGTTTTTCTCTGTTTTGCCTTTTAGCTCATCTATTTTTATTTCTTCTTTAAGCTGGGCTTTCTTAGTAATATGTTCACTTGACTTTTTGTTAAAATGATTCTTAATTGCTTTTACCAAAAGATTAGCATGCATCTCACTATTCAAGATTTTTATTATCTCCGCCTTAATTTTTTCTTGATCCAATTCATCTTTATCAATTTTCCCTTGCTCAATTTTTTCTATTAAAAATTTCTCCAACTGAGGAAGCAGTTCATTTTCGGCTTTTTTGTAATATTTCTGATATTTTTTATTTTTTCGCTTGATTTCATCAGCCTTTTTACTCTTTTCATAAGCCAAAGCATAAAAATCCAAAACCTCAAAAGGTAAAAATTTTTCAATCCATTGATTAATTATTTTTCTCTCAGCTTCCATTTTTATTTTACCTAAATTATTGAGTTTTTTGTTTTAAACAAAGACTTTTAAGCAATTTTAATTTATTTTCTAATTTTATTTTTTTGATTTACTAATCTCAAATAATTCAACCCAAACAAGGTTTTATAAGAAAAATCGTATTTCCATTAATCGTTAAATTTATTTTAACACATAAAAAAACAGTTGCAAAGTCAAGTTATGAACAATCAAGTCAAGAGCTTTTTAATTTAAGTTTTTTAGCTTAAAATCTAGACATAATCAAATCTTCAAAATATACTTTTAAAAAGCAGAATTCTAATTCAAAAATACCTCAGTATAAAAACTTTAAAAACAAAAAAGACTTTCTCGTGAAAGAAAGTCTTTTTAAGATTTATTAAAAATAATTTAAAAAATTATTTTTTTACAGCTTCTTTTAAAGTTTTTCCAGCTTTAAATTTAGGTACTGTAGTGGCAGCGATTTGGATTTTTTCCTTAGTTAAAGGATTTACTCCAGCCCGAGCAGCTCGATCAGATGTTGAAAATGTTCCAAAACCTGTAAAAGCTACGGTTCCCCGTGATTGCAAAGTTTCAGTAACTACATCCAAGACTGCGTTGATGGCGCTATCAGTATCCTTTTTACTAAGTCCTGTTTTAGAAGCAACTGCATCTATTACGTCTTTCTTGTTCATGTTGTCACCTCCCTGCTATTTTTCATTTATTTATTTTAATTTTTAGCCAAAGTTGTTTCTCTCTAAGTAATTTGCTTTTCAGAAATGTTCTTTTAATTCTTCAATAACTGCTTATTTAACAGTGCTATCATTCTAATACACTTTATACAAACAATGCAAGCTTTTATCCTTATTTTAAAGCTTTTATTTATTTTTAAAGCTTTTCTTGACTTTTTATAAACATTTGTTCTTTGGCTTTATCTAGCGTATTCTACTGACCTCACCTCTCGTAAAACATTAACTTTTATTTCACCGGGATAATTCAAATCGTCTTCAATTTTGGTGGCAATCTGCTTGGCTAATTTCAAAGACTTTAAATCGTCAACTTTTTCTGGATTAACAAAAACTCGAATTTCTCGTCCAGCCTGAATTGCATAACATTTTTCAATTTCGCTAAAAGACATCACTAAAGCTTCTAGTTCTTCCAACCGCTTAAGATATTTTTCCAAAGTATCCTTTCGAGCTCCTGGCCTAGAAGCGCTTAAAGCGTCTGCAGCCGCTACTAACAAGCCAATTCCATCTTTAAAAGGATAATCCTCATGATGCGACTTCATTGCGTCTATTACTTCTTCTGGTTGATTAAACTTCTTTAAAATATTAATCCCCAATTCCACGTGAGTTCCTTTAATTTCATGGTCGACTGCTTTTCCAATGTCATGAAATAATCCAGCCTTTTTCGCTAAATTAACATCTAATCCTAATTCACCTGCTAAAGCACCTGCCAAATGAGCCACTTCCAAAGAATGCAACAAAACATTTTGACCATAACTCGTTCGATATCTAAGCTTTCCCAAAAGATGCATCAAACTAGAATCAACCCCAGTTAAACCAACATCATAAACCGCAGCTTCTCCAGCTTCTTTGATTTTTTTATTAATTTCACTTTTAGCCTTTTCAACCGCTTCTTCAATTTTAGTTGGATGAATTCGACCATCTTTAATCAAAAAATTAATTGCGTTCTTGGCAATTTCTCTTCGCATTGGATCAAAACTAGAAATCACAATCACTTCCGGAGTATCATCCACGATAATTTCCGCTCCAATCAAATTTTCTAAAGCTTTAATATTTCGTCCTTCTCTTCCAATTATTCGACCCTTAACTTCATCACTCGGAATACTCAAGGTTGTCGCAGTGGTATCAACTACCTGAGAACCTGCGTAACGTTGCATTACCTCAGTCATAATATTTTTGGCTTCTTCTTCAATTTGGTCTCTTTTGGAACCTTCTAGTTTCGAAAGCGCCTTAACTATTTCATCTTTATTCTCTTTTTCAGCAATTTTTAAAAGTTCTTTCTTAGCTTCTTCTTTTTTTAATTTAGCAATTTTTTCCAATTCCTTTTCTCGCTGTTTTTTAATTTCCAAAATACCTTCTCTAATTTTACCAACTTCTTGGGCTTTCTGTTTAATGTGATTTTTCTCTTTTTCTAGTTGAGAACGTTGATTATCTAAATTTTTCTCTTTGTGATTAAGACGTTGCTCTGCTTGTCTCAAATCCTCTCTCCTGCTTTTTTCTTCTTTTTTCACTTCCTCTAAACCTTTAACTGCTTTATCTTTGGCGTCCAAAAGCAACTCTCTTGATTTGTTTTTGGCTTCTTCTAATTTTTTTTCTACTTTTGATTCAGCCGTATCAAGCTGATAACGAGCATAAAACTTTCTAGTCAAAAAACCAGCGCTTGATCCAAATGCAAAGGTTAATATTCCAATTAATAATGGACTCATAATGCTAATAAAACCAAACACCCCAAAATAAGACTCTGGTTACTTTTTTCAAAATTATTTTTTATTCTTCTGAATAATTTTATTATATAAAGTCATTTTATTTTTTTGCGATAATTGGTTTTTTAAAAAATTATTTTAAAAAACATCTTCATTAAACAACCTTTAAACGAAAATCTTCAATCAATCAAATTTTTATTCTACTTAAAAACTAACCCTGGAATTAAATATTACTAAAAACACATAACTATTTTTTGGGTTCTGTGTTTTTTTCTTTATTTAACTTTTTATTTTCAGAAGAATCATTCTTAAGCGGTTCTCCTAGTTCTCGATAAACTGTACCTAAAACACCATTAATAAATTTTCCGGAACTCTCTCCTCCGTAAGCCTTCGCTAATTCTATCGCCTCATTAATTGCCACTTTTGGAGGAACTTCATCATAATTACCAAACATTAATTCATATACACCAAGTCTAAGAACGTTTCGATCCACAATTGTTATTTGCTCCAAAGGCCACTCGGGAGCACATTTTTCAATAATAGGATCGATAGTTTCTTTTTTTTTCAAAACACCCTCTATTAGTTTTTGAACAAATTCATCGCCAGACATTTTTGGAGCAAACTCCTTGACGTTATCATCAATAATTTCATTTACATCTCGTTTTTTTTGTTCATTAAAATCCCACTCATATAAGCTTTTTAGGACAATTGATCTGGCTAAATGACGATTTCCCATTTCAAAAATTGACTATTTAGTTTTATTCTTTTTTAAATCAGTTCCTTTAATTACTTGTTCTCCTTTGTAAAAACCACAATGTGAACAAGCGTGATGAGGTAAAGAAGGCATTCCGCAATTGGAACACTTTACTACTAACTTTGTTTCTAATTTTTTTTGACCTCCTCTTCTTCTATCTCTCCGACTTTTGGTTTGTCGTTGCTTTGGTACAGCCATAATACAGATTAATAACAATAAAATTCTTGAATATTTTTGACGAAAATCTTTTAATTCAGATTAGATCGCTCTCTCAGTCAAATAATAACTCAGAACAATTTATAATATAACAGAAAAAATATTTTTATGCAATAGGTAGGAGTTTTAAGGTTTTTAAATTTACAAAACTAATTTAAAAAACTATACTAATAACAGAATTATTCACAAATAAATCAATCTTTAACTATAATGCAAATTTCAATTATCTTAGTCAATTTTAAAAGTCAAATTTTCCTCAAGAACTGCTTAAGATCAGTTAGTCAAAAACTCAAAAAAACTGCTTTGACTAAAAATTTTGAAGTTATTATTGTTAATAATGAACTAAAACCTCTAAAATTAAGGTTTTCTTTTGATTTAAAAATAAAAATTATCGAAAATCGAAAAAACCTAGGATTTGGAAATGCTTGTAATATTGGGGCAAAAAACGCCAAAGGAGAATATCTTTTTTTTCTAAATCCCGATACCGAGCTTTTAATTACTAATTTTTCTTCTATTATAGAAAAATTTAAAAAAAATTCTCAACTAGGAATAATTGGAACTCAGATAATAGACAAAAACAGAAAAGCCTCTCAACCCTGGACTTGTGGTAAAAAAACTTCTTTTTTAAAAATTTTATTTAAAAATTCTATTAATCAACCCTGGAATAAAAAATTTCCAGTAGTAGTTGACTGGGTTTCTGGAACTTCTTTTTTTATTAGAAAAAAAGATTTTAAACAGCTTGGAGGTTTTGACGAAAAATTTTTTATGTATTTTGAAGATCAAGATTTATGCCTTAGAATTAAACAATTAAATAAACATTGTTTGTTTTATCCCTATTTTTCAGTCTTACATCACGATGGCAAAAGTTGGCCCAATAATGATCAAAAAAAACTTCACTACTATCAATCTCAAGATTATTTTTTCAAAAAACATTTCGGTCGATTGAATCAATTAGCATTGCTTTTCAGTAAAAAATTATTAAACAAATGATTACTAAACGTAAATTTTCAAAAACTGAACTAGCTTTATTTTTTTTAATCGGACTTATCCCGTTTAGTTTTGCTTTAAACCCGACTTTAACTATTGATTTAGCACTAATTAGGATTCTTATTCCAATTTTTTTCCTAAGCTGGTTATTTAGTAGTCTTTTTAAAAAAAGATTAATCATTGATTCTCGCTTTAGAGCTTGGCTTTTGATTTTTATTTTTTTACTAGCTATTTGTTCTTTATTTTGGGCGCCAAACTCTAGCAAAGCTTGGCGAAAAATCTTGTTTTTAGGCTCAATTTTTCCTTTTTATTGGATAATTTTTCCATTTTTAAAGAAAAAAACTAATTTAAATTTAGTTTTAAAAATAATCTTTGGAACCGCCTTTGTCTCAGCCTTAATTGGATTATTTCAATTTTTTTCTCAATTTATTTTTGGAATAGATACCGTTTTTCAAGTTCAAGCCCACTTAACGCCCTTGTTTTTAGGCAAAAATTTTTCAAAAGTAGTTTTGGAATATAACAGCTGGCTAGTTAACATCAACGGAAAAACAGTTTTTAGAGCGCTTGGACTATTTCCCGACCCCCATCTTTTTAGTTTATTTTTAAACCTTTCGATCCCAATCGGTTTTTATTTGTTTTCCAAAAATAAACAGTTTTTCTCTTTAATTGGAACACTCATTATTCTACTATCCAGCTTATTAACTTTTTCTCGAGCCGGTTATTTAAGTTTAATTTTGGCTTTTGCTTTCTTTTGGTTATTTCATTTAAACAAAAAAAGTTTTTGGAATATTTTATTAATTTTAATTTTTAGTTTATTTCTACTCATCCCCAATCCAATTAATCAACGATTTTTTTCTATTTTTAATTTTCAAGATGGCTCAGTTTCCGAGCGACTAATTTTGTGGAAAACTGGATTAAAAGTGACCCAGAATAATTTTTGGACCGGTGTCGGAATTGGTAATTTATCAGAAGAACTTAGACCTCTTTCTAATCAAAGAATTCCGATTTATGCTCATAATCTATTTTTAGATTTTTCAACTGAACTTGGATTTTTTGGAGGGTTAGCTATTTTTCTAATTATAATTTCACCAATTATGGCTTTTTTCAGACAATCCACTCCTCAAAAAAATTTAATAGCGACAATTTTTATAATTATTTTGACTAATTCAATGTTTGAAACACCCTTTTATTCCGTTCAAATTCTCCCTTTAATTCTAATTCTGTTAGCAATATGATTAAAAAAATATTTTCAAAAATCATCTTGCTCCCTTTTTTAATTCCAATAATCTATCGGATTAAATTTCCGATTAAAAACTTTGGGAATATTAATTTATTAGATTTAGTTTTGTTATTATCAATAGTATTCGGATTAATCTTAATTTATCAAGAAAAAAATTGGCAAAATTTTAAAAAATATCTTTCCACCAACAAATTAATAACAACAACTAGTTTCTTTTTATTTTTTGGATTATTTTCTTTAGCTATAAATTTTGAAACTAATGGTCTTGAAAACTTGAGTCTTTTTAAAAGTTATTTTATTTTACCTATTTTTTTCGCAATAATTATTAGTTATTTTTTAAAAACAAATAAACTTAGCCACTGGTCATTTTTTTACTGCTATCTCATTTATTCCTCAACTCTCGCCTTTTTGACTATTGTTTTTCGATTAATCAACCAGCAAACTTACGATGGACGAATTCAATTATTTTTCGATTCACCCAATCAACTAGCCATCGCTCTCTCCTTAGGAATAATTTCCGGAGCTATTGTTTTTTTTCACAAAAATTCTAAAAAAGGCCTCTTTGTAATCTTACTAATATTATTAACCGCCCTATTATTAACAAAATCCGCTGGAGCAACTCTAGCCGTTGTTTTGACTCTTCTTTTTATTTATAGCAAAAAAATCGCCTTAAAATCAAACTTTTTTTTAAAAATTATTATTTTTTTATCACTATTTTTAATTGGAATATCCTTTTTTCTTTCTCCTTTCTTGACCAAAATTGATTACAATCCATTTTTAAACCGAAATTCTCTAGACTCTCGTTTAGTAATTCAACTTTCTACTCAAAAAATTATCTCCGCTAATTTTTTAACTGGCATTGGATTAGCTAATTTTCAAACTAAATATCTCGAAAAACAAACCGATTTTCCACCCTATCCTCAATGGGCTGTTCCTCATTCTCATAATTTATTCACTCAAATTTGGTTATCTTTCGGTTTCTTCGGTTTTTTAATTTGGCTTTATTTATTGTTCCAAAAAACAACTTTCTCTAAAAATCTTCCGAGCAAAATAACTCTTTATTTTCTTTTATATTTTTTAATTCACGGCCTAGTCGACGTTCCCATCTGGAGCAATGACCAAGCCTTATTTTTCTGGTTTATATTTTTTCTATAGAGGCCTTTTAATCAAACTTCCTGAAATTTTATCAATAAAAACTAGTTTTTCTTTGGTTAATATTAAATTAAAAGCATCTACTGGAGGATATTTTTCCAAATCAGTAAATATTTTTTCTTTTTTATTTTCATTCAAATCAATTTTCCAAAAAATATCTCGAGAAACAAATTTATCTGAATACCAATCTTCTAATTTAAATTCCTTAAGCACCTCGCTAGTCAAAACCGCACAATACAAAAAGTCAGCCTCTTCTGACCAAACACATTTTTGAGCCACACTTGGCACGCCAAGTTCAAACTGCTTTTTTTGTAATAAATCATAATATCCTAGTTGAACTCTTTTCGACGCAACCGAATGATCATAAAAAGAAAATAAAATTTTATCTCCATCCGGTGACCATAAAACATCAATAATATCTTTTTCGACTATTTTATTATTTGCCTTTTGATCAATTAAATTAGTTAAAAAAATGCCACTCTGTTCCTTGTTGGCTTGCCTAGAAAAATAAGCAACTAAATCTTCTTGCGGATTAACCGCTAAATCAAGATTCTCTCTTTTTATTTTTCTAACCAATCTCCAATTTTTACCTTCCAAATCTGAAATGTTTAATTCAAAAAATCCGTTCTCGGAAAATAAATAAATCAGACCATCTCCCAAGGAATTAAACCTAACTTGCTTTATCTTTTTTTCTAACTTAATATTTTGTTTTTTTTCAAGATTATAAACATTAAAATCATCCCCAGCTCTGACTAAACAAAAACTCCCAGTTTTTGAAAATTGAGCCGTCTTAAAATCATTAAAAGGATAAGAACCTAAATTATTCTTATAAGAACCATTTAAGTCTGTTTCTAAAAAATTATTTTGATTATAATAAATAATTTTATTAGCTTCTTTTCTAAAAGCCATTTTAATTTCCCCCCTTGCAATAATATCTTCTATTAGTAATTTTTCTTTCTCTGCTTTATCAACTAAAACTTCCCTTGGAGAATCATTTTTAATTACAATTTTTTCTGATTTCAAAAATAAATCAATTAATTGAATTTTAAAATACCACAAAAAAAAGATAGCACAAAGAATACCTGAAATTATTCCAATTTTTTTAATCATTTCTTTTTAAATTAATTTCCCGACTAAACCAATAATTAAAACCAAAAATAAAAAACCAGAAAAGAATAAAAACAATCGCAGTTCTTATTATAAAAACAAAATATTCGGGAGCGTTTGTCAAAGTTGAAGCCATAAACCTTTGGATTGAATTACCTTTAACCACAACTCCCATTGAATCAATGTTAGTTTTCTTAATTGTAATAATTTTTTTACTTTCTAAATTTTTAAAATCTTTAACATTCCAATTATCACTTAAAACAATTTGTTCTTCTATTGAAAATTCCTTAATAACCTCTACTAATAAATTAATTGTCTCACCTTCTTTTCCTGTTACTTTAAATTCAATATTTTGACCATTTAAGGCTATTCCATAATCACTATTAGCACTAATGAATTCAGTATCGACTTTTTGACCATTTATGAACCAATTTAAAGAAATATTATTTTGCTCTAAGTTATTATTTAAATAGCTTGGCACAAAATCTGCTTTAAAAGAGATAATTTCCCCAATTTTTCCAACAAAAACACTATCAGACTGACTACCAACAGAAGAACCGTCGTCCACTACCCAAGGCCAAGCCTTATTATAATCATTACTAACAATTCTCGCCATTGGTTCAACTACCGAAAGTAATCTCTCGCTAGTCACTTCTCCTCCTTCTTTCTTTTTAACTTTTGAAGAAACCCTTTGCAACTCAATTCCACTGTTTGACATTAGTAAATAAACAGTCTCTCCTAAATCACAACCACCATTTCGAAAAGAGCAAATATTTGATCCTGATAAAGGAGCCATTATTTTTTGGCCATTTAATTCCCAAGAATAAGCTTCCGCTTTAGTTATTCCATTTAAATCAACTTCAACATCTGATTGAACTGCAATTATTTGACCTGGATAAACTGGACAAATCTGACTATAAACCCCGCTCACACAAATTTCGTCCGAAGCTGGATCAAAACCATATTCTCCAGTAGCTTGCTGAGAAACTTTAAAAAATCTAATCGCATTATCGTTAACCACCACTGGAATATCCACACTAGAAATTCCAACCATTGAGTCATTTTTACTTTTTCTAGTTTTCAAAAAAACTTTTAAATAAAAATTATCAGAAGCCCCTTTTTTTATTAAAAAATTATCATCCAATTTAAACCTTATACTACTAATCCCAATCCCTTCGGCATATGAATTAGACTCAATTCTTTCAGCGCATTTTCCTAAAATATCTCCATCCCCGCAACTTAAAGGGGTAATCCTATTGTCAAGATTCGAAGTACAGGTGTCTAATTCTCCGTTTCCACAATAATAAATGTCCCAATCATAATAAATAAAATCATCTGCTATTCCACTTTGAACAAAATTAGCATTAACTGTAATATAATCTGAATAATCATTGTTATCAACATTAAACTGAGGCGCTAAAGGAGTAAAATTTAATTTACTTTCCAATAAACTTACTCCCTGCTCAAAAACATTTTTACTCGCCAAGTAAGTAAAACCATAATCAGAATTTCTATCGCATTCATCCTTTTTAGCTAAATCTTTTTTGCTTCCACCTTCAACTTCTTCTTTATCACAAGAATCTAAACCAGCCCAAAGAATTTTATAATAAGGGTTTAATGCTGTTTCTCTTTCAATGCCAACGACTTCTTCGGTCACCGGATAAGAAACACTTCCAGTAGAATTGGTTTCCGATGTAGAATCAGTACTAATACTGCCAGTACTATAAGCACCCTCAGTTCCATCATCATTCACACTAACACCCCCATTCAAGCTAGCACTCCCGCCACTAGTCACAGTATCTGCAGTTTCTGATAAAACACCACTGGTATTTATAGATTGGCTTGTAATGGAAGTACTAGCATTACCTTCACCTTCATTAATAACTACCAAGGAAGTTCCTTCTATTACAACCCCTACTCGATCGCCTGGGTTAAAAGTCCAAGTAAATTGAGTTTGTCCCAAACCAGCTAAATCCTCTTCATCTTTAAAACCATCTCCATCAGTATCAGAACTATTGGGATTCAATCTCCAACAAGCCTCTTCATTAGTAGTAAATTCACCATCTCCCACTTCATGCCCACTCTTACATTCTATTATTACATTAGGATTAGCTGGATTCTCAAATGTTTCCCCCTTATTAGCTTCAGCAAATTTATGTTCGCATTCAATAATTAAATCTCCGCCCGGATGAGTAAGCTCATACTCTTCTGGGTCAGAAACCCCAAAATTATGTCTGTAACATCTAGAAATTTTATCAGTATCAACTATTTGTTTAGCCACGGGAGTAAGATAATGTTCAGATTCATAATCACCCTCTCCTCTTGGGATACCCCTTCGTCCACCCACACCATCATCCCCACCAAAAGAAGCATCATAGCCATCTTTGTCTGGATCAACATTACTATCAGAATAATCTATTTCGAACAAGGCTGGATCAAAATCTCCTCGAGCCACGATTCCCATTGCTCTTCTCTTTGCATTTTCCATTGCTTCGTCATCCTTTAAATCATCATCTGCTCGAAAAAGAAACCAGGTATAATACAAATCATCACTAGCGTTTTTAAAATATTTAGGCATTGCAGTAGCCACCACTTTCTCCCCCCTTTTAGGAGCAGTTTTATCAAAAAATACTTCGGTTGTCGGATAATTCGATTTTACTTGAGCTTTTCTTAAAAAATCCTTATCAAAACCATATTGATTTTCCACTTTATTCATAACTTCCTCAATTGACGGAACCTTAATACTACTACCACCGAAAGCCTGAACACCTCCAACTAGATTCCAAAAAAGAAGATTTAAGATTATAAATGAATATAAAATTCTTGTTTTTATGGTATATTTTTTCATAAAAATAATTAAAGTTTAATATTTTGAATTTTATATAAAATTACTCCATCTAAAAGTAAAATTAAAATCCAACGAGTAAAAAAGGAATACCAAATTGATTTTGTTTGTAGATAAAACCAACCTAAAAAAAGAGCTAGTATGTAATTAAATAAAATAAATTGCCAATTGAATATTTCAAAAAATAATATTTCGAAACCGACAAATAAACTCGCCTGAACAATTAAAACCGCTTTATTGGATAAAATTATCGCCAATCGGTTGATTAAAAAATTTCGAAAGAAAAATTCTTGAGAAACTAAAATTATCGGCAATAAGACTAAGTCAATAAAAAATATTGCCCACCAATCATTCAAAAACCAATCCATTCTAGATAAATAATTTAATTTTAAAAATGGTAAAAAATTTATTGTTAAAACTAAAATCAAAACCAAAATTTGCACCCCCAAAATTTGCAAACAAATCTTACAATTAATTTTTGATAATACTAGCTGATCTTTTAGTCCTTGTTTTAAAATAATAATCGGAAAAACCAAAAAAAATAGCACATTTAAAAACACTGTTTCCCAAACCCCATCAGTCGTTAAATTATTTAACAAAAACCAAAAACCTAAATAGATTGAAAAGACTTCTGTTAAAGTTATTGGCAAATTTTGAATTTTTGATAAATTTTTAAACATTTTTTTAATTTAAAGCTTTTTTAATTTGTTGCATCTTATTATTAACTACTTCAATTTTTTTATAATAACCCTTTTTCAAAAAATAATAGTGCAGTAAAGCCATTATAGTAAAAAGAGGAAGCCAGCTAAAGCCAAAGCCAAAAACTTCTACTCCATAAAGAATTAATCTTAAAATCCATATTTTAAGTTGCTTCTTTATTTTATTGCGAAAAAAACCTCGCCCTAGTCCATCAAAAAAATATAATATTTCAAAAACCGCCGCGAAAAAACTACCTATTAAATTTCCGACAACTAGAATTAATCCAAATAAATCAGCCACAATGGATAAAATTACTATAAATCGAGAAAGAATTGTGATTTCAGATTTTTCAACCCTCTTGATTGCCTTTAGTATTCCCGTTTCCTTGATAGTTTTTTTATACTCCAATTCCCGCTGTCTTTCCAATTCTTGCTGATTTAAATATTCCTGACTAATTTTAACCATCAGTTTTTTAAAAAAATTAAGCCTCCCTTTTTTCCATTTTCATTCTTTGTGCTGGATTAGTAGTAATAATTTTATCTTCATTATAAGAAGCAACCACTTGAATAGCTGCTCGCTTATTACCAGCAAAAAATATTCCCTCTCCCACTTGAGTTTCCATTAGAAAATATTTTTCCTTGTCAGTTAAATAAAACGTATCAGCTACTACATCCACCGAAGATTTCGACTGTTTCATTAATAACTGAATCGAGGAATTAGAAACAATCGCTTTTCCATGAGAAGACCCTAAAAAATCTGAAATATCTTGAGTAATAGTAGTCAGTCCTCCGTAATACTTTCTAATTCGTTTTGCAATTGAAAATAAAAACTTAGCTCCATCTTCATGTTGCATCATCCACCAAGCTTCATCCACCGTAATTAATCTTTTTTTAACATTAAATCGAACTTCATTCCAAATATATTTTAAAATCAGATACATTGCAATTGGTCGAAGCTCATCTTCAAGATCCCGAATATTAAAAACAATTAATCGATTTTTCAAAATAATATTAGAAGGCTGATTTAAAAAACCCTTATAAACTCCTTGGGTATATTTTTCAACTCGCATCGCCAAGTTTTCTCCTCCTTGCATATTTTTTAAAATCTCATGAAAATCTGTTAATAAAGGCATATTTTTATTTGGTAGTTCCTCTACTGCCGTTTCCTTGGTAATATCTCGAACTAAATAGGTTTCATGAATTGCTCGAGCTAAAACTGTGTCTTCTTCTGGAGTAATATTTCCTAACATTAACTTAAACAAACCAATCAAATCCACAGTGTTTGATCTTAAGATTTCCTCCATATTTTCTTCAGCATTAGCTTTTAAAGAAAAAGGATTAATATGATGAGAAGAATTCAAAGAAACTGAAATATAGCTTCCTCCGACTGCTTCAGCTAAATAACGATATTCATCTTCTGGATCAATAATAATTGAATCTGTTCCCAGCATCAAAGACCGCAGAATTTCTAATTTTATCGTATAACTTTTTCCAGCTCCCGATTTAGCAAACACTACTGTATTAGCATTCTCCATCGAAAACCGATCAAATAAAATCAAAGAATTATTATGTTTATTAATTCCATACATAATCCCTTGATTAGATGTTACATTAGAAGAAATAAAAGGAAAAGCCGTTGAAAGTGGAGCAGTATTAAGATCTGACCCAATCATCAACTTATCCGAACAAAGCGGAAGGCAAGAATCAAACCCTTCTTTCATTCTAAATACGGCTTTTTTAGTAAAGATAGACATTGACTCTAAGGACGATTCTAAAATATCAGTATTTTTTTCTAAAACTTCTAAATCTTTAGCATAGATATTAACATATAGACCAAATTTAAAAACCTTTTCCACTCCTTCTTGTAGCTTGTCTCTTAATTCCTCCACATTGCGATAAGCCATCTCTAATTCCGGACTTCGAACCAAGCCCTTCTCACTCTCAATATTAATTTGAGATTGAATTTGAGCTACTTTTTTCTTTAAAGTTTTCAAAACTTTATTCGTATTAATCGGATGAATGAAAAAAGCAATATCCATTGGTAAATCCAAAGTAATCATTCGATTAGACCAACCAATTGAAAGTATTCGAGGATAAGCTGAAACAAAAATCGTCCGACAATAAACCTCTCCGATTTGCAAATAAGCGCTTGATACTCCAAAAGCAGCCGGCGCAATAAAATCCAAAACTCTCGTTAAGCCTTTTTGATAAACGTCTTCTTTATTTAGAATATCAATCACGCCATAATCCTGAGTTTTATTTTCTGGTTTTTTTGATATCAATTGTTTTTTCTTTTTTTCTTTTTTTTGAAATAATTTAAACATTTAAATTAATTATTTTATTACTTTTCAAGATCAATTGACGAAATATTTTCTAAATTAACATATTCGAATTCAGATGGATTATAGGAGTTATAATAAAGTTCGATTAATTCTTCAGTTTTAAGCATTATTCCATTCAAACCCATACCAGACAATGAAGAAGCCACTCTATCCACCCGTTGAAATAATTGACTCTTGTAAGTCTCAAAACTTTCATTATTTTGATATAAAACCTTTTTTTTATTGGCTACTGAAAATATTTTTTTAAAAACTCCTTGATTTTTAACTTCTATCATATAAAAGGGGATAACAATATAAAACATTTTAGACATCACATTTGACAAACCAATTAATTCCTCAATAAAATCTACATAATCTTTGATTTGATTTTTCAACAAAATATTTTCTTCTAATCGAATCTTCTTTTTTAGTTGATCAACATAAGGATTAATATTAAACCGTCGAGAAGAAACCACAATTTGAAAACTAAAATCAAAAGTTGTTAAAAACTGTTGAAAATTGTAAATAATTGCTTGCTGTTCCTCTTCTGATTTCAAATCCATATTAATTGCTGTAGTCGCTAAAACCGCCCTCAAAGAACCGTCTTTCATTACGACTACGTCTTCTTTGATTTCAGCAATCTCCATTTTTTCTTGTAGTGAATTTTCACTCCCATTCATAATTTTATTTTTATTTATTGACTATTCATAAATATCTAGAGATTGAATCGCCTTTTTAATCTCATTTGGATTAATTTTCTTTTTATTTTTTTTAACAATAATTTTTGGTTTTTTATCATCTTCTTCTAAAGGATTATTTTGATAACCTTTGCGCCAAATATAAATTTTGGGCTTAAAAGTGAAAAGAAAAGCGTTTTTGATAAAAACTGGCAAAGTCTGACCATAAGGTTTAACAAAAAGCACCGCCACTATAAAAATCGAAACAATTACCAGTATAATAATAAAATAAGTTTTTTCAAATAAAACCCAGGCAATAAAACTAAAAAAGCAACCCAAAGCAACCCAACCTAATTGCTTAGCAGTTAATTGAAACGCTATTTTATCTTCAATCCCAATAAATTGAGGTACTTCTCTTTGTCGACTCATTTTTAAATATAATTATTTAAATCTAAAACATTACTTCTTTTATCTTCCCTTTCATTTTCCTTTTTTTTGAAATTATTTTTTTTTACCGCCTTAATTTTAAAAGCTGACTTACTATCAACATCATGATAGGGCTTACTTTCAAATTTAGTAATATTAAAATTAGCTTTTGGTTTTTTGTTCTTTTCTAATAATTTTATTATTTCAAAATCAATTTGCTCAAACAACTTATTATAATAAGTAATTGCATTCCCCTCAAAAGCTTTTAAAATTATTGATAACTCCTCTTTTTCTTCTGGATTTAATTGTTGAGCGTTTTTACTATTATACAAGTAATCACTGACATTTAAAATAGTGTTTTTCTGTTGGTCAGTTTTTCTTAAGCGATAATCAATAATCCAATTTTCAATCCAAGGTGCCTTACCTTCATTTTCTTTAGGAAAAAAAATTAATTGAACTCCAATTTCTTGTTGCCTAATTTCCGGAAATTTTTCTAAAAGTTCTTTAAAGTTCAAAACCACTAAATCTTCTTTAACTGCTTTAATTCCAATTTTTTTTATGGCTTCAATTAATTGTTTGAATTCCACCAAAAAATCAATCGAAACAGTATTACTCAATTGAAATCTTTGGAAAATTTCTTTCTTCAATTGGTCTTCGCTCAGTTCCCCAGCCATAAAATTCCGAGTCAAAATCGCCACTCCCCCAATTTTCTCTGGAGAACTTAACTGATTTTTTTCCGCCAAAGTTTTTATTAAATTTTCCGTTTTTGTGCTAATCAAACCATACCGAACATTCCGCGGTAATTTCTTTTTTTGCTTTTCCCAACGCTCTCGACTGTCTTCTTTTTTTAACAAGTCAACTGCCAAAGTCGGGTTAGCTTGATTAATTATTTTTAGCTCCTCCATTTTTTTATTATATCATCTTATAATCTAAATAAATCCAGTTTTTTTCTTTTGTGCTTTAGGGGTTGTTTTTTGATTTAAATTAGTTGTATCTTTTTGACTTGCTAAAAAACCAGCCTTTATTTTTTTAGATTCAGGCGTTGTTTTTGAATCACTATTATTTTCGTCTTCTCCTAATAAAAATTTACCCTTTCCTGTTTTTTCTGCTATTAAAAAATCACGCGCTTCGATATTTTTAATATTTTCAGCAAATTTTCTTCTTTCATTGATTTTTGTATTTTGATTTTTTTCAAACAAATACTCTACCACACCAGGTTGTTCATAAAAACTTTTATTTTGATTTTTGATAATTGAACCAAGATTACCTTGAATATTTTTATTGAAAATTTCTTTATCAACTCCTGCCATAGCACTAGCTTTATGATATTCCTTGCTTCCTCTTTTTAACCCATCAAAAGAATTATTCCCTTCTTTTATTTTTTCTTGAATTTTTTGATGTTTTTTATAATCAATAAAAGCCCCTAAATTTTCTCTTTTAGTTTCCCTAGTAATTTGTTCTTGAGCTGCTTTATCATCTTTTAGGTTCTCCATCGCTTTTTCATATTGATTATTTCCGCTAGCATCAACTCCTAATTTATTATTTTGAGATTTATACAAAGTTGCCGCCAAGTCTCCTTTTTCAAATAATTTATCCATCTCAACATCTGTAATTGGATCATCTTTCCATTTTTTAAGTTTCTCCTGAGCCTTACCTCTTTCATAACTTCTAGTTGCTGCACCACCATCTCTTCCATATTTCTTTTTAGCATTAGCCACTCTTTGAGCTTGAAGATCGTCTCTTCCACTTTTAGTCAATCTTTTTGTTACAAAACTCCCTTTACCGTCATAATTTTTCACTCCGTGTTTAATTCCTTCTTTTACTGCCTCTCTTTGTTTTTTAAAAGTAGCAACAGAAGCAGCCCCATATCCAAACTTCTTAGCTGCTCTTCCAGTTTTATTTCCCCAAGCGCTAATTTTAGCACTCCCCGCTCCCAAAATCTTAGTAGCCATATCACTAGAAGTTTTTTTGGCTTGATCATAACCATAAAATAATAAATAAATAACCGTAATATAAGGAATAAGCATTGAAAAAAGCTTAACCGCAAAACTTGACAATGCTCCCGAACCGGCTTTTATTTGTTCTGGGTTCATTGAAGAAAAAGGATCTATTCCCGCCTTCGTTGCTCCCACTAAAGCATCTAATAAAATTATCGCCAACCAGAAAAAAAACAACAAAATCGGACCATAAAAACACCAACTCATTAAATTTTTTACCCAATCATCCTTCATTGAACCCAATTTAGTCCCCTCCATTGCAAAACCAAACATTGCCAAGGGTGATAAAATTATTAAAACCCAAAAAGAAATCATTCTAACAATCAAGCTAATCGCCAAATAAAACAACATTATTGCCATTATTATAGTCATTAAAATCACCACTATAAGAATCACAAAATAAGCAAATTTATCACCAAGATTTCCGGGTGAAAGAATGTCATCAAAACTAATTAAATTTTGAAGTTGAGCCGTAAACGCCATTTGTTGAATGGCATTAGCAAAAAAATGCATAAAAACTTGAGAAATATCAATCACAAATAAGGTCAAAGGTTTAGAGAAATTTATCAACATCGCCGCTATTATCACTCTCATTAAGACCGTCTTGTCTTTAAATTTAGAAACCCCTAAAATTGTACTCAATCCCACTAAAACAATTATTAAAATAAAAAATAAATTAAAAAAATCCCGCACAAATGACCAAGCAGTGTTAATTCCCTCTTTAGCTACGGGTGAAAAAAAAACACCCGAAAACATCTCTGGTGAAATCATCGTATCCAACAACCACATAGAACCTGCTAGTAACATTAAAGCTAACTTAAAAAATCCATATAAAATAGCATTAACCCCGGTTAATAAAGTATTACTAAAAAAACCACCTTCACCACTACCACTTTTAAGTGTTTCTACAACATCACTTTGCGCTAAACAAAAATCACCAACTAAAAAACACCCTAAAAAAATTACTCCTAGGGAAAACAACCATTTTTTGTTAATGTTTTTCTTTTTAAAAGCTACCATTAAAGTTTATTTTTTATTTTTTTTATCAGAAAACTAAAAATTATTTAGAAGTTCCAAATCCACCATAAATCTTTTTTTGTAAACTATCCATTCCTTTATTATCATTAATAGTTCTTAGTTGGTTATCAATTGGTTTAGTCACATCAGCCACTCCTGTTTCTATTGTCTTAGATAACATACCCGCTGCTACTGTCCCTATAATTTCCGCGGGTGATCGAGCTTGATTAATCATATCCATAAATAAAGTTTCTGTCTTAGTTGTAATTCCAGCAATAACACTTCCTGGTAAATTAACTAGATTATTCTCAGAATCTTTTTTATTAATAAATCCCTGACCTACAATCGCTTCCACTTCTGCTTTTTTTTGAGCTTTAATCTCCTCTTCCTCTAAAATCATTTGGGCTCGCATTTGAACTCCAAAAGGATTATTCATATCATTAGTAGCCATCGCCATTACCGCTTGGCTTCCTCCTCCTTTGTTTTGATCAAAAACATTATCTATTCCGCCTTGAACATATTGATCAATCGTAGAAAGTTCACTTTCAGGTGATAAAAGTGCATCTTCAATATCATCATACATTGCCGCTGTATTATTATCTACTCCATCGCTTAAAGTTTTAAAAAAATCCCTAGTCTGTAGAGAAGCTTCCCTGTGAGCTGCTCCATAAATAAAATCATCATAATCCGTAATCACCAAAGGGTTTCCTTTTCCGGTTAATAAAACCCTTACCCGATCTCGAAGCAAATTATTAGCTTGTTGTTTTAAACTTTTTAACATTGCATCTAGAAAGGCCTGTCTAACTTCCACCCAAGCTTCATGCATAAGAATGGCTGGAAATTCACCCCAATAAGCTTGAGCTGGTTTATTAGAACTTAATACCCCTCCCAAACAAAACATAATTATTAAAACCAAGCTAAATACTTTTGTTTTTATTTTGTTTTTAATCAACACTTTTATTTTTTTTATTTTTTAAGAAATGTTATCCAACATATCTTCACTAAAAACAGTAATTTCAAGTTCATCAACAAGACTTTCTATTTGATTTTTTACTTCTTCTCCTTCATTTACAGCTGCTTGTAACTTACCAACATACAAAGCTATTGTCATTGGATCTTGTTGATCAATCAATTTCTCTTCATTAATGTTTTCAACTAAATATTTAATAATCGACAACACTTTAATTTGAATATCTTTGGCTCTATAGGGAGTTTCTATCTCTAAACATTCTTCATATGTTTTTTCGGCATTTCTTTTTAAATCTGAGAGTTGTTCTATTTGTCCTGTTTGAACATTTTCATTTATTTCATTTATGTAAGCTACTGCTAATTGAGGAAGCAACTCTTGTTCTTCTATGGCGAAAGGTCTATTAGTGGCCATAATATAAAAAAGCTGAGTTAAATATTTTTCAACTTGTTCTTTTTCTTCTTTTTTTACTTTTTTCTCACTTCCGGTCACTTCTTCTAAAAGAATAATGTCATCTTCTGAGACTAAAGTCATTTCTTTTGCAAACTCTGAATCTTTATTGGTTTGATTAAGTATTTTCTCTAAATCCCCACTGGTTAACGAGGTATTATTTAATATTTCTCTTTCTTCTTTGTTATTATATTTTTCTGGATTAGAATAATAATCATTCAACAATCCTAATTCATTGTTTTTTTCGCTTTGTAATTTTTCAAAAAAATCATCAGTTAAATTAGGTGTTTCTTCTTCGGTTTCAATTTGATTATTATCTTCCTCTGTTTTAAAAACAAGTTTATCACCAGGAGCTGGTTTCAAGGGATCAAAACCACTTTCAACTTCTATTCCGTCTCGATATCCATCTCCATCACTGTCTGCATTATTCACATCAGTTCCATACATATATTCCTCTTCATCTGTTAATTCATCTCCATCTCGATCGTGAAAAATATCAGATTTACTAAAATTAATATTACTTAAAAAAGACCACCAAAAAACCAAAAGGATCCCCAGAAAAACTAGGTTTTTATTTTCAATTAAACTAAAAAATTTTTTTTTGTTTATTTTTTTCATTTATTTCTCTAGAATAAATTTTTGAATATCTACTTAAATTTAATATAAAACATTTTAGGTTTTTTAGCAACGGTTAAATAATGGAATTAAAGAATAACTTAAGTTAAACTTTTTATAAAAAAATAACTTTAATTATCCACAAGCTATAAATAAAAACTAACCCTAAAACCCAACTATTTATTTTTTTTTCACCAATTTTATCACCACTAACAATAATAAAGTTCAAAATACCAAAAAATAAAGCACTTAGAAACAACTCTTGTTCGTGTAAAATATAAACTGATAATAAATAAAAACTAAACAAAAAACTCGCAATAATTAAACGAGTTTTTTTCCTACCAACCAGAACTACTAAGTTATAAATCTTGTCCTTTTGATCACCTTCTAAATCTTTTAAATCCTTAAGTGGAATTATAAAAAAATAAGCAAAAAATAAAAACCAGTAAATTTTCCAAGGAAAAAATTCAAGAGTTTCGCTTCCAGAAAAAACAATAAAACCCATCACCAAAAACAATAAAGAAGAAAAAGCAATTAAAATGTTAGATATAATTAAAATTCGTTTAAATCTAAAAGGCGAACAAGAATAAAACCAAGTAAGACAATAATACAAAGAGACAAAAACCACAAACAAAGGTTTAATTAAAAAGGCTCCAACAATCGAGAACAAAGCAATAATTATATTTATTTTTTTATATTCCTTGATTGTTATTTTTTTTGTAATTAAGGGTCGAGAAGAATTAGAAATTTTATCCACAACCAAATCACTAATATCATTAACCAAAACAGAAGAAACCCAACTACAAAAAACTACTATACATAAAACTAAAACACTAGAAATATTAAAAAAATTAAACTGAAAATTTTCATTGTAATTCAAAAAACCTAAAGCTAAACCCAAAAAAAGCAAACCCAAGTTAAAAAAAACTTGAGGTAAACGAACATTTCTTATTAAGACTATGTATTTTTTTTTATTTTTTAAAAAATATATAAGATTAATATTAACAAAAATCATCAAATAATAGATAATAGACATTTTTTTAGCTAAAAAAGTCTCTATTTCATTGTTATTTATTCCAAAAATAGAAAGGGGTGACATAAAATAACCAACAACAGTTGTTTTAGAAACATTTAAAATATTACCATTTTTAATAAATTCTAATCCAAAGGTTATTAAACTAGGAAGACTATTGAGAATAAAAAAAATAAAATAAACCAAAAAAGCAAATCCCACTGTTTTTAAGATTTTTCTCTTTTTTTGAAAATAATAACAAGATAATAAAAAAACACTCAAAAAAACAAGCACTCGTCCACCAATCGTAATTCCCCAATTTAAACTATCTCCATAAAACAAAAAAAACCTCTCAATTAATCCTTTAGCACTATCAAAAAGATAAAAATTTTTATATATTCCCTCTTTAAATATTATTTTATCAATAATTGGTGGTAATAAAATCAACCAAACACCGTAAAACAAAAAGTTTTTAGATTTATTAAATTCTTTTTTTATTAAAAACATTAGAAATATTAAAAATACTGAATAGACAAACATTACTAATAAAAAATCGTTTACAAAAAAAACCAAATAAATAAAACCTTCTTTAATTGGAATATTATCTAAAAATATTTCAATAAAAAATCTTAACAAAACTATTCCAAAGAAACCAAAAAGCCAGGTGTTAAAATTATTTTTTTGATTTTCAATAATTGTAATAATATTTTTTATATTCAATTTTACTTGCATTAGATTATGATTATATTTTTTATTAAAACCTCGTTTAAATTTTTATTTATTTTTTTAATAATCATTTTTTCATTAAGCTTAAATTCATTCCGCCAAGTCGAGTTTTTTAATTCAATCCATAACCTTCCTTTTTTATAGTCTTTGACTTCAGTAAATTTTTTACTAAGTTCACCAAATAATTCTTGTAAAACCATTTCACTAGTTGAAATAATTAAATATTTATCATTTTTAATAATCTTTTTATTATTAACTCTTTTTTCTAAAACTTTTTGAAAATCTTCCCACATTTTCTAATTTTTAATAATTGGCATAATAATATAAGAAAATTTAAAATCTTCTTTTTCGTTTTCATCTAAACCTTTCATTAGAGCTGGTGACTTCTCTTTGTTTAATTTTAAAATAACCCATTCTTCTTTAATTACACTTAAACCATCAATTAAATAATTACAATTAAACAAAATCTCAAAATCATCACCTAAAATATTAGCGGCTATTTTAGAGATATTTTCCCCTGCTTCATTGGAATAAGAACTTATTTCTAATTCTTTTTTATTTTTAAGATTACTAATTTTTATTTCACTATTGTTATCTCGAGAAACTAAGGATGCTATTTTTAGAGCATTTATCAACTCATTTCTATTTATTTTAACTTCAATAGAGTATTTTTTAGGTAAAATTTGTTGATAATCAATATAATTTCCATTAATTAATTTTGAAATAATCTTAGTCGAATTATTTCCTACGAATAATTGATTTTGTTTTATTATTAAGCTTATTTCACCTTCAGTAAGATTTTTTTGAATTTCACTAAAGGTTAAGGCAGGAATTATAATCGAAGGAGTATTTTCTATAAAAATAAAATATTCCTCAGTTAAATTGTTTTTATTCAAACTTATAACTACCTCACTTAATCGATAACCATCAGTTGAAGCCAAGATTAACCTGTCTTTTTTAAAAAGAACATTCACTCCGTTTAATTCTTGTCTAGTATCATTTCGAGCTACGGAAATTAAAATATTAGAAATATTCTCAATTAAATCTTTAGAATTTATTTTAATATAACTATCCTCGGGATTTTCTGGAATTATTGGATAATCATCTAAACTCATTCCTTTAATTTTAATTTGATGTTTTTCGGTTTTTACTTGAAATTCATCTTTAATTACAAATCCTTCAATAATATCATCTTTAATATTATTTAAAAATCCGCTAACAACTCTAATCGGAATTGTAATTCCTCCTTCTTTGTTTATTTTAGCCTTAACAAAAGTTTTTACTGCTATTTCAAGATTTGTTGAAGCAATTACTAATCTATTTTTATCAGTTTTAATTAATATATTACTTAAAATTGGTAAACTTGGGTTTTTTAAAAGAACCCTTTCAATTTTAGATATTGCATTTCTAAAATTATCTCGCTTAATTGAAAATTGCATATATATAATTAATTATTATTATTTAAATATTATTACTATTTATTATAGAGTCCAAAATAGTGGAAAAGTCGGTTTTATCTTTTATTAGAAAGAAAAAACGTGTCAATAACCTTGTTTAAAAAACTGTTTAAAAAATCAAAAAAGGTTGTTCATAAAAAGTTGATAAATAATATTTTTTTAAAAACCAACAACTTATTAACAACTTATTTAGGGGTTATTAATAGTCATTGTATTTTTCCCGAATAAATTTAATTTGATCTTGTAAAAATTTATTATCCCCCAATTCTTTAATAATTTTTTTATGAGCATACATCACCGTTGAATGATTTTTACCACCCAAAAATATTCCAATTTCCGTAAAAGAAAGAGTTAAATCCTCTCTTAATAAATAAAAAGTTAATTGACGAGGCTTAATTACTGTTTTTTTTCGGCA
Organism: Patescibacteria group bacterium UBA2773; assembly: GCA_002352465.1. Lineage (GTDB taxonomy): Bacteria > Patescibacteriota > Minisyncoccia > Moranbacterales > DUUL01 > UBA2773. The sequence goes on from DEIN01000012.1 coordinate 59,760, forward strand.
AGAACCTAGAATTTCAGTGGTTTTTATATTAAAAAAATCTGCTACTGCCTTAACAATGGTTGTAGCCGTCACTTTACTTTGTCTATTACTGGAAATTAAATCCTCGGTTAATTCCATAACATCTTTTAATGTGGGAAAAACATTGCGAAGTTGATATGTGACAATTATTTTATTCAAAGCTCCTTCTAGTTCTCGAACATTGTGATAAATATTTTTTGCTAAATATTCAATAATTTCTTCGCTGAGATCGAAATTTTTTTCTATTACCTTTTTTTTAATAATAGCCAACCTAGTTTCTAAATCGGGTTTGCTAATATCAGCCATCATTCCTCCTTCAAATCTTGATTTAAGTCGATTTTCTAGGGTTGGAATTGATTTTGGCGGACGGTCAGCACTAATAATAATCTGTTTATTTAATTGATATAAAGATTCAAAAACATGAAAAAATTCTTCCTGAGTCTTCTCTTTCTTAGATAAAAACTGAACATCATCAATTATTAACATATCTAATTGAATATATTCATTTTTAAACTCTTTAGCTTTGGAGTTTTGAATAGCCCCAATTAATTCATTAGCAAATCGTTCCATACTTACATAACGAATTTTAAAATCAGGATTTTGGGCTTTAATAAAATTTCCAGTAGCTTGAATTAGATGAGTTTTACCCAAACCAACATCTCCATAAATAAATAAAGGATTATAAGATTGTCCTGGCTTTTTGGAAACTGACTGACAAGCAGCGTAAGCCAATTCATTATTAGCACCGATTACGTAGGTTTCGAATTTGTAACGAGGGTTTAATCCCGAACTAATATGGTTAGAGTTGCGGTTAAAAGAAGGAGTTTCTCGAAGACTTTTTTTGATGCTTTTTTTGAGTTTTTCTTTTAATTTTGATTTAACAATGACTGAATCCATTGATTTTTGAGGAAAAGAGGTTTTGTTCTGAACCTCTAAAGAACAAATTACCCGATTGATTTTGGGGAAATGTTTTCGAATGGAGTCTAATATTGTTTTTTGATATTTTTTTTCTAACCACTCTTTAGCAAAAATATTAGGGACAATTATTATTAGAGTATCCTCGGTTAAATCTTTTATAGAGGTGTTTTTGAACCAGGTAGTAAAACTGGCTTTTGACAAAGAAAGTTCCACTTCTCCTAAAATAGCCTCCCAGAGTTCCTGTTTGTTCATTCTTTTTGTTTATAAATTGTTGATAACCCAGGTTACCTTTTGAATAATACCTAATAAAAGGCAAGTTCTCAATGTTTATATATTGTGGATAAACTGTTTAAAAATGTTATATTAGCATTACATTAATAGGGAAATAAGGCAAATTTTTAAAAAATAAAAGGTTTTAATTTAAAATAAAAAACAAATATTTCTCTTTACATAAATAATAATATGTGTTATAATGTTTAAATTAATTTAAGATTGTTTTTTGGCGGTTGATTTTCTTTTTTAAATTAGTTGAATTATTGGTTTTAAAAATAAACCAAATTAGTTTTTAATATAAAAAGAGTTAATTTAATGTTTCACGTGAAACAAAATATTTTTTAAATTTAATTTTTAGATTATTATTGATATGTTTCACGTGAAACATAGTAGTCGTTATAAAAATTAAGTCTTTTATTATTAACGACTTATTTTTAATCGCCTAAGACACTATTTTTAGAACTTTTTATTTTTTAAAAAGATTTATTAATTAAATGTTTCACGTGAAACATTTTTAAAAAATAGAAACTAATTAATAAAACGTTTATTTCGACTGTTTTTATTCAAAAAAGCTTCAAATAAAAACCCTCAGCGAAATAATTTATTAATGTTTCACGTGAAACATTTAATTAGAAAGAAAAAGTTTTATTTACTAAAAGCTTTTTTAAACAAGACCTGCTTAGTCTTAGTTTTTTGAATTTTAAAGAAAGTAAAATGTTTCACGTGAAACATTTAGTAAAAAAAACTTTTTACTTAAGGATTTTTTAAACGAAGTTCGGTTTAATTTAATAGCCTTTTTGTTTTTTTGAAAACAAAAAATTATTTAGTGAGTTAAAATATATGTTTCACGTGAAACATATTAATAATAATTTAGGCGTTAGAATGTTAAAGATTTTTTGTTTCACGTGAAACATCTTCTTAAAATAAAAAGCAATAAAAAAGAGAAGATGCTTTTATTTTTTATTAAGAGAATAAGGATTTTACGGGTTTTAAGAAAAGTTTTTTAATGTTTCACGTGAAACGTTTTTTGTTATTAAAATTAAATTGTTAGAATTTTATTTAAAATTCAAGCCTTAAGGATTGAGATTATTTTCTTTTAAATAAAAAAATTAACTGAACTTTTTGATTTTAAGAAAATTTATTAGAAGATGTTTCACGTGAAACATTCCAAGGAAAATAGTTGAGCTTGTCCTCTTTACAAAAAGGCTATAACATTGTATAATAAATTGACTTTAATTTAAAACTATGTTAAAAATTCCCATAGAGATGGGCCTGTAACTCAATTGGTAGAGTGTTTCCATGGCATGGAAAAAGTAGTCGGTTCGATCCCGGTCAGGTCCACTTTTATTGAAAGTCAAGAGTTTTTATTTTAAAAAAAATAAACTAAGTATTTAAAAAAGTCCTCATAGTTCAATGGATAGAACAAAAACCTCCTAAGTTTTAGATCTAGGTTCAACTCCTGGTGAGGACACATTTAAGGTAAAGGTTTAAAAAACTTACAAAGTGAAAGGCTTTTATTGAGCAAAAATCTTACTTTAAAAACTCTGAGGACTTTTTAGTTTTATAAATTAGAGCAATATTATGAAATTTTTAATTCCTTTAAATTTATTAAAAATTATAGAAAAACTTGAAGCTAAAAAATTCGAGGTTTTTGTGGTGGGTGGATCGGTGAGAGATTTGTTGTTAAAAAAACAGCCCAATGATTGGGATTTAACTACCAGTGCTCAACCAGAAGACATTTTAGCAATTTTTCCTAATGCTAAATACAAAAATGACTTTGGAACGGTTTTAATTCCAGAGAAATATTTAGAAGAAAAATCAATTGAAAAACAAAAGGGTTTTTTTGAAATTACAACCTATCGAAAAGAAAGCCAATATCGAGACAAGAGAAGGCCAGATCAGGTAATTTTTACTGATAAACTAGAAGATGACTTAAAAAGACGAGACTTTACTATAAATGCCCTAGCTATCGGAATAAAAGGTGTGGATAAGTTGTTGAAAAAGTCAATTAAAACTGAAAAAATAAGCGTTGAGCTAGAAAAAAGTCAAATTGTTTTAATAGATAAATATCAAGGACAAGAAGATTTAAAAAACAAGCTAATTAAAACTGTTGGTTCGGCTAAAAATCGAATTGAAGAAGATGCTTTAAGAATGATGCGTGCAATTCGTTTGGCAGTACAATTGGAATTTAAAATAGAAGCAAAAACTTTTCAAGCCATAAAAGACAAGGCTGAAAATTTAGAATATATTTCCCAAGAAAGAATTAGAGACGAATTTGAAAAAATAATTTTAGCGGAAAAACCAGCCAATGGAATAGAATTATTAATTGAAACAGGTTTAATGAAATGGATAATTCCTGAATTAAAAGAAACAATCAAGACTGAGCAAAATTATCATCATTACTACGGGCCATACAACACTGTCTATAAACATTTGATGGCTAGTTTGAATAAATGTCCTTCAAAAAAGTTAGAAGTTCGTTTGGCATCGTTTTTTCACGACATAGGCAAACCGGAGACCAAGCAAGGAAGGGGTTACAAGTCTTCTTTCCACAATCATGAATATGCGGGGGCTCGAATTACTAAAAAAATAATGGAACGATTAAAGTTTTCTCGAGAAGTTATTGATAAAACGGTGCTTTTAGTTAAAAACCATATGTTTTATTATAATGTAGATGAAGTTGGAGAAGCAGGAGTGCGAAAAGTTATTCGAAAAGTAGGATTAGAAAATATTAATGATTTAATTGATGTTCGAGTGGCGGATCGTTTGGGTTCGGGGGTTCCGAAGGCAATTCCTTATAAATTGCGTCACTTTAAATATATGGTCGAGAAGGTGAGTTGTGATCCAATCTCGGTTAAGCAATTGAAAATTAACGGAAAAGATTTAATGGAAAAATTAAAAATTAAACCAGGTCCTCAAATTGGTGCTATTTTAGAAATTTTATTAGCAGAAGTAATTGAAAATCCGAAGTTAAATAATTTTGAAAATTTATTAAATCGAGCCAAAGGGTTAATAAAAAAAGATTTAAAAGTAACAAAAAAAGAAGCCAAAGAAAAAATAAAGAAAATTCAAAAAAGAGAAGATCAAAAAATAAAAAAACAGTATTTTGTGCAGTAAGAAGTTGACTTTTGGTTTAAATTGGTTATATTTAGATTAAAGGAAAAGTCTAGAAACTATTAAGAGAGTTTTTAGTTGGGACCGTAGCTCAGCGGTAGAGCCGTCGGCTCATAACCGATTGGTCACAGGTTCGAATCCTGTCGGTCCCACCAAAATAAGAATTCAAAGACGTTTTTTAACGAAACTTGAATATCGTATGCATTAATATCTTTGATTAGCATTAATTTAGTGAGTTGACTCCGAATTCTATCGGTTCTACTATAAAGAGGTTTTTAACTTCAATGGGATTCTAAAAACAGAGCTAGTGTGTTTTGAACTTGGTAAGTTAGCACTAAGTCTTACCGTTTTTACTTAAAATTAAATAAAAATAAAAAAACTATGGAGCATTTTGAATTATCACAAGAAAAACATTTTAGAAAGGCTCATTATTTTGAAGAAAACCTTTCAGCTGGTTTTAGGTGTTTGATCGCCAATCGAGCCATTACTAACATTGCCACTGGTCTTTTTTCAGTTTTTTTACCAATTTTTCTTTATATTACATTAGGAGAAAATATTAGATATCTAGCTCTTTATTATTTAGCTACTTATCTTTCGTCTTTGTTTCTAACTAGCACTATTCACAAAAGTTTAAATAAGTTCGGATTTAAAAAAGCAATTGGGCTTAGCACTTTAATCGGCGCTTTTTATTATTTAGCAATTTTTTTATTAAAAGCTGATAATTTCTTGATTATTATGCCGATTATGATTTTTTTGATTGCTTTTTGGCGATTTCTTTACTGGATTCCTTATAATATTGATTTTGCCAAATTCACAACCAAAAAAGATCGAGGTAAAGGGGTTGGTTTAATTGAAGCAATATTGAGTTTTGTTGGTATTTTAACGCCTATTTTAGCTGGTTTTATTATTGCTAAATTTGGTTTTAATTGGCTTTTTCTGATAGGCATTTTAATTTTTGGATTATCTTATATTCCGTTAGCTAAGTTGCCACAAACTAAAGAGCGCTTTTCTTGGAATACTGGTCAATTTTTTAAAAAAATAATAGCACCTAAAAATAGAAAATTAACTTATTTTTTCTTTTTAGATGGAGCAGAGGCGATTTTAGCCTCTTTTGTTTGGCCTGTCTTTATTTATAAACTTTTAAAAGGGAATTATTTGGAAATTGGAATTATTTCATCTTTAGTTGTTCTGACTACGGCCTTTTTGCAATTAGTAGCCGGTAAAATTGTTGATAAAAAAAGAGGTCAGATGATTAAAACTGGTGGATTCTTTTATGCCCTAGGTTGGTTGCTGAAAGTTTTTACTATTACCGCTTTTCATGTTTTTATTTTTGATGCTTTTCATCGATTCATGAAGGTTTTTTATCGAATTCCGCTAGATACCGTGATATTCGAAACGGCTTTTCAACAAAAACATTTTATTGATGAATTTAATGTTTTCCGTCAATTTTGCTTGTTTTTAGGGGGTTCTGTAATGGCACTTTTAATAATCTTAATTTCCTTTTTTACTACTTCTATTAATTGGATTTTTTTAGCGGGAACGATAATTGTGTTTTTGATTAGTATTTTTTACAAGAAAATTCAAGATTCTTTAATTTAAGGAGATTTATTAATTATTTTTCAATTTGATGCATAATCATTTTCAACACCATAAATATTTTAAAAAGAAAATTCCTCAAGGATTGAAGGCTTTGTTTGTTAATTATGTAATTATTGATTTAGCCGCCAGTTTATTCACAATGTTTTTGCCGATTTTTTTGTTCGAATTTTTCAATAAAAATATTCAGGCTGTTTTTTGTTATTATTTATTGGTTTATTTATTAACCCTTTTAATTATTATTTTTTGGTCTCGTAAATTAAATAAATTTGGATTTAGGAGGGCTTTAAAAATCAGCATTTTTATTTCAGTTTTGTTTTATCTTGGTTTTTATTATTTAAATCAAGATAATTTATTTTATATAATTCCCGTCTCGATTATTTTATTTGCATTGAGAAATTTTTTGTATTGGATTCCTTTTAATGTTGATTTTGCTAAATTTGCTGATGATCAAGATCGAGGTAAGACCATGGGCTTATTGGAAATTGTTTTGAGTATCACTGGGACAATTGCTCCTTTAGTTGCTGGTTTTATAATTGGAAAACTAGGTTTTAATTTTTTATTTTTGTTAGGTGCAATAATTTTTGTGATGTCTTTCATTCCTTTGTTTAAATTGCCAAGAACTAAAGAAAAATTTTCTTGGAGCGTTTCAAAAACTATCAGAAAAATTTTTGATAAAAAAAACAAAACAGCCGCTTTAACCTTTTTTTCTGAAGGGGCCGAAGGTGTTATTTTTGTAGTAGTTTGGCCAATTTTTGTTTTTCAAATTTTAAAGGGGAATTATTTGGAAGTTGGTTTTATTTCAACCGTAACAGTTTTAATTGTTATTATTGCTCAATTTTTTGTTGGTAAGAAATCTGATGGAAGTGCAAAAAGCAAAAAGAATTTAGTGAAATATGGGGGTTTCTCTTATGCATTGGCTTGGTTTTTGAAAGCCTTTATCTTAACGGCTTTACATATTTTTGTGATTGATATTTTTCACAAATTAACTCAAATTTTTTATAAAATTCCGCTTAATACTTTGATTTTTGAAAAAGCGGCGAAACAAAAACACTTAATTGATGAGTTTACGGTTTTTCGAGAAATTTGTTTAAATGCTGGTAAAATAGTAATGTTGTTGGCGATTTTAGGATGCTCTTTTTATTTGTCTTTGAATTGGTTATTTATTTTTGGTGCCTTATTTTCTTTGTTTGAGGTTTTTTGTCATCGCAATTTCTATTGTTCATTACGGTAAATAAAAATTAAATTTAAAGATTATTTTTTAAAACAAAGTTTTCAAACTTTGTTTTTTTTATGTTAAACTTCTTATAATTAATAATTTTAAAGATATGCAACCTTTAGCTGATTTAGTGCGACCAATTAATTTTGATGAATTTGTTGGTCAAGAAAAAATAGTTGGTTCGGGCAGTTTTTTGCGTCGAATGATTGAAAATGAGAATTTATCCTCGATGATTTTTTGGGGTCCGCCAGGAACGGGAAAAACCACTTTAGCTGGAATTATTGCTAAGCAAACCAAGGCTGAATTTATTAAACTTAGTGCTGTTAGTAGTGGAAAAAAGGATTTGTTAGCGGTAATTAAAACTGCGCAGGGAAATTCAATTTGGAAGAAAAAAACTATTTTATTTTTAGATGAAATTCATCGTTGGAATAAGGTTCAACAAGATGCTCTGCTTCCTTATGTGGAAAATGGGCAGCTTGTTTTAATTGGAGCAACGACTGAAAATCCTAGTTTTGAGGTTAATTCGGCTTTGATTTCTCGAACCCGAGTATTGGTTTTAGATAAATTAACTGAGCAAAATTTAGAAAAAATTCTCAAACAAGCCTTAAAAAAAGTTTTAATAAAAAAAGAAGTTCAGGTTAAACCAGAAATTATTAAAATAATTGCTGAACTTTCCAATGGAGATGCTCGAATGGCCTTGAATACCTTGGAAATTAGTTTAAATCAAAATAAAAAAATAACCCCAAAGTTAATTAGAGAAATTTTGCAAAAATCGCATTTGTATTATGATAAAAAAGGAGAAGATCACTATAATATTATTTCTGCTTTACATAAATCGATGCGAGGAGGCGATGCTCATGCGGCGGTTTATTGGCTAGTGCGAATGTTGGAAGGAGGAGAAGATCCGCTTTATATTGCTAGACGGTTGGTGCGATTTGCTTCAGAAGACGTCGGATTAGCGGATAATCACGCTTTGGTTTTGACTAATACCGTTTTTGAAGCTTGCCATAAAATTGGAATGCCAGAGTGTGGTGTTAGCTTAACTCAATGTGTTATCTACTTAGCTAAAACCAAAAAGAGCATTTTGGCTTATGAAGCCTATAATCAAGCTCAGCAAGATGTTAAAAAATTTGGTAATCTTCCGGTTCCCTTGGCTATTCGCAACGCTCCGACTAAATTAATGAAAGATTTGGGCTATGGAAAAAATTATCAGTATACTCCTAAAGAAGATAGTTCCAGCCAGCAATATTTGCCGGATCAACTTAAGAATAAAAAATACTTTTAAAAATACTTTTATAAAAAGTTAAAGAGGCCTTACAGATTAATCCGTAAGGCCTCTTTTGATTAGAAAATTTTCTAATCTTTTTTATATACTTTTACTTTAGAAGCCTTGATTGTTCGGATGATATTATCCGGATTAGGGCTAATAGCAAAGCTCTCTAGTCGACTGGCGCCTTCATTTTGAAAGTAAAGTCGTGGGTTTAAAAAACGGATTTGAGCTAAATCGGTTTTTTTGATGCCGACAGATGCTCCGAAGCCGCCTCCGACAAAAAGACTGTCTTTCCCCCAGGATTTTCCGGTTTCTAAATTTAGTTCTGGTGTCACTCGCACTCCAGAAACATTTAGATCATAAAGACCAGTTTTTCCTCGAACACTCAAGGTGCTCTCATCATATTCCTCGGCTCCTCCCGAAGTTTTAGCACTCAGCTGATGTTGATATTCAGCTGAAATGTTTTGAATTGGAAGAACTTTTTCGCCTCGAGCTCGTCGTTGTTCATTTTCATAGTTGGCTCGAGCGTGAAGACTCAAGGTTTTTTGACCCTTGGGACTTCCTCCTTGACTAGTGGTCTGTTTAGAAACTCCCAGGCCGAGTCCTGTTGTTTGGTCATTCTTGAATTTTTCAGTAGCTAAGCCTCCTTCAAAGCGATGATATTTATAAGTCGCTTGATAACCGGGTTTTTTCATTCTTCCTTTTCCGGCATTGCCACGGAGTTCTAGGCCAATTTTCCAATCTTGAACTTTCCAGGGGAAAACAGAAACCATCCCATTCCAGTTGTAGCCTTTCCATTTAGTTTTGTCTTTTTTTCCAGCATTTAAGTCTCTGTCTTGAGAATAACCCAAATTGCCGCTCCAATCTTTTATCCCTTTTTTAAAATCAGTTTTAATAAAAGATCGGTTAGTCTTTTTAGGTGAGTCCCTTGTTTTTCTTTGCTCGGTTGGCGAAGTTGAAACTGCTACTATCAAAGGAGCAGTTTTTGCCGAAACTTTACTAGTAATTTGCGTCGGAAGATATAAAGTATCTCCGACTGAAATCCTAGTTTTATTCGTTACTTTTTGCATCTTTCCTTTTTCTAGTTTGTACCACTTTAGGCAATTCCTCCAATTGCCAGTGGTTCTGTAAGCTAAATTTAAAGCATAGCCAGATTTCTTAACCTGAAAAGGCTCATAACCATTTGGAATCGAAATTTGTCTAGCTTCAACATTAGAAAAAAACAATAAGACAAAACTTGTTACTATTAGTAATTTTTTCATAACTACCCCCTATTTTTTTTGATTAAATTGTTCAACTAAAAATTCAAATTGAGCTGAGAGCTCTTTTCGAGTGATGGTTGAATTGGCGGAGTTGGCTTTATAAACTGGGTCAGCTGTTAGTTCTTGAATCCCGTGATTTAAAATAGTTGAAATTCCAGCAAACACCAAAACTTCAACGCTAGTGGCAACTGGAATATATAATCTTTCCATAATACGTTGCCACCCATTTAGGTGTGGATTAGTTCTAACTAATTCTTGAATACGTTCTTTACTAGCAGAGCTTCCAACAATTTTGCCACTAGCTAGCGTGAAGCTATTTCCTAGGCTGGCCTGGAAATCTTTTTCAAAAAGATCCCATTCTGGAGAATCAATTTTAATCTCGCCAAGCGAAATTTTTTCAATCAATCCTAGTTTTAACCAAGCCTGAAAAATTTCCTCTAAATTCATTCCGAATTCTTGAAAAACTGCTGTTCGGTAATCCAAGTCTTTTTCTAGTCGTTGGGAATCGTAGCCTTCTTTTTGTGGATAAGACCTTCCCATTGGAGAAAAAAGCCAGATCATTCCATCTCGATTAGCCAGAAGAAAGCGGTGATATTTAAGGTCTTCTAATTTTCCTAAAGAAACTGTCTCTAGCAGAGGAAGTCCCCAAGGAGTTTTTTCATAAGAGCCTTTCTTAAAATAGGCAAAGTCCTCCTGAATTTTTCTTGTTGGGTCTCGCTGGTCAACTGAGATTACTTTCCAAGTGCCATTAAAACCTATCCCGACGCATTCTACTAAGAGTTTGGGCGGGAAGATTAAAGGAAAAATAACTATAGTGTTTCCATCTTTTCGGATTTGATCTGGATGAGGAGCAGAAACGCTATTCTCCAGTTCTGTAATCCCAAACTTGGGTACTTTAGTCGCACAGCCTGTTAAAACAAATAAACTTAGAAAGGTTATTAAAACCAATCGAAAAAAAGTTTTTGGGTTCATAATAACCCTCCTTTATTCATAAAATTTTCAAAGAACCAAATGGCTCTTTAGTATTTAGTTAGCCAAATCAGAATCTTTCTAAAAACTTAGTTTTTAAAAAGACCTCTTAAATTAACACTTTTTATTAAATTTGTCAAGCGTTTGTAGGTTGAAAAACGTAGACTAGAGTTTGATTTTTAAAAAATAGTTAATTTAAAATAAAAAACGCTTTCTGCGTAGAGAAAACGTTTTTTTAATTTAATTTTTTTTAAAAGAATTTTATAGATTATCTAAATCTTTCATGGCGGTGTCGATGTCGTCTAGAAGTTCATCGGGAGAGCTGTAGGAGTCTAAACTATCAACGGAAGTTTCGATTTCAAGTGGAAGTTCGGGCGGAATAGCCGCATTTTTAGGGATATCATTAATAGGACTCGGTGGGCGCTCAACTGGTTTATTGCAACCAGAAAAAGCGAGAATTCCTAAGATAGCGAAACTTAAAAAGGTTATTTTTTTCATCAGATTTATTTTAAATTTTTATAAATTATTCAGTTAAATCAGGTCGAGCTTCTAGAATAGCGACTTTTATTGCCGGTCGCAAAGTGTTGTGGTAATAATCTCGAAGATCTTTAACGACTGTTTTGAGATCTTCCCGTTCTTCTTTTATTAGTTCTGCTTCTTCTGCGTCATAGGCAGCGTCTAAAGAAGAAGCGACTTTTTCAACTAGATCATTTTTAACCTTTAATTCAGTTAAATAGGTCTCTATATTTGAAGTGTCAATCCCAGCTTTTTCTAATTTAACGGTGATGTTTTCGATTTTAGTGGTCACTCCAGTGGCAATTTTTTGAAAACGTTCTTGTCGTCTTGCTCGCATCTCAGTTCGTTTTTGTTGCATTTCCTCTTTTTTTTCCTCAATTCGTTCTTTGTTCGCGGTTCTTTTAGCATCCATCGTTTCTTTTTTTTCAGTAATGTTTTTTTGCCTTTCTGCTGTTTTGGTTTGGATAGCCGTTCGATTAGCAGTTCTTTCCTCAGTTGTTAGTGCTTGGGCCGATTGCCAAAGGCCAACTAATCCTAAAATCCCCATCACCATCAAAGCAATTTTTTGATTTTGTTTCATTTTTTATTTTAAATAATTAAAATCTATTATTACTATATCATATATACGGATAATAAAAATGAAATTTGCAAAAATTTAAAATAAAGTTATTAATAAATTTTTATTTGGTTATTTTTATGGCGGAGCCTTTGATTAAAGCTAGTGTGATTTTTTGGTAGGCAGAAGCTAGAATTCGTTGAAAAGTGCTTTGAGAAGTTTTCATTAGTTGAGCAGCTTGATTTTGATTTAGATTTTTTAGATTTTTTAAACGAAGAGCTTCTAGTTCTTCGGTGGTGATTTCAACTTCTTTTAAAAGACACAAAGGTACTCCTTGGGGTTTAAAATAAGTGATTCCAGGTTTAAAATTGATTTCTCGAAATAGTTTGGGTCTAGACATAATAAAACAATTAAAGGGTTTTTTAAAAAAATGTAAATCCCGCTTTTAAACGGGATTTACTGACAAAATTATTTGGAATTAATCCTTTGAAGACGATTGCCTGCAGAAGTATTTCTTCGATTTTGTCCAAGACCTCGTCTTGGAGGATTGTTTTTAGCTGTTTCTTCGGTGTTAGCTTTATTTCCATTACATTTACCTAATACTCTGCCTGTTTTTGGACCTTTTCCTCTTGGTCCTGTTCGGTCTAAGTTTGGCATAAATTTAAATTAATAATTAATTCTATTATAAGTATATACCCAAAACAATAATAAGTCAAGACTATTTTGATTTAAATTTAAAATTGATTATAAAAAAGAAAAAACCCAGACTAATAAAAGTGTCAGCTAGGTTAAAAATGGGAAAATTCCAAATTGAAATATAATCAATAACGCAACCAATTAGTAATCGATCAATCAGGTTAGATAAAGTTCCGGCCAAAACTAACAATAAAAAAAAGTTTTTAAATCTATAGATTAAGAAAAACAAAATTATCAAAGAGCATAACCAACCAAACCAAAAAAGAATAGGATTAATAGTTAAGCTCAAAGATAGATTGGGATTGCAGATGGTATTTAAAAAAATTTTCCAATTAGGCAGATTTTTTTGAGAAGCTAGATATTTAAAAAATTGATCTAAGGCAATAAGTAGACCAATTAAAACAATACTAAAACTTGTTTTATTGGCATTCCACGCAGTTTTGAGCAGCTGGATAAATTTCCAAACGCTTGATGGGAATATCTTTTTTACATTTTTCACATTTTCCGTAGGAACCATTTTCTATTTTTTTAAGAGCTAAGACTATTTTTTCTAATTCCGTTTCTAGTGATTCGGTGATGCCAAGGCTGGCGGTGTAGTTTTCAACTTCACTGGCATTGTCCTCTCGTTCTCGGCCATAATCTTCAAATTCTGTTTTGTAATCACCTTCAGCGTCTTGGCTGGCGATTTTTCTTAGTTCCATTTCAATCCGATTTTTTTCTTCGATTAATTTTTCTTTGAAAAAGTCTAAATTTTTTAACATTTTGTGAATTTTATTTTTTTAAATAATCTTTTTAATAATAAAATTTTAACACATTTAAACAGAGCAGGTCAATTCATCTTGTTTACAAAATCTAAGTTTTGGTTTAAAATAGAGTTATTAAAATTATTTAAAAACTTTGATGAGGTTATCACCTCGGAGTTGCGAAAAGAAAGCTTGAATTTCAAGTGATTAGAATTTGTCGGATTGATCCGTAAAAATCAATAATGAAGAACTGTTTATTTGAACAGTCAAAATGAGGTGGTACCACGGCAAGCGTCGTCCTTAATGAAATTATTTTAAGTAATTTCCATTAGATCGCTTGTTTTTTTATTTGCTTAATAAAATGATTATGTTTAAAAAAGTTAGTCCTCAACAAAATTATGCCGAGATGGAAAAAGGAATTTTGAATTTTTGGAAAAAGAAAAAAGTTTTTCAAAAATCAATTACTAGTCGGCCAGCTGATAAAATCTATAGTTTTTATGATGGGCCTCCTTTTATTACTGGAGTGCCTCATTATGGAACGTTGCTTTCGTCAATTGTAAAAGATTGTATTCCTCGTTTTTGGACAATGAAAGGCTATCGAGTGGATCGAAGGTGGGGTTGGGATTGTCATGGATTGCCAGCCGAGAATATGGTGGAAAAAAAATTAGGAATTAAAAGTAAAAAAGAAATTGAAGATGTGGTAGGAATTGATAAATTTAATCAGGCTTGTTTTACAGAAACTTCCAAGATTGCTGATGAATGGGAAAATGTAATTGACCGAATTGGTCGTTGGGTGGAGTTTAAGGGTGCTTATAAAACCATGGATAATAGTTATATGGAATCTGTTTGGTGGGCTTTTAGTCAACTTTATAAAAAAGATTTGATTTATGAAGATGTTCGAGTTTCTTTGTATTGTCCTCGTTGTTCTACTCCGTTGAGCAATTTTGAGATTGCGATGGATAATAGTTACCAAGAAGACAAGGATCCCTCAGTTTATGTTAAATTAAAATTAGAGGGAACGGAAAATAAATATTTACTAGCTTGGACGACTACTCCTTGGACTTTGCTTGGAAATGTGGCTTTAGCAGTTAATAAAACTGTCGATTATGTTGAAGTTCAAGTTAAAAAGCAAAATCAAGAAAATATTAAAAGTAAACCAGCAATTTTTTTCGCGGTGGAGGAAATTTATATTGTCGCTAAAGACCTTTTGAAATCATTAGATGCGGAATATGAAGTTTTAAAAACTTTTAAAGGAAGCGAATTGGTCAGTAAAAAATATCAACCGTTGTTTAAAAGTGAGATTGAAAATGGTTATCGCATTATTGAGGCGGATTTTGTGGGGACTGAAGATGGAACGGGAATAGTTCACATTGCTCCAGCTTTTGGGGAAGACGACTTTAATGTTCGTAAAGTAAATGAATTACCAATAATTATCAATGTTGACGAAGAGGGCAAATTTAAGGACGGAGAATGGAAAGGTGAGCAAGTTTGGGATGCTAATTTAAAGGTGATTGGTTGGCTCAAGGAGCATGATTTACTTTATCGCAAAGAAAACATTATCCATAGTTATCCGCATTGTCATCGCTGTGGCACTAAATTGATTTATAAAGCGCAACCAGCTTGGTTTGTGAATATTGATAAAATTCGTCAAGAATTAATTGCAAAAAATCAAAATGTTAATTGGTATCCAGAGTATTTAAAAGAAGGTCGGTTTGGAAAGGGATTAGAAAGTGCTCCAGATTGGAATATATCTAGGGATCGTTATTGGGGAACGGCGATGCCGATTTGGAAATGCGAAGACAAAGAATGCGGAGAAGTTCAAGTGGTTGGATCTTATGAAGAATTGGAGACACTTTCGGGAAAGCAATTGGATAATTATCATCGGCCAGAAATTGATAAAGTGAGTTTTTCTTGTTCAAAATGTGGTAAAAAAATGCAAAGAATTCCTCAGGTATTCGATTGTTGGGTGGAATCAGGCTCAATGTCTTTTGCTCAATTTCATTATCCTTTTGAAAATAAGGAAAAATTTGAAAAAAGTTTTCCAACTAATTTTATTTCAGAATATATCGGTCAAACTAGAGCTTGGTTTTATGTGATGCACGTGATGGCGGTTGGAGTTTTCGGTTCAGAGGCTTATCAAAATGTTTTAACTTCGGGGGTAATTGCTGGAGAAGACGGACGAAAAATGTCGAAATCTTTGGGTAATTACACTGATCCGGGAATAATCTTGGAAAAATATTCGGCTGATGCTTTGAGATTTTATTTATTATCTTCACCTTTATTAAACGCTCAAAACCTAAATTTTTCCGAGGAAGCAGTGGGCGATATTCAAAGACGGTTTTTAGGAACACTTTGGAATAGTTATTCATTTTTTGTCTTGTATGCCAATGTTGACAAATGGCAGTCCAAAAAAATTAATTTAGAGGAAATTTTGCTTAAAGGTAATGTTTTGGATAAATGGCTATTGTCTGAATTGAATCAATTAATCAAAGAGGTCAATCAAGGTTTTGATAATTATTCGATTATCAAACCGGCTAAAAAAATTGAAAAATTTGTGGATAATTTATCTAATTGGTATATTCGAAGATCTAGAAGACGTTTTTGGAAAAGTGAGGGAGATGACGATAAAAATATGGCCTATCAAACTTTGTGGTTGGTTTTAACTGAATTTTCAAAAGTGATTGCGCCTTATTGCCCTTTTGTGGCTGATGAAATTTTTAAGAATTTAACTGGTAAGGAATCAGTTCATTTAGAAAGTTTTCCAGAAAGCAATGAGAAGTTAATAGATCTTAAAATTAGCCAAGAAATGGCGAGAGTTCGAAAGATGATTGAACTGGGATTGTCATTGAGGGCTGAAAATGGAATTAAAGTTCGACAGCCATTAAGCGAATTGATTATTGAAGGTGAAAAATTAAGAGCTGAATTAGAAAAACTTTTAGTAGAAGAAGTCAATGTTAAAAATCTTTCTTATGATAATCTTTCCGAAACTGAGTTGGTTTGGAAGGAAGTCGAGGGAATTAAAATCGGCTTAAACTTGGTTCTTAACAAAGAGCTTGAAGCAGAGGGTGATATGCGAGATTTAATTCGACAACTGCAACAAGCCCGAAAAGAAGCTGATTTTAAGATTGATGATCGGATTAGTTTAAGTTATCAAAAACATTCGTTGTTTAATCAGTTTTCTTTAATTATTAAAAATGAGGTTTTAATTGAAAAATTTCAAGAAGTTTCTGAAAAACCAGATGGATTTGATTACGAAAAAGAAGTTAAAATTAATGGAGAAAAAATTAAAGTTTGGCTCAAAAATTAGATAAAAAATTAATTAATTTTTAAAAAAATAAAGTGTCGCAGAGGCGCTTTGTTTTTTTGCAGAATAAGCTTTTTACGAATTAGATTATTTAGAAAGAGCTTTATTTGAGTAGGTTTTTTAATAATAAAAAAATACCCCGTCTGGGGGTTTTGATTTTTTTCCGGTGTTGGTTATTGGATTGATAACCGGGGCGCTGGAAGCCCTTGTTTTATTAGTGGCTCAGCGCCACCGGAGTACCGACTTCAACTCATTTTATTATAATTAAAGCCGATGATTTATGCTTCGTTGAGCATATTTTTTTCTTCTACCGTCTTATGGATTTATTTTTTAAATCCTTTTTTGTTGTTGTTTTTGTGATTCTTTCTTCTTTTGTTTTTGTTTTGGTTTGGGATTGCTTTCAAATATTCTTTTTATAACAGTGAAAAAATATTTAAAAGCAATCCCAGGTTAGACAGCTAGAAGGTTTCAATCGTGAATAGGGGGACATCACGATTGAAACTTTCTAGCTGTCAATTAAGACAGTAAAAATTTTGTTTTAAAAAGAACTAAACTTTTGTAATTTCTTGATTACAATACTATTATAGCATTTTTTTAGCTGTTGGTCAATCAGAGAGTCTATCGGCTAAGCAGAGGTAAAAAACTTAATTTATAGGAGTATTTTCGACATTTTTTTCGGAATTATCAGACAAGTTAGCGTTGATTCTTAAGTCTTTCGTAATTTTTAAAGCAGTTTCTTTGGATGTTGTTAGTATTAAATAGTTGTTATCTGTAATTCCCCAATCAATAGCTTTGCTAAAATCTGCTTCTACAAAATTGTAATATCTAATGTTTTTCAAGTCTTTGCTTTTTGCGAAGATAATTAGTTCATCTTTTAAAATAAAAGATTCATCTATAAATAAAGGTTTTAAAAGTTCAGGTAAACGAGATTCGTTTTTGTTAAAAAAAGTTTTAATGAGTTCTTGATTTTCTGTGGTTTTTAAAACTAAACTCATCTTCAGGGTATCTTCTAAAGGATAAATAAAAACCCAAGCCTGGTTAAGTTCATTAGAAATTTCTTTAGGTAATTGAATTTCTAATAAATTTAATAATTCGGAAGAATTTAAAATAGTATCGGCTTGTTTAATCTGATAGTAAGTTCCTAAACTGTTTGAGATTAATGCTTTTTTTCCTAGTAATAAAGTTACTAAACTAGTTTCTTTCGGGTTAAAAGAAAGAGTTTCGCTGTTTTTCAATTTTTCTGGAATTTTTTCCATAGAAGTAGTTGGTTCTGGCGTAATTAGTGATGGTCCTTCTACAGTGGGTTTTTTTATGAAATAAAGATAGTAAATACTAGCTCCGATTGCAATTAAGGAAACCAATAGCAGTACTAATAAGAGCTTACTATCAATTGAAGTTGTTTTTTTAGGGGATTTTTTTGGATTTGAAATATCGGGAACTATTGGTGTGATTGATTTATTTTTGAAAGATGAGACATTCAGTGGTTTATTTTCTTTTTCTTTTGGAGTACCAGTAAAAACGTTAGTTGGGGTTGGTTTCCCGATATTTTCTAGAAAAGGATTGGAAGATTCTTTTCCTCGAATCACTTTTTTGGGTTCTTTTGTTTTTTTTATTATTTTTGTTTCATCGATTTTTGGTTTAGGAGTTGTTTTTTGAGAAAAATCAAAAGAAGAATTTTTTGGTTTTTCATTTTTAAGATCAGTCTCCATCGTTTGCATAACGTAATCGATTTTTTTAGGAGAATTTTCAGAAAGGGTTGTCTTTTTGTTTTCAGTTGGCATTTTTATGAGGAATTTTCAAGTCTTTTAAAGAATAAAATGAGAAGTCAAAAGACTGCAAAATAGTTCCTGATTATTTTTTATATTTAGGAATTGCTTCTAATTGTTCTTTCTACTGCTTGTCTCGCTAAGGTTTGTTGATGCAGGTAAAATTATAACTAGGAACAATTTCCCTTTAAAATTGCATTAAAATTATTAATAACAATTTTATTTAAAATAATTATAACATAAATTTGTCAGAAAAAAAGTTTATTTTTTTTGAGTCTATTCTCTAATTAAACTTACTCGGCCTTGTTTGTCGATTTCTTTAACTTTAACTTTAATTACATCGTCTATTTTTAGATATTTGTTGATGTCTGTTACCCGTTCTTTAGCGATTTGAGAAATATGAAGAAGACCGTCTTGTCCTGGCAATAGTGAAATAAAAGCTCCAAAATCTAAAATTTTAATTACTTTTCCTTCGAAAACCTCACCAGCTTGAATTTCTCGAGTTAAATCCTCAATCCATTTCCGAGCTTCTTCTCCAGAATTTTGATCAACAGCGGTAATGAAAATATTCCCATCGTCTTCAATGTCAATTTCTGCTCCAGTTTCTTCAATAATTTTATTGATAATTTTTCCGCCAGCTCCAATCACGTCTCGGATTTTATCTGGATTAATTTTAATAGTAATAATAGCTGGAGCAAAAGAAGAAAGTTTTTTATTAGGCTTGGCAATAACTTTTTCCATCTCAGCTAAAATGTCTAAACGGTTCTTTTTTGATTGAACCAAAACTTCTTTGGTAATAGCCAAGTTTATTCCATTAATTTTAACATCTAATTGAATCGCATTAATTCCATCTTTAGTTCCAGCAATTTTGAAATCCATATCGCCCCAATGATCTTCGGGTCCTTGGATATCGGAAAGAATTTTATAAATAGAGTCATCTTTTGTTACGATTCCGATTGCTAATCCAGCTACTGGTTTTTTAAGAGGAACACCCGCATTCATCAAGGCTAAGGTTGAACCACAAGTAGAAGCCATCGAAGAAGATCCATTGGAAGATAAGACTTCACTGACTACTCGAATAGTGTAGGGAAAAGTTTCTCTAGAAGGAAGCATTGGAAGGATAGCTTTTTCAGCTAAAGCACCATGACCAATTTCTCTTCGACCTGGTCCTCGTAAAAATCGAACTTCACCGACACTGTAAGGAGGAAAGTTGTAATGATGCATATAATATTTTTTGCTCTCTCTTTCCATTGTGTCAATGAGTTGTGCGGCTCCAGGAGCAGCCAAAGTAGCAATACTCAAAGCTTGAGTTTCTCCTCGATTGAATAATCCAGAACCGTGAGTTCGAGGAAGCAATCCAACTTGGCAACTAATTTTTCGAACTTCATCTAAAGCTCTGCCATCTGGTCGTTGGTTATCTTCTAGGACTTTATCGTGAAAAACATCGTTTAAATATTCGTCTAAAATAAAATTAATTTCGGCTTTTTTTGTTTTTAATTCTTCAACGTTTTCAAATTTTTCTTGAGCGTGCTGATTCAAAATTTCTTTAATTTCTGACATTTTTTTCTTGCCAGCTTCTTTATTAGAAGTATACAAAGCTTTAAAGGCTTCATTTTTATTTAATAAAGCCACTATTTCTTGGGTAAATTCAGGCGTAGCGGTAGTAATAGCGACTGCTTGTTTTTCTTTGCCGACTTTTTCTATGATTTCTTTTTCAAAACGAGCTATTTCTTGAATTTGTTTTTGAGCCATTTCAAAAATAGTTTGAGCATCGTTTTCGGAACATTCGTTAGCATCAGCTTCAATCATATTGATTTTATCTTCGGTTCCAGCTACTAAAAAATTAACTGAATTTTCGGGATTATTAGGATTTTCAGTTATTTTTACCGCGGCTACTGGACCATCCCAGGGAATATCAGAAATTCCCAAAGCCAAAGAAGCAGCGATTACGGCTAGATTAGCTGGATTATGGGTTTCGTCGTAGGAAAGAACAGTCGTTATTACTTGAACTTCATTTCGCATCGTTTGATTAAAAAGTGGTCGAATAGTTCGATCGATTAAACGAGAAGTTAAAATTGCGTCGTCGGATGGTCGAGCTTCTCTTTTGATAAAGCGAGAACCATTAATTTTTCCACTGGCATAAAATTTTTCTTCATATTCCACCATTAAAGGGAAATAATCAATTCCCACTGCTTTATTACTGCTCAGGGTAGCATTAGCCATTATTACTGTGTCACCACATTGAACTGTTACGCTTCCACTTGCTTGTTGAGCAAAAGTTCCAGTTTCAACGATTAAATCTTGACCGTTGATTTTTTTTACAAATCTTTGTTCTTGCATAAATTTGGTTTTGGTTTGCAGACCATAAGCTTAGAATTCTTTTTCTATTGAAGAATTCTACAGAGATTGTTTTTAAGCAATCTTCAACTTAGCCGTCTACAAAACAAAAATTATATTATTAAAACAGCTTAACCCTATCATTTTAAACTTTTAAAGTCAATTCAAGAATAATCAGAAATAGGTTTTTTCTGGCAAATTTAATTTTTTAAAAAATATTAAGATTTATTTTAAAAAGTTTATTTAATGAGTTTAAAAAGCCTTATTTGAAAGTAAAACTCTTTACAGCGATAAATAATTATGTTATTTTATTTTAAGTTATTGTAAATTAATTACGAAATTGTTTCTAAATTATAATTTTGTCTGCCTTGGCAAGCTTTAGTGAGGCGGGCAGTAAAAAAATAATTAAAAATAATTTCCTTACAAGACGTTTTTATAAATCACTCATATTTAAATTTCAGCTTTCCTGTTTATTGAAAGTTTTTAGCTTTTTAAATAAATTTAGCTGGGTCAGGATTTAAATAGAGGAATTAAGGTAAACATTAATAATTTTAAAAATGACAAAAAAGGAAATAAAGGAAGATATTAAAGAAGAAGTTGAGAAAGAAGCAGTGAAAAGTGACAAAGTGACAAAGAAAGAAGTTGTGCAGACTTTATCAATAACGTCGTTATTGGAAAACGGAGTGCATTTTGGTCATAAAAAAGCTACTAGAAATCCCAAAATGGATCCTTATATATTTGGGGTTCGAAAAGGGGTTAATATTATTAATTTAGAAAAAACTATTCAAAAATTTCAAGAAGCGTTGGATTTTGTGGAGCAACTAGTGGAAAAAAATGGTAAAATAATTTTAGTTGGAACCAAAAAACAGGCCAAAACTTTAATTGGCGAGGCGGCTGAAAAAACTGGAATGGCTTATGTTAATGAACGTTGGATTGGTGGGACTTTTACTAATTTTAAGGTTATTTTAAAAAGATTAAAGTATCTAAAAGAGCAGAAAGAAGCTATTAAGGAAGATAAATTAGCTTATTTAACAAAATTAGAAAAAGGTCGTTTGAATAAAGAAATCAAAAATATGGAGACTCGAATGGGTGGATTAGCGGAGATGACTCGGTTGCCAGAAGCAATTTTTGTTTTAGATATAGATAAGGACTTAACGGCGGTAAAAGAAGCTAGAAAACAAGGTATTAAAATAATTGCCTTGGTTGATACTAATAATAATCCTGATAATTTGGATTATTTTATTCCAGCTAATAATGATGCCTTATCCTCATTGAAATATATTTTAGAAATATTAATTCAAAAAATCAATAAAGCTCAAAAGAAGAATCTTCTTAATAAATAAAAATTAATTTTAGATGTATGATAAAAACAATTAAAGAAATAAGGGAGGAAACTGGGGCTGGAGTGGTAGATATAAAAAAAGCTTTAGATGAAGCCAAAGGTGATCGAGAACTAGCTAAAAAAATTCTTCGACAAAAAGGACAAGAAAAAGCCGGTAAGAAAAAAAATAGAACAGTTAAAGAGGGATTAATTGGCTATTATTTACATTCTAATGGTAAACAAGCCTCAATGGTTAAACTTTATTGTGAAACTGATTTTGTGGCACGAAATAACGAATTTAAAGATTTAGCGCGAGATTTAGCAATGCAAGTGGTAGCTATGAATCCAACTGATCTTAATGAAGAAGATATTTCAGAAGAGATCATAGAAGACAGGAAGGAATTTTGGAAAAAAGAATTAGTTGAAGATAAAAAATCAGAGGAAATTAAAAGGAAAATTTTAGAAGGAAAAGCAAATAAGTTTCGTTCAGAAAAGGCTTTAATGTCACAGGTTTTCATTAAGGATTCTAGCAAGACAATCGAGGTTTTAATTAAAGAAAAAATTACTAAATTAGGTGAAAATATCGAAGTAGGTGAATTCATTAAATTCGAAATTTAATTATTAAGTTCTTTTATGATAGTTAAATTTTTTGAATGGGATCAACCTAAGAATATTATTTGCAATTTAGAAAATATTAAAAATGAGGATTTTTTAGTAGTTAATCATGAATGGGGTGGTTTGTATCTAGCTAAGGTTCTTTTAGCTGATCAAGATATTGAAAATGAAGAATCAGTTGGAAATGCTTTACAAAAAGCAACGGATGAAGATTTAAAGAAGCTTTGCAAAAATAAAGCCAAAGAAGAAAAAATATTGGTTGAAGTAAAAAAACAAATTAGAAGTTCTGGTTTAGCAATGAAAATTTTTGAAATAAAATTAAGTCTAGACGAAAAATGTTTAGCAATTGCTTTTGTTGCCGAAGGGCGAGTTGATTTCAGGGGTATAGTTAGAGATTTATCAAGTAAATATCAAAAAACCGTTCGTTTTCAACAAATTGGATCTAGAGATGAAGCTCGGCAAATCGGTGGTTTCGGAATTTGTGGAAGGGAGCTTTGTTGTCGAAAATTTCCAGGAAGCCTGAAAAGCATCACAACTGAAATGGCTCGTTGTCAAATGGTTTCTCATCGAGGAACAGAAAGACTTTCTGGTTGTTGTGGACGTTTAATGTGTTGTTTGGGTTTTGAAGCTGATCAATATCAAGAGTTATTAAAAAATTTACCTCAAAAAGGTGATAAAATTAAAGTAAAAGGAGAAGAAGGCCGAGTAGTCGATTTAAATCCAATTGCTCAAGAAGTTCGGGTCAAAATGAAAGATCACACAATTATTAATATTAAAAAAGAAGACATAGTTCAATAATTTTTTAATCAAGATTTTGATTAAATAAAAAGGAAGAACTAATAATTATAAAAATAAAATGTTTAATATAATTTTTCCAATAATTATCTTCGTTAGTTTAGCTATAATAGTTTTTATTATTGGAAAACATTTGCCAGAATTTGTCGATATCAAGAAAAATGGTTCTGGTCAATCTCGAAAAAATAAATATTTTAAAAATTTAATTAAAAAAATTTTTAATTTAATTAAAAATTTATTTTTATGGCTAATTGATCAAATAATAAAAAAAATTAAAAATTTTTTGACTTTAATTCAATCTTCGATAACTAGTAAAAATAAAGAAATTGTTTCCTCGGAAGTTAAAACTGAGCAAGGAATTGAAACGACTAATTTTTTAGAAAAAATTGTTAAAAAAGAAGAAGCCAAAGAAGCTGCTGCGACAGAAAAAACTGATTTTTTTGAGAAAAAACCGAAAAAAAAGGAAATTCTAAAAGTTGAAAAACCGAAAAAAAGTTTTTTTGCTAATTTCAAAAAAAATCTTAAAGAAAAAATCTTGAAGAAAAAGCGTCAAAAAATTAATCAAGTTTTTCAAGAAATCGAAGAAGATGAAGAAGATAACAGTCAATTTTCTGATGGAATTGTTAAAATTCACGAAAAATCAAATAATAACAATTTTCAAAAAAAGGATTTAATAAATGAAGTTATTGAAATTAAAAAAAATCAGGTTGATAAAATGAGTTTAGACGAAGAGATTGGAGTAGATCGACATGTTTTAGAAAAAAAGTTGATTAATAAAATTGCTCAAAATCCAAGAGACAAAGAAGTTTATCGTCAGTTGGGAGAACTTTATTTGAAGATGGCAAATTATGGTGATGCTGAAGGCTGTTATAAGCAAATTTTAAAAATGGCAGTTAGAGACATTGACGCTAAGAGAAAAATAGAGCGAATTAAACTTTTAAAAAGATCTCAAAGGAAATAATTTTTTTGGAATATTTTTTAATTTTTTTAAATTGATAAGCCGTGATAGCTCAGTTGGTAGAGCACATCCATGGTAAGGATGAGGTCTCGGGTTCGATTCCCGATCTCGGCTCAAGGATTGATTATAAAGATGAAGATAAGGTTGATTTTTATGGAAAAAAGGATATAATAAGTTTTGTTGTTATTCGATATTTGGGTCGGTAGCAAAGCGGTCAAATGCTCCTGACTGTAAATCAGGCGTTGTAATGACTTCGGAGGTTCGAATCCTCCCCGGCCCACAAAGAAGTATTTTAAATTCCTTAAATTAAATCCAAAAAATAAATGTCAAATTTTTAAATTTTAGTCATTTGAAGTTTAGACTTGATTTAAAATTAATTTGGAACAATTTGGATTTTAAGATTATACAGAAATCTTAATTTTAATGAATTAATTAAAGTCATTTTGCCACCTTAGCTCAGCTGGTAGAGCAACCGCCTTGTAAGCGGTAGGTCGTCGGTCCGACTCCGACAGGTGGCTCTAAAATAAGATTTAATGAGTAATTTCAGCTCGAAAGAGTTGTTTTTTTATTGGTTTTTGTGATAAGATGTTTATGTTTGAGGGGATTTGTTGGTATTAAAATTTCAATAAAATTAAGAATGAAAAAAGGTAAAGTTTGGAAAGGAAAAAATAAAATTGGGATTATTATAATTCAAGGTTGGACTTCATATCTTTGTCAAGTCGATCCTCTGGCGAAAGTTTTAAATAATCGAGGTTATTGGATTTATACCCCAGTTCTTACAGGACACAATTCTAAGCCCGAGAAATTGGAGGGGGTGACTTGGGGAAAATGGTATGAAGACACTCTGAAAGCAATCGACAAATTTAAAAAAGAAAATAAGTTTAGTAAGATTTTTGTTATTGGAGTTTCTTTTGGTGGAAATTTAGCTATTTTGGCTAGTTTAAAAAAGAAAATTGAAGGAGTTGTTTTGATTAGTACTCCAATTTTTTTGAGGGATCATTATTGGACAATTTTGATGGCTAAATTTCTTTCATATTTTAAAAAGAATATTAGTAAAAATCGACCGGTTAATTTGACAGGTAAATTTAAAAAACCAGTTTCTTATAATTATTTTCCAATTCAAAGTTCTTTGGAATGCTTTAAACTAATTAAAAAAAGTCGAAAAGCTTTGACAGTTGTTAATGTTCCTTTTTTTATTATCCAAACTAATAAAGATTATTTGGTAGCACCTTATTCTCCTTGGTTGATGTATAATAAAATTAAATCGATTGAAAAAAGTTTATATTGGATGGACGCGGGTGAGGGTGTACATATTGATTTTGAAACTAATCCTGAAAAATATGGCGAGGTGATTGATAATTTTATTGGGTCTATTATTGATAAAAAATAATTTATGCGAATCGGTTTTTTTACTAATACCTATTTTCCAATTTGTTATGGATCAGTAGTTTCTATTGAATCTTTTAGAAAAAACCTAGAAAAACTAGGGCACACAGTTTATGTTTTTGCTCCGGGATTCAAAGATTACAAAGATAAGAGTGAAAAAATTTTTAGATATCCTTCTTTTCTTTTTCGTTATAAAATCGATTATCCAGTTTCAATTCCAATAAGTTCTTCTATTAATAAAAAAATAAAAGAATTAAACTTAGATATAATTCATGTTCATCAGCCTTTTTCTTTGGGGCGAGAAGGTTTGAAGTTTGCTCGAAAATTAAAAATTCCAGTAGTTTTTACCTATCATGCTAAATATGAAGATTATGTTCATTATGTACCTTTTTTGCCGGAAAATTTGTTGGCTGATTTAGTTAAAAAAGAAGCGGTTAATTTCGCCAATAAATGTGATTTGACGCTTACGCCTTCAGAGGGGATAAAAAGGGTCATTCAAAAAAGAGGTGTTGATAAAAAATTAATAAAAGTTTTGCCGACTGGAGTTGATTGTAAAAGTTTTGAAACAGGAGATGGGGCGATGATTAGAAAAGAATATGGAATTAAAAAAAATGAAATATTGCTTTTGAACATTGGCAGGGTTAATGAGGAAAAAAATCTAAAGATGCTTTTAGGGGCAGTTAAAAATATTATTTTAGAAAATTCAAGAGTTAAAGTGATGTTTATCGGCGAAGGTTTTTTAAAGGAAACTTTGCTTAAAAAGGCTAAAAAATGGGGCATAGAGAAAAACGTTATTTTTACTGGGTTTATTGAATATAAAAAAGTTAAGGATTATTGGCAGGCAGCCGATATTTATTTGCAAACTTCGAAATCAGAGACTCAAGGAATTACTATTCTTGAGGCGATGGCGGTGGGATTACCAATTGTGGCATTGGAAGCAACGGGAACAGAAGATTTTATTATTGATAATAAGAATGGTTTTTTGAGTAAAAATCAGGAGCAAGATTTTTTTGAAAAAATTAAATTTTTATTGGAAAATCCTTCTACAAAAAAAAGAATAGCCATTCAAGCCAAGAAAGATGCAAAGAAATTTGATGAAATTGATCAAACTAAAAAACTTGAGAATTTGTATAAAAAATTAATAAAATAAAGCTTGAAAAAGAATTAGCCGTATTTATTCAAAATGAATTTTTTCCGACAAAAGGTCGGATTTATTTTTTAATAAAGTGAAATTTTTAAGATCGGGATCATAGACTAAAAGACTTTGAGCGTAGAGACGAGCTGATTGGATTAATTTCACATCGGATAAACTTTCCATTGCAATATCGGGTGTTCCGGATTGTAAGGTTCCCAGGAATTGACCAGGTCCTCTTAGTTTTAAATCTTCTTCAGCAATTTTGAAACCATCGTTAGTTTTTTCCATCGCTTTTAAGCGGGCGGTGCTATTGGCAACATTATCAGAGGTAAACAAGAAACAATAAGATTGATCTTGTCCTCGGCCAACTCGGCCTCTGAATTGATGGAGTTGAGCTAAACCAAAACGTTCCGCTCCTTCGATTAACATTGAGGTGGCATTAGGGATATCAATTCCGACTTCCACTACTGAAGTTGAAATCAAGATGTCAATTTTTTTATTTTTAAAATTTTCCATAATAATTCCTTTTTCTTTGGGTTTCATTTTACCATGGAGAAGTCCTAGTGAAAAATTAGGGAAAACTTGTTTTTGAAGTTTTTCGAATTCTTTTTTAGCGGATCGAACTTCGCTTATTTTAGAAGATTCTTCGACTAACGGGCAAATCACAAAAACTTGTTTAGCTTTTGCAACTTGTTGTTGGATGAATTGATAAATTTGGTCTCGTCCTTGAGGCGGGATAACTTTAGTGATAATTTTTTTCTTGCCTTTAGGGTATTCGTCGATAATTGATAAATCTAAATTACCAAAAATAGCCAAAGATAAAGTTCGAGGAATAGGAGTGGCAGTCATAGTTAAAAGGTGAGGCAAGATTTTTTTATTATTTTTAGTGGAATTTTTTAAAGTATTTTGTTGTAAGAAAGATCGTTGCTTGACTCCAAACCGATGTTGTTCGTCGATTATAGCTAAAGCTAAATTATAAAAGCTAATTTTGTCTTGAATAATAGCGTGAGTTCCGATAATCAAGTCAACTTCACCCGTTTTAATTTTTTCAGAAAATTTTGTTTTAGAAATTTTTTTATCGTTAATTTTACTTAAAGAACCAGTTAGAAGACCGATTTTGAATTTATATTTTTTTAGTAATTCTTGTATTCCTGAATAATGTTGAATAGCTAAAACTTCAGTTGGAGCTAACAGTGAAACCTGAAAACCTTGATTAAGGGTGGATAAAATGGCCATAACCGCTACAATTGTTTTTCCACTTCCTACATCTCCTTCTAATAAGCGGTTCATTGGCTTATTTTTTTTTAAATCCTGAATAATTTGCCAAGAGGTTTTCTTTTGCGCGTTAGTGAGTTGAAAAGGTAAAGAATCTACAAAATTTTTAATAATTTTTTCATCAAAGGCAATTTTAACAGCTGTATTATTTTCCCATTGTTTTTTTATCTCTAAAGCTCTTAATTGAATTAAGAACATTTTTTCAAAAGCAAACCGTTTTTTAGCTAAAGTGGCAACAGTCTGGTTTTTGGGGAAATGAATATTTTGGAGAGCTTTAGAAAAAAATGGGAGTTTTTGCTCCTGTATGAAATTATTGGGTAGAAATTCTTCCAGTGAAACTTGGGGAAGAGTTTTTCGAATTACTCGACGTAAAAAATAAGAAGTGATGTTTCGATTTTCTGAATAAACGGGAGCTAAACCGCTAGTAGAACCAGTTTTGGAAGTAAGAATTTGTTCGGAATTTTCGTAAAGAGTTTTGTTAATTAATTCAAAATTAGGATGTTGAAAATAAGTCTCTTTGCCTTTATAGATTGAAATTTTACCGCTCAATTGAACATACTTGCCTTTACTTAAAAATCTTAAAGGCATCGCGAAATTAAACCAAACGGCTTTTATTGAGGCAGTTTCGTCTTGAACATAGATTTCAGTTAGGTTTTTTCGACCTCGAAGTGGGATAGATTTTATGTCTAAAACTTTTCCTCGAACGGTTATTGTCTCACCAGGTTGAACATCGATTATTTTCTTTTGCGAGGAAAAGTCTTCATAGCGAAAAGGAAAATAATATAATAAATCTTCGATAGTTTGAATACCGAGAGAGTTTAAATTTTTAGCATTTTTAGCACCAACTTCTGGTGCTAGTGCTACTGCATTATTTAAAAAAAGCATAAGATTTAAATCAGGATTTAAGGTGAAGTATTTTTAATTAAGACTGTATTTTTTAACGTGAGCTGCATAATCGTTGGCTTCATCGCCAAAAATTATATATAAATTATTTTCAAAAGTTTTTAAAGCGGGGTCACCTTTACCAGAGCCTTTTGAAATATAACCGGCTGAGTTTAATTCATCAGCGCAATTAATCCAATTATCATTTTCTAATTTTTGAACTCGAACTCGCCAAGCGGAAGCTTTCGTTAATTCTTCTCCAGTATTTTTTCCGTTGTTAGCAGTCATTATAATATCATCTTTGTGTTCAGAGTAAGCCAAATATAAATTATTATTGTGATCTATTTCAACAAAAGGTTCGATTACTTCGTCGGTGGAATTCTTAAAAGTTGTTCCAACGTTTTGCCAGGAAGTTTGATTGTGTTTATAAACGTAAAGAGGTCCTTTGTTGTTTTCAACAAAAGCTAGATAAAGATTTTCATTTTTATCAATTGCGATTGAAGGACTAAATCCATTAATTTGAGAGATATTTAATTTATCATCTTTTAAATTATTCCATTTTTGACCATTCCATTTTTTGACTTTTACTGTGTGGGTGCCATTAATTTTTTGTTCTTCATAAGACATATAAATAGAATTATTTAAGCTAGAAGCTACTAAATCAAATTCATCTACACTAGAACTTAACAGGTCGGCAAAAATTGAAAGAGATTTAGTGACGGTAGTCCATTGTTTCCCATCCCATTTTTTGATGTGAGCCTGATTTTGAGTCGTTTGTAATTGTTCAGCAAAAGCTACATAGAGGTTTTGGTGGTTTTTGTCAAAAATTAGAGTTGGTTCATGCCCAGGTTTTTCAGATATAAAACCTTGAGGAGACAGTTCGTTCCATTCCTGTTGATTATTAGACCAGTGCAAAAGTCTTATTTTAGAATCGTATTCGGTTTCACTGAAAATTACAAAAATATCTTCGTCTTTAGTTTCAATATTAGGATTACTTCCTTTTCCTAAGCTAATCAAGCCTTCTGGATAATTTTCATCAGAAAGATCAATCCATTTATTGTTTTTATAAGCTCGAACTTGGATTTTTCCAGAATTTTCCTTGCTTTCAAAAGCCCCGATAATAGTTCCTTTTTTGGTTATTCCAATATTTGTTTCTCCCGCAGAGCCTTTGTTTAAAATTCCATTTAAATTGTTTTTATCGCTTAAATCGAACCAACGTTGATTAAAAACAAGAGGATCTCTTTTTTTGAGATTAATTCGAGTGGCAGTTTTTGTGGTTAGCTCTCTTTTTATTTCGTAAGCAGAACCATTTTTACCGTGATTCTCCAAATCAATCAAAAATAGAGCCGGATTTTTTTGATCAGGGGTTATTTTCAGATCAGAAAATCGACCCAAAGTAAAAGCTTCTGTCAATCCTCCGATGTTAATAAAAGGAATACCTCCTTGTTTTGTTATATAGTCTTTCGGACTATTTCCGCTAACTACCGCAATTATTTTTTGATTATTAGTCTTGATTAAATCGAAAATTTCTTCTTGGTTAGTTAGGTTTTGTTGCCAGAGATCTCCGACTGGAGTTTCTATTAGACTGTGATGTGAAAAGATTAAAACTGGCTCAGCTCCAGAAAGTTCTTTTTCAAGCCAACCGGTTTGGCTTTTATTGATAGTTCCTTTGAAATTTTCTGATTTATTGTTTTGGGTAGTGTCAAGAATTATGAGTTTAATTCCTTTGTAGATTTTACTGTAATAAGAGTTTTCTAGTGTTAACACTTTTTTGATTTCTTGAAGGGAATTTTCTTGAGAATCGTTTTTTCCTAAACAATACAATTTTTCAGCTTTAATTTTATTGAAAATAGAAAGTATTTCTTGTAGTTGGGTTGAATTTTTTGTTGTCATTTTTTCTAAATAATCTCCACCACTAATAACTAAGTCTGGTTTAGTTAGATAATTATAATGGGAAACAGCTTTTGCTAGAAAAGTTTTAGTTGAATCTTTATTATTATTGTTGGTCTGAGAATACTCCCAGTCAGTAACAAAACCGATTTTCAAAATCTTAGAATCTTTTTTTGAAAAACAAAAAACAATCAAGGCTATTAAAATTATTAGACCTAGACTTAAAAAAACTTTTTTAGTTTGAGACCTGTCGACTAATAGGTGAGTAAATTTTTTCATATTTAGCTTTAATTAACTGGTGTCCTTAGGGGGATTTGAACCTCTAACCTTCAACTTCGCAAGCTGATGCTCTATCCAATTGAGCTATAAGGACTTTATTTGGATATTCCTTTCGCTACAATTTTATTTAAAAAAACCTTATTTTGGAAATAGCTCTATTTTGTGTTGAATTATTTTATCACAAAAAGATTTTTATTAAAGTCTTTCTATTAAGTCGTTAAAAGAATGTGGATGTTTTTTTTCTGGTAGAAATTTTATTAAACATTTTCTTAATTCAACTGGATTAGTTTTTTTTAAAGGAATTTTTAGAAAGGGTAGAAAGAGTTGATTAGTTTTGAAAGAAAGCTCTTGCAAACTTTCTGGTTCATATTCAATCCAAAAACTTTCCAGAGAATTATAAGAGTAAAGGTGATCGTGAATAAAAATTCCTTCTTTGGTGACGGCAAAGATCATTGTTCGAGGTTTTTTATTCTCAAAAATAAAAAAAGTAAAACCAAATAAAATAAGCAGGATAGATAAT
The DNA here is from genome assembly GCA_002352465.1 of Patescibacteria group bacterium UBA2773. Taxonomy (GTDB): domain Bacteria; phylum Patescibacteriota; class Minisyncoccia; order Moranbacterales; family DUUL01; genus UBA2773. The sequence goes on from DEIN01000012.1 coordinate 91,373, forward strand.
AGTAGATTATTAGTGATTAGGCCATAAACAGCCAAGATGAATATAGCTGAATATAAACCAGCCATAAATCTAAAATTTTTTTTATTTTCTTCAAAATCTTGAATTTTCCAGGAAATTAAGGCGTCTACTCTTCTTTTTTTGATGGTTTTTTGTTTATTAGATTGATTTTGTTTTTTGAGCATTTTGTTTTTTTAGTAATTTAATTTTTTTAAGAGCGGTGGTTTTTTTATAAATTATAATTGAAAACATTATTATTACTGTTAAAGAGAAAATTATCCAACCACTAAATTTGATATATTGCTCGATTTCTTCGGCGATCCAACCGAAATAATAACCTAATCCAACTACAAAACTGCTCCAAACAATCCCTCCTAAAATAGAAAACAGGAGAAATTTTTTAAAATCTAGTTTTATCATTCCGGCTAAAATAAAAGTGACATAGCAAAGTCCAGTTGTAACTTTGGTAAAAAATATTATTTGAGCGCCCTTTTCTTTGAAACTTGATTTAATGACTTTAATAACTCCAGAATTAGATTTTAAGAATTTTCTTTTTTTAAGAATTAGTCCTTTTCTACTGAAAAAACCGATATAATATAAAATAACATCGCCGACTATGTCACCAAAAATACTTAAAGTCAGAACAATAAAAACGTTGAAAAATCCCATCGAAGCCAAAAAAGCGGCTCCAAGAGTAGCAATCGGCCCTTCTAAAATCATTAACAATAGCATTAAGGGATAGCCCCAATCATTGATGCTTTCTAAAATTTGTTGATATTCAATTCCGAGCATTTATTTTTAAATAATTTGAAAATAATTCTCTTTAATTTTAGCATTTTTATTAATTTTAAGAAATATCAAAGTTTGAAATAATTTTAAGACTTATCTTTAATTGACTTTTATCTTTTTTTCAACTAGTATTAAAGAGTTATTTGAGATTTTTCTTCCAAGAAAGTCTTTGATGGCGGGGCATAGTATAGTGGTAGTACATACGCTTTGGGAGCGTAATGTCTGGGTTCGATTCCCGGTGCCCCGACAAAGTTATATTCTAAGGGACGGCTAGCTCAGTTGGTTAGAGCGTTACATTGACATTGTAGAGGTCACAGGTTCGAATCCCGTGTCGTCCACAAACAAAAACCCTGAAAAGGGTTTTTGTCTTGTGACGACAAGGGAGTTAAAAAAGAAAGAAATTAGGTTTCGAATTGGTGAGTTTGGAGTGTTGCGTTGGCATTGCAGAGATTTTAGCCGTCTTGCCTCGCCGTAGTTTTAGCGGAGGCGGGTTGAATCGGCGTACACCCACAAATTAACATATAAAAACAGACTCGGTATCTGTTTTTTTATTTGTTCAAAACCAAAGTTTAAAAAATTAGTCTCAGAGAAGCTCTGAATCTAAAAAATTGTAACTTTAAATTTATTTGTCTGCCGATAGGCAGGGTTTGTAATTTGATTTTTTGAATTTATAATTTATTCTAAATTATTTATGATATTTGTTGTAAATGTCTTTTAGAGATTTATTAGTCACGTGAGTATAAATTTGGGTGGTGTTAATAGAACTGTGACCTAAGAGTGCTTGAACACTACGAATGTCTGCACCATTTTGGAGTAAATTAGTCGCAAAACTGTGACGCATTACGTGTGGGGTGACGTTCTTGACAATTCCAGCTTTTAAAGCGCAATTTTGAATAATTCTTTGAATTGATCGAGCAGAAAGTCTTAAGTCGGCTTCTTTGCTGGGTTCTCTGTTGTGTCGAATAAATAAAGCTGGATCAATATCGATTCTTTTTTGGAGGTATTTTTGAATTAAATCGGCGGTTTCTTGAGAAATAAAAACAATTCTTCGCTTAGAGCCTTTGCCAATTATCGAAAATTCTTTTTTCTCTAGATTAATTTTATCTCGATCCAAAGCAATCAATTCTGAAACTCGCATTCCAGAAGAAAATAATAATTCTAAAATAGCTTGATTGCGAACATTTTGCAGAGTTTCTCCCTGAGAGGCTTTGAATAATTCAATAATTTCGTCTAATTCCAAGAAATCAATCGTCCGATCCTTGGTTTTGGCTAATTCTAATCTTTCGGGGGCCAGAGACTCAACCCCATTTTTAGCCATGAATTTAAGCAAACTTCTTAGAGCAATGATGTAATAATTTTTAGTTTTAGTGCCAATAAAGTCTCCGTTTTGATCGGTTCGTTGGCTTAAATAAAGTCTGAAATTATGCACTAATTTATCGGTTATTTGGCTTGGTTTAGTGATTTTTGACCATTCTAAAAAAATTGATAAATAGCGATTATAATTTTCAATTGTTTTGACCGCGCAATTTTTATCAACGGCTAAATATTCTAAATATTCTTTTTTGTATTTTTCCATCGACCATTTTTAATAGTTTCATTATAATTTTATTATAGTTTGGATACTGATATTTTAAAAGTCCAAACTTTCTAACCTTAAGAAGCTGTTTAAGATTTCGCATTCTGCTAAAACGATGAAATTATGAGAGAAAAACAAGCTGGAAGTCGAAGCATATTGAGATACGCTGAGACTGAAGTGAAGTTTTGTAGCCAGAATTTCAATGTTTTAGTAAATGAGCAATTGAATTTTTCGGTTATTTCGAACAATTTATCTTGCGTCGAGATCTTAGACAGTTTCTATGGACTTTATAGACTTTTTGAATCTTCTCTATTGACAATAAAAGCCCTTATGGTACTATTGTTCTGTTAAATAATTTCAGTAAATAATCAATAAAATGACAATCATCTGATGAAAGCCACTCTATTCTAAATAGAGGGATTTCTATAGGTTGAGGGTCAATATGGGAAATTAAAGTTATTAAACGTATTTCTACTCAATTTACAAAATATCGAAGTGAAATTGGAACAGTTTTGAAAGACGGAAAGAAATTTAAGAATGGGCTTAAGAGCTTAGCCGATAAAACAAAAAAGGCAGAAAAACGACTTATTCAGTTCTTTAAAGAAGGGCGTAGTCGAAAGATTTTAGAGTTTTTTCGAAAAAACTCTGCTTTAGTGGTGGTAATAATTACCGCTTTTGTTATTATGGCTGGAAATTTAAACAATAATAAGGATGGACAAGGACTTTTGTTCGGTTATTTAGAAAAAGAAATTGATAATAAAGAAAAAATTATTAATCGAGTTAAAAGTCATACCACTCAGAATGGTTTATTAATGGCTCCTTTGGCAATGGCTTCAGCCTTGTCTGAGGATGAAGGAATCGAAGCGACAATGTTGTCGGATGAAGACGCGATGGTCAATCAATTGCAACATCAAGTTTTAACGGCTTCTACCTTGCCAGATGCGGAAAAATTATTAGATCAAGGAGCTGATGTGGCGGTTTATCTAGTGAAAGAAGGCGATTCAGTCAGTGTTATAGCGGATAAGTTTGGTATTACGGTTAATACTATTTTGTGGGCCAATGATATTGAAAATGCTGCGCTGATTCAACCAGGGGACAAAATCTTTATTTTACCAGTAGCTGGTTTGAAACATATTGTTAAAAAAGGCGATACGATTAAAAAATTGGCCAAAGAGTACGAAGCCGATGAAAAAGAAATTATTGCTTTTAATGATTTACCGGCTAATGGCGCAGTGGAAGAGAATGCGGAATTGATTATTCCGGGTGGAAAGAAAGATGATCCTGATTCATTATTTTTTCAAGAACGTAATTATTATGATTCTGGAATTGCTGGTTCGGGACGAGCACCTTCTATTATTGATCGAAATCCAAAAGGTGGACACACTTTTCCTTATGGTCAATGTACTTGGTTTGTCTCTCAGAAAAGATATGTTCCTTGGGGAGGAAATGCTGGTACCTGGTTATACAACGCTAGGGCTTATGGGGTAAAGACAGGAAAAACTCCGAAGGTGGGTTCAATTATCGTTACCAGTGAAAGTTGGTATGGACATGTTGGAGTAGTGGAAAAAGTTAGTGGAGGAAATATTACTATTTCGGAAATGAATTATAAGGGGTTTGGAGTGGCTAGTAAGAGAACGATTAGTTCCAGTTCCAGAGTCATAAAAGGCTACATCTACTAGAAGGGCTTTTAATCTGTTATTTGGTACTTAAAAAATCTGAATTCTTAGATTAATAGGTTTGGTTTAAGCTTTATTTAAATTTTAAACTAGCTTATTTTAGAAGCATTTAATATTTAAACTGCACCTAAATCTAAAAGTCTTGTTATATATTGAAGCTTTGTGTATATTTTAAAAACCTCTGAGAAATCAGAGGTTTTTGGTGTAAAAAGATATTTCAGATATCATAGTTAAAGGAAGAAACTCGATTATTTAATAATTGAATATTTAAGCATTGTTTATTGAGTGAGTGTTGAGGGTTGGATGTTAAATATTTCCAAATTAAAGGGTCATTGAAAATTTAAAAATTAAATATTAGTTATTGAATGAATATTGATTATTGAATATTTCAAAGCACATCCTTCCAAAACAACCTTTCAGTCTTACTAGAAGCATCGCTAGAGATTTCTTTAGTGGGTTTAGGCTTTGGAATACTGGAAGAATCAATCTTCAATTGCATTACGACTATTTGACCGAATTGGACGGTGCTTTTTAGCTTAGAAAATTCTTTAATGGTTTTTTTAACTGATTTATAGCCACCGGTAGTAGTGTTGATGGCAAAAATATCTTGTTGACCAAAAAGCTCTTTTTCTTTGGCGATAAAATCCCAATCAACTCCAGGACGAGCTTGTTCTAATAAATATTTCAAAGGCTGTTTGTATTCGGCTTTAGTCCAAAGTAGAACGTGATCACCTTGAGAATTTTTGAGAATATAGTTAACTGCTCGTTGAAATTGTCCTAAAGTTATCCCGTCGTCTTTTTGAAGAATCAAGGTTCGCTCAGTAGGGATAGCTTTGGTTTGAGAGAGTTTTATTTCAGTAAACCATTGTTTGATGCCGTAAAGATTTAAAATTAAAATAGTGAAAACAATTAAACTAGTTAAAAATAACGCTTTTTTGGGAAATTTCTGATCCAACCAAATTAGGAATAAGCCAATGATAATAAAAGGCACAGGGAAAACTGGCACAAAATAACGCGGTCTCAAGCCATAGGAAGTAGTAATGGTGAGTAAAAAGAAAAACGAAATCCAAACTGGGATTAGAAACAAGAAATTTTTCTTAGTTGGATTTTTTTCTTTTCGGTAAAAATAGATTGATAAAAATATTCCTAGAGCCATTGAAAATAGGCCAAAAGTAATTGGAATTGGGTCGGATTTATTGCCGGAGCGATGTTCGAAAGAAGTGGTGATTAAAAAATAGGCTTTAGCTTGTTCTCGGAAATTTCGGGTTAATTTTTGCCCAAAAGTTTTGTCTTCCCGGGCTTTTTCAGTGAAAGCTCCTAAGAAATTCTTAGAATTACTAAAATCAGTTTTTAATTCACTAACAATCATCGGAGTATAAGTCAGAACAATTACGGCGATAGCTGTCCCAAAAGTAATTAAAATATTTTTAGTCAGAACTTTCTTTAAATTAGTTCCCAATTTTTTAATTTTAAATAGATCAAAATGATAGAGGAAAAATATTCCTGATATTCCAATAAGGGCAAAAAAGGCGTAAAAATGGAATTGCGAGGCCATGGAAAAACCAAAAGCTCCCAGAGAAAGCCATTTAATCTGATCTTTTAATTTTTTGCTTTGAGCGAACCGGAGCATTCCATAAAAAGTCAAAAGCATCAAGAATGGGACAGAATTAGGATTCCAGGCAAAACGAGAGTATTGCACTACTAAAAAGGAAAAACTATAAAGTCCGGTAATCATCAAAGAATGTCGAGGAGAAAAATACAGTCGGCAAAAAACAAACAGCAAAGGAATGGTTAAAATCGATATTATTAGATCAAAATAAGCAAAAGCTGCTGGGTCAGTGGAATGCAAAATTCCAGCCGGTAGATATTGGAAATAATAATAAGCTGGTCCTAAATGAAGATAGTCGTTACCGACTTTAGTAGCCCTCGGTCCGAGTAAAGGCAATTCACTTGGTCCATTGTTAACCGCTTCGGCTAACAAAGCACAATCTCGCCCTTGGTCCCACTTAAAAAATAACCAATCATGATGATTCCAAACTCGCAAAAATATCGTCCCCAGCATCATCACAGCAAATATCCCCCAAAATAGTTTATTTTTATTCATATTTTTTAGTATTGAAAATTTAGTTATTGAAAATTTAAATTTATTCAACATGAGGAATTTGGAATAATTTGGATTTTAAAATTTACCACTTATTCTTCCCTAAATTTATACTGTATCGCCTCGGCTAAATGATTAACATTAATGTCTTTAGTGCCTTCTAGATCGGCAATAGTTCTTGAAACTTTCAAGAGACGGAAATAGGTGCGGGGAGAGAAGTTCATTTTGTTAATTGCTAGACGTAAAAGTTCTTTTTCGGGTTCACCGATTGGGCAGAATTTTTTTAATTGTTGATTGTTCATTTCAGCGTTGGTGAAAATTTCAGTATTTTTAAATCTTTTTAGTTGGATTTCTCGGGCCTTGATAATTCGCAGGCGTATGTCTTCACTTTTTTCAGCTAAAGCGTTTTGCGTAATTTTTTCAAATTTTAATCGAGGAACTTCAATCTGTAGGTCGATTCGGTCTAGAATTGGGCCAGATAATTTTTTCTTGTAGTGACTGATTTGATTAGGAGTGCAAGTGCATTCCTTTTGGGGGTCACTAGCGTTTCCGCAAGGGCAAGGGTTCATCGCCGCCACTAGCATGAATTTAGCGGGAAAACAAAGGGTGCCATTAGCTCTAGAAATTGAAACTTCGCCGTCTTCTAAAGGTTGTCTGAGGTTTTCAATTAAAGACCTTGAGAATTCGGGAAATTCATCTAAAAATAAAACTCCGCGATTGGCAAGAGAAATTTCTCCTGGCCTGGGAAATGTTCCGCCTCCAACTAAAGCCACCGCTGAAGCGCTGTGATGAGGACTTCGAAAAGGGCGTTCGGTAATTAAAGGTTGATGACTGTTAGTAATTCCAGCAATTGAATAAATTTTTGTTACCTCAAAAGCTTCTTTTTTGGCCATTGGGGGCATAATGCTAGGAACGGCTTTAGCTAACATCGTTTTTCCCGAACCTGGAGGGCCAGACATCAAGATGTTGTGGCCTCCAGCGACTGAAATTTCTAGGGCGCGCTTGGCGTGATTTTGGCCTTTGATATAACAAAAATCAAGGCTGGATTCAGTTTTAAGTGTTTCTAAGTCAATAGTTTTTTTAGTAAATTTTCGAAAGCGTTTTTCTTTAAGTTGGTCGACAAAATCTTTCAAGGTTTTAATCGGAAAAACATTCAAGTCGTCCACTAAATTGGCTTCTCTCGCGATTTTTTTTGAAAGAAAGATGTTTTTAATTCCGTGTTTTTTGAGAGATAAGGCAATTGATAAAACGCCTTTGATGTCTCGGAGGCGTCCGTCCAAAGACAATTCACTTAAAAAAACGGAATCTTTCGGCAGTGCTTCAATTTGTTTAGTCACAAGTAAGATTCCCAAAGCAATTGGAAAATCAAAAAATGGACCTTCTTTTTTGAGATCAGCCGGAGCTAGGTTGACGGTAATTCTTCCGAAGTGATGAGGTGGTTTGAAGCCAGAATTTTTGATGGCGCTGGAAACCCGTTCCTTGGCTTCTTTGACGGCCATATCTGGTAATCCGACAATATTAAAAACTGGTTGACCAGGAAGAGTGTCAACTTCGATTTCGATTAGGTTTCCTTTCATGCCGTAGACTGAGGCTGAGAATACTTTTGAAGACATTGTTTTAAAAATTAAAATTTTGGCGTACTTCTTTGTTGAAATTTCCGTTTTTCATTCGATGTATCAACTCAATACATCTCATTCAATGCTCAATTTCGCCTTGAATTGCACTCAAAATTTTAATTTTTATTAATACTTAGAAATTTTAAATTTAATTAATTTTTAAGCCTAGTTAGTTTTTTGTTAAAACTTTCTTTATTTTAGGGCTTTAAATTTGTTTATTTTTGTGCGATAATGATTATTGTAATAATAGCATAAGTTATGAAAAAAGAAATTAATTTAAAGAAATTTTGTCAACAATTATGGTTTTTACTGAAACCTTCACGAAAAAAAATCGTGATGTTGATTTTTTTTATAATCATTATTGAAATTATTGAGTTGGTAGGGCCTTATATTTTAAAAATTATAATTGACTCAATTCTATCTTTTGACAATGAAAAAATAGGAATTTTATTGGGTTGGGTGGGCGTTATGTTTTTAGCTAATCAAATTGTTTCTATTTTTGAGTATAGTAGTAGTCGAAGAACTTTGGGTCTTATCGCTGAGGTTCAATATTATTTGACTAATAATGCTCAAAGTAAAATGGTAGAACTTAGTCTTTCTTATCACGAAAAAGAAAATACTGGTAATAAAATTATTAAAATTCAACGAGGAATTGATCGAATTATTGAACTTTTAAGAAGTTTGTTTTGGGAGGTTGTTCCAACTTTTTTTCAGATAGTTTTTACTACCGTTGTTCTTTTTTGGATTAATTTTTGGTTTGGTTTGACAATTTTATTTTTTGTTCCAATTTTTGCTTGGATAACTTTGAAGGTTAATAAAAGAGTTCACCCACAAAGAGTTAAAATTTATAAGAAAGGAGAAGAATCTTCTGGTTTAATGACTCAGTCAATTGTTAATATCAATACTGTTAAGTCTTTTGTTCAAGAGCAAAAAGAAATTCAAAGTTTTAAAAAGATTAATAAAACTATTCGGGATAATTTTATTCAAGTGTTTGGAGTGGTTATTCGCTACAATCTTTTGCGTAATTTAGTGATTAACCTAGGGCGAACTAGCGTTTTATTCTTTGGAATTTATTTGATTTGGAAAGGACAGGTGACAGTAGGAAGTTTGGTTTTTGCCATTACTATCTCAGAAAAAGCTTTGATTTCGCTGTTTCGAATTTCTAGGATTTATGATCAGATTATGGAAAGCAGTGAACCGGTGGCTCGATTGTTTGAATTAAATTTAGAAAAATCGGAAATTGAAAATTCTAAATATGGAATTAAACCTAAATCAATAGTGGGAGAAATTGAGTTTAAAAACGTTTCTTACGCTTATAGTGATAATCGTAGAAGAGCCTTGAGAGATGTTAGCTTTAAAATCTTGCCTAATAGTATGACGGCCTTGGTTGGACCTTCTGGGGGTGGAAAAACGACGGTAGCTCGAATGATTTTCAGACATTATAATCCTCAATCAGGACAAATTTTATTAGATCAGCATAGTTTAAAAGAATATGATTTATACGCTTTTCGGAATTTTATTTCGATTGTTCCTCAAGACGTGGAAGTTTTTAGTACTACTATAAAAGACAATATCGCTTATTCCAAACCAGGAGCGACTTTGAACGAAATAAAAAGAGCGGCTCGAATTGCTAACGCGGAGGAATTTATTGGCAACTTAGAAAAAGGTTATGACACTCAGGTGGGTGAGCGAGGAGTGAAATTGTCTGGTGGACAAAGACAAAGAATCGGAATTGCCAGGGCCATTTTGGCGGATCCTCGAATTCTAATTTTTGATGAAGCCACCAGTAATCTTGATTCTTATAGCGAAAAATTAATTCAAGATGCGATGGAAAAAATTAGACAGAATCGAACTGTGATTGTGATTGCTCATCGTTTAAGCACTATTAAAAAAGCTGATCAAATCTTTGTTCTAGAAAATGGCTGTTTAGTAGAGCAAGGCACTCATCAAGAGTTAGCTCAAGAAAAATGTGGATTATATCGAAAGTTAATTGACTTACAAAGATTGAATCAGGTTGAATAAAGATTTGGATTAAAGGCTTGATTTTTGGGCTGTATATGATATTATCAATCTTGTTGATTAATGAAGTGTTAAGGTTTTGATGCGAGATGAATTTTTATTATGAGGAGTGATAATTTTGTGGTAAATTTATTAAAATATTTATGATACTTATATTTATAAGTTGAGAAAATTTAGTCGAAATTATTAATTTACAGTAGAAAAATCTACTAGATTAGAAAATCTTAGATGCCGGGGTAGCTCAGTGGTAGAGCAGAGGACTGAAAATCCTCGTGTCGTGAGTTCAATTCTCACCCTCGGCACTCACATGAATTTAGGGTTATCTGTTATTTCTACTGCAAATTCTAAATTTCAGTCAAATTTCCTTCAAACTTTCTCAACCTATGGACATAGGTGTCGAAAGTTTTTGAAAATTTGTTCTGTAATTTAGAATTTTCGTAACGAAAATCAGATAATCCTAAATCCATAAAATCTGTATAATGTATTTATTTCAGATTATTTACCGCAAAATTTTTACTTTTCACAACGAAAATCACACAATTGAGAAATTAAAATGTATTTAGAATGAAAATTTTTGTAACGAAAACGACTTCATTTTGAATTCACAAAAAATGTAAATATGCATGTTATAAAAATAGCAAAGATTGAGTTTAGAATTTTGTATTTTGAACACATTTTTAAATTATTTTAAATTAATAAAATAGAAGTGTAGTTTTTGTGTCTAAAAATTAAATTATTAAAAATTATTTGAAAATTGAAAATTAGAAATTGAAAATTAGCGTCAGTTTGCGGGTATAGTATAATGGTTATTACTCTAGGTTGCCAATCTAGTGATACGGGTTCGATTCCCGTTACCCGCTCAGAATTTGAAGAAAGCGTTTGTGGGAAACAAAGAGAGCAGTTCTAAAGAGCTGTTTTTTTGTATGGTAAAATCAAAATATTTGAACAATTCCCATTTTATTGGTTATTAAATAATCTAATTTCAGTGATTTCTTGCGAGTTGTATTAAATTATTTTTTGTTTATTTCTTCGAGTAGTTCTAGCGTCACTTTAACTGAAGGGTTTTGAGTGTTTAGAAAAGTGATTTTTCCGTCGTATTTTTCCTGCAATGGTCTTAAAAATTCATCTCCCCAAGACGGAGAAAAGGTGATAACATCTATAAAATCAATTTCAATGGTTTCATTCTTATTTAAAATTTCTAGAGAAGGTTTGAAAGCCGCAAAGGCTTCGCGACCAGCTTGTCTGGAGATAAGGGTGGTTCCAAATTTTTTTAATTCAATTTTCATATAATTATAGATAATTAAAAGTTAATTAAAGCCAGGCAACCTCTGAACCCTGTTTTTCCTTTGTTAACTAAAAGGGGAAGATTTTTGTCCGTTAAATGAAGAGTAGCTGTTCCGGTTTGAAAATATAAATCTATATGAGTCAAGGGAACAATTTTTTTAACGAATTTTAATCCGTTTCCTCTTTTTTCGGGGGCTCTTCCGGAAATAATTTCGGTAAAAGCTGTTTCTAGCGCTTGTTCATCAGTTTTCAATTCTGGCTTTACTCTTTTTAATGTTTTTAAGATGCCTTGTCCTCGATCAGCTAAAACAATTTGTCTTTTGAGCAAGTCTACTCCAAATAAAATTCCAGGAGCATCAGGCCAATTTCCTAGATTATGATCAAACGAATTATTTCCAATTTCTCCCACGGCTGCGACAATAAGAGAATAAATCTCTTTTAAATCTTCAACTTCAGAAAGTTCATTTTCCAATTTTTTAATATGGAATTGCAAATCTGAACTATTTTGACAATAAAATTCTTTTTTTGGTTCAATCGTTTTCTTTGCACAAGCCCATTTTAACGCCTCTGAAAATATTGATTTTTGAGGAATACGAGATTTAATTTCTTTAAGGAAATATTGTCTGCGACCTTTAGGTGACATTATTGGGATTAATTTTCCACTTTTGTGCCATCTTTGAAGTGTTATTACGGAAACACCGAGCATTTTGGCAGCTTTTCCGATGGGTATAAGTTTATTCTTTTCCATAAATATTTTTTATACTTACAAATAAAGTGTAGCATTGTATAGATATTTTGTCAAATATATATTCAAAATGTATACATATTTTATAAAATATGTATACATTTAATAAAAAACAAAATATTTATTAATTTTTGAAATAAAAAGCTTTCGTTTACAACTTAATTTAATTATTTGAACTAATTTTTTAAAAATCGATTTGAGGGTAGGATTTAAGCTCGAAGTTGATTGGCGATGAATTTATAGGGATTATTTGCCATTGACAATAGTGGATTTTTGGTATATAATACTTGTGTAAGTTAAATATTTCTGTTGTTTAGGTGGTTCGCATATTTTTTTGTGAAGCACTTTTTATTTTGTAAATTATTTTTTGGAAAATTTCTTTGTCAAAAATTCCGCTTTTTGCTCACTGTATGTAAAATACAATTCACTTGAATGCTCATTTTTTCCTCGAACTTTTCTAAAAAATAATTTATAAAAGATGTTTATTGAAAATTTAAAATTCAATATTATCTAAAAATAAAAAGTAGTTTGCTTGAAATTTGGGAGCTATCATCAAATAAAAAAAATAAATTAAAGAATTGTTGGTAGATAAAAATTAGAAAATTTATTTAAAAACAATTTTCAAAAAAATGAAAACTAAAAGCGTAAAAAACAATTCAATCATTTTTCTAGCAGTTTTGACCCTGTCGCTTTTGGGATTGAACGTGGTTAAGGCTGATGAGCGGGAAATTGAAAATCAAATTATCAATTATGTTAATCAAGAAAGAGCAGTTCAAGGATTGGAGCAGTTAATTGAAAATGACATTTTAAATGAAGTGGCTCAGTTGAAAGCTCAAGATATGTTAGGGAACGATTATTTCGCTCACACTTCTCCCGAGGGAATTGATCCTTGGCATTGGTTTGATAAGGCCGGTTATTCCTATAAATATGCTGGAGAAAATTTGGGGATGGATTTTGAAACTGCTAGTTCTGTTCACGAAGCTTGGATGAAAAGCGAGAAACATCGAGAAAATATTTTGTCAGCTAAATATGCAGAAATGGGAGTGGCGGTTAAAAGAGGTATTGTTGATAATAAGGAAACTCAAATTGCAGTTCAAGTTTTTGGAAAATCATTGGTTGAGATGACTTTAATTCCAGTGGAAACCAAGAAAAATGTTGAACCAGTTGTCTCGGAAGACGGAGTGATTATCGCTCAAAGTTCAATCCATTTTTGGCAAGGCGACAATAAAAAAGACAACGAAATGCTAGTTTCAGCGGAAATTCAAGGTGAACCTCAAGAGGTGGCGGTGGTGATTGGAGCAGAGGAATATGTTTTGGAAAATTTGAGAGATGATATTTATGTTAATTTGATTTCTATTAAAGGGTTAGATATTAAAAACGAAAATGTTTTAATTAAAGCTATAAATAACGAAGAAGAAGCAATTTTTAGCAAAGTTCCAGATAAATATTTTGCTGAATATTTAATTGAAAAAGAGGACCAAAAAGAAGAAGACAAACAAGTGGTGGCAATGTTAAATTCGGACCAAAATAATAATAACGATTTTTTGAATCAAGCCAGATTGTGGTTTAATAAAACGGGATTTATGTTTTTGATTGTTGGACTGTTTGTGATTACCATTTTCAATATTTGGATTTTGGAAAGAGAGGAAGAGAGGTTGTTGGAATTAAAGACTTAGAGCGATCGAAATTAAGTAATGAAAAATAGCAGTAATTTTAAAAATTAAAAATAATTAATGTGACATAAAAATCAAAACAAGTGAGTCAAATTTAGAAATCTTCACAGCGTAGTTCTAATTTTGACTTATTCTAAGGAGGTTAGTCAATAATCTGTTTAGAATAAGTCGAAAACAAAAAAATTTAATCATTAATTTGAACCTTTACAACTGAATAATGAGAACTAGCTATTTATTTGAATGAGGGATTGAGTCTAATCTTTAATAAATTTAATTAGCTATTTCTAACGGAACTATTTTAGGACAAAACTGTAATTAAAAACAAATTTGTCTAAAAAAAGTTTTGTCTAAAACAAAACAGCTAACACTGTTAACCTAAGAATAGAAATCTCTAGTCTTGTTTAGGAACTACGTTTTTGGCGCATTTCTTTGGCTGCTCACTCGCTGAAGCTTGATGAGGCAGATGGAATTTTAAATTACTTCTCAATATACCTCTGAGTACATTTCGTTCGTAATTTGAAATTTTCCTCGAATTGCCCTCAAAAACGTAGTTTCTAGATTTTAAAAAAAGTAGAAACTTAAAATCCTAAATTTATTTAGGATTTTTTGTTTGTCTGAGATTTCTTTGGGTTTAATCGCGGTATTTGTTGAAGTCGAATTTAGGAAAATTTTCGTGGGGAAAGTTTTATTTTATAAAGTTGGCTTGACAATTATGTAAAAGTATGCTATAGTAAATTGTTAATCAGAATATTAATTTGGGTTAGCTACGAAAAGTAGCTCTTTGACAATTTAAAAAAGGGGAGAATTAAAAATGATTAAAGGCACAAAAAAAGTTGTAGGAGATCTTGGAAAGGAAGCTTTAAAATATGCGACTGTTGAGCAGGTCTTAAAATTATTGAAAACTGAAACTGGAAAAAAAACTTTTGGCAAACCGTTTAATATTGGGCCAGACGATGAAGGTGTCTTAGACGATGCCATCAATGAATTGGCTCTTCACGAAAAAGCAAATATGGAGGAGCTAAGAATAGATTTTTATTCCTTTTTGGATGAGCTAGAAAAGAATGATTTTAGCTCAGAATGGCTGAAGGCTGTTTTAGTTTCTAAGAATAAGAAACAAAAAAATGGCTTAAGTTCAGCCGCGATTACAATCGGGTCAATTTTGAAGAAAAAAAAGTTTAAAGAAAGGGTTGCAGTTGCAGGATCGCAACTAATTCATAAGAAAATTTTAACAAAAATTAAAGAGGGCTTGCATATTGTAAAAGATCCGAATAGTAAGGATCTTAAAATTTTAATTAAAAAGCAAGGAATTTTTGAAAAATTTTCTAAAAAAGCAGAAGAAATCAAAAAAGAATTTAAGGATTATTCATGGAGCTTCGCCAAGAGGTTTTGGCTTGGATTTGGTGTTTTAATTGGCTTGGTCGCTATTATTGAGTTTTTTAAATAGTTAGTTTGAAATAGGAGGAAATTCATGGGGATTATAAAATTTTTGTTCAATTTAATTTTAAATATTAATGGCGCAGTTGCAGTTGTTTTTGGATTGATTGTCTGGTATTTCACCACTTTTTTGTTGGGAATTGTAACAATCGTTTTAACTTGTCTGATCATTATTACTCATCCTAGTCTCAATATCAAAATTGGGCAAAATGATTGGCGGTTTGGTATTCCAATTTTTCCGGGGGCAGGATTTTTTAAATTTTCTTTAGTTTTAGTCTTGATTTATACCTCTTTGGTTGCTTTTTCGGGAGAGGAATTGACCGATTCTTATGTGAGGGATCTTGATTTTTTTCGATCGAAAAAGGTGGCAGAAAAGCGGATCGAAATTATTAAACCGGGAGGTATTTTCTACATTGAAACTAGGCAATGGAGAAAAATTGATGAAAAAATAACTGGTCGCTTTTTGAATGAACAAAAAGAAACGACGACTGGCGAAAAAATTCGGAAATATCAATTAGAAGGAGAGACCAAAGATGTTTATGATGGTCTTAAGGTCTGGGTGCCGATTCTTCAAACCGAAAGAAGCAATCTTTTCGGTGATATTTTCAAAAAATTTTCCAGCAAGCAGGAGATAGCTACTACGAAAGATCTGTCGGCTGGGGAAGGAAAGGATAAATCGGATTCTTTGGATAAAAATAAGAATTCGGTGGAGGCGGTCTGTTTGTCTCCAGAAAAAGTTGTTCTTCAGGATTTTCATAAGACACCAGATAAATTTATGGTGAATTTGGGGGATTACTTCAGGAAAGGGGATTTGGTGGAGGTGTTTGAGAATTTTTCTTTAAAAGTCAAAAATTCTCAACCGGAAAGTTGGATGATGATTGGGGGAAAGCCTTATCCTTCAATTTTCGAGAATCCGGCAATTATAAGAAAAGGAACCCGATTTGTGTTCCTTAACAAGTATATAAATTTCGGAGTTTATAGCAATGGAGCTCAATCTGAGTTTTCGGGGCTGAAGCTTCGAAAAATAAGAAATATATTATAAGAAAAGGTCGCAGACAGAAACTTGTCAGCGACCTTTTTTGCTTTTTGAAAATTGATTTTTATTTAAATTATTATAAAACTCCTCGTAGAAGCCAATCAATACTAAAAATGATAACATAGCTACTTCCAACCGTTACTACAGCGATGATTGCGTATTTGAAATATTGTTTGGCGTTTTCGAGGTTTTGACTACGAGCGTCCCCCATCGAAAAGAGATACATTAAACCAGTGATTACAAAAGCCAAAACGGCTAAAATTAAAAAAATTGTTAATAGCCAAGTGACGAATTGGGTTAGTAGGAAGATGATTGGTTTGTCGCCGACTGGTTCAGGTAAACCAGTTCCTGATGGTATGGTTATTCTTTCGGCTTGAACAGTGGAGATTGAGGCAATAAAAAATAAGAAAAAAGAATAAAACAATTTCATTTTTAAAAGAGAATTATTAAAAAATATTATCAAATATAAACAAGTAAAATATTAATAGCTCAAGAGGTAATCAATTAGTCCAACTATAATATAACCAGAAAGACCAACCGTAATTCCAATAATAGAATAAGTCACCATTTTTTTGGCTTTTTCGGCGTTTTCAGTATTGGCACCAGCAGTGAAGAACATAATGCCTGTTATGACAAAAGAAATAACAGCTAAGATTGTGAAAATTGCCAAAAGCCAAAGTAGGAAATTAGTAATAATTTCATAAATGCTGGCGCTGGGGAGATTAAAACCTCCAGCCGCCGTTATTCCAGTGTCCCAATTAGCTTTAATTATCAATAGTGGACTTAATAATCCTAAAAATAGACTTAAAGATAAGATTTTTGTTTTTTTCATTTTATATAAAAAATTTAATTAAATTGATAATTATATAACCGATTAAGGCGACTGTTAGGCCGAGAGCGGCTAGGCGCCACATTTTGTGGGAGGTTTCTAATATGATTTCATCGCCTCCAGCAGTAATGAAATTAATTCCAGAAGCAATTAGAAGTAGTAAAGATAAGATGAAAACTAAAGCCAATCCAACATTAGTAAAATGTAAAACTTGATTTAAGGTATTGGCAGCCGGAAGATCAGTGCTTGTTTTTGAAAAATTTGTTTGAAATTGAGCAAAAACCGTTTTTTTGCTAAATAATCCGAACAATAATCCTAAGAAATATTTTTTATTCATTTTTGTTTAAGACAAATTTTACTTGTTTATATTTTATCATTTAAAAATAAAAAAACAAGCGATTGACTTGTTTTTTTATTTAAATTAAATGTACATTTAACTCTAATTTGGTATTCCTCCATCAACAAGGAAAGAGCTAATAACATTAATAACAATATAACCGAGTAAAGCCACAATAATTCCGATGATAGAATAAGTTAGCCATTTTTGGGCAGTTTCTCCTCGTTCGGAACCTCCAGCCGTCACATACATAATTCCAGAAATTACAAAGCCTATTACGGCTAAAATTGTTATTAGCATTAATAACCAATTTAAGACAGAAGTGATGATAGTGTAGACAGAAGTATCTGCAAGACCAGTGCTACCTATTTCTCGATCTGGAATAAATTGAGCGCCAGTGATTAATGGTAAACTAAAAACAATTGTCAAAACTGCAAAAGATAAAATATGCTTAGTTGTTTTTTTCATTGTTTCACCTCCTTTCTTTTGTTTCTCATTTTTTATATTATTTTTTTAAGCTTTATTTTCGATGAACCAAACGATTTGTTTCAAAATGATCAAGGCTGAACCAGCAGTTAAGAGACCGATTAGAGAATATTTTATGTTACTTTTTATTTTTTCTGCTTTGGCAGTATCGCCAGCGCTGACTAAATACATAATACTGTTGATTACCAAACTGATTATAGCAAGAATTCCAATTATCGACAATAAAAAGGTTAAAGTATTGGAAATTATTTTGGATAAACTAGGAGCATCGTCTAGGCTGGTGGGCATGTTTTCTCCGCTTAAAACAATTGATAAAATTTCTTTTAAAAAACTAGGTCCAGCTAAAGCTAGCGCCAAGCCGATCAAGGAGCCGGTCCAGATTTTTTTGGCAGTTTCAATCAAGGAATCGTTGCCAGTATTAGTGGCGATTAAATACATTACACCACTGATGACTATGAAAAGAACGCCAAGAAAAGCAATAATATTAAGAATTCCGGTTAGAATGGTTTCAAGAAAACCAGTTATTGTTCCTGTAGTTCCGATGGGGTTGCCAAAAGAAAGATCCAAAGCCCAAACAGTGCTGGGGATCATAAATAAAATAAAAATAAAAATTAGTAAGTTTTTTTTATTGATCATTTTAAGCGCCTAAAAATTTAAGGATGGTTTCAACTAGAATTAAGGATCCACCAGAAACAGCTAATGCGATAATGGAATAAAGCGCAATTTTTTTGGCTTTTTCGGCGTTGGTGCGATTTCCAGCAGAACTTAAATAGGAAAAACCGCTGAAAATCAGACTCATTAAGGCTAATATTCCAATGGCAGTCAAAGAAAAGTCTAGAACATTGGTCAAGATTTTAGCAATTGGATTGGCGTTGGCAATAGCGTTGCTGGTTGGACTGGGTCCAGCAGTTAGAGTTTGAATTTCTTTGAGTAACGAAGGACCAGCAACGGCCAAAGTAAAACCAGTTAGAGCGTAAACTATGGTATTTTTAGCTAAAGTCAATTGACTGTCTTTTCCGCTAGCGGTTAAGTAAATTACTCCTCCAATTACAATGAAAACCACTGCCAATAGACCAACTATATTCTGAATTGAAATCAAAAGTCCTTTAAAAAAAGAAGTTAAGCTATTATGAGCGATAGGATTATGATAATCATAATTATAGGGATCAGAAGCACTGCAGACTTGAGTTAATTTCAACATTAATAACAGCAATATTGGTACTATAATAAAAAATCTTTTTTTCATTTTTTATAATTTAAAATAAGTAACTCAATGAATTTTTGGAGGTTGAAAATTTAATTGAATCGACTATTGGAATCACAGGTGAATTCGAACCAATGGTCGGCGTCTTTTCCGACCATATCGCCAGTTGACAAGAAAGTCAGCAGAGTGAAGACTAGTAACCAACTAATTAACATTACAGCGAATCCAATCAAGGTTTTAGTGATAATATTTTTAGCAATACCAGTTAAATTAGAATTTCCAGTTGAAACTATATAAACAACTCCCCCAATAGTTATTAGTAAGATGGAAACAATTATTAATAATGAAAGTATTAAATCAAAAACATTTTTTAGCATCAAGAATAAATGGCAAAGGGTGCATTCATCGGTTTCTTTGATGGTTGTTGTTCCAGGATCGTCAGTTTTTCTTCCGCAGGGAACTATATGACCTTTGAGGAGCAAAAAATCTCCGGTGGCGCCTTCTTGATATTCAGTGGCCGTGGGAGGAATTGTGATTATCGCTGGGTCACAACAAACATTCATTCCGATACACTCTTGGTCATAAAGTCCGCCAGATAAACTTGTCGGACAAGTTTCTATTGGAGTGCATTGGCCTTCATTACTTTCAC
This sequence comes from Patescibacteria group bacterium UBA2773, assembly GCA_002352465.1. Lineage (GTDB taxonomy): Bacteria > Patescibacteriota > Minisyncoccia > Moranbacterales > DUUL01 > UBA2773. The sequence goes on from DEIN01000012.1 coordinate 110,824, forward strand.
AAATTCCTGCTTGAGCAGTGAGGGGCAGGCAGCCTAAAAAACAAAATAAAAAAAGTATTTTATTCAAATTTTTAATAAAAAATGTTGACATTTTATTATTGAATAAGATTATTAATTCGACTTTCTGCTGATTTTAAGGCTTCATGAGAAGTTTTGGCTCCAGAGACAACTTCATTAATCATTTCGGTAAATATTTCTTCTACTACTAAATTTTTAGGTTGAGCCCAAGATTTTGCGGTTAAAGCCTGTAAGGCAAATTCATTAATTTCAGAATTATTCTTTTGTTTATCGATTAAATCTCTTCGTGCTGCTGGCTTGTTGGTATTTTCTAGATATTTTTCGTTGGGGTCAAATTCTAAGACAGCGGTATTTTCGTTTTGAATTGGTTTGGTAGTCAAATATTGAATGTATTTCCAAGCTTCATCGATTCGATTTTCTTGGGTGTAATTAATGGGTTGATTAGTGGTAATTGGCTGAAGTTCTTTATTTTTAACCACTGCTAACCCCCAATAGTTCGAAAAATTAACTTTATTATTTAAGTCTTGTTGGGGCACCGAAGCGGTATCGAAGTTTAATTTTGGCGATTCTTCTTTGAGTCTGTTTTTCCAATAAGCATAGTTAATCATCATCGCAGTTTTTCCTGATTTAAAACTGTCAACAGAATAATCCATCGTAGAGTTCCAGGTATAGGCTTTTGATCCAGCTAGTGCAAACTGAGTGTAAAAATCTAAAACACTAGAAGATTTTTTTTGATTAGCAAAGCTTACTTTTTGCGAGGTTTTGTCATAAATTTCTATTCCTTCTTGCATCATTAAAAGAGTCAAAATATCAGAAGCTCGATTTATACCACCTGGATTTTTTGATCTTCCAAGCGCAATGGCTGATTGTGTAATATTGCCGTTGGAATCTGTTCTGGTCAAATAGTCGACATAATCCATTAATGCGCTCCAAGTTTCGGGTGGAGTGGTTAATCCAGCTTGATTGAATAAATCTTTGTTGTAAAAAAGTGCTAAAGTGTCGCAATAAAGAGGCATTGCATAGATTTGATTTTTTTCTACAAAATCATCCTTGACTACGTCTACAAAATTTTCTTTAAAAAAATCAGTATATTGTTCGGATTCAGGTAAGGCGACGATTTTATTCTTGTGCTCTGAGAGCCAATTATTTCCAAAAAAAATAATATCAGGTCCATTTCCACCAGCAATAGCATCAGTTAATTCCTTTTCGTATTCAGTGGTGTTATTGGAAATTTTTTTATATTTAATTTCTTGAATTCGAGGGTTATTTTTGGTGTATTGTTGATTAATTTCGTAGAAAACATCAGAGTCATCAAAAATCCCCCAGACTTCAAGATTGAGTGCGTAGGGTTTTTTTCGCTCCTTTAAACAACCAGAAAAAAGAAAAATACAAGGGAATAGAATTAAAACTATTCCTACATAGAATATTTTTTTTGTTTTTTTTATTGACATTTTTATTCAATATTAATTGAATTATTTAATTTGATATTAACATTTTAGATAAAATAAAGCAAATATTTTTTTGAATAAAAAAACAGAGATTTGAGGAAAGTTCTGTTTTTATTATTGAAAAGAAAAATTTATAGAATAGTGGTCGCCGCTACTTTTTCTTCGGCTTTTAATCGCATTATTCGAACTCCTTGAGTGGCACGTCCTAATTTGGAAATGCTTTTCACATCAGTTCGAATAATTTGACCTTTATTAGAACTGGCAATTAAGTCTTTTCTATTGTCAGCTTCTTCGATGATATGGGAGGAGACGATAACCCCAGTTTTTTTTGTTATTTGAGCGGTTTTAATTCCTGAACCATTTCTGGTTTGAGTTTTGTATTTGGTTAGGACTGTTTTTTTGCCATAACCTTTTTCGGAAATAACTAGCAATAAATCGTCTTTGAATTCTTTGTGAACAACATGCATTCCAACTACTTGATCTTCTTTCTTGAGTTTGATGGCTTTTACTCCAGCAGCGGTTCGTCCCATTGGTCGAACGTCTTTTTCATCGAATTTAATTGATTGACCGTTTCGAGTGATCAGCATTATCTCATTTTCTCCATTGCTAGTATCAACCCAGCCTAAGGAATCGTCTTTGTTGAGATTAATGGCGATTAAACCTCCTTTTCGCACGTTGCTAAAGTCTTGAAGGGGAACTTTTTTAATTCGGCCTTGAGTGGTTTGCATCACTAGATTTTTGGCGTCAGAACCTTTGGTGATGGCCTTCATTGAAGTAATTTTTTCGTTAGGGGCAATTTGTAAGAAATTTACAATTGCGTTGCCTTTACTAGTTCGACTGGAAATTGGAATTTCATAAGCTTTAGTTTGGAAAACTTTTCCAGTGTCTGTAAAGAAGAGGATATTGTCGTGAGACATCACAGTTAAAACTTTATCGATAGCGTCATCTTCTTTGACGGAACCACCTCGGACACCTTTCCCTCCTCTTTTTTGAGAACGAAAACTGGTTGGTTGAAGTCTTTTGATATAGCCGTCGCCAGTTAAGCTAATAATAGATTCTTCATTGGCGATTAAATCTTCTTGAGATAAATCTCCAATTTTGCCTTTGACTACTCGAGTTCTTCTTTTGTCGCCGTATTTAGTTTTAAGTTCCGCCAGTTCTTCTTTAATTATGACTAAAATTTTTCCTGGATCACCTAAGATTATTTTTAAGTCTTTAATTAAGTCTAGTTTCTCTTTTAAGTCATCTTCAATCTTTTTTCTTTCTAAACCGGCTAGAACTTGAAGTCGCATTTCTAGAATAGCAGTTGCTTGAAGATCGGATAGTTTAAAATTAAACATCAAATTTTTATGAGCCTCTTCCTTGTTGGAAGATTTTTTAATGGTTTCGATAACTTCGTTGATATGATCTAAAGCTTTTTTTAATCCTTCTAAAATATGAGCTCGAGCTTCAGCCTTTCTCAAATCAAATTCAATCCTTTTCGTCACGATTGATTTTCGGTGAGTGATATAATGTTCTAAAATTGCTTTTAAGTTCAAGGTCTGAGGTTCAATTCCATTGACCAAGGCGAGCATATTTAAGTTAAAGTTTTTTTGAAGATCAGTTAATTTATAAAGTTGGTTTAAAATTTTATTGGGATAAGCATCTTTTTTAAGATCAACGACTACTCGAATTCCGTCTCGATCTGATTCATCGCGAATGTCTCGAATTCCGACTAATTTTCCAATTTTTACTAATTCAGCCATTCTTTGAATTAAAACTGACTTATTGGTTTGATAAGTTAGTTCGGAAATAACAATGCTGAATTTGTTTTTATCGCCTTCTATAATATCAGCTTTAGCTCGAGTGGTGATTCCTCCTCGTCCAGTGGTGTAAGCGTTTAAGATGTCGACTTTATTGTAAATGATGCCTCCAGTTGGAAAATCTGGGCCTTGAATGAATTGGGTTAAGTCTTCAATGGTGGCATCTTCGTGATCAATCAAATGACAAATTCCGTCAATTAATTCAGTCAAATGATGGGGTGGAATATTAGTAGCCATTCCAACCGCAATTCCCATTGTTCCATTTAATAACAATTGGGGTAGTTTGGCTGGCAGATAAACTGGTTCTTTTCTGGTTGAATCATAATTATCTCGCCAATCAACGGTTTCTTTCTCTAAGTCAAGTAAAAGTTCTTCAGCAATGGCTGCCATTTTAGCTTCAGTATAACGCATTGCAGCGGCAGAATCGCCGTCAATTGAACCAAAATTTCCTTGCCCATCTACTAATGGATATCTTAGCGAAAAATCTTGAGCCATTCGAACCATTGTTTCATAAACAGCTGAATCACCATGAGGATGCCATTTACCAAGAACCTCTCCAACTACAGTAGCGGATTTTCGATATCGGGCAGTGTGTTTCAAACCAATTTGCCACATTGAAAACAAGATTCTTCTTTGAACGGGTTTTAATCCGTCTCGAATATCAGGTAAAGCTCTTGAGACAATAACACTCATAGCATAAGAAAGATAAGACTCCTCCATTTCGTTGGTGATTTTTCTTAAATTTATTTTTCCAATATTATTTTCTTCGTTTTTGTTCATTGTTCTGAGTCGTTAAAAGTTTATAAAGTTTATAAAATTTATAAAGTTGATGAATTAAACTTTTCAACTTTATAAAGCTTATAAATTCTTGTTAGTATCCTAATTCTTCTAATCCTTTTTTTATTTCAGCTACTCCTGTTTCTTGATCTTCGTATTTTTCTTTTAGAGAAGGCATTCCTTTTTGCAAGCTTTCTCCTGGCTTGAATTCTCCCAATTGTTGTTTAAAATTATCTATAGTAATAAACATCCATAAAGAAAAAATCATTAATCCAAAAACAATAGTCAAAATATAGGCTAATTTTATTCGATAAGCTTTGGGTTTTTTAAGAATTTTTTCGTAAAGTTCTTGCATAAATTTAATTACAACAATCCATAAATATTACTTTGTTTTGAATATTGTTTAAATCACTGGCTTTAAAAGAGAATTTTTTTACGCCTTTTTCTACTTCAATCCCCAATTCTTTCGCAAATTCCGTGTCATCAGCTAATTCAAGGCTTAAGCCTGGAATTTTATAGTGCATTGGAATAATAATTTTTGGGTCAATTTGTCCAATTACTTTCTCGGCCTCTTTGCTATTTAGCGTATATTTGCCACCAATTGGAATCATCAAAACGTCAACTTCATCGATGGCGTCAATTTGTTTTTCAGTTAGAATATGTCCCAAATCTCCCAGATGACAAACAGTGATATCCTCGCTTCTAATAATGTAGATATTGTTTAATCCTCGCAAGGCACCTTTTTCGTTGTCGTGGAAAGTAGAAATTCCTTCGACATAGACATCTTTAAATGAATATTCTCCGCAGGCATCAATTATGAAAGGACTTCCTTTAAGGGCTTTAGAATTATTATGATCAGGATGATCGTGAGAAATAAGGACTAAATCGGCATTTCCTTGAGGAGGTTTTAATCCAATTGATTTATCGAAAGGATCAGTAAAGATAACAACTTCTTCAGCGCCTCTTTGGGGTTTGGTCTGAATTTTAAAACAAGATTGTCCGTACCAATTTATAATCATTTTTTTTGTTTATTTGATTATCGGCAACTTTAATTTCCGGTCGGAAATTAAAGTTGTTTTTAGAATTTTAAATGTTTTTTATTATACATTTATTATAACAACAGAAAAAGGAGTTTGGCAAATAACCTCTAGGGAGGATTGTTTTCAATCAATCTCTTTACTGCAATTTTCTAGTTTTGGTTAAATTTTCTAAAAATTGTTTTGCCTTAGCGAATGCTAAGGCTTCAAAAATTTTAAAAAAATTTACCTCAAAACTAGAAAATTTTGTCACAAAATTGTAATTAGAAACAATCCTTTCAGAAACTATTCTTGATTACAATAAAAAGGGTAATTAGAAACATTTTCTTTAACTGTAATATTCTAACATCGTTTAAAAAAGCTGTCTACAGTTGGTTGTTGGCTCTTAAAAATTTTTTTATTTTATTTTCAATTATTAAATAATCGTCACTCCAAAAAATTCGGGGGTCTTTTTTGAACCAGGTTGCTTGTCTTTTGGCGTATTTTTTTTCAGCTTGAACAATTTGATTGAACAGTTCTTTCCGATTAATTTCCTCTTTTTTGTAGACAGGAATTAAGGTATAGGCTAGTCCAAAAATTTGAATTTTTTCTTTGGATAAGTTGTATTTTTGAGTGAGGGCTGAAATTTCTTCAATCATTCCAGCATTAAATCTTTCTCTTAGTCGAGTCTGAATTTTTTCGGCTAATTTAAATTTGTTGACTGGAATTCCAATTTGTAGAAATTTAATTGATTGATTATTTATTTTTCTGGAGTTAGATTTTCGATTAATTTTGATTTCTGGCACTTTCCCCAGATTTTCGGCTATTTCAATTGCTCGAATTAAGCGGGCTCCATTTTTTGGATCAATGCTTAAAGCTCTTTTGGGATCAAGTTTTTTGAGAATTTTGAAAAGTTCTAAGACAGTTTTTTCTTTCAAATTTTGACGCAATTCAGGATTTGGTTTGATTTGAGGAAAAATAACGTCATCAGTCACTGCTTGAATCCAAAAACCAGTTCCCCCGCAAATAATTGGCAGTTTGCCCCGTTTTAGTATTTCCAAAATTTTTTCTTCGCAATCTTTTTTGAAATGAGAGACATTATAATCTTCTTCTGGACTAACAAAATCAATCAAATGATGAATAATATTTTCATAAACGAAGAAAGATTTGTTTCTAATTTTTTTCCAAGTACCTTCTATTTTTCCTGTTCCTAAATCCATATCCTTAAAAACCTGACGAGAATCAGCCGAAATAATTTCCCCATTAAAATTTTTAGCTAATTTAACGGCCAAGCTGGATTTGCCCGAGGAAGTAGGGCCGAGAATTATGATCGATTTATGCATTTATTTGGGGGATTTAAATTTTGGCAAACTTCTTTGTTAAAATCTCCGGTTTTAGTTCGCTACATCAAGCTTAGTGCGTCTTATTAAAATCATCAATTTTGTCTTGAATTTTGCTCAAAATTTGAAATCCTGGTTTATGTTATAGGGTTTAAATTTAACAACTTTTAGGTTATAATGTTTCTAGAAGCCTTCAGAATAGGAGAGTGAAAAATTGAGACCCACCTGAATTACAGGGAAAATATTTTTTTTCCAACATTTTCATCAAGGGACTCATACGCTTTCTTTGCATTGAGGGCTTCAAAGGTTTTCTAACAAAACGTTATCTAAAAGCAATTCTTATAGTTTTAAATTAGAATTGGCTTCCAAATCTTGCCAATTATCTTTGAACTTTTTTTTATCACCATAAAGATATTTTGCTATTCCAGCTATTCCAATCATTACAGCATTGTCTCCGCAAAGGTTTTTTTCTGGTGAATGAAAAATTGTTGTTGGATATTGAGCGGATAATTTTTTTTCTAAAGTTTCTAAAATCTTATTATTAGCGGAAACGCCACCTGATAATAAAACGGTTTTAGGTTGATAAAGTTCAATGGCTTTAAGAGTTTTGAATTGAAGCACTTCTACGACGGCATCTTGAAAAGCTCGGCTGATGAATTTTTTCCAAATAAGCATTTTTTTTTCAGGTAGATTTTCTTTTTCTAATTTTTGATAGAAATATAGAACGGCGGTTTTCAGGCCCGAAAAAGAGAAGTCTAAATTTGGCAAATGCATCATTGGTCGAGGGAACTTAATTTTCAAATATTTTTCTATTTTGGAATTACTCATTTGGCAAATTTCTTTGTCAAAACTTCCGCTATTCATTTTATTTATCTTCGAATAAACTCCATTGCGTTGCTCAGTTTTTCCTCGAACTTTGCTCAAATGATTAATTCCTATTTTTTTAATTAGCTTTTCGGCTTGGTTGGCTTGTTCGGAAATAATTGGTCCGCCGGGATATTCAAAGCCGAGAATTTTGGCTACTTTGTCAAAAGCTTCGCCGATTGCATCATCTTGAGTTTGACCGACAATTTTATATTCTAGATGATTTTTCATTAAAATTAATTGAGTGTGTCCTCCTGATATGACAAGATTAAGGATCGGAAATTTAAATTGGTTTAAGTCGCCTTTATTATTTTTGATAAAATTGGAATAAATATGACCTTCAATGTGATGGACGCCGATTAAGGGTTTTTGGTGGAAAAAACTTAAAGTCTTGACACAATTAGTTCCGATTAGGAGGGCCGGAATTAATCCAGGTCCTTCGGTGGCACAAAATAAATCAATTTTTTTGGGGGATAATTTAGCTTCGGCAAAAGTTTTTTTAATAACCGGTAAAATATTTTTAGTATGTTCTCGAGAGGCTAAATTAGGCACAATTCCACCCCAGGGAGCATGAATTTTAATTTGAGAAGAAATTTGATTGGCTAGTAGTTTGAATTCGCCTTTGGAGTTAAAATCTAAAATAGCAGCTGCAGTTTCATCGCAAGAGGTTTCGATAGAAAATAAAAGCATAAAGATCGGATTAAATTGTTGTAATAAAAGTTGTTTTAATTTCGAATTTCGGATTATTTTCTAAATAAATAAATTCCGAAAATAATCATTCCTAGACACAGTGTCTGTCCAGTAGTAAGCATATTCAGAATAACATGTTCTGGTGGAGAAGCGCGAAAAAATTCAATAATAAATCGAATTACTCCGTAGAGAATTAGAAAAAAACTAATAAAATTATTTTGAGCCCATTTTTTATTGCGGATAATCCAAAGGCTTAAAAAAATTATAACACCTTCGCCAAAAGCTTCATAGAGTTGACTAGGATGTTGCAAGGTTGATTGATTAGGAATAAAACGCATTCCCCAAAATTTGCTGGTTTCGTTTCCAAAAAGTTCTCCATTGAAAAAATTTCCTAATCTGCCCCAAAATAATCCTAAAGGAATTGTTGGAATAATTAAATTTTCGATAGACTGAAAAGCTAATTTATTATATCGACAATAAAACCAAGCGCTCAATAAAGCTCCGAGTAAACCTCCATGAAAAGAGAATCCAAAAAATCCGTTAACAGTTGGAATAAATATTTCCCAAGGAGTATTGAACATAGTAGTCCAATCATAGAAAATAAAATAACCTAGTCGAGCGCCAATAATCATTCCAAAAATTGTGGTTAAGAAAACATCTAAAACAATTTCTTTGATTTGGTTAGGGGGAAGTTTTTTGGAGTTGAATTCTTTTTGGCTAATTCGCCACCAAATTAAAGACAGAGAAGTAGCAAAAGCCAATAAATATCCAATAGAATACCAACGAACAGAAAAGGCGCCTATTTGGAATAAAACGGGATCAAGCTTAGAGGGAAGGGACTGGTAGTAATTTAAAAAATTGAGCATAAATAGTATGAAAATTCAAAATTTATTAAACCTGTGTTATTATAATAATATCTTAAAATCTCTTTAGAAAGATTTTATTTTTCCCAAGAGTTTAAAATTTTAACATAAATATAAAAACAAAACAATGATTGAATTTTTAACTCAAATTGGAGTTGCTAAACAATATGCTGGAGATGTTTGGTTATTGATTATTTTTTTGATAATCGGCTTGGTGCTGACTATTATAGTTAATAAAAAAAATCTAGGTGCTTTAATTTTAGCGATTTATATTGCGTTTGTCATTCTTTCTTTTTCTTATTTCGTTCCTCAAACTGGTGGAGTTAAAGCGATTCTATTGGGAATAATTATTTTCTTGGTTTTTAATGGAGTCAAAAAAGCTTTCCCTTTTTCTATTAAAGGCAAGGGATTGACTAGTTGGTTTCGAATAATTTTATTAGCTTTGATTATTGTTGGGATGATTGGAAGTATTGTTTTGAATTGGTTTTCTCCAGTGGAATTAGAAGAATTTTTTACTCCACTTTCTAAGACTCTCTTGATTTCTAAGGAAGCCCGTTTTATTTGGTCAGTGCTACCGTTTGGGGTGTTGATGTTTCTTAATAATCGAAAGAGATGAGATATAATTTTAAATTTTGAATTTTGAAGTTCGATTCAATTTTTAACAATTAAATGATTAATTTTGGAATAAACCGCAAACGAAGTTTGCGGATTTAAAGAATTAATTTATTAGAATTTGATTTAAAATTCAAAATTAGAAATTCGAAATTGATTTAAATAAAAAACCGCTTTTGATAAGCGGTTTTTTGTTTAAATAATCATCCCCATTTTTTTCTTAACTTCTTTCATTTTAATTTGGGCTAATTTTCTAGCTCTGGCAGCGCCATTGTCTAAAACCTTTTTAACGGTTTCGTCACTAATTTTATTGTATCTTTCTTGGATTGGTTTTAAATAATCAACTACCGCTTCGGCTAAATCTTCCTTAAATTCTTTATAGCCATTGTCTTTATACGTTGAGGCAATTTTTTCTGGGGTTAAATTTGTGATGGAGCTGAAAATATTCAGTAAGTTTTTCAAAGCTGGTTTTTGGTCTGAATATTCAATTCCTTGTTCGCTATCGGTGATGGCTTTCATTATTTTTTTGGTAATAATTTCGGGAGAATCGAGCAAATTAATTCGATTGTATTCAGAAGAAGCTGATTTTGACATTTTATCTAAAGGGTTATCTAGCCCCATAATTCTTTTACCTTCTTTTCGAATAAATTCTTCGGGAATAACAAAAGTTTCACCAAATTGTTGATTAAATTTTCGGCCTAGTTTTCGGGTCAGTTCAATATGTTGTAGTTGATCTTCGCCGACTGGAACCAGATTGGTGTCATAAAGTAAAATATCGGCTGCCATTAAAATTGGGTAATTTAATAAACCAGCACTGACACTTTCAAAATTAGCTTCTTTGGCAGATTTGTCTTTGAATTGAGTCATCTTGGTTAAGTCACTAGTTTTGGTAATAGTGTTTAAGAGCCACATTAACTCAGCGTGTTCGTTGACTCTTGATTGAACAAAAATAATTGATTTTCCGGGGTCAATTCCAGCGGCTAAGTAAAGCTTGGCTACTTCGAAGATTTTTTTTGATAATTCTTGGGGAGTTTGAGGAACCGTGATGGCGTGCAAGTCAACGATACAAAAAATTGAATCATAATCATTTTGTAGTTTAATCCAATTTTTAACGGCTCCTAAATAGTTGCCTAAGTGAAGATTACCGGAAGGTTGAATGCCAGAGAATATTCGTTGTTTATTCATAATGAAAAATTATTATTTTATATAAATATTTTAGTTTAAATAGTGTTTTTTGGCAAACGATAATTTAAATTTCGAATTTCGAATTTCGAATTTCGATTCAATTTTGAATGATTTAATTTTCTAAATCCAAAAGCTCCAATTATCGTCTGTTTAAATCATTAAAAAATTAAAGCATTGATTCGAAATTCAAAATTCGAAATTCAAAATTTTTTAAATAAAAAAACCTGCTCAACTTGAGCAGGTTTTTTTATTTAAACTTCTATAATTATCGGCAAAATCATCGGTCTCCTTTGCGTTTTTTGAAATAAAAATTTTCCTACATCTTCTTGGATATTTTTCTTAACATAATTCCAATTCGGCACTGCTTCATTGGAAATTATTTTATTAATATCTTTTTTGACGCGGGCTTTGGTTTCGTTGACTAGGTCAAAATTTTCTTTGACATAGATAAAACCTCGAGATGAAACTTGCGGTTCGCCCACAACTTGTTTTTTGATTTTATCAACCACTGAAACAATTGTAAACATTCCATCTTCAGCTAAATGTTGGCGATCTCGTAAGACTACGTTACCGATGTCGCCAAGTCCAATTCCGTCCACCATTACGAAGGAGGTGGGAACTTTTTCGCCAGTAATTCGTCCTTGTTGATTTTTATCAAATTCAAAAACACAACCGTTTTCTCCAATCAAAGTGTTTTCTTCTTTTAGTCCAACTTCTTCGCCTAATTTTCCATGGAGCTTCAACATATAATAAGTTCCATGAACCGGAATTAAATATTTTGGTCGAACTAAATTAATCATCATTTTCAAGTCTTCTTGACGAGCATGTCCACCAGCGTGAATATCCATCATTTTATAATGAATAATGTGAGCTCCTTTTTTATAAAGAGTATCTTTCATTCCTTGAACTGATCTTTCATTTCCAGGAATAACTGAAGATGAAAAAACAACAGTATCTCCATGATGAATTTTAACAAATTTATGTTCGTTGTTAATAATCCTCATTAGTACTGCATTGTCTTCACCTTGGGCACCAGTGCATAAGATTGCAACCTTGCTATCAGGATATTTATCAACATCCTTAATATTGATAAAGGTTGATTCTTTGGCATTGATATAGCCAAGCTTTTTAGCAATTTCAACATTATTTCGCATCGAATAACCATCAACCGCTAATTTTCGTCCGTAAGCTTCAGCTACTTCAGCAATTTCTTGAATTCGTGAAACTAGAGAGGAAAAAGTAGCGGTAATAATTCGTCCTTTAGAATCTCGAAAAATTTCTTCAATTGTTTTTTTAATTTTAGATTCAGAAATACTGTATCCAGGTGTTTGAGCATCGGTGCTATCGGAAAGCAAAGCTAAAATTCCTTCTGAGCCTAGATGGGCAATTTTAGAAATGTCAGCTGGAACATCTCCGACTGGAGAATGATCAAATTTGAAATCTCCAGTGTGCATAATATTTCCAACTGGAGTTCGAAGGACTAAGCCAACTGAACCTGGAATGGAATGATTGACATGAAAGAACTCAATGTCAAAAATTCCCAATTTGAAACGATCTACTTTTCGAATTTGTTTAACTTTCAAGGGTGGCAATTCTTTGTATTCTTCGTGTCTTTTCAGAATCATTGCTTGAGTTAAATCTGTGGCGTAGATAGTTGGGTTACCAATCTGATGCAGAATATGAGGAATTGCTCCTATGTGGTCCATATGACCGTGAGTAATCAACATTCCTCGAATATTTTTTTGTTTATTCTTAAGATAATCAACGTTGGGAACGATATAATCGATTCCCATCATTTTTTCCTCGGGAAACATCAAACCGCAATCAACAATAACAATGTCATTGTTGTATTCGAAAATTGTCATATTTCGACCAATTTCCTCTAATCCTCCTAAAGGAATAATCCGAAGACGATCTTTAGTTGGTGCAGTAAAACTTTTTACTGGCTTAGCATTGCTAGGTTTTTTGTGAACAGACCTAGTGCTGTTTGTTTTTTTAAACATTTTTAAAAACAGTTCCATCTCTAGACAAGATTTGTTTAGTGATGGTTCTATTGTAAAGATTTTAGCGTTTATTGTAGTAAAGCCACAATAAACTACTAAAAATTAATTATATTTTTATGGAATTTTTTGAAGAAACCTTTAAGAGTTTCTTTTTAATTAAGAGACCATTTCTAGGGGCATTTTTGTTGAAAAATGCACCCAAAATATCCTCTGAGTTATTTTAATTTCAATTTAAGTTCTTCTACTAAATCAACCGGAGTAGGATCTTGTCCATTCTCTATTGCTAAATAATAAGACAACCAATCTCCTAAAATAAAAGTATTTAAAACTTTTTCTAAAAAGGTTATCCCTTTTATTTCAATTATTTCAACTTCGATTCCTCTGTCTCGATATAAATCAGCGGTTAGATCCATTCTTTTTTGAATTCGAGGGTGATCTTGAGGTCCTTTAAGCATAAAAACACAGTATCTATGAGGTGGTTTAGAAAAACTCACCATTTCGTTATGACTTAATGCTGGAAAAACATTCCAAAAAGCTGGTATTTTAGCATTCTCGTTAATTTTAATTTTCCAAGTTTTAGCCAAGAAGCCAAATTTATCAGAAGCATAAATTATTGGAATTTTGTTTTTAGCTTTTCGGGCTAATTTTTTCCCATAGTTCTCAGTTGAAAGAGAATCTATTTTAGGAAGAATGGTTATTCTATCAGAAATACCTAAATTTGTCAAGACTTTGTTCATTGCTACCATCGCATAGCTAATTGCATAACGAGGTTGAAAGTTTTTGTAGTTGATTTTGTATTTAACGTGAGGAATTTTGTTTTCTTTGGCAATTTTTTCTACTTCGCCAGATTCAGAAAAGGCCACAATTGGTAGTTTCTTTTCTAAGGCTTCTTTGAAACAAGCTAGTGTTTCTTCGGTATTCCCAGAATAAGAGGAGATAAAAACTAAAGAATTTTCAGTAGTTTCTGGCGGAAGGCTGTAGTCTTGAGAAATGAAGACAGGCAGTTTTTTTTTAATTTCTCTTAAATAGGCAATTAAAAAATCGCCTGGTAAGGCTGATCCTCCCATTCCACAGATAATTAGATTAGAAGGTTTTTTCTTCATTTCAATTTGGATATTTTTTGCAAATTCCGCTCCTGCTTGAAGTTGGTTGGGGTAATCAATAATTACTTGACGTAAATTAGATTTATCAATTGCATAATTCATTTTTATTTTTTATTTATTAATAAAAATAGCTTATACCTAATATTAAGAATTGTAAATTAAAGGCTAATTCATTTTCTAACTCTTTTTGTATTAATATGCCAATCAATAATGTCATTGAATTTATAGATTGGGCTGACAAGAGAATTGGTTTCAAAGCCTTTAATTCTATTATTGATAATATAGATATAATTAACACTGTAGAGATAATGAGCGGGAGTAGCTTCGTTGATGATTTTTTCAATTTCGTGATAAAGACTTTCTTTTTCGTTCAAATTATGATTTTCTTGAACTTGTCCTAAAAGCTCGTCTAATTTATCAGTGCTGAAAACTGCAATGTTATTTCCTAGATCTTGTTTTTCGCTTGAATGCCAAAAACGGTAAGAATCAGGATAATTACCAAAATATTCTTGTCCATATAATAAGGCTTGATATTCTCTAGGTCTAATGAAGTTTTGTTGAATATTAGAAAGTTCTAAATTTGAGATATTAACTTTAACTCCAAGCTCTTCCCATTGTTTTTTAATTAATTCAGAGGTTCTTATTAAGGCTGGCCATTGACTTGAAATTAAATCAATTTGAAGTTTTTCATTGTCTTTTTCCCAGCTATTATTCTCTTGTTGCTCCCAGCCGTCTTCTCTTAAGAGTTCCTTAGCTTTTTCTGGATTGTAATCATATTTTTCAATTTCAGAAGAAGGTTCAATATCTCCGAATTCTGGCAAAACTAAAGAATAAAGGGGATTAGCCGCTTTATTATAAAAAACTTGTTCTAAAATTGTTTTTCGATTTGTTGCATAAGAGAGAGCTTTTCTGACTTTACTTTCAGCTAACGGCACAGATTTGTTTTGATTGAAGAATATTGCAAAATAGCGAGGACCTTTTAACGTTTTGACTGCTGTATCTTCATTGTTTTCAAATTGATGAATTTTATCATAAGAAAATAAACCAAATCCATTGATTTCTTTTTTGTTGTAAGCTTCAATTAGTTCGTTTTCTGATCCATAGAAATTAAAATTAATTTTTTCTAAATAAGGAGGTTTTTCGTAATAATCGTTATTGGCCAATAGCTGATAGGAAATAATGTTATCTTGTTTATCTTTTTTGAAATCGACAAATTCAAATGGTCCAGACCCTACTGGTTTCAGATTAAATTCATTGATTAAAAAGTTTTCTGAAGTAATGTTTTTGAAGACATGTTGAGGAAGAATTCCGAAAGTTAATTTATTTAAGAAAGGGCTGTAGGGTTTATCTAAGATAAATTTAAGTGTAAAATCATCGATTAGTTCAATTCCCGTATCTTGCCAGTCTCCTCTTAAATTGCTTTTAAACTTAGAATCTTGGATTAATTTAACGGTAAAATAAACATCATTGGCTGTCAACTGAATGCCATCATGCCATTTTGCATTAGATCTGATCTTGACAGTATAGGTTTTTTTGTCTTCGGAAATTTCGTAGTTTTCAATTAGATCATTTACTAATTTGGAATCTTTGTCATATCTTAATAATGAAGAAAAAATTAAATTGCTTAAAGTCTCATCTATTTCATTAGTTTTAGGTGATAAAACTGGATTAACATAAGTGGGTTTACCCACAATTCCTTCGGTGTATTCACCGCCAATAGCGGGTACTTTTTTGGTGGCGTCAAAATAATAAAAAATGGACCAACTAATTAATCCAATCGAAAAAAACACAATAGAAAGA
The DNA here is from genome assembly GCA_002352465.1 of Patescibacteria group bacterium UBA2773. Taxonomy (GTDB): domain Bacteria; phylum Patescibacteriota; class Minisyncoccia; order Moranbacterales; family DUUL01; genus UBA2773. The sequence goes on from DEIN01000012.1 coordinate 126,345, forward strand.
TACAAAATAAATTTTTCCTTGTTAGAAAGAACTTTAATGTAATTAATAATTTTATTAGACTTATTGTTCATACAATTAGTTTGAGTTTAAAAAGTCGTTTAAAAGATTAAAAAAGCGATAGAATTAAGGATAAATAAAACTCCTAAGGTTGTAGTAGCTGAGAATAGGAATTTTTCAAAACCTCGTTTGGTGTGAAATCCTTCGCCTCCTCCACCGAAAGTGCTGGAAAGTCCAGAGCCGCGATTTTGTAGTAAAACTGCAGTAATTAAAAGAATCGAAATTATTAATTGAGACCAGATTAGAATATTCATTTTATTGGAATTAGAATTAATTTTTTAAATAAAAATTTATATGAAATAAAAAAGGGGATTATTTAGTAATTTTTGACAAAAGATAGTTTACTAGGCTGATAATAAGAATTCCCATTAAGCCAGACCAAAAATTGGCAATTTCAAAAGAGGGAATGAAATGAGCCATTAAAAATAGTAAACCAACATTGATAATGACGGTAAACAATCCGAATGTCAATAAAACGAAAGGTAGAGCCAGAAGAGTGATGACTGGTTTGACTAAAGTGTTAATAACTCCTAATAATGCTCCGGCTAAAACCAAATTGTAAAAATTAATGGTCAACTCAATTCCTGTCACTAGTTGAACCGCCGCATAAACTGCGATGGCATTGATAATTATTCGGGAAAAAATTTTTATTAACATGGATTTTTATCAAAAATAAAAATAATTTACAATAAATCAATTTACAATTTACAATGAATTTACAATGATTAAATTTTTAATTCAATTTTTCTAATAATTCAATGGCTTAAAATCTAGTTAGAAACTAATAATTTAAATGCAATTCGAGGGGAAATCGAGCAGTGCAACGGAGTGTATTGAACGATGTATGGAGTGAGTCGCGGAGATTTTGACGAAGAAGTGCATCGAATTTGTAGTTTCTACTTTCTACTTTCTACTTTCTAAAAAAACTTTTGTAGTTGCTCAAGTTGGTAAATCCATCAGCTTCATCAATCAAACCTTGAGAACAGCTTTCTTCAAAAGCCATTACTTCCACTTGAACTCCTTGATTGAATTGTAAATATTTTACCAATGGAATATAATCTCCATCACCACTAACAATCACAATAACATCTAAGTTGTTGGCTAATTTAATGGCATCTACGGCAATCCCAACGTCCCAGTCACCTTTTTTGGCACCGTCTTTAAAAATTTGGAGTTCCTTGGCTTTGATTTCATAGTTAGCACTTCGGAGTGATTCTATGAATTTTTCTTCGGTTCCTTCTTTGGTGGTGATACAATAGGCAATCGCTCGAACGATTTTTCGTTTAGCACTGGCCACTTTCAAAATTTCTTGAAAATCGGTTTTTTTATTGTGGATACTTTTAGCGCTATAATACATATTTTGAACATCAACTAAGACGCCCACCCTTTGATCAGGAAATTGTGACATATTTTATTTTAAAAATTATATATCCAAGTTTTGTCTTTTTAAAGAAGGGTTGATTTTTAAAAGAATTTTCTAAAAAATATTCAATAACTAATATTCAACATTTAATGATTTTTGTTTATTGGAGGATACTTTTTAACGCTACAGACTAAAACTTAGTTCCAAGACAAAGAAATTTGCCAAACAAGTAAGTTTTAAATTAGCCTTTGATTCCAAGGGCCGTAATCAACTTATTATAAGCCACTTCACTCTTAGCTTTAAGATATTTTTGAAGTTTTTTTCTTTGTTGAACCATTCCTAGCAATCCTTTCCTTGAATGTTTATCTTTAGGGTTCTTTTTTAAATGAGAAGCTAATTTTTTAATTTTTTCGGTGAAAAGAGCGATTTGATATTCAGCTGATCCACTGTCTCGATCGTGTCTTAAATAATTTTTTGTCACTCTTTTTTTAGCTTGTTTTGTTAAAGCCATACTCCTTACGTCACCGTCCCACCGTAATGATTCCGTGGTTTTTAATTTTGGCGCATTTCTTTGTCGAATTTTCCACCACTCGCTCGTTGTATTATTTAATACGCCTCGCTCGGTGCTCAAATTCTCCTCGAACTGCACTCAAAATAAAAAGCCTATGAGGATTATTTCGAATGGAAAAGTTTTTAATTAATTGATAAATAAAGAATTAATTCACATTCACTTAATCACTTCAACTTGGAATGATTCTATCAGAAAGGGGATTATTTGGCAAGGCTAATTAAGATCTAGTATTAATCATTTAGTACTAAGTATTTAGCAAATAAGCCAATTATTGAGCCAACTATCAATTCTATTGACAAAAATAATAAAATATGCTATGATTATATTTCAAATGAAAAAGGAGTCAGTTCTTTTAAATTGAAGCAGTATCCATTTTCCTTATTTAAATTAGTTTATTGCTATCTTCGAAATAATCACGCATTGGTTATTTTAAAGATAGTAATAAACAAAAAAGCCCGAAGCACTTTGCTAAAGGCAAACACTTAAAAAGGGAGAGTTAAGATGGAACTTTTTGAAGTAGAATATGTCAAAAGAGAGTATCTGGGTGTTTGTTACACCCAGCAAATAGTTAATCTTAATGAAGAATTTTGTAAAAATTTTTGTTCGGATATTCCTTTCGTTCATATTTTTTTCCCCAGCGACAACCGTATCTCTGGGGAGGAAGTTGAAAAGGAAATTGAGCAGATGGTGGCATCTGCTCGGTTGCTTGAAAAAGCAATAGGACAGGGGATTGATCAAGAGGAAGCAGAGGCGGCAATCTTTCCAGGTTGCCGGAAATTTTACAAGGGACCAAAGTGGCTAATCAATGAGGCTAGAAAACTTCGTTGAATTAGTCAAAGGGCGGAGTAGATAAATATTATCTATTCCGCCCCTCAATTGAGATTATTAATTTTAGGTTAGTAGTTTCATAGAGAAAAAAGAATTTTGAATTTTAAATTTAAAATTTTGAATGAATTTTTAATTTCTTAATGAATTGAACGATTTATATGAAAAATTTGTGATTTTAAGAAATTAAAACATTCAAAATTGAATCAAAATTTAAAATTCAAAATTCAAAATTATTCATCAATCACTCGAAAGAGTGTTTTTTTGTTGTTTTAAAAAATAAT
>DEIN01000011.1 GCA_002352465.1 Patescibacteria group bacterium UBA2773
CTTTTATTTTTAATTTTTAATTTGAAATTTTTAATTTGTTTGTATCTTGCTTGCCTCGCCGTAGCTTTAGCGGAGGTGGGTGTCCTTGTATATCTTATCAAAGCGAAGCTTTTTATTTGAAATTTAAATATTTTAATTTTTAATTTGTTTGTATCTTGCGTCCTTGTATCTTGTGTCCTTTATGACTTAATTTATTTATTTCTTGCTTGCCTCGCCGTAGCTTTAGCGGAGGTGGGTGTCCTTGTTTCTTGTATCCTTTTTAATAATTTCTAACTGTTATATATTCTGCAATTTTTCCCAAAAAATCCTTCCCTTTTTCATTTTTAGTATCAATTTGCTCCAAAACTCCAAAAGCCTTCTCTGAAAAACTTTTAGCTAAATTTTCCGAATAAGCCAATGCGCCAGTTTCAACAATCACTTTTCGGAAAAGTTCCAACTCATCCAAAGACAAATCTTTTTTACCAAACAATTTCTTGATTATTTTTTTCTGTTCCCTATTTCCATTCTCCAAAGCTTTTATCAACAACAAAGTTTGTTTCTTTTCTATTATATCAGAACCAACCGGTTTTCCCAATTTTTTCTCATCTCCAAAAATTCCCAAAACGTCATCCCTAATTTGAAAAGCCTTCCCAGTCGCCAATGAATACTCCGAAACATCTTTAAGCAATTTGTCAGAACCATTATTTGCCAAGATAATTCCCAGATGTAACGGCCCTTCAAAAGTATAAAAAGCTGTTTTCCCTTCGTGCATTTTCAAAATTTCATCTTCCGTCGTTCTCCCTCGAGCCTCCATCACCACATCTAACATTTCTCCTGGAATTGTGGTATATACAACCTTCTGCAATTGCTTCAAAGCTTTCAAAATAACTTCTGGCAAAAAATTTGAATCAAACAAAATTTCATTGGCCATCGAAGCCGCCAAATCGCCCGCAATAATCGCCATCGAATTGCCGAAATGATCAGGGTCAGTTTTAGGAAAAATCTTCTTTGCCACTTTTTTATAATATTCATGAATTGTATCAACTCCATGTCGTTTGGCATCTCGGTCGATAATATCATCGTGAATTAAAAGAAACGAATGAATTAATTCAATCGCCATCGAAGCATATAGAATATCTTTCTTATTTTTCTCGTCAATCACTCCGCCACCCAGCAAAAAACCATAATAAACCATGGCTGGTCGAATTCTTTTTCCGCCCGACATTGTAAATTTTTCCAAAATTTTTACCGCTTCCTCCGCCAAAGGATCCACCTTTCGAAAACTTTCTTTTTTAAACCGAAAATAATCCTTCATCAAAGGTTCAATATCCTTCCTAAATTCCGCTAAATATTCCCGAGCGTTCATAATACACTACGTTTAATTTTGAATTTTCCGGAGGTTCGACCTCTGTGGATACAGCGGTCGAACCTCAGGAAAATTTCGCCATTCCACTTCCTTGTCATTCCCGCGCCTTGTCCACTATAACCCTACCTACCGGCAGGCAGGTTTAGCGACGGTGTAAAGGCGAGAATCCAGCCTTTAAAAATTAAATCTTTCTTCACAAACAAAACTTTACAAACTTTTAACTTTCCAACTACTCTGTGACCCCTACGAGAATCGAACTCATGTTGCCAGGATGAGAACCTGGTGTCCTAACCACTAGACGAAGGGGCCAAAATTTCTAAATTGAATATTTCAATCTAACTCAATAATTCTAAACAAATAAGCTTGTATTGTCAAACAAAGCCTCTCTGAATTATTTCAAAATCCCTGCCTACCGGCAGGCAGGCAAGCTATTCCAAATTATTCCAAATCAAAACCAAAATCTTAATGTCAAAAATCCACTTATCATTTACACCGTTTCTTTATCATTCCCGCGCAGGTGGGAATCCAGTCTAATTAAAGAAATATCTCCATCGCTCCTCCCCCTTAAGAAATTATTCCCAAACAATTTTTCGTAGCGAAAAGTTAGAATTTTAAATTAAATTTTTTAAACACTGGCTTGTGTCAATGTAAAGAAATTTGAAAAAAATTTAATTAAAATTATAATTTTGTAGTAGAAAAAGAGTTTGGAAATAGTTTCTAAAAGGAGGATTGAGAGGGGGTTTTTGCTTTTTAATTTGAAATTTAGATTTGATTTTAATAATTTGAAACAATTTGAGCTTTGAAATAATTTTGCTTATTTTATTTAAAACTATCACATTTTTCCAAAAAACTCTCACACTCCTCCAAATAATCTTCCATCTCCTCCTCCGCTTCTTCCAAATCCTCCAAATTTTCTTCCAATCGCTCCAATTCCTTCGACTCAATCCCAGCTTTCTTAGCTTTCTTAATTATTTTTTCCTGTTGTTCCACCAAATCCTCAATTCGATCTTCCTCCTCTTCCGCCTCCTCACAATTTTTCTTAGACTTTTTATCACAAACAATTTTTGTCACCAAATCCGCTGGCTTCAACTGAGTTCCAAAATGTTGCACAATCAAATAACTCTTTCTCCCCTCATCATCAAACTCCAAAATCGCCACTCCAATCTCTTCAAAATTCTCCGAAAGAATATTTTCTCGATGCCCAGAACTGTTCATCCAACCTTCATGCACCGATTCGGCTGAAAAATACCCTAAGGCTAAATTTTCCCCAAAAAACTTATATTCATAATTTTGTTTTTGAGCAAAATACCAAGGGTTCAGACCCTGTGGTGAAACGTGGTCAAAATAATCATTATTCCTCATATGCTCTGCTTTCTCCATCGCCGACGAACTCAACTTCAAATTCTCTTTGACCGTCCCTAGCCCTTCAGCCGTCCTGACCTCATTCACCAAATCAATAATTTCCTGATTATCTCCAACAAAATCCCCTTGTTTTTTATCTGCAAAATTCTCAAAACTCTGAATCACTCCCGTTTCCAAATTTTCCACAATCTCCGTCGAAACTTCCCTCTCCGGAATAATCGTCTTAAAAGCAAATTCCCGAAAATCAACCAACCAAAAAAAACCGACTAAAGCAACGGTATAGAAAATTATCTTAAACAAATATTTAAGTTTTATGATTTTCAATTATTTATTTTTAGAAGAAACAAGACACAAGGACACAAGAAACAAACAAATCTCAAATTAAAAATTAAAATCTCCAAATTCTTTATTTCTTGGCTTTTTCAGTCTTTGAAATAATTGCCGATAAAATATTTATTAATTCTTGATTTTCTTGTTTTAAATCTTTAAGTTTTGGTTTTATTTCTGGATTAGCTTCAGTTATCAATTCTAGCCAATGCTTAGTTTCT
>DEIN01000009.1 GCA_002352465.1 Patescibacteria group bacterium UBA2773
ATTGGATACTACTATCGATGATTTAATAGATATAACCAGAGAATTGGTTGATAATTATGTTCAAGCAACTAGAAAATAGGTATTTATATTTTTTATATTGTCCTCCTGATCAAAATATATGTTTAATGTAGAATTAATATACACAAGAGCAAACTATTTATGATATATGGTTATAAAACAGTAACGTTTAATGTTACGAGAAGATGTCTCTAAACAGGGAGAGAAGTTATGAACACATCAGGTTATATATTCATGTTTGGTAGTTGGGTCACTATACTTATTCTTCTAGTATTTTGCATATATAAGGAGTTGACAGGGAAAAGATAAAAAAAGATGGTGGTGCTTGTTGGACGAAATCCGAACTTTTTTAAGCAAAATTCAGAGGATTTTGCGGATTGAATCCCGCCCAGCGTTTCCGCCTCATTATCCCGCTTTGCGGGACTGCTAAACGGGCAAAAATAATTAATGAAATCCCTGGGAATGGTCACCAAATTTTATTCCATAGGCATATGCCCAGATGTCTATATCTACCCATCTATCATCAACTTTAACTTGAATATACTGATGGGGTGATATATACCAAATTTGTGTCCACTTCAAACGTATGTCATCTTCTGTAAAAAAATCGCTTTTAATTAATAGCGTCCTCATTACATAATTAATATTGGTGCAATGTAGAAATCCGTTTTTGTTCCAGAGTAGGCCAATATCGTGTTTAAAAACATCAAATAGTTTTAAGTATGTTTTTATGTGATAACCCCTATATTTGGAAATCAGAATTTCATATACCTTGTTCAAACACTCTGCCTTATTAAGCGATTTTTTTATTTCATTAATTATTTTTTGCATTTCCTTGGGCAGAGCATCTGGTATGGGTGTTTTTGAGAATAAGTCTAGAGGCATAGTTGTTAATATTTAAAAAGCTATTTTTTTAATTTCGTACAACGTTTCTAGTATATGCGATGTTCTGCGTAGTGAAACGGAGGCAAATATGGGTCGAGCGAGGGCACGAGCGAGCCAAATATACTGTGTTGTGTGAGGTTGATTTTCTGTAGTGATAACGGAAGAAAATCAAGTGCAACGACCCCGAAGCGTATTTTTCAATATTTTTTCATTCCTTATTATTTTGTTGAAGAAATTTATCATTATTTGGAATTTTTATTTTTTCGTTTTTATTTTTTCGTTTTTCTTTTTCCAAGAGGGGTTAGGGGTGAATTGGAAAAAGAAAAACACCTTATTGTTTTATCAAAACTTCAATTTCAGTAATCATATTTGTTATTTTCTCAAAACATCCTTTTAAAAAAGGTAGTGCTGATATTCCATTTGGTATATTTTCATGTTCAAATTCAAAACTAACCCATATTGTTTTTTCTGTCTTGACAATATTATTTGGTACAGGCATTTGAGTTTGCGGATCAATTGGAACTCCCATAACACTCACTCCACCACCAAAAGTTACTCCAGATCCCCAATTAACAGAACCACCATTATTAGGAGATGAAACCTTAACTCTCACATCTTCCTTTCTCTTTTGTGGAATTAAAGTAATATGTTTTGATTTATTATTTAAAGTATTGAACCATTCAATCCACTGATTATTTTGAAAGGGTTGCCATTTTTTAATCGCATTTTTTAAGTCATCATTTAAATCAGTAGTAGCATTTTCAAATTCTTTTTCAGTCTTGCATATAGGAAAATTGTATTTTGATACTTTATTTCTCAAATAATCTAAAGCCGATCTTAAATTTCCTAAATAATCCTTTATTTCAACCAAAAGCTCTGCTGAAATTTCTTGATCATGTAAAGCTCCATTATATTTCTTTTCAATAAAATCTAAAGTTGTTTTTGCTTTTTTTAAAACAGCATTTATATCATTAAATTTTGAGTATTTTTCCATATTTATCTTTTTTAAAATGTAACTAAATCTCTTTCAGTCTTTTTAGAAACAAAAACTTTCTCTTCTTTTTTCTTATGTAGCATTTCTGATTTTGGCTTTTTATGAAGTCTCAAATATTCCGAAACATCTTTATAAATCACACTTGCTAATTGCTTTGCAAATTCAACTGGAACAGCATTTCCGATCATTTTATATCCATCTGCCACATTGTCATATTTAAACAAAAAATTATCAGGAAAAGTTTGAACTCTTGCACATTCACGAACGGAAAGTCTTCTGTATAAATGCTCTTTTCCTTTTACAAACTCTCTTTTGTTTTGTTCAATAAATTTCATCTTTGGAGCTTGTGGATGAAGTGGAGCATGACGACCTCCTGCTTGAATAGTAAAACTTGGTGCGTCCCAACTTCTTACACGATTTCTTGACATATAAATAGTAGAAAAACCACCATTCATATATTCATGATTTAAGGCAGAAAGTTTATCATTTCCATTTGTATAATTTTTTTCTTTGGCTGGTTTTGCAAGTCTTAAATCCCAAATTGCATCTTTTAAAGTTTTTTTAGGAGTGATTATTTTTGGAGGAGAAAAAGTTTTATTCATTTTTTTATGGTAGCCCACAATAATAACCCTTTTTCTATCTTGCGGAACTCCATAATCATTTGCATTCAAAAGAAAATATGAAACATTATAGTTTAGAGCTTTAAATTCATTTAAAATAGTTTGAAAAGCCTCTTTATGCCTTGGAAGTAAAATACCTGAAACATTTTCTGCAAAAAAAAACAAAGGCTCTTTTTCTTTTAAAATTCTTATGTATTCAAAAAATAATTGACCTCTCTTGTCATTTATTCCTCTTCCTGCCCCTGCTTCACTCCAACTTTGACAAGGAGGTCCACCAATAATTCCGATAGAATCAGGAACATCGCTTGAAGGTAAATCAATAATACTTCTTTTATCTAGTTTGATTTTAGGGAAATTATGTTCAAAAGTGTCCCAAATAGTTTTATCGTATTCGTTCGCAAAAATAGTCTCAAAACCAGCTTGATGAAAACCAAGATCAAGACCTCCTGCACCTGTAAATAATGATATTATTTTCATAATTAATCCTTGCTAATATTTAAAGTGTTTTTGAATAATGTTTTTGGTGATTTTAAAAGGTTTATATCAAACTTTAGTGATGATTCTATTCTTGAGCTTGCATTGTGTATTCTAAAAGACAAAACCCAATCATTATTCATTGTAACAATAACGGTTGTATTGCTGTTTTCTTTAAATTTGATATCAATTATTTCTGTTGGCAGAGGTACTTTTGGTGTTTTATATTTTGGTTCTATTTTCTCAAAAGATAAATTCAAGGTTCCATTTATATTGTATGCTTGAATTTCTACTGTATTTTTACTTTTAACGACCTTGTAAAAATCTTTATTTCCTATCAAATACGAAACTAACTTTGAAGAAATATCTTCATTTTCTTTGTTCAGATTTTTGAGTTCTTTAATAAATGCCTCCAAAATGGGGACATATACTGTAGTGTGATAATCTCCTAATTCATTCCATTTTTTTGTTGCATTACTTTCTTTTCTTAAATTTTCTAGGTTTTTAAAAATTGGAGTTATTGTTTCAAAATATTCTTTAGAAACTTTTACATCTAACCACTTTTCACCAAAATCAATCAAATGTGATAAACGAGAATGCTTTACTGCTTTGTGATTATTTTTTGCTGAAACACCAATTTCCCATTTTTGTAAAAGTCTTATCGCTAAAACATCTCTTACATCTCCTGATTTTCCATGATCATCAGATAGTATTTCAAGCTGAAGTATATCTTTTTTACCAATATCATTTGAAAGTCTTGGTTCAATATCCATTAAAAAATTAACTGCAAAGCTAGAAGTAAGCAAATAATCACTTTGTTCAATTTTTGTTGTATTTTCAAAACAACCTTTTGCGATATGAAAAGAAGAATTTTCAATTACTTCAACATTAGTTTTATCTTGAAGTTTTGCCTGAAATTCAGTAAGTAAAGCATATTCAAAAGCTTTACCAGTAGTCATTTGTTTTGAATTTGTAGTAACCATATTAACCACTATTTTATGAATTAAAATCTAAGTTTATAATATAACGAAAGCTCTAGTTTTTTCCACCTTTAAATAAAAATTCCATTCCTTTTTAAATTCTTCAACAAAATTCCTTATTTGAGAAAAAATATTGAAAAATATGTCGCACAACTCGTTTCTATACAAATTGAATGCATAATATCATCCCTTTCGTTGCGTATTATACGAACTTGATGTAAAATTATTACTGAAATTACTAATAAGCATTTATTAACTATATTTTGCCAATTTTTATGAAATTATGCAACAAAAATATTTGGAA
>DEIN01000007.1 GCA_002352465.1 Patescibacteria group bacterium UBA2773
TTGTTAGCCACTTTAGGGCTGCCCTAACCTTTTGGACAGCTTTAAACCTAATTGATTATCATTTTACCAACCGAGACAGAATGCCAGCTTAAACCTCTTTAAAAATTCAATTCCCTTTCTTTTAGAAAGTCAATTTATAAATAACTAAAAACCTTTATTGCATTTAGGTTGGTACATTGGTTTATTAAACTACGCCTTTTTTGGATTTTGAACGAGACAGAACGCTAACGAAATAGTTCTCTTAAAAAACTAATTTTTCCCTAAACTCAAATATGTCAATTAAATCTAAAATCTCTCTTGCGTTTAGTTCCCAAAAAAGGTTAAATCAAATCTCAGCATTTATCTAAAAATCCACCGATTTTCCAATGGAATATCTTTCTTTCTTAAAATTCTGAATTTTCCTCTAGCACTATTGTGGTTAACGGTTTAAGGTATGGAAAGTTGCGTTTTTGAAAACGTAATTTTCCGATGTTTAAATTTAGTTTATTTATGTTTTAGAAACATTCTATTTTATTGAATTTAGCAATTTTTTATACCTATTGTTGGGGCTAGTATTTTTTGAATTGAAGTACAATTTCATTATCCGAAAACCTAAATCCCATAAGTTTTTCAATTTCAGTTCCAGCAGTTATTTCAATCGTAGCGTCATTAAGATTCAACATCTGTCTTACTCTCCACAAACCTATTCCTTCTCCGTTTTTATAAGCTCTTTTTGCCTCTTTCCCAGAGTATCCCTCACTAAATATTTTTTCAAATTCAGAAGGTTCAATGTATAAACTATTCATAATAAGTTTTAACTCGACTTTATCGCCATATTCTTTAAATAAAACATCAACACGAGAGTTGGGTTTTACATATTTAGCTGAATTTTCAATAATATGATATAAAGCTACTTGTATTGCCTCATAATCGCAAAGTATAAAGCTTTTGTTTTCTCCTACGTTTACATATACATTTTTATCTGAAAAATCAGAGAAAAAGGTATGAAGGACATTCATTAAAACTTTGTGAATTGGATGAGGTCGTTTATCAAAAGTCGGATTGGCTCTATCAAGTTTTTTATAAATAGAAAATTCAGATTTCATATGAATATTATGTTTAGCCATTCGGATAAACATCATTGCAGCCTCTCTAGGGTTCTCTTGAATCTCTTTTTCAATATGCTCCAATTGTTCATTTATGTTTCTTGTCAGAATTTCTTGAGGAACTAAATCATATATTTCTTGAATATTATGAGCGTTAATAGATGTTAAGTTATGTATTAATCTATTTATTCTTTTTTGTTCTGTGTTTTTTATGTTTTGTTCGAAAACTAATTTGGTTTCTTTTAAATCTGAATAAGCATAAGATAGAGCTTCTAATTTTTCTCTAAACAATTTGGTTGTCTTTGTTTTATTACAACATAGAAAACTTATATTTTTTGTATTTGTAATTAGCCCAATTCTTCTTTTCTCTTTGTAAAGTGGACATTTGATAATACTACCAATTGTGTCACAGGTCTTTAAACAATCTTTACATTTAGGTTTTAAGTTTGATAAAACTAACTCATTTTCAGGTGTGGAAATTGAGAAATGATTCATTTCGTAGAATTTTCAATGAGGTTTATGAATTGATATGGTTCTGCATTTTTAGGTAAACAATCATCAACTTCTCGTAATGCCTTGTGAAATCTATCTCCTGTTGTTTCATCTGAATACAATACAATCGTTTTGTTTGGATATTTTTTTTTCAATGCAGAGGCTAACCCAAGACCTTGATCTTCAAAAAGGGTTGTTCCAACTCCATTTATATCAACAAAAATTATATCAGATTCACACGCTTTTGCGTCATCTAAATCAGTAATATCCTTAATGGATTTCGTATTTCTCCAACCAGCCTTCTTTAAAATTGAAACCATTTTAAATTTTGTATGCTCATCATCAATAAAAAGTATTCTTGTATTATCTTTTTTTCGATTTTCATCTGTAATCTCTTCTGATTTAGAGCTTTGACCAAAATTATTAATAATTACCTTGTTAGTGTTATTATTGTTATTGGAAATTTTATTTGTTGATAGAACTTTCCGAGATTTGGAGTTCTTGTTTGATAATTTGTTAGCGATAAAAATAAAAAGGGCTACGCCCAAACCGCTAAAAAGCCATTCATAATTTTCTTTAATCAATTCAATCATAGTAATTTATTGTTTTTTTGTCATATTAGCCCCAACGGTTTTTTATAAGATTTGTGCGACTAGAAAATCGGAGATTTTTCAAACGTAGCAAATCGTTTTTTGAATGTTTGTCGGTTCGTTATTTAGTTTAAATGTAAGCATAAATTTTATGAGTTGTTGGCTTTTTGTGGCTTATTCACTCTGATTAATTCCTCCTTTTCATTTTCTAGCTTCTGAAATTTGTCTTTGGGAATTATTCCTTTCTTAAAACTTTTCCTTTTTTTTCTCTTTAATTTTTACGTTTCTTTTTGCAATTTTTTACGTGTCATTTCTCATTCCGTTTTTCATTCACGTGTCATTTCTCAAATTCTGTGCGATTCATTTCTCATTCCGATATTTTTTCACGTTTCTTTTCTCAAAACCTGTACGATTCATTTCTAAAATCTGTTCACTCAGAAAATAATTCCGTTCTGAAAATCCTTTCCTTTTCATTTCCAAAATTCGAGATTTCTCCGCTTTCTAAAATTTGTGTTTTTATAAACTTTTATCAAATCTGAGTTGAATCCGCCATAAATGCCAACGTGTTTGTATATGGTTTGTTGCGTGTTTTAAGCACCTAATTTAGCAAATAAAAACCGAATAGAAAATCCGCGAGGATTTTCGTAAGTAGGCTAGAACTAGCAATAAATTATATACGGTGTTACCCAACGTTTTTTATTTCTATTTTATAAGTCAAAACTTCTTTTCCTTTATCACAATTCAATTCCAAAGTTTTATCTTTTGTTTCTACAATTTTCCAATTTAAGGAAGGAATATTTTTTTCCAAAACTTGTACTTCACGATTGTCAATTCCGATAAAAATCAGATTTGTATTTGGCTTTTCGGTCGAATTCCATTGTTGAAGTAAAATTCCATTGGAATAAGTAAAGAACCAATCTCCAAACAACTTACTCTCTAAAAAATCAATTTTCGGTTCACTTTTCAAATTCAGATATGCTGGTCCAAATCGGATTTCACTAACATATTTTTGATAGATATTTATTCCGCTGAAGTTTGTCAAAATATTCCATTGCTCAACTTTAGTCGATTCAGTTTCTAATCCTAATTCCAATTTAGTTTTGGGTTTAGATAATAGTTTTTGGAAAAAAGCAAATATTCCAACAAACACCATTATTATAATTCCAGCAATCAAAATTATAGGAAAAAGAATAATTACTAAAACATTCATTACTCCATTCAAAATTCGGTTGCCTTCTATGGGCTTTTTTATTTTGTCAATGAGTTGAATGTTAATCTGTCGTAGCATTTTTGGTAAATGTTGGGTAACTTGTTTTTATAAGATTTGTGCGTTTGGAAAATCGGAGATTTTTCGAGCGTTGTAAATCGTTTGTTGGATGTTTGTCGGTTCGTTATTTAGTTTAAATGTAAGCATAAATTTTATAAGTTGTTATATAAAGTGGTTTTTCATTCTAACTATTTTTTTTATTCTGAAAATCAATCCGCCTTATGATTAAACAAAGCGTAAAATTTTTCTGTTTAGCTTTAATTTATCATTATTAGAGTTTACTATCTTTCAATTTGGTCATTAATTATCATCTTTTTATACATATTCAAGACTAAACTATCACTAGGATATTCCTTGATACATTCATCTATTACTTTTAAAGACTCTTCTTTGTTTCCCATTTCATATAAAATGGTAATAATTTGATTTTTGATTCCTAAATTTTGTTCTTTGTTATAATATTTTTCAAGTGCTAAACTAAAATAAAATTGTGCGGAATCATTTTGATTAAGTTTATTCTTAATAGCTCCTTTTGCAGCTGTATAATAGGCAGTTTGATTAGTATATTTCAAAGCATCATTTATCACTTTTTCTATGCTTTCAAAATCGTTTTTTAAATTTAAAACAGTAATTAACAATTCATAGCTACCTATATTTTCACGATTATATGCAATAGATTTTTTTAGATAATATATTGAAGAATCAAGTACTTTTAAATTTTCTGAAAAAATATAGTTATTATAGTATTTTAATCCTTTCTCAAAATAATTACCGCTTTTTATAGAGTCATAAACATAAATAATAGATTCATTTTTTTCTGTTTTAGTTTTGCAATTAACCACTAATATTAATATAAAAATATAACAGAGATATTTAATTATTTTCATTATTCTAATAATTTATTGTTTAAGATATTATTTACACTAATTTGAGTAAAAATTAAACTCTTCGATTATTCATACCTTGTAATTCAAACCTGAAATCCGCCATTTTATATAACGGGCTTTTATAAGATTAGTGCGACTTTAAATACGAGATTGTTCCGCCTAACTTAAACCTTTGTTTTTTGTTATTATTT
>DEIN01000002.1 GCA_002352465.1 Patescibacteria group bacterium UBA2773
TTAAAGAGGTACGCGAGCTGGGTTCAAACCGTACAGTAGTTAGAAAGTAAAAAGTAAAAAGTTTTTAAAGTAAAATTTGTAAGAATTAACTTTGTAAACTTTCTTAACTTTATAAACTTTTGACTCTTGTACTGTTTGAACCCGAGAACAAGACAAGACATCATTATGGCGGCATTTATCAGCAATGATAAATGAGAAGCTAACTAATATCGGTGAAATCCTAACAAGAGATTGTGGACAATACCGAGGGAAGTTTTGTTGTAAATTAGATAAGGGTGAAAGCTCTGGTTTGTTTCTAGAAAAGACGTCGCTAGAATCAAATTAACTTTTTGACCTGCATGGCCGTTCTCCTTCGAGAGAATGAAATACCAAGGTCCAATCAAAATTGTCCGAGTCACAATGAATGTTATTGTGACTCGGACCTCTTATCTAATTTATGACAGACACCCGTAGAGACTAAACGTTAGCCTCCGATTGTTTTTAATCGGAAGGAGTTATAGTCCAATGCACATAGTAATATGTGAATCACAATTAAATTTAGAGACATTTAATTGAGTGTACATGCGTAAGACAGGTTGGTCTCTATCTGCCGTAGGCGTTGTTGTTTGAGGAGATTCTTTCCTAGTACGAGAGGACCGGAAAGAGCTAACCTCTGGTGTACCAGCTGTCACTGCCAAGTGCACTGCTGGGTAGCTATGTTGGTTAGGGATAACTGCTGAAAGCATATAAGCGGGAAGCCCACTCCAAGATAAGACAACCGTTCCGATTTATCGGAACAAAATTTCCTGGTAGACGACCAGGTTGATAGGTTCTAGGTGTAAGTGCAGTAATGCATTGAGCCGAGGAATACTAATAAATTTAGGAGTACCCACTTTTTCTCTTTGATAATCATTTTAAAACGTTCGCGTTTCTAATGTGGTTATTAATGAGATTCCGACTGGCAATTAACAGTGATTGATTTAGGTTTGTAAAAACCTTGATTTAAAAACTGAAAAAGTTTAGACTTTAGTTATATTACAAAATTAGAAAAGATGCGATTTAAAATTTAACCCAATCGACTATTTTCAGTCGTAAAAGGTTTTATTTTGTCAAATAGGGGGTGTTTTTAATTTCGATTTAAATTCCTGAAAATATGATTAAAAATAGCACGTTTCAATTGTTTTTGATGATATTCGGAGTGATGATATTTTGTGCTTTTGTGCTATTATTTTCAGCTCCAGTAATCAAAGCTTTCTAATTGAAAATTAATTTAATATTTTTTTAAAAAAAGATATTTGAAAAATTTCAGTACATTTACATTATTTAATATTTGAATTTATAGTTCTTGGTATTTATAGCGACGGGGTAACACCTGATTCCATCTCGAACTCAGCAGTTAAGACTGTCTGCGCCGATGGTAGCCTTTACCGGTGAGAGTAGGTCGATGCCAAGAACCATGAATTCAAATTTCGATACGATGTAATTTTACAAAAACCGTCCAAGCGGTTTTTTATGTTTGTCTATTTGTTCATATTTAGTTAGAATGAAAATATAATTAATTCAGTGATAAAAATAATGATGGAAAGAATTCCAAGTAAAGACTATGGAAAAAATAAAGCAGAAAAGTTTAAAGATGAAAATGAGGTTTATTTACCGTCAGAATTGTCTCGTTTAGTGAGTGCTGATAGTATTCAAAAAAATGTAAAAAATTATCCCGAGATGATTAGAGATTTAACAGAAATTCAAAAAGAAAGGGTGGATAAAATAAAAAATATTTTAACAAAAATACCCTTGATTCATACTTCATCTAATGAGCAAATTGCGAAAGGGGTTTCGGACATTATTCCTTTGGATGAATTGCCGAATGATCATCGAGGACATTCGTATAAAAGCGATAGAAGCTTGGGTTTAACGAAATACGTTTTTTTAAATTGGGGAATGTCTGACAGGGGTCATTGCTATGGAAAATTTGTTTCTAAATTTTCAACAAATTTATTAGATGATGAACGAACTATTGTAACCCCAATGGATATTGGTCAAATAGTATTGGCAGATGAATATTCATTTGATGAACTTGAATTAGAAAAAAAGCAACGCATAGAAGACTATTATTTTAAATATATAGTAAGCGGAAAGGCGTGGAAAGAAATAATTGCTCGGCGTGTTTTAAAAGAATTGGAGGCTGGAAAACATTTTTTTTTGCTTAATAGTTCTTATTCTTTGGGCGAAATTAAGCATTATGGTTCAGTTGACGCTAAAAATTTCATTGGATCTTTTCCTGTCTCAGATTTAAGAGAAAATTTTCGTTTTTTATATGAGCATGGCTTTGCTTTTGACAATGTAGAGACTGAAGGTGTTGAAAATAGAAAACGTATTTATGAGCAATGTAAAATAGATTACAAAAAAGCTAGTGGTTTTTGGAAAAATAAATTAAAATTATAGATATGAATATAAAAGATTTTCAAAAAAACATCAGCTGAAATTGTTGAAAAAATAGATAAAAAATATCAAATTAAGCGAAATCCTCAGCTCAATTTTACTCAATTAATGGAAGAAATCGGTGAACTAACAAGAGCTCTTAATCGTCCAAAGCTAAGAAACAAAAAATTAGACCAAGAAAATTTAAATGATGGATTTGCAGATGTTTTTATTTTGTTGGCAATTTTAACCAAAATGCATAATATTGATTTTGAAAAAGCCGTCAAAACCAAGATTAAAAAATTAGAATTAAAACACAAACTTTAGCAATTATTTTAATTTGTAATTTTTAATAATTTCTGGTATTGTTTAAATATAAATTAGAAATTTAATAAAAAATGGAAGCAAGAGATATCAAAAGAAATTTGGTGTTGTTAATTTTTGCAGCTTTACTTGGTGCCGTTATTTGTGGTATTTATTTTTTTCTAAAACCGCAGGCTACTTGTGACGATGGGATCAAAAATCAATTAGAAGAAAAAATCGATTGCGGTGGTCCTTGTAGTCCTTGTGAAGAAACTTTTGAGATTCAAGAGCTTAGCGTAAAGAAAATCGAATGGGTTGATACGGCTACTGATAAATTTGATGTAGTAGCGACAATTGAAAATCCTAATAGTTTTTTTGGGGCTTCAATTCTTCGCTATAAGCTAAAATATCTTGATCGAAATAATCAAATTATTGGAGAAACGGCCTGGTTTAAGGACTTTATTTTGCCCAAACAAGAAAAATATCTTTTAGCGCAAGAACTTGAAGCGCCAACTGATCTAGCTAAAGTTGAAGTAGAGTTGGGTGAAGTAATTTGGAAAAAATTTACCGCACAACAACAAAATCCACGATTAGAAACCATTATGACTGAATTTTCTAATTCTTTTCAAAAAGACCCCAGCGGTTTTTATCGGGTGACGGGAACGTTGATCAATGAAAGCCCAATTGATTGTGAAACTATTAAGATTAAAGTGGTCTTGAGAAATGAGCAAAATCGTCTTTTGGCTACTAATTCTCAAGTGCTAAACACAATTCGTTCCAAAGAACAACGAGATTTTAATTTGCCTTTTCCTTCTGACTATAATATGAACGAGGTGACAAAGGTTGAAATCAAACCTGAGACTAACATTTTTCATTCTGATAATTTAGTGAATTTTTATGGAATAATTAGTGATAGATAAGAGTCGGAAAAATAGAATTGAAATTAAGAAATTGGTGTCTGGATTTGACAACTGGTCAATCTAGTTGTATAATAGACTCGATAGTAATTAGCCGAAAGGCTGTTTTTAAATACTGAAAAAATAAAGCATTATTTTAAAATCCAATGAATAAAATTATAAGTTTTGTTAAGGAAGCTCGAGCAGAACTTCAAAAAGTAAGTTGGCCCAGCAAGGACCAGACTATTAAATATACTGGAATTGTGATTGGGGTTAGTTTAGCAACAGCTTTGTTTTTGGGCGTGTTGGATTTGCTTTTTTCAGTGGGAGTAGGGGAACTCATTGTATAGATAAAGTTTTTTACAAAGATACTTTTAATAAATAAATTTGATAATATGGCAAAGCAAGTTCAAAATCGAGGTAGAGCTTGGTATGTTCTTCACACTTATAGCGGTTATGAAGATAATGTAGCGCGAAATTTGGAACAACGGATTGAATCGATGGAAATGCAGGAAAAGATTTTCAAAGTAATGGTTCCCAAGGAAAAGAAAATCAAGATTAAAAATGGAAAACGATGCACTGTTGAAGAAAAGATTTTTCCTGGATATGTTTTAGTTGAAATGGATGTGACTGATGAATCTTGGTATGTTGTTCGGAATACTCCTAATGTTACCGGTTTTATTGGACTAGGAACAACTCCAACTCCTGTTGATCCAAAAGAAATGGGAGTTATTGAAAAACGAGATAAAAAAGATGAAGCAAAATATAATGTTGATGTTGAGATTGGAGAAATTATTAAAGTGGTGGATGGTCCTTTCAAGGGCTATGATAGCAAAATTGAAAGCATGGATATTGATCGAGGGAAGGTGAGTGTTTTGGTGAATATTTTTGGAAGAGAAACGCCCGTGGAGCTTGACTTTCTCCAAATAAAAAAGATCTAGAGAAAGTTCGCTGGTTTGGCACATTTCTTTGTCGACTCCTGCACTACTCGCTCGATGAACCATTAAGTTCATCTCGCTCGGTGCTCGGATTCTCCTCGAACTGCACTCAAACCAACAAACTTTTGATGTATGGATTAATTATAAATAAGATTTATTAAATTAATAATAATAAAATGGCAGAAAAAACAGTGAAAACAGTTATTAAACTTCAAATAAAAGCCGGACAAGCAAATCCAGCGCCTCCGGTTGGTCCTGCTTTAGGGCAACATGGTTTGAATATTCAAGATTTTTGTCTTCAATTTAATAACGCTACTAAGGAAATGCAAGGGGATTTGATCCCAGTGGAAATCAGTGTTTATGAAGATCGAAGTTTTGATTTTAAATTAAAAACTTCACCGGCTTCAGAACTTTTAAAAAAAGCCGCTGGAATTAAAAAAGGAGCTGCCAATCCTTTGACTGATAAAGCGGGAGCTGTTAGTCAAAAACAAATTCAAGAAATCGCTGAAACTAAAATGGCAGACTTGAATGCTAATGATATTGAAGCAGCTAGCAAAATTGTGGCTGGAACAGCAAGATCGATGGGAATTAAAGTAGAGAACTAAAGTTTTTTAAGACACAAGGATACAAGGACACAAGAAACAAACAAATTCCAAATTAGAAATTAAAAATATCAATTTTTTTAAAACCGAAGGTTTTTCGTTTTTAATTTGAGTTTTTCAATTTCTGATTTGTTTGTATCTTGTGTCCTTAAAATTTGTGTTCTTATTTCTAGGAATGTGTTATATTGTTTAAGAAATTGATTCATTGAAAAATTTGACTATGTCATTCCCGCGGAGGCGGGAATCCAGAAGTTCGGTCATTACTAACTGTTAATTGTTTATTGTTAATTGATCATGCGGGTGTCGTATAGTGGTAATACGAAGCTCTCCAAAAGCTTTAACGGGGGTTCGATTCCCTCCACCCGTGCATTTTGAGAATAGAACCAAAAAAGGCCTTTAAAAGGCCTTTTTTTGGTTCTGACTTTTTGTTTGTGTTTGGGTAGTTGGAGCTGCAATTTTTGATGATAGTATTGAAAAATATATTCTAATAATCAGTTTAAGTTCTCTCCCTGTTTCTTTGATTACTGGAATAATTGCTGGGTTTTTAAATGTAAAGAAAAATAAAAATTATATTTTAGTATATCTTCCTTTGTTGTATTTAATTTTATTTTTAATAAGTCTTATTATTGTTTAGTCCTAGCTTGGTTGACTTTGAACTACTTTAAAAAGTTTTATCATTTAAGGTTGGATTAAGAAAACCTGACCAGAAAATTTTTGAGGAAGTTGTTAGAAGATCTGGTTGTTCGATTGAAGAATGTTTGTTTATCGATGATCAAGAAAAAAACTTAAAACCATTTAATTCGTTGGGTGGCAATACTATTCAATATAATTGTCAAAAAAATAGTATTTCAGAATTGAAGAACGCTTTATCAAAATATAATGTTTTTATTTAAATAATCGAGGTATTCAATATTCGGAATCTCGATATCTTCATTTTTTTCCTCAAAAAAAGTTTTAATCCTAGGCTGTCTTTTCCGAACTTGTGTGGTGTAAAATCCAATTTAGGATATTTTTTGGGGTGTGGTATGATAGGGGGGTTGGTTTATCTTGATGTTATTAGGAGACATATTAATATTATAGAAAGGATAATAAAAAGATAGCGGTAAATTGATGACAAAAAATTTTTTCAACTGTTGACTCGTAAATTTCCTAATTGGCAAAAAGTAAAAGAAGAATTAGAATTAAGGTTTATTTGAATTTACGTAATTGATTACTTACCTGAAGATTATGAGTAAAAAAATAAATTTTTATTCAAAATAGGACTGTTTTTAATCACAGTTTTGTGATAAAATAGGATTAAAGTAAAATAAAAAATTAAATTAATCAATTAATATTTTTAAAATTATGAAAATTGCAATTAGTTCTGTTGGCGATAGTTTAGATTCGCAAGTGGCGGATGTTTTTGGTCGTTGTCTTTATTTTATAATCGTAGAAATAGAAGATGGGAAAATTATCAAAACAGGAGTGTTAAAAAATGAAAACGAAAGTCAACAAAGTGGTGCGGGAATTGCTACTTCTCAATTGATGGTGGATGAAAAAATAGAAACAGTTATTGCTAAAAATATTGGACCGAAAGCCGATGATGTTCTTAAGCAATTTAAAATTGAAGTTTATAATGCAGATGGTTCAATTAAGGAGGCTATAGATAGTTTTATTGCTAAAAATAATAAATAATTTATGAAAATTGTTATCCCGACCGATGGTCGTCAAGGATTAGGAGAAAAAATAGCTAAACATTTTGGTCGATGTAATACTTATACTTTTGTTGATGAAAATGGAAAAATATTGGAAATTATTGATAATACCAGTAGACATATGAAGGGGGCTGGACTTCCACCTGAATTAATAAAAAAACATGGAGTGGATATTTTATTATGTCATGAACTTGGTCCACGAGCTTTAACTTTGTGTAAGGAATTAGGAATTGAAATTTATTGTGATGTCGCTCAAACTGTTGGAGGGATTTTTGAAAAGTGGAAAAACGATAAACTTAAAAAAGCAACAGCAGAAGATGTTTGTGAAGAACATAAAAAATGAAAATTAAAATTAAAATAGATAGGTTAATTGTTGAGGGTGGTTTAGTCGGAATGGTTTAAATTATTATGGTCAAAAAATTATTCTGAAAAATAATAATGCTAATCAGAAAAAATGAAAATTGCAATTACAGGAGGCAAAGGGGGAACAGGCAAATCTACGATAGCAGTGGCGTTAGCAACTGTCTTGGCTAAAGATAAAAAAGTTTTGTTAATTGATGCCGATGTTGATTGTCCGGGTGATGATCTTTTATTGGGAATGAAATTGGAAAAATTAGCTGATGTTGAAAGTATGATTCCAGCTTTTGATTTTAAGAAATGTATTCAATGTGGAAAATGTGCACAAAATTGTCCAGAACAGGCTATTGTTTTTACCAAAGGAAGAAATCCGATTTTTATTGCTGATCAATGTATCGGTTGCCGAGCTTGTAAAATTGTTTGTCCGACGAGAGCTATTAGTGAGTCTAAGCAAATTATTGGGGAAATTTTTATTGCTAAAAAAGCCAATTTGACTGTTCTTTCGGGTAGAATGAAACCAGGTGTTGAGGAATCTAGTCTGGTGGTAAATGCGGTGAAAAA
The DNA here is from genome assembly GCA_002352465.1 of Patescibacteria group bacterium UBA2773. Lineage (GTDB taxonomy): Bacteria > Patescibacteriota > Minisyncoccia > Moranbacterales > DUUL01 > UBA2773. The sequence continues at coordinate 7,749 of DEIN01000002.1, forward strand.
AGAAATGGAAAAAGATATAAAGAATTTCGATTATATTATTATTGATACGGCAGCTGGTACGCATTGTCCAGTGATTGCAGCTCTTTCTGGGAGTGACTTGGCTTTGGCAGTTACTGAACCAACTCCACTTGGTGCGCATGATTTGGATCTAATCTTGATGCTTACTGAAAAATTAAAAGTAAAAACAAAAGTAATTCTTAATCGTTTTAATATTGGATTGGAAAATATTGTTCAGAAAGTAGTAAAAGAACATCAAACGGAAATTATTGCTAAAATTCCCTATAGCCAAGAGATTGAGAAAAATTATTGTGCTGGAAATCCGATTGAGCATCAAGCTATTGAAAAAATAATTAAATGGATAAAAAAATGAAAACTATAACTGTTTTATCAGGTAAGGGGGGCGTTGGCAAAAGCACGATTTCTGCTTCGTTGGCGGTTTTGTTATCTCAAAAAAATCGGATAGTGACTGCAGATTGCGATGTAGATGCGTCTAATTTGGCTTTGCTTTTTGGAATGAAAAAATTGAAAAATCTCCAAAAAATTTCTACTAATTTTAAGGCTTTTGTGAATAAAAATGCCAAAGATTGTCAAAAAATTGTTGATAATTGTGCTTTTTCGGCTATTTCTTGGGATGAAAAAAAGCAATTGCCAAGAATAAATAAATTTTTATGTGAAGGGTGTGGTGTTTGTCGGCTTTTGTGTCCAGAAGGAATTACTTTAGAGAAGGTGAAAAATGCTACGATTGGGGAAGGGCAAACAAGATATGGTTTTCCAATTATTTCTGGTCAAGTAGAAATGGGAGAGTCTGGTAGCGGAAAAGTAGTGAGTGTGGTTAAAGAAAGAGCGGAAAAAATAGCCTTTGAAAGAAAAGCTGATTATTTGATTGTGGATGGAGCACCAGGAATAGGTTGTCCGGTGGTTGCTTCGATTAGAGGAAACGATTATATTTTAGCGGTGACTGAACCAACACCAACAGCTTTTCGTGCTTTACAAAGAGTTCTGCAAGTAGTTGAACACTTTGGAATAGATTATGGTATTATTATAAACAAGTGGGATTTGAATAAAAAATTTGTGGCAAAAATTGAAAAATTTGCTCAGAAAAAAAAGGTTAAAGTTATTTCCAAAATTCCTTATAGCCGAGATTTTGTTGATGCGATGATTAAGATGAAGCCAGTAGTTGAAACTAATCTGGAATATAAAATATTATTTCAAAATATTATTAAGCAAATTAATCAAATTAAAAAATAGCAAAATGAAAGAAAAGATTGCAATTTTATCAATAGTTGTAAATGCTTTGCTAGCTGGAGGCAAAATTTTTGTCGGTATTTTTTCTAATTCGGCTGCGATTTTAGCCGCTGGGATTGATTCTTTTGTTGATATATTTTCTTCGTTGATAAGTTACGTGAGTATAAAAATGTCAGGAAAACCAGCTGATAAGAAGCATCCTTACGGACATTATAAATTTGAAGTTTTAGGGGGCGTATTGATTATGTTGATTATTCTGGCGACAGGAATTGGCATTGTCTATGATGCGTTTATTAATTTTTTCAAACCGGCTGAAATTAAAATTGGTTATTTAGCTTTCGGAGTAATGATTGTTTCTAGTGTCGTGAATGAGATAATGGCCAGAGTTAAAACTTATTATGGTAAAAAAGAAAATTCGCTAAGTTTGCTTTCTGACGGAGTGCATTCGAAGTTGGATGTCTATACGTCTTTAGCAATTTTGGGCGGTTTGTTTTTGACCCCTTATTGGATTTATGCTGATTCACTTTTGGCAATTTTGATGGGATTGTATATAACCAAAGAAGCTATTTCAATTGGGAAAGAATCGATGGGCTCTTTGTTGGATGTTTCGGCGGGAGAAGAAATTGAAAATAAAATTAAATCAATTGCTAAAAAGGAAAAAATTGAAGTGATGAGTATTAAGACCCAGAAAAAAGGTTCAGCTGTGACAGCTAATTTGGAAATAAAACTAGCAAGCAATTTAAAAATAAAGGAAGCTACTCAAATTTCTGATACCTTAAGAGAGAAATTGATAGAAGGAATTGAAAGTTTGCAATATGTGGTGATTCAGATTGTTAGCCACGAAATTGAAAGTAGTTTCTATCAGCCTGCTTTCGGAAAAAGTTTTAGTTGGCAAGGTAAGGGACCAGATGGCAAGTGTATTTGTCCTAAATGCGGTTATAAAATTCCCCACCAAACAGGAATTCCTTGTATGGATTTAAAATGTCCTAAATGTAAGGTTAATTTAGAACGAGAGTAATGATAAAATATCAAAAACCAAAACAGTTTATTGCAATTTTTTATTTCGTCAAATTTAAATAGAAAAGTGACTCTTAGGATCACTTTTTTAGTTTTTACTTTTAAAAAATTTAGTGTTTGATAAAAGGTGATTTTTTTGCTATTATTACGAATAATAGATTATTTAAAACTATGAACGAAATAATTATTGCTTTTGGAATTTTGTTCATTCTAATTGTCTTGTTAGTTTTTTTGGCAGTTAGACGATGGCTTTATTCGTGGGAGGGCGTGTTGAAAGAAAAAATTATTAGAGAAAAACGTAGTAGCAATATTGATGATAGTGATTATTCTCCAGAATTTAATCGAAAACTTATTTTAATTTTTGAAACGCCTGAGGGTAAAATAATTAAATTAAAAGTTAATTCAAGACGATTTAATTCTGTTGTCGTTGGTGACCGATGTGTAAAATTAAGAAAATCTTGGAAGTTTAAAAAACGGGGTTAGCAATTAAATTTAATTGGAAAATTTGTTAATATTTTTCAAAAAAGGATTTTGCATTTAGACTAAAATTAAAGGCTTATTTAAGCCTTTTCGAGTTTTAAAAAAGGCTAAATTGATTTTTAAAACAATTCAGCATTGACACAGTCTGAAATTTGTGTTATGGTTGAAAGAGTTAAAAAATAATTAATTTGTATCCAAAGGCCGTTTTTTAAAGGATTTTTTAGTAAAAATTATTTAAAAAATTATTTAAAAAATAGTCTTGTTAATCTGATTTTAAAAATGAATAGTATCAAAAAAGAGTCTATCAATGAGATTTCAGAGTTTTTGTTGAAAAAAGTCAACAAACGATCAGCTGATGTTTTATCAGCTAGGTTTGGTTTGGCTGAAGAAAAAAAGCAATCTTTGAGCAAAATTGGTAAACAACTAAAAATTACTCGAGAACGAGTTCGACAAATTGAAGCCAGTGCTTTGAAACAGCTGAAGAAATCTAAGAAAAATGAGGATTTCGATTTAATGTTGGAAAAAATTGAAAAAATCATTGAAAATAATGGTGGCTTGGCGATAGGAAATGTGATTAGCGAATCTTTGGTTTTTAATTTGGATCAAATTGATAAAAACAAATTGATGTTAATTTTAAATTGCAGTTCAAAATTGGTTTTTAATAAAGCCACTCTTAAAAATCATAGTTTTTGGGTGTTTAAAAATGGAATTGATAAAAAGAGTATTAATGAAGTTGATCAATTTGTGATTAATCAGTTGAATGAAATTAAAAAATCAATTAAACTTAAAGATATAAAGAAGTTAATTTTTGAATCTGAATGGAGCGAATTGTTTTCTGATGAAACGGGCGATAAAAAGTTGACAATGTTCTTGCTAATCGATAAGCAGTTGAAACGAAATTTATTGGGAGAATGGGGTATTAAAAATTGGCGATCAGTTTCCGAAAGAGGCAACAAGGAAAAAGCTTATTTGGTTTTGAAAAAGAAAAATAAACCACTTCATTTTACACACATTACTGATAATATCAATATTTATTGGGCTTATAAAAGATCACTTCCGCAAACTGTTCACAACGAATTAATCAAAGATGATCGTTTTGTTTTGGTGGGTCGGGGCGTTTATGGTTTGAGCGAATGGGGATTGAAAGGCGGAACGGTTCGAGAAATAATTGTTAGTTTGTTTAAAGAAAGGAAGAATCATCTTTCAATTGATGAAATTGTGGAATATGTTTTTAGTCGAAAAGAAGTCAAGCGAACGACAATTTTAGTTAATTTAGCTAATCAAAATTATTTTATTAAAAATGGTGAAGGCAAATATTTGTTAAAATAAATTTTAAAAGGATGCAAGATACGAGGACGCCCGCTTTTTTCAAAACTGTTTGTCGGTAGGCAGGGATACGTCGAGACAAATAGGAAACAAATTTTCGAAGATTATCCTTTTGGGGCAAATTAAAAATTAAAAATTAAAAACAAAAAATTAAAAACAATCGATTAATATGATTGAAGAAAATAAAAAAACATTAACCCTTAAATAAAAATAAAATGGGGGTTTTTAATAAAAATCCAGATAAAGAATATTATTATTTTTTGTATTTTCTAATAGCCTTAGGAATTCTTTTGGCTGTTGCGGTCTATATTTTCATTAGTTCTGGTGATTATGAAGCCTTGAGTGATGCTTGGCGAATTATTAAAAGCGCTTGGTGGTTTATGCTTCCTGTTCCAATTTGGGCTCTTTATGATCGAGTTTGGGGAGAGTATCGCTGGACGACTTTCAGAGGAGGAAAAAGTAGCGATTATGTTTGGCTTCAAATCATTCCGCCGGCGGGGATTGAAAAAAGTCCAAAAAGCATGGAAAGCGTTTTCACTGGGCTACATACTTGGAGTAAACCAAATTTTTTTGAAACTTATTGTGGTTGGCGAGTGGGTCAAGATCGTTTTTCTTGCGACATTGTGGGAGATGGAGAACATGGAGTGCGATTTTTCTTCAAATGCCCCAAAATGGGGAGAGATTTATTTGAATCTTTAATTTACGCTCAATATCCCGAAGCGGAAATTAGAGAAGGAGAGGATTACACTAAAGATGCTCCAAAAAATATTCCTAATAAAGATTGGGATGTTTGGGGTTCTGTTCTGAAACTTTTGAAAGAAGATTGCGTACCAATTAGATCGCATCGGGAGTTCAAAGATGATATCACTGGGGAAGCTATCGATCCTTTAGCCTCGATGGTCGAAGTGATGAACAAACTGGGTAAAGATGAAAGAATTTGGTTTCAGATTATTTTTAGTCCTAAGAATGAACCTGATTGGGTTCCTCAAGCCAATGTGGCAATGAAAAAAATTATTGAAGATTTTTTGGCTGAAAGTGGTGGTGATCCAGAGGAGGGTTTTAATATTAACAAGCTTCCTCCAGGAGAACAAGATGTAGTAAAAGCTATCAAAAACAGTTTGGCTCGAGTGGCCTATAAAACCACTTTGCGGTTTGTCTATATTGGAAAGCGAAATTCTTTCAATAAAGCCACTGGGGTGGGAGGTTTTATGGGTTCATTAAAACAATTTAATGATAATAATTTAAATTCTTTTGTTCCAGATAATCGAACTAAAACTTTTGCTAATTATCATTTTCAAGCTACTCGTTTGCAATATCGACAACGAAAAATCGTTAATGATTATCGAGGAATTGATCGAGCTGGAATTTCCTATATTTTAACTGCTGAAGAACTAGCCACTCTCTATCATTTTCCAACAATGAATGTTGTTTCCGGAGCGCTTAATCGAATTGAGGCTAAAAAAGGTGAAGCTCCGTCTAATCTGCCTTTTGAAGAAAGTTAATTTGAAGGACGTAAGACAAGGACAACCGCTTTCGCTAATGCTATGGCGAGTCAAGCAAGAAACAAATAAATTAAGTCAGAAAGGACACAAGATACAAGGACACAAGAAGCAAGTAAATTAAAAATCTCAAATTAAAAATTCAAAACAGACCGAAAAGGCTTTTACCCATAGATTAAGAATTTCCAGAAAAGAAGCTAAAGAAACTAGATATTGGTTAGAATTAATAACTGAAGTTAATCTGGAAATAAAACCAAAACTCAAAGATCTAAAACAAGAAAATTAAGAATTAATAAGTATTTTATCAGCGATTATTTCTAAAACTGAAAAAATAAGAAATAAAAAGTTTGAAATTTTTAATTTATAATTTGAGATTTGTTTGTTTCTTGTGTGCTTGTATCTTTTATTTCAAACTATTTATTTTTCGATTATACTATATATAATATCTAATTTTAAATATCGTCAAAGTGGTTAATCAAATTAATTTTTTCGCCAAAACTAATTTTAGAAATTCCGAAAAAACCTTTGGAATCAAAATCGATGATCGACGTCGGCATGTTTATGTTGTCGGAAAAACAGGAATGGGAAAAACTAATTTAGTTCAAAATATGGCTATTCAGGATATTCAAAATGGAAGTGGAGTGGCGATTGTTGATCCGCATGGTGAATTTGCTGAAGAATGCTTGAAGGCGGTTCCAGCTGAAAGAATAAATGATGTTATTTATTTTAATCCAGCCGACACGGAATTTCCGATTGCGATGAATGTGATGGAACAAGTGGATTCGTCGTATCGACCTTTAATTGCTTCTGGTTTGGTGGGAGTTTTTAAGAAAATTTGGGCGGATTCTTGGGGTCCTCGATTGGAATATCTTTTGCGAAATGCAATTTTGGCATTACTTGAATATCCAGGCGCGACGTTGTTGGGCGTGACCAGAATTATGATTGACAAAAAATATCGAGAAACCATTATGGACAAGGTGACTGATCCTGTTATAAAATCTTTTTGGGAAGAAGAATTTGCTCAGTATAATCAAAATTTTGCAGTGGAAGCGATTGCACCAATCCAAAACAAGGTCGGGCAATTTTTATCTAGCGCTTTGATTCGAAATATTGTGGGACAAGAAAAATCAGCTTTTTCGATGCGGGACATTATGGATAATCAGAAAATCATTATTATGAATTTGTCTAAAGGTCGGATTGGAGAAGACAATAGTGCTTTATTAGGGGCAATGATGATTACCAAGATTCAGCTTTCAGCGATGGAGCGAGTTGATATTCCAGAAGAAGATCGAAAAGATTTTTATCTTTATGTGGATGAGTTCCAAAATTTTGCTACTGAATCATTCGCTAATATTTTATCAGAAGCTAGAAAATATCGTTTGAGTTTAATTTTAGCTCATCAATATATTGCTCAACTAGAAGAACCAGTTCGAGATGCGGTGATGGGAAATGTTGGAACAATGATGACTTTCCGGGTTGGAGCAGCCGATGCTGAATATTTAGAAAAAGAATTTGATCCAATTTTTTATGCCAATGATTTAGTGAATTTAGCTAAATACAATATTTATTTAAAGCTAATGATTGACGGAGTGGCCACTACTCCTTTTTCGGCTGTCACCCTTCCGCCGATTGAACTTGGCGACAAACAAGTTGATATTAAAAAAATTATTAACACTTCTCGGGAGAAATATGCTTCACCTCGAGAGGAGGTTGAAAAGAAAATCAATGAATGGAGTGGACATATGGATGTGCAGGCCAAAGCGAAGGTGACTCAATTTGCTAGCAAGGTTTTTGAAAATAAAAAGACTACACCAACAGTAGAAAGAAAAATTGAAGTTAAAAAACCAATTGATAATTCAAAAATTTCTGAGAAAAAAGATTTAGTGGTTCCAGAAAATTCCAGCCAAGAGGCAATTGAGAAAAAACCGCCAGTAGAATTATTTAATGCTCAATGTTCAGCTTGTGGAGCGGAAATAAAAGTACCTTTTAAACCTGATGGAAAACGGCCAGTTTTTTGTTCGGATTGTCTCAGAGAATTTAGACGACAACAAAGTAAATTGCAACAAGATATTCAACCAATCTCAAAATCAACGGTTAAAATAGAAACAAAGAAAAAAATAGCAGAAAAAGTTGAAAAAACTGAGAAAGTGGAGAAAATTGAGAAAGTTGAGAAAAAAAATAATAAAATTAAAAAAGATGATTCTTCTAGTTTGAAAAATATGATAGAAAAAGCCTTGGAAGATAAAAAAAATAATTCATAAAATATCAAAAATGAAATTAAAACAAAAAATAATTTTTGGATTATTCGGATTATTTTTTTGGATTTCAAATGTTTCGGCTCAAAGTCTGGAAAATATTCCTGGTCAAACTCCTGTTGGTGAAGGTGACTTAATTGGTTTTTTAAACAATCTTTATAAATTCGGAATTTCGATTACTGGAATTTTGGCGATTTTTATGATTGGCGTCGGGGCTTTTGCTTATATTGTCACTTCGGTTGGAAATTCTTCCAAAATGATTGACGCTAAAGAAAAAATTCAAAATGCTTTAATTGGCCTAGTAATAGTTTTAACGGCGTATCTTTTTCTTTATGTGATTAATCCTGATTTGGTTAATGGAACTTTAACTGCTCCAAAAACTACTATTGATAATATTGTTTTGTCGAATAGTGCTTATGATGGGGTGGAGTGTAACGATACGGAAGGAACTACGAGGGCAGGGACTTGTCCGACTTGTCCTCTTTGCAGCGAAATTTGTCCAGGGAAGAAATATGGTAAAAATGAGCATGTTTATTGTGGTGAAAATCCAGTCGTGACGGCGAAGAAAGCTGCCGCTGCAAAATTAACTCCTGATACGATGGGTTGTTGCGCCTATAGTTTTAGTAAAAAATGTGAACCTTTGATATCATATGCCGATTGTTTAGCAAAAGGAACTGCTAAAAATGTTCATTTTACTCCAGGAACAAACGTCACTTGTGGTGTAGAAAATAATTATAAAGTTTGTGTCAGTCCGCCGACGCTAGTCGATACTACTGTTGATGGAACAGCTTGTGGTGGTTCAGGCCAACCTCTTTGCGCTGATTGTAAAAATGGAAATTATTTCGATGAAGATAAAGTTCAGCATTTTTGTGGTTCGGAATCTTTACCACCTTCGCCCGTAACTCCAGGTGTTCCGAGTAATTAGTCAAATTTTTTGATTTACCCAAGTTAATTTTCTAGCAAGTATTTTAACGAGAAAAGTTGCAGTAGCTATTGTTTTTTGAGAGTTGCTAGGGTATAATTAATTTTTTAAATAATTAAAAATAATTAAAATGTCAATTACAATAAAAACTGAACAAGAAATTAAAGATTTAAGGGAGGGAGGGAAAATTCTACGAGAGGCTTTGAATGTAGCTAAAGAAAAAGCGTTATCATCAACAGGACAAGTTTCAACAATGGATGTCAATTTGGCAGCTGAAAATTTAATTTTAAGTCGAGGTGGAAAACCAGCTTTCAAAGGTTATCCAGAGGGAGATCCTAACCCTTTTCCAGCAACAGCTTGTGTTTCTTTGAATGATGAAATTGTTCATGGAATTCCTTCTAAACATCGGTTAATCAAACCTGGCGATATAGTAAAAATTGACGTAGGAGTTATTTGGAAAGGATTGTTTACTGATGCGGCTATTAGTGTTATTGTTGGCAAAGGAAGTGAGCGAGCTCAAAAAATTGTTAAAGTGACCAGAGAATGTTTGGAAATTGGTTTAAAGGAAATTAAAGCTGGAAAGAATTTAGGAGATTATGGTCAGGCAGTGGAACAATTTGTGACTAAAAAAGGTTTTTATGTGGTAGAAGGGTTGGTTGGACATGGTGTGGGATATGAAGTTCATGAAGATCCTCAAATTCCTAATTATGGAAGAGCTGGAACTGGAATGAAATGGCGAGAGGGTATGGTGATTGCTTTGGAGCCGATGGTTAATGAATTTAGTAGCGGAATTAAATTAGGTTCGGATCAGACTACTTTTTTAACCAGAAAAGGCGGGTTGTCGGCTCATTTTGAAAATACGGTAGCGATAACAAAAAATGGATGTGAGGTTTTAACTAGATAGCTCTTAAAAAGAAACAAGGATGCAAGATACAAGATACAAACAAATCTCAAATTAAAAATTAAAAATCTCAAACTTGAAAAGCCGAAGGCTTTTGTTTGGAATTTATAAAATTGAAATTTTTAATTTGTTTGTTTCTTGCGTCCTTGTTTCTTGTATCTTCACTTTCTATACTTTATTAACAAACTTATGTATTATCTGGGTATCGACTGGGGACAAAGCAAATGCGGAATGGCAATTGCCGATCGAGAAAATCGAATTGCCAGTGCTTATAAACAAGTAGCTGAAGCTGATATCTATCAAGAAGTTTTGAATTTGGTTCAAAGAGAAAAAATTAAAAAAATCATTATTGGTTCTAACGAAAAACTTTTTCAGCGAAAAATTTTTAAATTATTTTTAACAAAAATTAAAGAAATAGGAATTCCAATGGTTTTGGAAAATGAGGATTTTTCTACTCAAGTAGCGCAAAGAAACCTGATAGAAGCAAAACAAAAAAATATTGAGCGAGAAGATGATGTCGAATCGGCTCGAGTTATTTTGCAAAGTTGGTTAGACAATAAAGGCAAGAAGTGATAAAATTGAATTAATAGAAAATAAACAGGTAATTTTTGATAGACAATTAATAAAAAAAGTAAAATTAAAAATATGAAAAATGAAAGTCAGCCTCAATATTCGGTAGTTATTCCGACTTACAATGAAGCTAGCAAAAAGGATGATATGAAAAATCATTTGAATTCAATTAGAAAATACTTTGAAAACAAAAAATTAAGTTATGAAATTGTCATTGCTTTGGATGGTCCAACTGATGAAACAGTAAGTTTAGTTCGAAAACATTCTCGAGACAATAAGAATGTTAGAGTTTTGAATCGTAAAGTCAATCATGGTAAGGGATATACTTTGAGAGAGGGACTTTTAGCGGCCAAAGGAAAAAGAAGAATGTTTACCGATATGGATGGGGCGACTCGAATAGAAATGCTTGATCGATTGATTCCGGAAATGGATAAAGGGGCGGATTTAGCAATTGGGTCAAGAGATATGGATGAATCAGAAATAAAGAAACATCAATTTTTTTTAAAAGAGTGGTTGGGAGATGCTGGAAATCTAATGATTCAATTTGTTGGTGGTCTTTGGGGAATCAAAGACACTCAGTGTGGATTTAAGCTATTTACTGAAGAATTTATCAAGGACGTTATGCCGAGAACTTTAGTTAACCGATGGGGAATTGATTTTGAAATTTTAATTATTGGAAAAAAATTGGGTTACACCATGGCTCAAGCGCCAGTAGAATGGGATGATAAAGGTGAAAGTTTAGTGGGAATAGCTGGGTATTTTATGACTTTAAGAGATTTATTTAAGACTCGTTGGAATGTAATTAGGGGAGCCTATAAGCTCAATAAAAAAATAGAAAATATTAAAAAATAAAGCTACCTGTTAGCAGATAAATAAAAAAAATAAAATGCTTCAATCAAATTTTAAATTCGTAAAATTTGTAAATTCCTAAACTTTTTAGTTTATTCACCTAGTTAAATAGGCTTGCCTAATTTTAAACAAAGTTTAAAATTATTTAACGGGGTAAACTTTATAAACTTTCTAACTAAATTATGGGTTCGACTAAAAAAACAAAAATAAAAATAAAATCCAAGAAAAAAGAAACCAAGAAGGAGAAATTTTCCGAATTAAGACAGGACTTGATTAGTGGTGATTGGGTGGTGATTGCTAATAGTCGAGGCAAACGTCCTGATGATTTTAAGACGGAGACGAAAGTTAGCGAAAAGAGCAGTGTGGAAAGCTGTTTGTTCTGTGATCCGGTTGCTTCAGGTCAGGAAAAAGATGTTTTGATTTATAACACTTCGGATGATGATTGGAGTCTGAGAGTTTTCCCTAATAAATACCCAGCTTTTGCTCGGCCTACTGGAAAAATTCAGCACAAAGAAGAGGGTCCTTATTTTTGGATGGATGGTTTGGGTTATCATGAGGTAGTTGTGACGAAAGATCATTTTGAAAGAATTGGAACGATGGAGAATTTGAAAGTGGCTGAGATTTTTGATGCTTTTCAAACTCGTTATTTGGATTTGATGAATAAAAAATCGGTTCGCTATATTGAAATATTTCATAATCAAGGGAAAAGTGCTGGGGCTTCAATTTTTCATCCCCATTCTCAGCTAGTTGCTATTCCGGTTGTTTCTCCGTATATAAAATTGGAATTAGAGGGAGCGGAGAGATATTATAAAGCTAATAAAAAATGTGTTTTTTGTAATATTATTGAATGGGAACAAGAAAAGAAAGAACGAATTATTTTTGAAAATGATAGATTTATAGCACTTTGTCCGTTTGCTTCTAGGCGAGCTTTTGAAGTTTGGGTTTTGCCCAAGAAACATATGCCCTATTTCGAACGAATGGAAACTGAAGACAAAATTCAAGTGGGGGAAGCTTTGAACGAAGCAGTTCGGAAAATAAATGTTGTTTTGAATGACCCAGACTACAATTTTTATTTACATACTTCTCCTTGTGATGGCAAGGACTATTCTCACTATCATTGGCATATTGAAATATTGCCTAAAACTTCTATTTGGGCTGGGTTTGAGCTGTCGACGGGGATTGAGATTTCAGCGATAGAGCCAGAGAAAGCCGCCAGCGCATTAAAAAAAGTCTGACCTATTTAGAAGATTTTATTGTAATGAGGTTTTGCAAAGTAAAAAAGTTTTGAATATTCAACATTCAATTTTCAATATTCATTCAACAATCAACTTTCAACTTTCAATATTCAATTATTGAGTATTTGGTTATTGGATGTTGAATGAATGGTGATTATTGGTCATTGAATGTTTATGTTTATTTTAAAATTCAAAATTAAACTATGGTAGTGGATATTAACCAAGCAGTGGAATTATTAAAGGGAGTTCCTTCTCAACTTTCAGTAATGATTATTGGAATGACCCCAATTTTTGAATTACGAGGGGCGATTCCGGTCGGAATTGAGTCCTTTAGAATGGGAATTTTAGAGAGTTTTTTTTGGTCAGTTTTAGGTAATATTATTCCAGTAATATTTTTAGTTTTTTTCTTTGAAACCGTGGCTAATTGGTTATCGGCAAAATTCAAATTTTGGAAAAAGTTTTTTGATTGGCTTTTTGAGAGAACTCAAAAAAGAGCTGGAGATAAAATCAAAAAATATGGTGATTGGGGCTTATTTTTTTTAGTAGCTATTCCATTGCCTGTCACGGGCGGTTGGACTGGTGCATTAACTGCTTTTCTTTTCGGTATCAACAAAATCAAAGCGATTGGAATAATTTTTTGTGGCATTTTGACTGCCGGAGTAATTGTCACTTTTTTAACTGTTGGTATTTCTAGTTTTTTCTAATTAGAAACAGTCTCTTTATTCAAGAAAGAAAAATGATTTTTAACTTAATATTATGAAAAAAAACCTAGTAGTGGCTAATTTTAAAATGAAATTGGCCAGCAAAACTGAAATTGAGACTTGGTTGAGAAATTTTGAAAAAGCTTCTAAGAAGTTTTCTTCTCTTAACACAGAAACAGTGTTTTGTCCCCCCAGTCTTTTTTTAGGAAATTTTTCAGAGTTGATACAAAAAGATGAATTTTCCTTGGGAGCTCAAAATTGTTTTTGGGAAGATAGCGGAGCGTACACCGGAGAAGTTAGTCCAAAAATGTTGGCTTCAATGGACGCTAAGTATGTGATTTTAGGTCACAGTGAAAGACGAAAATATTTTAATGAACAAGATTCTGAAATTGCTAAAAAAGTTGAAAAAGTTTTGAAAAGTAGATTAAATCCTATAATTTGTATTGGAGAAAATTTAGAAGAAAAAAGACAAGATTTAACAATGGAAGTGGTTTTGAGGCAACTTAAAAATATTTTAGAAAAAGTTGGAAGAGGCAATATCGAAAAAACAATTTTGTGCTATGAACCAATTTGGGCAATTAGCGCCAATAATCCAGAAAATCCACCAACTTCTAATGAAATTATGGAAGCCCGGCTTTTGATAAAAAAGTTTTTAGTGGATAAATATGGTCGAACCACAGCCGAGCGAGTTAAAATAATTTATGGGGGAAGTGTTGATCAAAATAATGTTAAAGAAATTTGTATAGACACTGGAATGGAAGGTGCCCTTGTCGGTAGTTGCAGTGTTAAGCCTTATGATTTTCTAAAACTTGTAAAAACTTTTACTGATTAATAGTTATTGATAATTAATTAATTTAATTTAATGAAGAGCAAAACATTAGAGATTTTAAAAAAAGCGATGAAAAATAAGACAGCGGTGGGAGCTTTTAACACTTCTAATATGGAAGTGACACAAGCAATTGTTATGGCGTCTAATGAGCTTAAAAAACCTTGTATTATTCAATCGACTTCTTCAACCGTAGAATATACGTTTGAAACCATTGGGGATTTGGTTTGTTCTAATATTGAAAAATTAGGAAAGGACACTAAAATTGGATTTCATTTAGATCATGGTCATAGGCTTCATGATATTGTTAAGGCGATTGATTTAGGAATGGATTCAGTGATGATTGATGCTTCCAGGGCACTTTTGAAAGATAATATTGATATTACTAAAAAAGTAGTTGAATATGCTCATTCTAGAGGAGTTGCAGTTCAAGCGGAATTAGGAAAGGTTCCCTATTTAGGAAAAGAAAAATTGGATATCAATTGGGAAGAAATTATGACTGATCCAGATGAGGCCAAAAGATTGGTGGATGAAACTGGAGTTGATGCACTAGCGATTGGTATTGGCAACGCTCATGGATTTTTTCGAGAAAAAAGCGAACCAGATTGGGCAAGATTAGAAGCAATAAATGCTAAATTGCCAGATACTCCTTTGATTTTGCATGGTGCTTCTGATTGGGAAGGCGAAAAAGTCAAGAAAGCTATTAAACTAGGAATAAATGCTTTTAATATTGATACTGATGTTAGAATTGCTTTTTGTTCAGCTATTTGCAAAGTGTCTAGCGATAAACATTGTGAAGTAACTGATCCTCGAAAAATTCTTGAAATTGCTCGGGAAGACGTCAAAAAAGTAGTTAAACAAAAGATAGAGATGTTTTTGGGAAAATAAATCTTGTTACAAAAAAACAAACTTATTTTTTAAATACTGATTTAAATCAGTATTTAAATCAGAATTAAATTTAAATATTAAAAATAAAAATGCGAAGAAAATTAGAGGATAAAAATATTCGTAAAATTTTAAGAAATGGCGATAGTTACGCAATTACTTTGCCGATTGAAATGGTGCGAAAACTAGGCTGGGCTAAAAAACAAAAAGTGCGAGTTGAACTGGATCGGAAAAGAATCGTTATTGAAGATTGGAAAAAATAAACTTTACGAACTTAATTGTAAATTATCCTAAATTAAATTTAGGAGATTTGGGATTGACTAAAAAACTTTGTTGAGGTAAAATTAAGGTTATTATTAGCTTAATTGTGGGAGGGATTGCTTGTTTAATTTATTTTAAACAAATTAATTTCGTCTTACCACTAAATTATGAAAAAAAGTAAAAATTACAAAAAAGCTATTGAAATTTTTGATTTGCAAAAAGTTTATTTGATTGATGAAGCTTTGGATATTTTAGAAAAATTTCCTAAAGTTAAATTTGATGAAACTGTTGAAGTTCACGTGAAAACCGAGATTGATGCTAAAAAAACTGATCAACAAATTAGAAGCACTGTTAGTTTGCCTCATGGAAATGGAAAAAAAATGAAAGTAGCAGCTTTTACTGAAAGTAGTCAAGCCGAAGCCAAGAAGGCTGGAGCAGACATTGTTGGTGGAGAAGAATTGATTACTAAAATTATTAAAGATAAAGATATTGCCGTAGATGTGATTGTTGCTACTCCCGATATGATGCTGAAACTGGCTAAAATTGCTAAAATCATTGGACCTAAAGGTTTGATGCCAAATGCCAAATCTCAAACTGTTGGACCCAAGATCGGAGAAATGATTGAGGAAATCAAAAAAGGAAAAGCTAGTTTTAAAAATGATAATGGAGGAAATATTCATTTAGCTATCGGAAAAAGATCTTTTGATAAAAAAGCGTTGAAAGAAAATTTTGAAGAATTTAAAAAAGTGCTTCATACTAACAAACCAGAAGCAATTAAAAAAGCTTTTATTAAAAATATTTCGATATCAGCTACTATGACCCCAGGGATAAAGATACAATTATAATTGTATCTGTAAATGTCAAAGTTCAAATTGTTCCAAATTATTTCAAATTAAACTTAAATGTCAAAATTTAAATGATAAAAGTTTTGATTTCGAACATTTGAAATTAGGATTTGATTTGATATTTGAAGTAATTTGGATTTTGGATTTATTGAAATCAATAATCATATCAACAATATTAGCTAGAATCAATTTTAGTTTTAAAATATACAATTAACTTAAAAATATGTCCCAAGATACCCTAATAAAACTTCAATGCAAAGAATGTAAAGAAATTAATTACTATTCTCATAAGAATGTTAAAAAAATTCAAGAGAAACTAGAAATCAAAAAGCATTGTCCACGTTGCAAAAAACATACCATTCACATTGAAAAAAAGAAAAAATAAACAGCTTTAATTTTTTTGGTATAATTTTCTGTTAATTTTCTGCCATTTGTTCGAAGTATTATTTAATGCATCTTAGTGCTCAAATTTGACTCAAACTGCACTCAAAAAATTAAACCTCCCGTGTGATTAGTTTGTTTTTATTTTCACGCTCAAACATAAAATCTTTAAATTATATAAAAATCCGCATCATTTGCGGATTTTTAGTTGATAATCTTTTTAAAATGTGAAATAATAGGAATATAAAAATGAAAGTTTGAGTTGCGTAAAGTGAAAATTTTACGGACTTTTTACTTTCTAGTTTTATAAACTAACTTCAATTTTTTAAACTTTACAAACTTTTAAACTAAAGCCTATGTCTAAAAAAATTTTAGAAAAAATAAAAATTGATTTTGAAAATAGTCTTCAAACGGTGGGAACAGATTTGGGGAAATTGGAAGTTTTGAGAGTCAAATTTTTAAGTCGAAAAAGCGAACTTAACAAAATTCTCAAAGGAATTAAAAATTTAAGTCCAGAAGAAAAAAAGGAAATTGGACCTTTGGCTAATCAAACTAGAAAAAATATTGAAAGTCGATTAACAGATTTAATCGAAGAAATTCAACAAAAAAAAGATTTAGATAAAGACTGGATTGATGTCACGGCTCCTGGGAAAAAAGAACGGATTGGTCATCTTAATTTGTTATCAAAAACTCAAAGAGAAATTGAAAAAATTTTTACTTCAATGAGTTTTGAGATTGCTGATGGGCCAGAAATTGAGAACGAATGGTATAATTTTGATGCTTTAAATATTCCTAAAAATCATCCAGCTCGAGATTTATGGGACACTTTTTGGATGAAAAATAAAAATCAAAAAGGAGAGAAGCTATTATTAAGAACTCACACTTCTAACTCGCAAATCCATTATATGGAAAATAATAAACCGCCTTTTCAAGTGGTTGTTCCAGGAAGAGCTTATCGCTATGAAGCGACTGACGCTAACCACGAACATTCTTTTTGCCAGTTTGAAGCTTTGGTGGTCGGTGATGATGTCAGCGTGGCTAATTTCAAAAGCATTGCTCAGGAATTTTTTAGTGCTTTTTTTCAGGATGAAATAAAAATCAGATTAAGACCGAGTTATTTTCCTTTTACCGAACCAAGTTTTGAATTTGATATTTCTTGCAAAGTTTGTCGGGGAAAGGGTTGTTCAACTTGTAGTAATACTGGTTGGTTGGAAATGGGTGGTTGCGGGATGGTCAATCAAAGAGTTTTTGAATCAGCCGGTTATGAAAAAGATAAATATCAAGGTTTTGCTTGGGGATTTGGAATTGAAAGATTGGCGATGATGAAATACCAGGTGAATGATATTCGACATTTTAGAAGTGGAGATTTGAGGTTTGTACAACAATTCTGATTTAAAATAAGGCACAAGATACAAGGACGCAAGAAACAAACAAATTAAAAATTATAAATTAAAATAACCAAATTGAAAAACCGAAGGTTTTTTGTTTGAGATTTAATTATTTTAATTTGAGATTTGTTTGTAGCTTGTATCTTGTGTTCTTGTTTCTTTTAAAAATTAATATTTAATTTTTTAATATGCAATTTTCATACAACTGGTTGAAAGAAATTTCAAAAACAAAAAAAAGTCCGGCTGAGTTAATTGACTTGGTAATGTTGCGAGGTTTCGAATTGGAGGAGAGCTATAACTTGGCGGATCAATTCAAGAATTTTGTGGTTGGAGAAGTTTTGGGAGTTGAAAAACATCCCGATGCCGATCGATTAAACGTTGTTAGTTTGAACTTGGGAAAATCAAGACAAGAAGTCCAGATTGTTTGTGGAGCGCCGAACGTTGCGAAAGGTCAAAAAGTTCCAGTGGCAATGCCTGGAGCAATTTTACCGAATAGTAAAATCGAAATTAAAAAAGCTGAGATGCGAGGAGTGGAATCAAACGGAATGATTTGTGCTGAAGATGAACTTGGCTTAGGGAAAGATCATGATGGAATTATGGTTTTAAATTCTGGTTTAGAAGTAGGAATTGATTTAGCGGAAGTTTTGAGATTGCAAGATCAAGTTTTGGATTTTGATATTTTGCCTAATCGAGCTCACGATTGTTTGAGCTATCAAGGATTGGCCAGGGAAATTGCGGTGATGGAAAATCGAAATATAGATTTAAATACTGATTTAAATATTGATTATAAAAAAGAGGGAGAACTGTTAAATATCGAAATTGAAGAACCAAGATTATGCTCCAGATATTTGGGAGCAGTTTTGAAAAATATCAAATTGAGAAAATCTCCAGATTGGATGCAAGCTCGTTTGGTGGCCAGTGGAATGGAGCCGATTAATAATGTAGTTGATATTACTAATTATGTAATGTTGGAGACTGGAAGTCCGTTGCACGCTTTTGATTTTGAGCAAGTAGCTGAAAATAATAAAGTTGATATAGTGGTTAGAAAAGCTAAGCTTAAGGAAAAAATGGCTTTATTGAGCGATATTGATTTAGAGTTGAACGAAGAAGATTTAGTAATTGCTAACAAAAAAGAAGCTTTGGCTTTGGCTGGAATCAAAGGTGGAAAAAAATCGGGAATTAACAAAGAAACTAATAAGATAGTCCTAGAAGCTGCCAACTTTGATTTATTGGGCATTAGGAAATCAAGACAATGGCATGCCTTGGCCACTGAGTCTCAATCAAGATTTGAAAAGGGAATTAGTCCAGTTTTGACTCAAATAGCATTAGAGAGAGCGATTGAGCTACTCAAAGAGTATGCAGGAGCTGAGTTGGCTGAAACAGTTGATTGTAATTATCTGAAAAATGAAAATAAAGTTTTTAAACTTGAAATTAAAAATATTAAAAAACTTTTGGGTAGAGAAGTCGATTTAGAGAAAGTTTTTAAAATTTTAGAAAATTTAGGTTTTGTCATTAGCGACAAAGATCAAGCTAAAATTGAAATTGAGATTCCTTTCTGGCGATTAGATATTGAAGATCAAGCTGATTTTATTGAAGAAATTGGTCGAATTACCGGTTATGAAAACATCAAAGAACGATATTTAATGACCGCTTCAAAGCCTAGCAAAAGGAATTTGCAAAGAGAATTGGAATGGAAAATAAAAGATAATTTTTCGGCTTTGGGATTTGACGAAATAATTAGCTATTCTTTTTATGGAAATCTTGACGTTGAAATCGGAAAAATTAAAGGGGAACATTTTGAGCTAGAAAATCCCAACAGTGAGCAACAAAATTTAATGCGAAAAAGTTTATTTCCAGCGATTATTAAAGCCGGAAAATTAAATCAGAAAAATTTTGATGATTTTTCTTTGTTCGAAATTGGAAAAGCCTATTTTCCAGAAAAAGAAACAGTGGAAGCAATAAAAATTGGTGGAGTTTGCTTTAATTCTCAAGCCGAATTAACAGAGGTTTTTTATTTAACTAAAGAAAGAATTAGAACTTTAGTTACTAAAATTTCTGGTCAACAAGTAGAATTCAGATCTTTAGAAAAAGCAGAAAATAATTTTTTACATCTAGCTAGAAGAGCAGAAATTCTAGTGGTTAATAAAAAGATTGGTGAATTGGGGGAGCTAAATCCTGTTGTTGCTAAGAATTATAAAATCAAAAAACAGTTCGTTATTTTTGAATTGGACTTTAAAGCCTTGTTTGATCTTGGGATAAGTAAAAAAATATTTAAAATAATTCAAAAATTTCCATATGTTGAAAGAGATTTAGCAATGTTTGTTGAAGCTAAGACTGAAGTAGCAGAAGTTGAAAAAAATATTAAAAAAGTTGGTGGAGCTATTTTAAAAGAAATTAAACTTTTTGATGTTTTTGAAGACAAAAAAAATAACAAAAAATCTTTTGCTTTTCACCTAAAATTTGGAAAAACTGAATCTACTCTAAAAGGCAAAGAAGTTGATCAAAAAATGGAAGAAATTATGAAAACCTTGGAACAAGTTGGTTATGAAGTTCGAAAATAATTATTAAAAAGAAACAAGATACAAGGACACTCGCCTTCGCTAACGCTATGGCGAGGCGAGCAAGATACAAACAAATTAAAAATTTCAAATTAAAATAATCAAACTTAAAAACCTTCGGTTTTTTTTGGGAATTAAGTTTTTTAATTTGAGATTTGTTTGTTTCTTGTGCCTTGTGTTCTTGTACCTTTCGACGAGATGATCTTACCTTCAACCAAAAAAGAAATCAAACTAGCTTCTGAAGGCGCTGTTATTGTCGGAGTGGATGAAGTTGGGCGAGGACCATTAGCTGGTCCAGTTGTGGCCGCCGCCGCTTGGGTGGACCCAATTTATTTCAAAAAAGATTTCAAATTAAAAAAATGTATTCGAGACAGTAAAACTCTTTCTGAAAAACAACGCAATGAAGTTTTTGAATTTTTAGAAAAAAATAAAGATTTTAAAATGGGGATTGGAGAAGTTCAACCCAAAACAATCGATCGGATTAATATTCTAAATGCTTCTTTGCTAGCAATGCGCTTGGCAGTAGAAGATTTAACTCCAAAAATAAAAAAACAGAAAATTATTCTGTTAATTGATGGAAATAAAATAGTTCCAGGGCTTCAGTATGCTCAAGAATATATTATTAAAGGAGATCAAAAAATATTTTCAATCGCTGTTGCCTCAATCTATGCCAAAGTTTATCGAGACAATTTAATGCTTAATTATCACAAAAAATTTCCAGCCTACGGTTTTGATACTCACAAGGGTTATGGAACCCAAAAACATATGAAAGCCCTCCAAAAAATCGGCGCCTGCGAAATTCATCGCCGATCTTTCCGCCCAGTTAAAGAAGTGATGTTTAAATAATGTCAGGATATGCGATGTTTTGCGGAATGTAGTGGAGCAAAATATGGGAGAGCGAAGTGCAACGAGTGAACCGCATATACCGTGTTAGGCGAGCCAAACGGAGCGATAGCGGAGTGAGAGTGCAACGTGTCTTGCTTATTTTTGAAAAATTTATCTATATTATTCCTTTTTTGGTGGGCTTTTTATTATTGTATTTGATTTTTTTCAAAACTCCTTATTTCTTCACTAAGTTATTCATTAACTCAATAAAACCGTTTGTATTAACAAAATAATTTTGCTTATTGTTTGCGAGATTTTGTATTATACTTTTTCTTTGTTCAAATGGTTTTCCGTTTGTAGTGCTTTCGTCAGCTATCACATTAAAATACACTCCATCTAAAAATGAAACATAATAAACACCGTTATCTTTGTATGAGATAAAATTTATTATTTCAGACATCTGCTTGTCTTGTCCTCCGCCAGATTCCTTCATGTGTTTATGTTCCATGATAAAAATCTTGTTATCAATTTTAAACAAAAAATCAGTTTGTTTATTTTCATGATTTTTTGACCAATCAAAATCTATTTCATATTCATCTAATATTTTTTTGAATAAGGTTTTATCTGTTTTATCTGGATAGATAAAAATTTTATCTTTCTTTTTGAATTCTGATATATCATTTAAATTAAAATGTGAAAATCCGTATTTTTCAAATAATTCTGTTATTTTTATATTTCCAGCACTTCCATTTCCTTTGTGTGCCTTAGAGCCATTGACAACTTGCAGTGTAGAAAAAGAATAACCATGAATTTTATACAAAAGATGTCTATCCTTTATAAATTCAGGAATCATATTTTTTAGAAATTCCATTTTTAAAGATTCTGTTTTTAGTGTGTTTTTGTAAATACTATAAGACATATCTTTTACAGCCCAATAACTTGTAAATTCGCTAAAATTTATTCCCGTTGTTGTTAATGTGGAAATTATATTTTTTAGTGTTGTGTTTTGCATCTCAGCATTATTTGAATCAACAGCTATTTTGTATGCAGAAATATTATCTAAAATATCAGCATTAGCTTTCATTAACTTATTTAATTTTTTACTGTCATCGGTAATAATAGGCTTATTACTTTTGACATAGTATTTATCAACATAAGGTTCTTTATTCTTAATGCTGATTTCAAAAAGTTTTATATTATCAATCATAAGTATTTTTTATAAATTAAAATAAAGATGAACTAGGGCATGTTTTCTCATACGCTTCTTCAAGTATTGATCTTGCTGTTTGATAGTCTAGTCTTCTTCTTCTCTCACCATTTTTTTTATTACCCTTAAATGGTGATAAAAGAATATCATTTGTTTCTTTTCTAAAATCAAACAATATATTATTGCTATATTCAATAATTTGATTTAAAAATTTTTCTTCAATAACCAACTCAATAAGTGTGATAAGCCTTGAACTTACCTTTATCGTTGAAAGGTCGTAATCAATTTCTTCTGGTCTCATAAATTGTATTGGTCTATCTACTTTTGTTGTGTCTACTGCCCTAAGTGCAATTTGTCCTTTTAATGAATTAAATCTAATATCTATATGTTTCCTCGGTATCTTTTTCATTTTTTCCAATTTCCCCAATGTTCTTATATAATTTTCATTTTTATATACTTTTATTTCGTCATAATTTTTATTTCTTTTATCAAAACAAATAACACAAATAGGATTTTCAGTATCATCAAACATTAAGTCTTCAATTATGGTTATGCTTTCAAGTCTATGCTTTGGGAAAGACGAGTTTATAAAAGTTTCTGGAATTATCATTACACCATAATCATTATTTTCCATACATTTTTCAATAGCTAACTGATAAACATCGTCATAATTACAAGTTTCGAAATATTGAGAGACATTTTCATATATACCTTTTCTTTTAGCACTATAATTTGTTAAATATGGAGGATTTGTGATTATTATTGATTTTTCAATTTGTTTTATGTTTTTTAATCCGTCATTTATTTTCCAGTTTAAAGATTTATCAATATCAAAGCCTATTGTTTTTGAAAATCCTATTTCGTTAGCGACTTTTAGTAAATCACCACCACCGGCAAAGGGATCAAAAGCAATTTCTGATTTTGTCTTTTCGATAAAATCTAAGATATGCTCTTTTAACCAAAAGTGATTTTTAGTAAAAAATTGCCCTAAACTTCTTTTTTTATGCTTGCATTCATATGTCAATCTTATCTTAAAATATAAAATTATTCAAAAACATATTATTTAAAACTTCCTATTTTTCAATCAATTAAATTCGTTTTCGGAGCGATAGCGGAGAAAACACCTATTTCCCCCTTTTAAATAATTAAAAAAATCAAACCTCTTATTTCTTAAAGTCCATCAAAAACATTTCAATTAACAAATTTTTCAAAAATATGTCGCCTAACATTTGGGAAAATCGCGAGCTGAGCGATTTTTCTTTTATCCCTTGTTATATGAGGGTGAGAAGCGATAGCGACGAAAGCGCAGCGTCCCCTTGAGTCAAAAGAAGGACCGTTCGTGTTAAGCTCCACCAGCTAGTAAAGCTGATATTATAAACAAAAATTTGTACAGAAATATAAATAATAAAATAAATACTATAGCAGTAAATAAAGTTATTAGAATTTTTGTTGTTTTATTTTTGTTTTGTATTTTATAAAAAATCTTTAATCCTAAATAAATAAAAATTGTTAATAAAAAAAGGCTTATCGTAAATCTTCCAAATTCATGGTGATATATTGCGTTATTACTAAATAAAATTATTATTATGCTTATTGGGACACTTAATAATGGAAGAATTTTTTCAAAACCACTAAATTTATTAAATGAATGCGTTATAAGAACAATGAATATTGCTGATAAGATTATATAGTAAATAAACAGTCCAATGAAATATGAGTGTGATAATGTTAGCGGTAGATTGCGGAAATCTATCAGTAATCCACGTATGAAATTAGGTTCGTCTAATAGGACAATAAATATACTATACGGGATACTTAATAAGGAAAATAATAAATAATAACTTTTTTTAAACATGGATATATTATATTAACAATTCTTTATAATTTTTTTGTGCAATTTTATCTAGGTCTTTCTTTTGATTTCGTATAATGTCAGGATATGCGAAGCCTTTACACAGTGCGGAGGGATAAGCAAAACGAAGTTTTGGTTAGCCCGAAAGCACGAGGAAAGGTTTGGGAGAAGAAACCGATTAACAATATTTTTTTAAAAAACTCTCCGTATATCCGTTGTTGTCTGAAGTAACACTGAGCACCTTTAAAGGTTTCTTCTTCTAAATTATATCCTGACATTGTCCAAAATGCAATTTAACGGGACTTTGCCAAAGCAAAGGGAGGGAAATTGAACGAAGTGTTATTTTGGACAACGTTTCCCGATGAAGCGAAGTTTTGAAAATTCCATATGCAATAATAATCATTTTCAAAATTTGGGCCGGAAGAAAATTTTATACCCATATTTTTATCCTACGAAGCGATAGCGTAGTAGGATATTTAGATATTGAAATTTTCTGTAACCGCATATGCAGGTGTTAGATGATGTAAAAAATAAAACTTTAACTTTGTTCTCTCGGTTTATTTTATGTAAAGATTGGCGTATTATCTTATTTCCAAAACTTGGCCTGTTTCTCTGTCAACTAAAACTAAAATATACCAAGCACCTTCGTACTCTTTTATAAGTGCGTATAAAGAAAAAGGGCCATCAATGTTAATAAAAAGATATTCTGTTGGTTGCCATTTGTTGCCATCTTCGTAGCCAGTATATCTCCAATCACTAATATGAAAACGTTTTTTGTTTGTTTCTAGGTATTTTATTGTTTCTTCAACTGATGTGTCAATTTTCAGCTCTTGAAATAACATATTTCTTCTATTACTGATAGTGCGATAATTAACTATGTCGATAATAATCAATATCAAAAAAATAGCAAAAACGATAAATAGGCCTATTTTATTTTTAGCAATTTTTTGGGTATTCATAAAAGTTAAAGTTTTATTTTTTATTTCATCTAACTGGTTTTTATGCGAACTTTTTATTTTTTAATAGCATAAATTTGTATGTTATCCAAACTTATACTATATTAAAAATATTCCTAAATTTATGTTTTTAATTATAACAAATTTTATTTTTTTATGCAAAATATTTTAGACAAAATTAAAAATTTATTAAAATGAGAAGGGAAATCAACAACAACTTCTTTACAAAAGATTTTTAAAAATTCTTTAAAAAAAGCTCAAATTCAAAAAGATGCTACTTTTCATTCTTTAAGACATAGTTTTGCGACACATCTTTTAGAAAATGGAACTGATGTTCGATATGTGCAAAAACTACTAGGGTATGCTAATATTAGAACAATTCAAATTTATACTCGAGTGACAAACCCGAAATTAAAGAATATTAAAAGTCCGTTATGAAAAAAATAGAACTCCTAGCGCCAGCGGGGAACTTAGAAAAACTCAAAATCGCTTTAATTTACGGAGCTGATGCGGTTTATTTTGGTTTGCCTGGATTTTCTTTGCGAGCACGGGCGAGTGATTTTAGGAAAGAAGAAATTATTGAAGGAGTGAATCTTTGTCGAGAACAAGGGAAGAAATTTTATGTTGCTTTGAATATTTATGCTCATAATGTTCATATTGATAATTTAAAACCCCAACTAGAATTTGTAAAAAAAATAAAACCAGACGGCATTATTTTGTCTGATCCAGGGATTTTGCGGATGGTCAAAAAATATTTGCCTGAAATTGATATTCATATCTCGACTCAAGCCAATGCGACGAATAAAGAAGCGGCGAAATTTTGGGCGGAGCAAGGAGCGAAAAGAATTATTTTGGCTAGAGAAGTTTCTTTAAAAGAAATCAAAGAAATTAAAAAAGCGGTGCCGAAAGTGGAATTAGAGTGCTTTGTTCACGGAGCGATGTGTATGGCTTATAGTGGGCGGTGTATTTTGTCGAAATGGATGTTGAATCGGAGTGCTAATCTTGGTGATTGTGCTCAACCTTGCCGTTGGAAGTATCATGGGAATTCTAATCATAGTTTTAATAAAAGTGACAAAAAACCTCCTCTTACGAGGGATACGGTTTTTTTTACACTTTTATCAAAACTATGGCGAGTTATTAGAAATTTATTTAAACGTCAAATTCCAATTTATCAGGGCAGTCAGTCATATCTAAAATCAAAAATTGTTGATGATAAAAATCGGTTTGAAATTGACCTAGAAGAAGATCAAAATGGAACCTATTTGTTTAATAGTAATGATATTTGTTTAATTGAACACTTAAAAGAATTGCAAGAAGCTGGAATTGATTCATTCAAAATTGAAGGAAGAACCAAAAGTGTTTATTATACAGCGATGGTTGTTCGAGCTTATAAAAAAGTCATAAATAGTCTGCAAGGTGCTGAACCTCAGGCGTCGAAAGAACTGATTAAAAAGCAGAAAGAAGAACTAGAAAATCTTTCTAATCGAGGGTATTGGAAAGGTTTTATGTTCCAAAATGAGCCTCCTCATTTGTTTGATAAAGCTTCAATGGAAGCTAAATTTATGTTTATTGGGATAAGTTTGGAGTATTTTCAGAAAAAGAATTCTTTTATTAGAAAAGTTTTTGTCCATAATTCTTTCAAAAAAGATGACATTGTTGAAGCTGTTACTCCCGAGGAAATTTATGAAACAAAAATTATCAACATTAAAGATGAGTTTGGCGTCGAATTGGAGTCAGCCCATGGTGGGCAGGATAAAATATTTTTGATTGAGTTTGATAAAAAAATTAAAGGGTTCTTTGCTTTAAGAAAAAATCTTTAAAAAGTTGTCTGAAATTTTGTATTTATTTCAATAATGAGTTATTATAAGAATAGGAATAATTGTTGCTTAATAAAAGAATACTACGTCCTATGAGATTGGATAAATTTCAAAAAGCAAAAATGTTTTTGGGATTAGGGTTAATGGGGTTATTTTTAGCAATTTTAGTCATTCCTCGGGTCATTAATAATGGTCTAAATTGGGCATCAGAAACCACTATCGAAACTTTTTGTCTAATTTTGAGTTTTGTTTCTACTATTTTTTTATTTTGGCATTATGATTACGTGGTTCAAAAAAGAGAGGAGGAATCATTTCATTTGTCGTCAAAATTAAAAAACAAGGAGAAAGAATTGTTGGAAACTTTTCAGTATTTAGGCAAAGTTAATGTGCGTTTTTCTGTTATTAGGGATTTGTTAGAAGGAATGAAAAAACCTGCTCCGACTACTCGAAAGGAGCTTAGTGGAGTGTTAATTGAATTGCTTAATATAGCTTGTAGCGCTACTAGTAAGGAACAAGCTTGGTTGAAGATTATTAATACTAAAAATCGGAAAGTATTAATCGAAGAATTTGGTGGTAATGAATTTGAAGAAGATAGTAAAAAAAATAAAGTAAGTGTTAAAAATTTGTTGGATACCTATAATAAGGGAAAGAATTTTAAAATTAAGGAGTTCGAAGTTTTTTATTCAGAGTTAGACAATTTTTATATTAAAGCTTTTTTAATATTGCCAGTTAACGGTGATTTGACGACGGAAACGGAAGATTTTTTGAAAGCTGTTGCCAATCAATGTGAAATTCTTTTTTTGTTATTTGATTCTCAATATTATCGACCTAAAAATATTTGCAATGAAAAAAAATAAAGAAAAAATTACTAAAGGAATAATTTTAGCTGGAGGAACGGCTACTCGTTTATTCCCTTTGACGGCAACTACTAGCAAGCAATTATTGCCAGTTTATGATCGGCAAATGATTTTTTATCCGCTTAATACTTTGATTAAAGCCGGGGTAAAAGAAATTTTAATAATTGTAGCACCAGAACATTCCGGTCAATTTTTGAATTTACTGGGTTCGATTTTTGAAAAATTAGATGTCCATTTAGAATTTATAGTTCAAACAGTGCCAAGAGGTTTGGCCGACGCTTTTATCCTAGGGGAAGAATTTATTGATGATGATAATGTCGCAATGATTTTGGGAGATAATATTTTCGAGGCTAATATCAGTGATTCTATTAAAAATTTTGAAAAAGGGGGGCAAATTTTTGTTAAAGAAGTTCCTGATCCGGAAAGATTTGGCGTGGCTGAATTTGATGAGAATGGAAATGTGATTAGCATTGAAGAGAAACCAGAAAAGCCAAAAAGTAATTATAGTGTTATTGGTGCTTATGTTTATGATTCTCGAGTAGTAGAGATTGCTAAAACTTTGAAAGCTTCTAGCCGAGGTGAAATTGAAATCACCGATATTAATAAAAAATATTTAGAAATGAATGAGTTAAAGGTGAAAAAAATTGAAGGGGCTTGGCTAGATGCTGGTACTTTTGATTCTTTGTTAGAAGCTGGAAGAATTGTCAAGGAGCGAGAAATCTATAAGAATTTTCATTCTGAAACAGAAAAAGCTATTAGCGAATTTAATAAAAATTTAAAGAATATTGCTAAAAAGAAATTATTTTAATAATAATAAATTATTGATGAAAATTAGAAAAGCTATTATCGCGGTGGCTGGATCGGGAACTAGATTATTACCGGCGACCAAGTCAATGCCGAAAGAAATGCTTCCAATCGTTGATAAGCCGATTATTCAGTTGGTGGTGGAGGAATTAGCAGCAGCGGGGATTGAAGATATTATTTTAGTGACAAAATGGGATAAAAAGCCGTTGGAGGATCATTTTGATCATAGTTGGGCCTTGGAAAATGATCTGGAAAAAGCCGGTAAAACTAAATATTTAGAAGAGGTAAAAAGAATTGCTGGAATGGCCAATTACATTTACGTTAGACAGGCTCCGCAATATGGAAATGGAGTACCAGTTTTGTCAGCGGCGAGTCTTGTTCGCAATGAACCGTTTGTTTTTGTGTGGGGAGATGATTTAGTTAAATCAGAAGTTTCTTTTACTAAACAAATGGTTGAAGACTATGAGAAAAACGGAAATTTAATGATTGGCGTTCAAGAAGTGCCTGAGGATCAAGTCGATCGTTATGGGATTGTTAAATTGAAAGAAGGCACAATGCAAATTAAAGATGTTGTTGAAAAGCCTGCTATAGAGGAAGCTCCATCGAGATATGCTCAATTTGGTAGAATGATTTTAAATCAAGACATTATTAATGTTTTGAAAAGAACTCCTCCAGGAAAAGGCGGTGAAGTTTGGATTACCGATGCAATTCAAACTTATATCAAAGAAGGGGGTAAATTTTTTGCCAAGAAAGTTGAAAATGGAGAATGGATGACTACTGGTGATCCGTTGAATTATCTAAAAGCTATTTTGAATTATGCCATGGATCGACCAGATTTGAAGGATTTTTTAGGAAATTATTTGAATAAAATAAAAAAATAAAATATTGTTAGGATAATTGAAAAAAATAAGTTAAAATAAAAAAATAGTTTAAAATAAAAATGAAAAAAACAATTGCTCAAAAAATAAAAGAAGAATCGGTTCAATACGGGGTGCCTTTTTGGAAGTTGCCAGATTTTCTGATTTTGATTATGGCTTTTGTTAATATTATTGGGATGATTTCTACTTATTATTTAGCTTTGAACTTTGTGGATGATCCAAGAAGTGCGGTTATTTTTGTGGCGATTGAGTCGGCCATTATCTTAATTATCGGGAGCGTTGTGGCTGAATCTTCGCGTAAAGTTATTACTAATTATCGATTAAAGGAAGAATTTATCGACCTAATCTCTCATCAGATTAGAAGTCCAATCACTAACGTTAAATGGAATTTAGAACTTTTAAATAAAGAAAAATTAAATTCAAAACAACAAGTTTATGCTAATCGATTGGCTGATTCAGCTAAAAATATAATTAGTTTAGTCAACGATTTTGTTTATTTATCACGATTAGAACAGAGCAAAAAAGAATTAATTCTTCAGAAAATTGATATAAAAGAAATAATCAAAACAATATTGCAAGAAACGAAGATTTTTGCTTCTTCTAAAAATATTAAATTTAAATTTATTGATAATAGTAAGATTAATTGTGTTAGAACTGACGAAAAAAAGATTAGAATAGTTTTGAACAACGTTATTGAAAATGCGTTGAAATACAGTTACGATAATAGTGAAATTAAAATTGAAATTTATAACAAAAGAAATTGTTTGAATATAAAAATAATTGATGAGGGTTGTGGTATTGAAGATGAATCGCAAGATTTTGTTTTTGATAAATTTTATCGAGCCCAAGCTGCTGAAAAATTAGCAGTTGACGGAACAGGAGTAGGACTTTATATTTCAAAAATTATTTTGAAGGAAATGAAAGGAAAGATTTGGTTTGAATCTGAAAAAAATAAAGGAAGCATTTTTTATATTAGTTTACCTGTTTTTAACTAATCATAATTTTAACTATTTTTTAAAAAATATTTATAATAAAAATGAAAAAAAATAAAATACTTTTCGTCGAAGACGAAAAAGCCTTAAGAGATACTCTACGAGAGGTACTTGAATCTAATAAATTTAAAGTTGAGACAGCTGCTGACGGAGAAGCGGCGTTGAGTTTACTAAATAAAAATAAATATAACTTAGTTCTTCTTGATATTATTTTGCCTAAAAAAAATGGATTGGATGTGCTGGAAGAATTAGATGAATTGAATAAAAATACACCAGTGATTTTATTAACTAATTTAAGCGGTTCGAGTAATGTCCAAAAAGCCTTAGACCTTGGAGCAAGAAATTATTTAGTTAAATCTGAATATAGTTTAGATGAAATAGTCGATAGAGTTAAGGAGGTTATCGAATAATTTTAAAAAAATGCACGTTGAGTCAAGCCAATTAAAAAGTTTTTTAGAAGATTCTGATTTTATTGATAATAAAAAATTAGAAACTGTTTTTGCTGAAGCTAAAAAGCAAAAGGTTTATCTTGGAGATTTGTTGATTAAGAAAGAATTGATTTCTGAGATTGATTTAAAAAAAATGCACGCTTATATCTTAGGCATTCCTTTTATTGATTTAGAAAAAAAAGAAATTCCTAAAAAAGTGCTTCAAATTATTTCTGAATCGGTAGCCAAAAAAAGCAAGGTAATTGTCTTTAAGAAAGACGGTGATAAGCTCAGAGTAGCGATGTTGGATCCGGGGAATATTCAAATTATTGATTATCTTAAAAAGAAAACTGGTTTTGAAATTATTCCTTGTTTGACTACTGAAAAAAGTATCAAAGAATCTCTTAAACAATACAAGAAAAGTTTACAAGCAGAATTTGGAGAAATAATAAGTAGTGAAGTTAACGAAGAAACAGATCAGAATGAA
Organism: Patescibacteria group bacterium UBA2773; assembly: GCA_002352465.1. Classification (GTDB taxonomy): domain Bacteria; phylum Patescibacteriota; class Minisyncoccia; order Moranbacterales; family DUUL01; genus UBA2773. The sequence continues at coordinate 38,996 of DEIN01000002.1, forward strand.
CTTAAAAAAATAGCGGAAGATTTACCGATTGTTAAAATTGTGGATACTTTGCTGGAGCATGCTATTCTACAATCGGCTTCTGATATTCATATTGAACCAGATGAGAAGGAAGTTCGGGCTCGTTATCGAGTTGATGGTGTTCTACATGATGCAATGACTTTGCCGAAACAAGTGATGTTTGGGATTATTGCTAGAATTAAAGTTCTATCCAATTTGAAACTAGATGAGCATCGAGTTCCTCAAGACGGTCGATTTAAGATAGAGCTTGATGATAAAAAAATTTCTTTTCGAGTCTCGATTATTCCAGTGTTTTCTGGAGAAAAAATAGTTATGAGAGTTTTAGACGATTCAGCTAAAGGGTTAACTTTAGAAAAAATTGGGTTAGTGAATGAATCGTTAAAAAGAGTTAATCAGGCGATTGAACAGCCTAATGGAATTTTTTTAGTGACTGGGCCAACCGGAAGCGGAAAGACGACGACTCTCTACACAATTTTAGGAATGTTGAATACACCTGAAGTAAATGTTTCAACAATTGAAGATCCAATTGAGTATCAAATGTCTAGAGTTAATCAAACTCAAGTTAAGTCAAAAGTTGGGATGACTTTTGCGGCTGGTTTAAGATCTTTACTTCGTCAAGACCCTGATATTATTATGGTGGGTGAAATTAGAGATAACGAAACTATGCAAATATCTTTGAACGCTGCTATGACTGGTCATTTGGTTTTATCGACTTTGCATACTAATTCAGCGGCAGCAGCTATATCAAGAATGGTCGATATGGACGCTGAAGCTTTTCTAATCGCTTCAACAGTGAATACTATTGTAGCTCAACGATTAGTTCGAAAAATTTGTCCAGAATGTCGAGAAGCCTATAAGTTAGAAGAAAAAGAAATTGAAGAATTAGGAAAAAAAATTGATTTTGAATTGATTTTAGGTGCTTTAGAGAAAAACAAAAAAGATTTACCTGAGGATATTAAAAATGTTAAATCAATTAAGGATTTAAAATTTTATAAAGGTCTAGGTTGCAAGGCTTGCAATAGTGAAGGTTATAAAGGACGATTAGGTATTTATGAAGTACTAGAAGTAAGCGATGCTATTCAAAAAATGATCAGTAAAAATACTATAGCCACAGAAATTGAAAATAAAGCAATCGAAGAAGGAATGAATACGATGATAGTGGATGGTTTTATAAAGGCTATTAAAGGTGAAACAAGTTTAGAAGAAATATTAAGAGTGACTAAAGAATAAAATTAAATATGTCAAAGTTTGATTATTTTGCTAAAAATCAAAAAGGGAAGAAAAAAAAAGGAATAATGGAAGCATCTTCTAAAAAAGAAGTGGCGGAAAAAATTAAAGCTGATGGTTTTTGGCCGGTTTATATCGATGAAATAAAAAAGAAGTCTACTAAGAAAAAAATTTTTTCTGGAGCTAGATCTATTCCTTTGAAAGCAAAAATGATTTTTTGTCGTCATTTAGGAGTGATGATTGCATCGGGATTATCAATGTCAAAAGCTTTGGATATTTTGAGTGAACAAGAGGAACATGGTAGTTTCAAAAAAATTATTTTGGAATTAGGATCAGATGTGAAAAAGGGAATTTCTTTGGCTGATGCAATGTTGAAACATCCTCAAGCTTTTAATAAAGTTTTTACTTCGATGATTAAAGTGGGGGAAACAGGAGGATCATTGGAGGAGATATTGAATATTTTATCAGCTCAACTAGAAAAAGATCAAAAATTAATTTCTAAAATTAAAGGAGCTCTGATTTATCCAGCTATTATAATTATCGTTATGATAATTATTGCGATTTTAATGATGATGTTTGTAATTCCTAAAATTACTAAAGTTTTCGAAGAATTTGGAGCGGAATTGCCGATTGCAACTAAGATCGTAATCGCTATCAGTAATTTTATGGCGAATAATGTTATTTTAACTTTCGGATTTATATTTGTGATTGTTGGTGGTATTAGCTTTTTCTATAAAAGTGATGTTGGAAAAAAGGTTTTTCATAAATTTTTTCTTAAAATTCCGATTATAAGCACGCTAGTCATCAAACTAAATAGTGCTCGATTTGCTAGAATTCTAAGCTCTCTTTTGAAAAGTGGGGTATCTTTAGTCGAAGCACTAAAGATAACTTCTGATACTTTGGGTAATTATTATTTTAAAAACAGTGTGGGGAAAGCTGCTTTAGATGTGCAGAAGGGAAAAACTTTGTCTGATATTTTGAGCAACAATAAGACCCCATTTCCTTTTTTAGTTATAAAAATGTTAAAAGTTGGAGAAGATACTGGTAGAACTCCAAATATTTTAAAAAAATTAGCTGATTTTTATGAAGAAGAAGTTGATCAAATTACTCAAAATTTATCAGCCATAATTGAACCAGTGTTAATGGTAGTTATCGGTGTAGCAGTGGCTTTTTTTGCGATTGCCATAATTAAACCAATTTATTCTTTAATGAATTTAGTTTAGTCTTTATTCGAAAATATGAAGTTATTCAAAAATCAAAATCAACGAGGGACAACTTTGATTGAAGTTTTGCTTAGTATAACAATCATTAGTTTTTTGGTGTTAACAATTTACTTAACCTTGACGAGTGCCGTTTCTAATATGGGAGAATCGAAACAACGAATTGGAGCGGTTGCGCTTGCTAACGAAAAAGTTGAAATTATTAGAAATTTAGATTATGAAGAAATCGGAACGGTTGGAGGTATTATTAATGGTCCAATGTTGGCTTCAGAATTGATTACTCGAAATAATTTTGATTATAATGTTTATATTGACATTCGATATGTAGATGATCCTTTTGATGGCACCGGGGTAGATGATTTAATTAATACTGACTATAAACTAGTTCAAGTAAACGTTGAATGGCTTCATTCAGGCGGGATTGAATCAGTAGAATTTGTTTCTAGTTTTGTTCCAAATGGGATTGAAACGAATTTGGGCGGTGGAACTTTAGTTTTAAATACAATGACTTCTGGAGGCGATATTGTTCCTAATGTGAATGTTCATCTTGAAAGCATTGAAGATAATCCGGTTGTTAATTATTCAACTAGCACCGATAATCAAGGAAGTATAGTTTTGCCTGGAGTTCCTAGCCAGACTTATCGGATTAGTTTGTCAAAAACTGATTATGAAAATGTTCGAACTTATCCAAATCCTCCTGATTCTAGTTTCATCCCAGTTAATGCGGATTTTTATGTTGATGAAGGTGATTTGAATTCTAAAAATTTTTTTATTGATTTAGCTTCTGATTTAACTTTCAAGACGATTGACATCGCTGATGATTCGGGAATAGATGAAGTTAATATTGAATTAATAGGTGGAAAAGAAATTGGAAGTGATCCCACTACTTATAATTTGAATGACGTTTCTAGCACTGATTCGAGTGGAGAACTTAAATATGAAAATATTAGTGCTGGATCTTATCATGTAGTTGATCCGGAAAATTTAGGAACTGGCGATTATATCCTTGTTGATTCTGCGGAGGAGACGGTCTTTGACTTGTCGGAAGGAAGTGATTTGGAAATAGAACTATTATTTGGTGATAAGGATACACCTTCTTTATATGTAACAATCTTGGATATTGGAACGGAAGAGCCGATTTCGGGAGCCGGAGTTGGAATGATTAATCTCTCCGGTTTTGATCAAGGCGGTGAGACCGATGAGGATGGTAAATTATTTTTCCCTATAGTAGCTGACCCTCCGATTTTATTGGAAAATGGTGAGTGCTCAATCGAAGTTAAAATCGATGGTTACATTGATTATATAGATACTATAACTATTAATGATTTGACAATTGAAGAAATTAAACTAACTCCTCAATAACTATGAATTTGTTTTTTTTGAAAAAAAGTCGAGGAATGACTTTAATCGAAGTGACGACTGCTTCGACTATTTTAATTTTTATTAGCGGCGTGGCAGTGATAGCTTTGCTTAGAACTTTCTCTATAAACAAGAGCACTGTTGAAAGAGGTTTGAATAATAGCACTTTGCAAATTTCAATTAGCAATTTTACTAAAAATATTAGAGAAGCCCGTCAATCTGATGCAGGCGGTTATTTGATTTTTTCAGGAAATGATTTTGATCTTAGATTTTTTTCTGATATTGATAACGATTTGGTGACTGAAAAGATTCACTATTTTCTTGAGGATGGTTATTTCAAATTGGGAGTTTCTAACCCAACTAGTTTTCCCGTTCAATATCCAACCGAGGACGAAATAGTTCGAATTATTGGAGGAAATATTGTGAATGAAAATGATCAGCCGATTTTTTATTATTATGATGGAGAAAATTTGAGTGATTTAGTTAATAATCCTTTATCAACGCCGATTATTCCGGATGAAGTGAGTTTGATTAAACTTCACTTAATAACTAACGTTAATCCCGATCAAAATCCAACCAATATGGAATTGGAAACTTTGGTCAGGCCAAGAAATGTAGAATACTAAAAATATGATTGACAAAAATAAGCTTTAGTTTTATGCTTTAAGCGTTCTTTACTAAGCGAGAAGATGGCAAATTCTCAATTTAAGTTTAGTTAAATTTAGACGAGTGCCCTGTTTTAGGGAAGTCGGGTGGAACCGCGGAATTTATAAAAATCTCGCTCCGACAGTTCAAGAAGTTGTAAATAACTTTTGAATTGTTAGAGTGGGATTTTTTATTTGCATTTCTTTATCATAATTTCTTTCATTCGCTCTATCTATCTCGATTATTTTTCGAATTGTAATGAATAAAAACTTGCAAACCAATTTTAAATGTAATTTAATAATTAAAATTTTTTATGGAAAAAGATTCAGAGAAATTGATGCAAAATTTAGTAGCTTTATCCAAAAGACGAGGTTTGATTTTTCCTTCGTCTGAAATCTATGGTGGATTTGCTGCGGTTTATGATTATGGATCCTATGGAGTAGAATTGGCCAATAATATTAAAGCCGCTTGGTGGAAAGCGATGGTTCAAAAAAATGAAAATATCGTTGGTTTGGATTCTAGCATTTTTATGCATCCAAAAATTTGGGAAGCTTCTGGCCATGTGAGCGGTTTTTCCGATCCATTGGCTGAATGTAAGGAATGCCATTTCAGGGCTCGAGTTGACCATCTTTTGGAAGATGTCGGGGTATTCGCGGACGAGAAGATGGCTGAAGATGAGATTAATAAGCTTTTGGTTGATAATAAAGACAAGGTTAAATGTCCTAAGTGTGGAAAAAGTAATTTCTCGGAAGCTCGAAATTTTAATTTATTAGTTCAATCTAATCTAGGAAATTTTACCGGAGATTGGAATGAAGAGCCCACTTATCTTCGAGGAGAGACTTGCCAGGGAATCTATGTTAATTTTAAAAATGTTTTAGATTCTACTCGAGTCAAAGTTCCTTTCGGAATTGCTCAAATTGGGAAAGCCTTCCGAAATGAAATCACGGCGCGACAGTTCATTTTTCGGAAAAGAGAATTTGAGCAAATGGAAATGCAAATGTTTGTTCATCCAGACACTGCGATGGAAGTTTATGAAGATTGGCGAGCCAAGCGCTGGCAATATTATTTAGATTTAGGATTAAAGGAAGAAAATCTAAAATGGCATCAGCATGAAAATTTGGTTTTTTATGCCAAGGCGGCTTGGGATATTGAATATAAATTTCCATTTGGCTTTAAGGAATTAGAAGGAATTCATGCTCGAGGAGATTATGATTTGGGACAACACTCAAAATTTTCTGGAAAAGATTTGAGTTACTTGGATCAAAAAACTAACGAGCGTTATCTTCCAAATGTCGTTGAAACTTCAGTTGGAGTTGATCGAACTTTTTTGGCGGTTTTGACTGAAGCCTACACCGAAGAAAAACTTGAAGATGGCAATGAGCGAGTAGTTTTAAAATTTCCTAAAAAATTAGCTCCAATTAAAGTAGCGATTTTTCCATTGTTGAAAAATAAACCAGAATTAGTCAAAAAAGCTCGAGAAATTTTTGAAAATCTTAGTGATAGTTGGATGTGTGAATTTGATGATAACGGCAATATTGGAAAACGTTATCGACGCCAAGATGAAATCGGAACTCCTTATTGTTTAACGGTTGATTTTGATTCGTTAGAAGACGAGAGCGTGACGGTTAGAGATCGAGATACGATGAAGCAAGAGAGGATTGAGATTAAAAATCTGGAGGGGTTTTTGGTTGAAAATCTTAAATAATTTTGATTGTATATTAAAAACCGTTGGTCTAGACTAACGGTTTTTAATTTAAGGACACAAGATACAAGGACACAAGATACAAACAAATTAAAAATCAAAAATTAAAATAATCAAATTAAAAAACCGCAGGTTTTTTGTTTGGAATTTGGATATTTTAATTTGAGATTTGTTTGTTCTTTGTATCCTTGTGTCTTGTTTCTTAATGAAGAGTGTTTGCACTCTTCATTTTTTTCCAATCAAAATTCCACGGATCAGTTTTTCGACTAGGGGAAATATCTTCATGGCCGAGAACGTATTTTATTTCATATTGGCTTTCAAGATAATCAATTAAATCATTTAAGCCAGAGTATTGATTATCAGTGTAATCATCTTTTTCGGTGTTCATTAATTCAATTCCAATTGAAAAATTATTAACCCCAGTTCGGCCATCGGGCATTTTACTCACTCCAGCGTGATAGGCAATATTTTTTTCGCTAACTAGTTGATAAACTTTTCCTTTGCGATTGATCAAAAAATGCGGAGCTACTTCGTATTGTTTATATTCATTGATTAACCCATCTAGGTCATAGGGTTCGTCACCAAGTGCATCATAGGAAGAATGAATAACAATAGTGTCAATTTCACGGTTATTAGCAACGGTAAAACCCCAAGAAACTTTTTTGTTGATAATAAAAGAAATGCTGGGGGTAGATTTTTCCTTTTCTTCTTCGCTAGAATTATTTGAAGTAGAAGGTAAGTTTCCTTTATTATCCTCTAATGTTGTCTCATCAGTTTTTTCATTCGGAATAGATGCGTCTATAGAACGTTCCATAGTATCATCTAAAATTTGAGCATTATTTTCATCTTGATTTTTAGGAATAATCTCAATTGGTTCTTGCGAAAAAGATTTAACAAAAACCCGCCAAACAAAAAAACCGACAACTAAAATTAGAATGAATAAAATTATTGGACGTTTCATATCATTATCTTAGAATATAAAAAGAATTCCGGCAACTTTAACTACAAAGTTACCGGAATTATTGTTGGTTTGGGGAAAGCATTATTTGAGTATTTCTAATTTTACTTTCCCCGTTTTTTGTTTAACCGAATAATATCCTTCAAAAAAATTATTTTTAACGGGATATTCTTTTCTGTTAATATTTTTTTTAATAATTTCAGCTCTGATTTCCCAAGTTCCTTTCTTTCTTAAATCATTATTAATTATTTCAAGTTTAGAAATAATTGCGGTCCAAATTTCTTTTCGAGGAGTTTTTATTCCAATTTCCTCAACAGTAAAAGGAACCTTTTTTTCTCGACCAAAAGAGGCCAAAAGATTTAGTTCAGTTGGTCCAGTAGCAATCTCGAAATTTTTTTGATTAGTCAATTTTTCTCCTTTCAGTTGTAGGGTTAAAGAGCAAAATGTAAATTCAAATTATTATAATCTAAAAAATAAAAAATGTCGAGTGAAAATGAGTTTTTTGTTATTCGAAGAATGGAACACACTTCGAACCAGGATGGTGGAAAATTGGGATAAGATGGAGGAGATTGTTAAGAGAGTTAAAAAATTGGTTAATATTTAAAATAAGTTTTTATATATTTTAAATCTAACCAAAAACTGCTTAAAAACTAATGATTAATTGATTTTTATCGGTTTTTAATTTATACTGAATTAAATTTAATTTATCTAGTTTAATCTTATGTTTAAAAAGTTTTTAGTGATTTTTACAGTTTTGTTCGCGATGGTTTTGGTGAGTGGGTGTGGAGAAAAAAAAGAAGTACAACTTCAAAATTCAGAAAAAGAAAAAGAGGTTTTTCAAAAAGAAGAAATTGAAAATCCAAAAAAGCTAGAAGAAGAAATTGTTGACTTAGGCGATGGATGGGAAATTTATAGAAATTATAAATTTGGTTTTGAAGTAACGCATCCGGTTGATTGGAAATTAGAAATTGAGGATAGCGATCCTAATAAAGCTAGCTTAAATGATAGTTTTTATTTTAAAAAAGAACAAAGAGTTTATTTTGCAGTTTTAGTGAACGGAGGATTTGGTCAGGGGATTCAAACTCCGAGAGTGACTAATCAATTATTCAAAGAAAGAGATTCAAAAATGTTTTGGTATGAAAAAGATGTTATTCCTAGCATTGTTTATCTAAATGACTATGAAGATTTAAATGAATGGGGAGAGGAAAACAGAATAGAAATGTCTGGTATTAGTAAAAATTCAGAAATTCTTGAAAAAATATACAAAGAGTTTAAATTTATTCAATAAATAGTTATCAGGGTTGATGTCTGATCAGGCATTAACTGTGATAATTATTAATTACACAACTAGCAACTTGAAAATTCAAAAAAGGAGGTGATATCAACTTATCGTAATGATTTTTGTGCAAATTAACATTCAATTTTCAAAAGGAGGCATCAAATGTTTACGTTCAAAAAAGGCATTTTCATTTTCTCAATTTTCATGTTTTGTCTAAGTGCATCTTTGGCAATTTCAAGCGACTATACGTCAGAGGAGCAATTGATATATGACAGTCTATATCTTAATCTTCCTTGGGATGCGGGAATGGTGGAACCTTTAACACAAGAAAACAGAAACGACTGCACTGATACGTTTTGTACTCATAAAACAAGTTCTGTCGATGAATACGCTCTTGATTTTGGACTTCCAACAGGAACTCCCGTCAGAGCCGCCACTTCTGGTGTGGCATATTTTTATTCAGAGATAACTTCTGTTTCACCTGGAGAATGGATACCACCAGGATTTTACTATGGAAATCACGTCAAAATCGATCATGGTCATTTTTATACTCTCTATGCTCATCTGGATGTTGTCGAAAATTGGGTGGATGGATGTGAAGTTAAACAAGGAGAAGTAATCGGGTTATCCGGTTCCAGCGGAAACGGCTCAGGTCCGCATCTTCATTTTGGTTTATATAAGGGTTATGCTTGGCTTAATAAATTTGACGATTCAGTAGAAAGTCGAATAGTTATTGGGCATATTGGAGCAGGACCATATAAGCTAAAGAAAAGTACTGATTTTAAAATGGATAACTATATATCTACTAATTTTGAAGATATACGAGGGATGATTGTTTCAGGAGAAGATGGTCTTTGTGTTAATTATGCGGGAGGAGTTTCGATAAATGATCCCAGCGACGAAGACCCCGTCACCATCAACCCCCACACCCACTCCACCGACATCCACATCACTCACTGCAAAATCCGACCTTACAAGGAAGGCTCTTGGCATGAAGATGTTGATGTTGATATGGCCGCTGGACAAACTTTTGACATTGAAATGGAGGTTAGAATTGAAAACAGGTCCAATCATGATCTTGAAGACATCGACGTTGATTATCTGGTAGTCAAAGACAAAAAAGATTTTAACCCAGATAAAAGATATCGATTGGAGGATGAAGACGCTGATATTGATGAAGGAGAGAAAGATAATAAACACTCTGGAAGAATCAGAATCTCTATTAGTGAAGATCTAAAAACCATTACTGTCTCAGGCAAACATTCTTTTACTTTTTTAATAACCGAACAAAATCTTTGGGAGAAAGAAATTACTCTCTATTTTTATACCGACATTGAAACTGAAAACGGAAAAGACCGTGATCTTTCAGATGAATTCGATAGTAGCGAACGAGGAAAACTGGAGATTCATCTCAAT
>DEIN01000004.1 GCA_002352465.1 Patescibacteria group bacterium UBA2773
TACTCCCCAGGCGGTACACTTATCGCGTTAGCTACGACACTGAAAGGGTCGAAACTCCCAATGTCTAGTGTACAGCGTTTACGGTGTGGACTACGGGGGTATCTAATCCCCTTCACTCCCCACACTTTCGTGGCTCAGCGTCAGATAAAGCCCAGTTAACTGCCTTCGCATTTGGTGTTCCCCATGATATCAACGCATTTCACTGCTACACCATGAGTTCCGTTAACCTCTACTTATCTCTAGACATAGCGTTTCAATCGCGGTTACTGAGTTGAGCCCAGTGATTTAACGATTGACTTCTATATCCGCCTACCCACCCTTTACGCCCAATAAATCCGGATAACGCTTGGGGTTTGCGTATTACCGCTGCTGCTGGCACGCAATTAGCAACCCCTTATTCATAAGGTACTGTCAATCCGTGCTTTACTTCTATTTATCATGAAAAATTTTCAATTTAAAATTTAAAATTTTGAATTAATTAATAACTGAAATAATTTTTAATTTAAAATTAAATCATTAAAAATTCACTCTAAATTCGAAATTCGAAATTCGAAATTCTCTATGCTAAACAAAAGCAAAGCACGGCTTCCTCCCTTATAAAAACGGTTTACAACCCGAAGGTCTTCATCCCGCACGCGACGTCGCTCGGTCACACTTTCGTGCATTGCCGAAGATTCTCGACTGCAGCCACCCGTAGGTGTTTGGACAGTGTCTCAGTTCCAATGTTGGGGATCACGCTCTCACGCCCCCTACCCGTCATAGCCTTGGTGAGCTTTTATCTCACCAACAAGCTGATAGGACGCAGGCCACTCTCATTCCGCCAAGAAGACTATTTCTAAACTCAGTTTGTTACGAAAATCAATAATTTTTTGATAAATTTTTCAAATAATTTTTACAGGACTAGCCAAAGCTAATTCAAGAAAATTTTTGGAAAATTTAACTAAAATTATAGATTTACAGTAGAATTGAGCTTAAGAATAGTCTTCCCAACTTTACTCCGAAGAGACTATTGAGTATTATTCCCGATTTCTCGGGGTTATTCTCAAGAACGAGGTATGTTCCTACGTGTTACTAACCCGTTTGCCATGCAACTAAATGCATTCGACTTGCATGCCTTATCCACGTCGCCAGCGTTCATCCTGAGCCAGGATCAAACTCTCAAAAAAGATTCAGAAACTTAAACGAATTTAAATTTCCTTTATCAAGTTCCTTTATAAATAAAGAAACTCAATTTATATAAGAATTTTGAGATTCTAATGATATGGCTTGGACTAACCGCAAAAAATTTTGATAGTCGTATGAAATTGTTTAAAAACAATTCCATTACTTACTCTAAGAATATACTTCTTGTTTTAATTCATTCTATGATCTTGTCAGATTTTATACAATTCCAAAAGAAATGTATAAAATCACGGGATTGTTTTTCATTATTATTTTAATTAAATTAAAAAATAACAATCAACATTCCCTCTCTATTCAGTTTTCAATGTTCTTAGTCATTTTCAATCGATGATAAAATCACCAATAAAAACGACCAATCTTAACCATTCCGCTAAGATTGACCGTCTTTCCCCTAATCAACTAATTTTTAATCGTTTTTCTATGAATCCGAATTTAAAATTAATGATAGAATAATGTGCTCTCTCAGCCAGGAGTTTTCCTCAACTGTTTTTTAAAATTAGCAAACAATTTTGAAGTTGTCAAGAGAAAGCTAAATTTAAAAAATCAAACTTTATTAAAAAAATTTCAAGAAGAATAATAACCCGCCGCAAAAACAGCAAAAACAATAAAAAATAAAATTATCCCCGCCCCAATAGTCTCTGCCAAAGCTGTTTTAATTTCCTTTGGTTTACCCTCTGCTTTTTGGGCCTTAGCGCTAAAAGAAAGCACAAGTCCAACGATACAAATGGCAGCGACGATAACTACATTAAAAATCATTTGAAAATCAAAATTCATTTTAATAAATTAATTTTTATTTTTAAAGGGAGAAATGGTCAACTAAATTCCGTCAAAATCATCTTCTCGGTCTCCTTTTATCACATGTTCTTTGATAAAATCCTCTTTTATTTCCTGATTCTGTTTTATTTCTTCAGCACTACCTCTTTGAGGACTTCTGTCAGAAGAAGAATCAGAACCACCATTTCCACTATTATTACTAGAAAACCAGCCCATAATAAATTCATTTTTTAAAAAAATAAATTAAACTTACAAACCTATCCTAATAATAAACTATCAACTTTCAAAAAAATGTCAACGAATATTGATATTCATTTAATAAGCTCCTTATTTAAAAAATTATTCAACCAATCACCACTAAAAATTCTTTATACTTATTTTGAAAAAATTCTCTAGCCATTTCAGCTTTTTCAAAATCCTCAAACCACCCAAAAACCGTCGAGCCCGAACCAGTCATCAAAGCCCCTCGCGCCCCAAATTCCAACAAACTTTTTTTAATTTCACCAATAATTGGATATTTTTTATCCGCGAAAATTTCAAAATCATTATAAAAATATTTTTCAAAATTTCCGCCATTTTTCAAAGAATTTAAAAATTGTCTAGAAACATTGGCTCTTCCCTTATTTTGATTCAATTCAACTTCTTCGTCTAAAATATTAAAAGCTTCTGGAGTTGAAATCTGAATTCTAGGATTTATCATCAAAAAACAACCTTCCTCAAAATTAAATTCCTCAATTATTTTCTCCCCCGCTCCACCAATCAAAGCTCCCCTTTTTTCCGAAAAGAAAAACGGCACATCTTTCCCAACTTCTGTTGCCATTTCAATTAATTGTTTTTTCGAAAAAGGTCGCTTAAAATAATCATTTAAAACTAAAAAAGTTGAAGCTGCATCCGAACTTCCTCCTCCCAATCCGGCACCAATCGGGATTCTCTTTTTAATTTTAATTAAAATTTCTATATCTTTATCCAATTTATTTAAAAAAGTCATCGTTGCTTTATGACAAATATTTTTTTCATTCAACGGAATTTCAGGATTGTCACATTTAATGATAATTTTTCTAGTTTTTGCTGTTTTTATTTGGAATTCTAATTCATCTTTTAACTGAAATAATTTCAACATAACACTTCGAAGTTCATGAAAACCGTTATTCATTTTTCGAATAACCTCCAAAGTCAAATTAATTTTAGCCGGTGATTCGGTTTTTATTATAGTCATTATTTTTTGATTAAACTAACAATCACCAACACTTGAATTCCCTCCCCTCGACCAAAAGCCGTCAATTCTTCTCCACTAGTAGCCGTAATACCAATCAAATCTTCAGATATTTTCATTATTTCCGCCAGTTTTTGCTTAATCCTATTAACCATTGGATCTATTTTTGGTTTCTTGGCCTCAATACTAATTCCAATATTATTAACTTCATAACCTTTTTCAAAAATATTTTCTAAAGCGACCTCAAGATATTCCACACTATCAACAATTCCCCTCTCACACATTTCATCAGCATAACCAGAAAAAGACTGACCACCAATGGCTTGTTCTAAAGCATTGCACAAAGCATGGATAATAACGTCTCCATCTGAATTTGATTCAAACCCCTGTTCTTTTTCAAACTCCACTCCACCCAAAATCAAAGGCTTCTTTTTATCAATCAAAAATCGATGTGAATCTTGCCCAATTCCAACTCTAAGCATAAATTTAATTTAATTTTAAATTTCTAAAGTTTACCGGAGTCCAATTCCAATGAATACCAGAGTTGGACTCCGGTAAACTTTTACTTGAATTTTTTATCTTTCTAAAAAATCTTCTTCTTCGCTCTTGCCTCGCCGAAACTTACGAAGGTGGCCTCCCCCTTTGGGAAAGGGAGACCGAGGAGGTTTTAATCAAAAACTAATCTTCTTCATTATTATCTCCCCCAACTCCAAATCAATCGGTGTAGTAATCTTAAAATTAAATTCCGATCCCTCAATAACTTTAACCGGCTCTCCCAATCTCTCTACTAATGAAACATCGTCCGTCCCAATAAAACCCTCATCCCTAGCTTGACCAAACGCTCGCCGAGCCAATTCAAATTCAATTGTTTGAGGTGTTTGCATATTCCAAAGTTTTTTTCGTTCCAAAGTTTTAATCACTCGGCTTTCACTGTCAACTTCCTTAACTGTGTCTTTGGTCAGATGAGCTATCACACAAGCCTTGCATTTTTTAGCCGTCTTAATTGATTTACTTATTTCTTCTTTCGTTGCAAACGGATTCGCTCCATTGTGAAATAAAAGAAAAATTTCTTGATTTTTAGGCAAAACTTTTTCCAAATAAAAAACCGCATTACAAGCGGAATCTTGACGCTCTGCGCCACCTTCAATCAAGTGCTTAACTTTATTTAATTTATATTTTTTAATAATTTTTGAAAAAAAGGCTTTTTCATCCTTCTTGCAAACCAATACAATCAAATCAATTTCTTTCAAATCCTGAAAATTCTTAATTGAATAATAAATCAAAGGCTTATTTTGAATTTCCAAAAAAACCTTGTTTTTCCCCACTTTCATTCTTTTCCCTTGTCCAGAAGCCAAAATAACTGCAATGTTCATTAAATCTTTTTAAAAATTATTTTGATTTAGAATTTATTTTTAATTATTTTTTCGTTGTTAGATTTTATAATTTTAAATAATTTAATTTAAAATTTAAAATTCTGACAGAAAGAATAATTAAAAATAAATTCTAAATTAAAACCCTTAAAACAACTAGAAACAATTCTATAATAACCCAAAAAAAACAAATAATCAATTCAGATAATTGTTCTCAAAAGAAGCAATTACTGCTAATTATTTTTTCGTTGTTAAGTTTTATAATTTTAAATTTAAAATTATGACAAAAAATAATCAATAGTAAGTTCTGAAAATAAATTAAAAAATTAAAAAACTCCATTTCAGTCATAAAAAATTGCCAAATCTTAAAAAAAATTCTAAACTTTAGCTAAAGACGAAGAACCTTAAATAAATTTTTTATTATTCAACAAAATAAATGAAAAAATATAAATCAACAGTAGTTAAAGTCGGCAATCTTTTATTAGGAGGCAACCACCCCATCAGAGTCCAATCAATGTGCAACACCGACACTCGCGACATCAAAGCCACCGTCAAACAGATTCTAGAACTCGAAAAAAACAACTGTGAAATCATTCGAGTTGCCATTCCTGATATGAAAGCCGCCCAGGCCATCGGTGCCATTAAAAAACAAATTCACATCCCCCTAGTAGCCGACATTCATTTCGACTATAAGCTTGCCTTGGAAGTGATAAAACAAGGTATTGACAAAGTCAGAATCAATCCAGGCAATATTGGATCGGAAGAAAAGACCAAAGCTGTCGTGGAGGCTTGCAAGAAAAAATTAATTCCGATTCGAATTGGAGTCAACGCTGGTTCAATCGAAAAAGATTTATTAAAAAAATATGGTCAAACTCCCAAAGCCGCCGTTGAATCTGCTTTACGGCACGTTCGAATTTTAGAAAAATTAAATTTCCACGACATTCTAGTCTCAATCAAATTCAGCGAAGTTCCAGCAATGATTGAAGCCTACCGACTTTTAGCCCAAAAAATTCCTTATCCTCTTCATCTTGGCGTGACCCACGCAGGAACACCTTTTATCGGAAGCATCAAGAACACGCTTGGGATTGGAGTTTTAGTCGAACAAGGCATCGGCGCCACCCTTCGAGTTTCACTGACTGGTTCCCTAGAAGAAGAAGTTCGAGTAGGTTACGCTATCTTACAATCTTTAGAAAAAAGAGACAAAAAATTTGAATTAATTTCCTGCCCCACTTGTGGTCGTTGCGAAATTGATCTAGTTGGATTAGCTGAAAAAGTAGAAAAATTTCTAGAAAAAATCAAAAATCCATCAAAATCCATCAAAGTTGCCGTAATGGGTTGTGTTGTTAATGGCCCCGGCGAAGCCAAAGAAGCTGACATCGGAATTGCCGGCGGTCACGGCAAAGCAGTCGTTTTCGCCAAAGGCCAAATCCTCAAAACCGTCCTCGAAAAAGACATCCTAAAAACCCTAGAGGAGGAAATCAAAAAAATAATTAAATAAATCTTTTAAATTCCTAAGAATTCTCTTAAATTTTTCCATTATTTCTATTTTTTTATAAAATTTAAGGCTTTCGAAGAATCTTCTCCAAAAGCCTTTAAATCATTTTTTATCCGTTATCAGTGACTACTAATAACGGATATTTTTTTATTTTTATAAAATCCTCACTGGCCTCGACTTCAACAAATGAGTGATTTAATAAGATTAAAACATCGGTTATAAAAACCGACAAATTTTTAAACTCAGGACCACTTTTTGATTCCCATAATGCGTTAGATTTTTCAGCCCAGACTAGAACATAACCTGAACCCTCCTCCGATACTAATTGAAAACCCTCACGACTATACTCAAAATCAATTTCCTTGCAATTGTTAGCCTTTAAAAATGACTTAATAATAACAGCTATGTCAAATTTGGTTTCAACCGCACGAATAACGCAATTATCCAAATCTTTAAAAAATAATTTACCCCAAACAATTTTCGTTTCATTTTCCATCTTAACTCTCCCTTTTTATCCCCGAAATTGAGGAATTTTAAAATTAAATTCAACTTCTATTTAGTGCTAATTCAATAAATAGCCTTAAACAGAAATTGAATTTATGTATTTCAAAAAACAAAATTTCTTTCACTCGAAAATAAATTATAGCATACTATATTATTTTTGTCAGTAGCACAAAAAATAAGTCCTGCTGACGATAAGATTCTGCAGATCTTTCTCAAACAAAATAATTTAAATCAGTATTTAAATACTAATTTAATTACATAATCAATTATTTAATCTAAAATTTATAGAATAGAATTCATTGTTATGCTCTAAACTGTTTTGATTTGAGAAGAATGGGGAATAATTTTGACACTTTTTAGCTAGATATTAGTGTTTTTATTCCCCGATTTTTTTATATGTCATTTTTTTAATTCCTTGCCACCAATCAGTAAAACTAGAATTCTTCATTTCTTCTAGTATCTTCTTGGCCGATTCAGTTTCCAACGCTTTTTCTACATTGTCTATCCAGTCTTGCATTCCTTGATAACCTAACTCAACATATTCTTTCGCTTGAAATGCTTGTTCGAGCCAATCCGCATCTTTGGCAATTACTCCTTCCAAGCTTGTTCTGTTTTCATATTCCAAAAATAACTCTTTCCATTTTTTTGCTATTTTATCTCCCAGATTGTCGGATTGTTCAAAAAAAGCATCCTGTTCTGCTTTCTTATTAGAAAAATATCTTGCCCCAACTTTGGTCTGATCTCCAATTCTTGCCTCCCCATTATCGTGAATAATCAACATTGAAACAACTTTTTCTGGATTAGCTTCTTCCATTACCGCTAAAATATAACCTATTTGAGACGCTCTCAAAGCGTGCTCTGCCACCGTATCTGGATTTTTAACTCCCGCAAACTGAGCACCGGCGTGTCTTTGACGCTTAAGTTGATTAATTTCAAAAATAAAATTAACTATTTTTTTAATATTCATATTAGTAAATATTATCTTATTAATTATTTAACTTAATAATACCTCAAAGTTCCAAAGTGGCAAACTCCTATTAAAAAACATCATTTGAACAGGGACTACGATGAAAAAAGGCTAGAAATGATTAATGAGTATATGAATTACTATAACAATCAAAGATATCAATGGGAAATAAAAAAGATGACTCCTGCTAAATACAAAAATCATCTTTTGGAAAAATGTCATTAGGTGTTTTTGGTTGGTGTCTACTAAATGAGGTCCAGTTCAGTAAGAGGCTTTTTTGGTCTGCGGGGAGTGTGGGACGATGTTGGAACTTTATTTGAATTTTAATTACTTATTTTTTGATTTTCTATTTTTTCAAATCTATCATTAATTTGATTCTTTATTTCTAAATTAATTTTTTCAACATCATCGTCATGCAGATCTTGTAATTTATTCAAGATTGTTTCTTCATTTAATGTTTTAATATTTTCAATTTGTTCCTCAAACCTATTCTCTAATTCCAAGTTTTTTTTGTTATTCAAAAAACTTTCTAAGAAGAATTTTACCAAAGAACCCAAAATTAAGACTACTAAACCAACTAAAAAAACTTTTATTATCAACTCTGGATAATATCTTATCCAATATTCCTGGCAACGAAACAACCATTTCATTTTCCTTTTAGTTTGCCTTTCTTTTATTCGATAATTTTTTTCTCCTGTTTTTTTATTATTCTCAGAACGTTCATTAGTCGGTGATATATCTGGTTCTAGCTTTGGTTCCTCAAACTCTTTTTGTTTTATTCCCTGTTCTGATTCTATGTCATCTGTATCAACGCTCTCCAAATCCAATAAAGAGCGATAATTATTTCGCTCAGCATTGCTCTTGGTAACGTGAAGATCTCTTACAGAAACTGGCTTAATAGTCTCAATCTTCTTTTTTTCCTTCCTTTTCCTTTCCTTTTCCGCCTTTTTTTGAGCTCTTTTCTGTTTTATCTTTTCTGGATTTCGCTTCATAGTCTTTTAACCATTCGTTGTATGAATTTTTTAGATTATTAACAGCAGAATCAATAAATCTATTCGCATTAAAATCATTAATATCAGTTAAAAATGGATCAAAATGTCTTTGATAATCAACATTGACTAACATTTTATCTTTTTTCTTGACTAATGAATAAATAACATTAATGTAATCATTTACCGCACTTTTTGTTAAAGATTCTCCTATAATTTTTTTATGAGAAAATTTCATATCCAAGCTGTTAATTGTTTCTATGCTATCATTTGTTAAATATGAAATTATTTTATTAATCTCTTTCTTGGATTTAATTTCCAGGGAAAATATTATTCCAACTCTTATAATGTCATTGATTTTAGTCACATTAAATAATTTTTTTCTAATAAACGGAAATGTATCATTTTTTAGATTTAAAATATTTTTTTCAAATTCGTCTTTATTCTTAACGACTAAAACAAAATCATCTGAATCTATCTGAAAATACTCCCCTTTGGGGTTGTGCAGAGTAACAGAGTCAGAAAACTTTTCATCTACAAAGGGAAAAAATTTTACACCAAACGGCGAGCTAGCATCATGTAAAATACAATCTATAAACCTACCGAAATTGTCTTTTATCTTAAAAGTTCGTTGATGTTTTATTCCTATTGTTATGTTTTTTACAATTTTATTCATTTTTTGTTGCTTAGCAATTATTTTAAGTAATACTAGCATTTTTTAACAAAAATTCAAGCTTTTTCTTCTTATTAGCCCCCTTGCAAATTTTTAATCGCAGTCAAGGTGGAGGCGAAGCATTACCTTGACTGCGATTAATAATTTGCCATAAAAAAGAAAGAAGAAAAAGGTTGTATTTTTGACCAAATAAGAGTTCTAAAAGTTATAATAAAAATGAGCTAGAAGAGATATTATCATTGACTAATCCCATCGTTAAGCTATAATAGTGATAGAAACTTGAAAACCGAACAAATCCCACTTAGAAAAAAAATTACACAAACTATGAACAAGAAAAATAACAACAGACTATTTAAAGGGCGATAGTAATCAAAAAAAATACAAGCCCATAATAAAATTATTTAAGAAACTATAAATCAAATTATCAGGGAAAGCTTCGTTCAAATTGAACTTCCTTTTTTGTAGCCTCTTAAATGCTTTTAACTTCAAGAATCCGACTTTCAATTTGAGGTCGGTTTTTTTGTTTTCCAGAAATTCTTAACAAGTCTGGAAAATGCAATATAAATTCAGTCAACAATTAAGAGAAAGACTAATCAAGTATTTTGAAAAATACCATGGTTTTTCTATTTCCCAGGAAACTGCGGATTGTTTTTTGGATTCATACAGTAATTTTTATCTTAATTTTAGCGAAATGATTCGGGAGCGAACTTCGTCGAAGACGAAGGAGTGAAGAATCATTTCCTTTAACTTGACTATAAGTACACTAAAGAACCATTTTAAAAATTAAAAAAAATGACAAAAGTAATCAAAATAGCCTCGAATATCAACATAATCTATTATTAAGAAAATAAATTAAAATTGATTTTATTCAAAAAGTAATTTATGCTAAAAATCAATTAAATAAATCTATGCAATATATCATTTATGCTAGAAAATCTTCTGAGAGTTCTGAGAGACAAATTCAATCAATTGACGATCAGGTTAATTTTTTTAAGAAGCTTGCTAAAGAAAAAGATTTAGATATTATTGAAATATTTTCAGAATCTAAATCAGCCAAAGCTCCTGGACGACCGATTTTTAATAAAATGATTGATTTTATTGAAACTGGAAAAGCTCAAGGTATTTTGTGTTGGAAACTGGATAGACTGACAAGAAATCCAGTCGATGAAGGAAAACTTAAATGGATGTTACAAAACAAAATAATTAAACAAATTAAAACTGTTGATCGAGATTTTAACCCAGAGGATAATGTTGTTTTTGCTAGTATCGAGTTTGGAATGGCTAATCAGTACATTAGGGATTTAAGTAAAAATGTTAAACGAGGAATTAAATCAAAACTAGAAAAAGGGGTTTGGCCTAACTATGCCCCGATTGGATATTTGAATAAAGACAAGAAAATTATTGTTGATAAAGAAAAATCTAAATATATCAGACGAGCTTTTGAGCTTTATATCAAAGGTAATATTAGCATTAAAGAAATTGCCAATACTCTTTTTGAAGAAGGTTTTAGATCAAAGGCAGGTTACAAATACCACAAAAGCAAGATCCACAAAATACTTCGTAATCCTTTTTACTACGGAGTAATGTTTGTTCAAGAAGAATATTATGCAGGAACTCATCAACCAATTATTTCTAAAAGACTTTTCGATGAAACTCAACGAGTTCTAACAGGTAAAAACCGAACCAAAAGAAAAAAGCATTCCTTTGCTTTTAGAGGTTTTCTGTATTGTGAAGAATGCGGTTGTCTTTTAACTGCTACCACCAAAAAAGGGTATAATTACTACTACTGCACCAACGGAAAAGGCGACTGCGAAGAACACAAAAGATATTTGAGAGAAGAAAAAGTTGAAAATATCCTAGCCGATTCTTTAGATGAATTAAAAATCAACCCCGAAATGATTGAAATTATTTATCAATCCGCCAAGGAAAAGAAAGATTTGAAGAAAGACTACCGACAAGAGGCCTTAAATACCCTCGAGAATAAGCTTAATTTAGTCGCCACTAAACAAGAGAGGCTCTTGGAAGGGGTATTGCTCGGAACTTATTTCCAAAGAAGCCTACAAGCAAAAAATTAAGAATTTGAAAAAAGAAGAAGTTGATTTAAAAGCTCAAATTAAAGAAATTAGCAAAAAAACATTGAGAGAGGACGCAACTTTGGAACAGACCAAAAAACTCTTTTTAAAGGCTTGTTATGCGAAAAAAGAATTTTTACAAGCCACTAAATCAAGACAAACAAAAACGCTCCAAGATTTACTTTGGAACGCTACTGTTAAAAATCAAGAATTAGCTAAGGTTAGCTTTAAACAAGAGTTTCAACTAATCGCTGATACCCCTAATTTACATGATTTTAACACCTTGCGGTGAGAAAGGGATTCGAACCCTTGGTGCGTAAAACGCACACACGCTTTCCAAGCGTGCTCTTTCGGCCACTCAGACATCTCACCATATTTCTCGGCATAGCCTCAAACAAAAAACTGGATCCTCGTGCCCCCCTGGGTTCTTTTGAACCCGCCAAATACTCGCCTACTCATATTCGACCCACTCAGACATCTCATCGTTTAAATAATTTTCAATTCACGATTTTCAAAAAACTACTTAAAACCAAATATCTTGTCATAGATAACAAGATAACTTTTTTAAAGCTAATTGTAAAGCAATGCTTAATATTATGATTAATCATAGCATTAAATCTATATTTAAATATTGATTTAAATCAGTATTTTTTAAACAAAAAAATCCCTAATACTCAACGCTTAATATTTAATACTCAAAACCCTACTCCACCCCCCAAACCAAACAACTCTTTCTTTTCAAACTTTTATTAGAATTTTTTAATTTAATCACAAAATCTTCTTGACGCAAAACGGCCAACCCTAAAGCTTCTTGCAAGTTTTCAATCTCTATTTTACGAGTTCGATTTGTTGTTGAAGTTCTTCTCATTTTTAAAATCGCTCGAGTGAACCTTCCAACCCTCTTCATCGGACGATCGTTAAAAGAAGATTCTTCGCTTTTTTTAATAATTTTATCAGCCGTTTCAATTACTCGAACCGGAAAAGCCCCAACGGTTGTTTCAGCACTGAACATTACGGAATCCGCTCCATCCACTACCGCATTGGTGATGTCCGAAATTTCCGCTCTGGTTGGTCGAGCTTTTTCTTCCATTGAAGCCATCATTTGGGTTGCCACAATTACTGGTTTTTTGGCCTTAATACATTTTTCAATAATCATTTTTTGAGTAATCACCACCTCCTCCTGAGGCATTTCGATTGCCAAATCACCCCTGGCCACCATAATCGCGTCTGATTCTTCAATTATTCCATCAATATTTCTCAGAGCTTCTTTTTTCTCAATTTTAGAAATAATCCAAGGATAAGCCAAATCTGAATTTTTTTTATGTCGATAAAGATTTTTAGAACGATACAGCTTTTTTTCTTTCTCCAAAATTTGACTAATCAATTTTCTTAAACCTATTAATTGACGCTGATTAGCGACGAAAGATACCGCCAAAAAATCAATTCCCATCGGAATCACAAACTCCAAATCACGATAATCTTTCTCAGTCAAAAATCCCATATGAGAAGATATCTGAGGAATATTAACACCCTTATGTTCCTTGACAATTCCCCCAAAAATGACCTTGGCAATACAAGCATCTTTTTTCAATTCAACAACTTTCAATTCCAAAAATCCATCTTCAATAAAAATTTTATCTCCAACTTTTATGAAATTATGAAATCCAATCCAATCCAAAGTCACTTCCTTTTTTTGCCCATACATTCTTTGACAATGTTCATCAGCCACTAAAATTAAATCATCTTTTTTTATTTTTATATTTCGTTTATTGACCACTCTAATTCTTGGTCCTTGAACATCAGCCATTATCCCAACTCGTTTGCCAGAAATTTTTGAAGCTTCTCTAATTTTTTTAATAGCATTTTGATGCCAACGATGATCACCATGGGAGAAATTCAGCCTACAAACATCCAGGCCAGCTTTCATCATGACACTCAAAACTTCAACCTTTTCCGAAGTTGGTCCAATAGTTGCAATAATTTTAGTCCTCCTCATAATTTATTTTTTATTAATTTTTTATTTTTATATTTACTTCAAACCTTATTTTTTTATTTTAATTTCGATTTAAGGCAAAATCGAACACTAAACAAAATTTATTCAATAATAAGTTAAACAAGAAAGCACACCAAAATTAAAAAAATCGCTAAAAATTAAATTTTTTGGCTAAATCTCCGATGATCGGCAAATCCTTCATCTTTCCTTCTGAAACATTTACAATTCCCATAATAGAGAAAACCATAATAGCAACGTGGACTAAAAATCCCAACCCCATAAATGGATAAAGAATTCCCCCTACCACCCAACCAATCGTCAAAACAATTCCTTGTTTAACATGAAATTTAACAAACTTACTTTCAGGTCTTACCAACAAAGGAACAATGAATAATAATGCTAAATAACTCAAAATCGCCACCCCCTTATTTTCTTCAATATCTTTTTGTTCGCTTGAAGTTTTTTCAACAGCTTCTTTTTTAACACTTTTCTCTTTTTTTGTTTTCATAATATTTTTATTAATTATTTAAATTATAAACTTTAAACTTACTTATCCATCGTTCTTAATTTAGCAATTCTCTCTTCAATTGGGGGATGAGTCATAAACAACCGCGCCGTAAAACCCTTGGCCGCCTTACCTTTCAAAGGATTAACAATATACATATGAGCCATTGATTTGTTAATTCTTTTCAAAACAGCTGATGACCCAGACAATTTTTCCAAAGCGCTCGCCAATCCTTCTGGATAACGAGTCAATAATGCTCCATCAGCGTCCGCCAAATACTCTCTTTTTCGAGAAATGGCTAACTGCATCAAAATTGCTCCAATTGGAGCCAAAATCGCCAAAACAAGTGCCACAATAGTAATAATCAATTGAGCATTTCCACTTTTATTGTCATCACTTTTCAATCCTCCAAAAAAACTTATTCGAAAAAACCAATCAGACAAAATCGCAATAAAGCCAACCAAAACCGTCACGACTGTTCCAAGTAAAATATCTCGATTGCCAATATGAGAAAGTTCATGCGCAATCACCCCCTCCAACTCTTGTTTATCTAAAATTTTAAGTAAACCAGTCGTCAAAGCTACCACTGCATGTTCTGGATTGCGTCCAGTCGCAAAAGCATTAGGGGAAACATCCTCAATGATATAGATTTTAGGCACCGGCAGACCAGCCGTAATACAAAGATTTTCGACTAAATTATAGACGTCCCGAGCATTTTTACGATCAATCTCCTTAGCCCCATTCATAGCCAAAACAATTTTATCACTCCACCAATAGCTGACAAAGTTCATTATAAAAGCAAAAATAACCGCCCCGTATAAAATCGAAGAATTTCCCAAAGCCTGAGAGAACACCCAACCAACTACAATTACAAACACCAGAAAACCAACCAGATAAATCCAGGTTAGACGAATATTTTTATCTTTTTGGTTATAAATAGTCATTTAAAAATAATTGGTTATTTGTAATTAGGATTTTGCTTTATTTTTATAAGAAGAATTTATGAGAGCATTAAGTTTAGAAGAAATTTTTTGATAAATTTTCAAATAATTAATAACTTCTTTTTCATTAAAAAGTTTTCTTTCATTTATTAATTCCATCCAATAAAGACTTTCTTTTAATGAAGCTCTCGCATTGTAATAAATTTTATCTTATCTAAGTTAATGATACCGACCAAAACCTTCCGTTATGTTTGCCCCGACAGAATCAGTCGAATGAATGAATTGATCTCCAATTATTTTTTTGTTTTGCCAGCCAAAATCAGAATAAGTTTTTCAAGCCACAAAAGACAATTTTCTACTTAAAATATAAACCTCTAGTTTATCTAAATTAAGATATTCTTTTTTATTGTCATTTTTCATGAATCCAAAAATCCTAATTGCAAATTACTAATCACTAATTACGTTCACTAGAACTTAACTTTAATATTTTCCTTCTCATCTTCTCCTGCTTCAAAAAAATCTCGCTCCTTGAAACTTAAAGTTCCAGCAATAACATTATTAGGAAAAACTTGAATCTTAGTATTGAAATCTCGAACATTTCCATTATAGAATCTTCGAGAAGCTTGAATCTTATTCTCAGTATCAGCTAATTCTTTTTGTAATTCTAAAAAATTCTCATTAGCCTTCAAATCAGGATAATTTTCTGAAACTGCAAACAAAGACTTCAAAGTTCCTGACAACATATTTTCCGCTTCAATTTGATCTTTCGGATCACTTGCTCCCATTGCTCTCGTCCTGGCTTCTGTCACACTTTCCAAAACACCTTTTTCATGTTTGGCATATCCCTTAACTGTCTCAATCAAGTTTGGAATAAGATCATATCGTCTTTTTAACTGAACATCAATATCAGACCAAGCCTCATCTACTCGATTTCTCAATTTAATCAAACCATTATAAAGAACCACTCCCCATACAACTAGAACTCCAGCTACCACCAAAATGGCAATCATTGTTGTTCCCATATTTTTAAATTAATTTTTAATTATTTATTAACTTTACAATTATATTCTAACATTTTTATTTTTTTTGTATAGAAAAAATTCTTATAAAAAGCGGGGCTCAAAAACCCCGCTTTCTAAACAATTCAATCGACTCTATTTCTTCTCATCCTCTACTTCAGCATCTTTCACCTTTGGCTCTTCATCTTTTTTTTCTTCTCCACCCTCAGCTTGACCTTCTTTTTTATCGGCCTCTTCTGCTTTCTGAGCTGCTTGATAAAGTTCTTGTCCAATTTTTTGAGCTTCTGTAGAAAGTTCCTCACTTGCTTTCTTGATAGCTTCGATATCATCACCATCTTTAATTTTTTTCAAAGCTTCAATTTTTTCCTCAACTGGCTTTTTCTTGTCATCAGTCACTTTGTCGCCCGCTTCTTTTAACGCTTTTTCAGTAGTAAAAATCAAAGTATCCGCAGTATTCTTGATTTCTACTTCTTCTTTCTTTTTCTTATCTTCTTCAGCATGTTTTTCTGCGTCTTTTTTCATACTTTCAATTTCTTCATCGGATAAACCAGAAGAAGATTCAATTCGAATTGATTGCTCTTTTTCAGTCGCTTTATCTTTGGCACTTACTTTCAAAATTCCGTTAGCATCAATATCAAAAGCTACTTCAATTTGAGGAACTCCACGTGGAGCTGGTGGAATACCATCCAAAATAAATCTTCCTAGTGATTTATTTCCATCAACCATGCCTCTTTCTCCTTGCAAAACATGAATATCAACAGAAGGTTGATTGTCAGCCGCCGTTGAAAAAATTTGAGATTTATTAATCGGCACTGTTGAATTTCTATCAATCAAAGGAGTTCGAACCCCACCCATAGTTTCAATTCCCAAAGTCAAAGGTGTGACATCCAACAACAATACATCCTTAACATCTCCTTGCAAAACTCCTCCCTGAATAGCAGCTCCTGCCGCTACCACCTCATCCGGATTTACAGTTGCATTTGGTTTTTTACCAAAAAATTGTTCCACCTTGCTCTGAACCAAAGGCATCCGAGTTTGACCTCCAACCAAAATCACCTCGCTGATATCGCTGGCTTTCAAGCCCGCATCCTTCAATGCTTTTTCACAAGGTTCTAAAGTTCTATCAACCAAATCATTTGATAATTCTTCCAATTTTGATCGCTTCAAAGTAATTACTAAATGTTTTGGACCATCTTCACCAGAAGTAATAAACGGTTGATTAATTTCAGTTTCTTGAGAAGTTGAAAGTTCAACTTTAGCTTTTTCGGCTGACTCCTTAATTCGTTGCAAAGCCAAATTATCTTTAGATAAATCAATTCCTTCTTGTTTTTTAAATTCATCCAAAATCCAATCGATGATTTTTTGATCAAAATCGTCTCCTCCTAAATAGGTATCGCCGTTAGTTGATTTAACTTCCACAGTGTCTTCTCCGACTTCTAAGATAGAAACGTCAAAAGTTCCGCCCCCTAAATCATATACTGCGATTTTCTCGTCTTTCTTTTTATTAAATCCATAAGCCAAAGCTGCCGCGGTTGGTTCATTAATAATTCGCAAAACTTTCAAGCCGGCAATTTCACCAGCGTCTTTAGTCGCTTTTCTTTGCGAATCATCAAAATAAGCAGGCACAGTAATCACGGCTTCTTCAATTTTTTCTCCCAATTTATCTTCCGCGTCAGCTTTCAATTTCTGTAAAATCATGGCTGAAATTTCCGCTGGACGATAATCCTTGCCTTTCATCACGATATTCACTTCGCCATTCTTTCCCGCTTTAATTTCAAACGGCAAAGTTTTTTTAGCGTCTTGAACTTGTTTGTCAGAAAATTTTCTTCCAATTAATCGCTTAGCAGAAAAAATAGTATTTTCTGGATTTGTCACTCCTTGCCTTTTTGCTAAAAGCCCAACCAATCTTTCATCATTTTTATTCATCGCTACTACTGATGGAGTAGTTCTATTGCCTTCTTTATTCTCTAATATCTGAGGTTTTCCTCCCTCGACTATTGCCATAGCAGAGTTTGTTGTTCCTAAATCAATTCCTAAAATTTTTCCCATATTTTTATTTATTTAATTAATTATAAATTATTTAGCTTCAATCTTAATTTTCCGAGATTTAATCTCATCGGCTTTTGGCAAAGTAATTTTCAAAACTCCTTTTTCGAATTTAGCCACCGCTTCATCATTTTTAACTTGCATCGGCAAAATAATAGACCGAGAAAAAGACCCACTTCTAACTTCTTTCTTGTAATAATCTTCTCGCTTCACCTCTTTTTTATCTTCTCGACTGCCACAAATCGTCAAAACATCATTTTCAACAGTAATGTCAATCTCTTCTGGTTTAACTCCCGGAATATCTAATTCGATAATAACATCATTTTGATTTTGATAAACATCCGCTTTAAGACTCAAGCCTGTTTCAAAGAAATCTTCATCCCAACCCTGGGAGACTTCTTGAAATGGATCAAACGCCATTAAATCTCTTTTTTTCATTTTTTTATGTCGCCTGTTAATGAAATAAATTTCACAAACATTTGATTTTTAATTATTAATTAATCTTAACCATAGCTGGCCTAATTATTTTATCTCCCATCTTATAACCAACTTTCACAATTTCCAAAATTTTACCTTTTTTAAATTCACCTTCAATCACCTCATGTATTTTTTCATCAAAATCATCTCCATTTTTTGCTTCAATCACACCCACGCCATTTTCCATCAAAACATTTTCTAACTGTTTTTTAATATGCAAAATTCCAACTATCCAATTATTTCCAGCTTCTTTTTCGGGCACATGTTTAATCGCCAAATCAAAATTATCTAAAACCGGCAATAAATCAAAAATATAGTCCTCTAAACAATATCTTCTAAATTCTTCATTTTCTCTAACCGCTCTTTTCTTATAATTTTCCAAATCAGCTAATGCTCTTTTCCAACCTTGAATTGAATCCTTAGCTTCCAAAATTTCCTGTGCTTTTAAAACAGCAATTCGTTTTTCTTGCTCAAACCCATCTTTTTCGGAAAATTTCTGCAAAGCTTCGCTGAAACTGAACCATCCAAATTTTTGGTGTTCATCACTAATTTCAACTTCGCTCTCCTCACAATAAGCTAAAAACCTCAATCCTCTTTTTTCATCCTTAAACTGCTTGGTCTCCTTAGCAAATTCAGCCGTTCCCAAAATATCGCCCACTTCAATTTCCAATCCAGTTTCTTCTAGGACTTCTCTTTTCAACGCTTCTTTAATCAATTCTCCTTTCTCTAAAGTTCCACCTGGCAAGTCCCATTTTCCTGGATTGAAACCTTGTTTAGACCTTTTTAAAAGCAAGATTTTATTGTCAGCTCCCACCACAACTGCCTTCACTGTCAAAATAGTTTTAGCAAAATTACTCAACTCTTTTTTTTGAACCATACTTTTTATTTTATACTTCTTATACAACCTAGACAAAATTTATTGAAATTAATTCTACAGAAATTAAAAATAACATCAAATTTTTTCCTCCACCCAACATTTTTCTCATTAAATTAATCAAACCTCTATTTTCTTGATATTTCATTCTTTTTGGACCAATGATTGCCAATAAGCCTTTCTCTCCATCGCTTCTAGTGTAAGGAGAAACAATCATCGAACAGTGTTTGGCCTCTTGAATCGGATTTTCCTCTCCCACAAAAATTTTAGTTTCCCCATTTTTAACTTCATCTAAAATTTGATCTAAATTTTCATCAATCACATCCAAGGCCATTATCAATTTCGACAATTCATCTTGATCAGCCAATTCAGGATCCTCCAAAAGATTATGCATTCCAAAATCATAAAATTCTTTCTTGTCAATCATTCCACTAATTGCCAGACATTGAGACATTGAAGACAAAAGTTTAGCCGTAGTTCTTTCTAATCGAGCATTTTTGGTTTTCAATTTCAAAAGTTCTAATTCCAATCTTTTTTGATATTCCAAATCAGTTTTTTCTCGAGTCAATAAATTATCAATAAAATATCGATAACCTTTATCGCTAGGAATTCTTCCAGCTGAAATATGAGGTTGAATCAAATAACCTATTTCCTCTAACTTAAACATTTCTCCCCGTAAAGTAGCCGAAGAATAGTTTAAATTATGTTTACTTGTCAAAGATCCACTACTAACGGGCATTGCGGTGTTTGAATATTCCTGAACAATTACTTTCAAAATTTCATTCTGCCTCTCCGTCAACATCTTCATAAAATCTTAACTTTTAACTTTTTTAGCACTCCGCTCTCCCGACTGCTAATTCTATTTTAATTTATTATATTTTTTTGTCAAGACTTTTTGAAAATCAATCAACTGTAAATTATAATAAAACTCATCAATTTAATTAACTTTAAAGAACCCAAAAAATCTAGTCTAAACTAGAGATAAAAACCTTTACGCAAATATCATTCTGCTATCGGAATTTTCAAATGCTCATAAGCTCTCCTAGTCACCTTTCTTCCTCTAGGAGTCCGCTCTAGCATTCCAATTTGCAATAAGAATGGTTCATAAACATCTTCGATAGTTTGAACTTCTTCAGAAGTAGCAGCGGCAATAGTTTGAATTCCAACTGGCCCACCATCAAATTTTTCAATCATTAGCGTTAAAATTTCTCGATCAGCTGGCTCCAATCCTAACTCATCAATTTCCAACATTTCTAAAGACTTTTTAACAATTTCCTGTCCAGCAACTTTCACTTCACTTATTTCCGAAAAATCTCTAACTCTCTTCAACAAACGATTGGCAATCCGCGGAGTCCTTCGACTACAAGCCGCTACCATCTCACAGCCAAGCTCGTCAACTTCTGTTTTTAAAATACTAGCTGACCTTTTAATTATTTTAACAATGTCATTTTCATCATAAAAATTCAACCTCAACAATGCTCCAAAACGATTTCGAAGCGGAGCTGAAAGCATTCCCAACCGAGTAGTAGCCCCAATAATAGTAAACTTAGGTAAATCTAGTTGGATAGTTCGAGCTGATGGCCCCTTACCCAAAATGATATCTAGCTTCCCATCTTCCATAGCCGGATACAAAACCTCCTCCACAGTTTTGTTCAAACGATGAATTTCATCTACAAACAAAACATCCCCATCGTTGAGATTGGTCAAAATAGAACCCAAATCACCAACTCTCTCAATTGCCGGCCCTGAAGTAATCTTCAAACCAGCTCCCATTTCGCCAGCGATAATATGGGCCAAAGTCGTTTTTCCCAACCCTGGAGGACCAAACAACAAAACATGATCGATTGCTTCCTTTCTCTTTTTGGCCGCTTCAATCAAAACCTTAAGATTTTTCTTGGCATTTTTTTGACCAATATATTCATCGAAAGTCTTCGGTCGCAAGTTTGTTTCGATTCCCTCTTCCGCAGAATTTTGTTTATTAGAAGTTATCATAAAATTCTCTTGACAAATATTATTTAGTATGCTATCATTAAATTTCGGTTGAAAAAAATAATTTCTTCCGAATAATCACTTTGAAAATTTGCATTAACCTGTAGACAAAGGAGTGCTAGGCAACTTTTCCTCCTTGGAGAACTTTTCTTAAGATTAGGATAATGCAGTTCAGGCTTCATTATTCCTCGGATCTGTTCTAAGCTTATGATTTTTAATTGTAAGATGTTGTCTACAGATTAATGTGAATTTATCCTAGTTTAATCAAAACTGTCTTCGGACAGTTTTTTTTATTAAAAATTTAACAAAATATTTTTCAAACCAAGCTTTTTTAAAATTATTATTTCGTTGTTAGAAATCCATAAAACATAAAACTTTATTTTAAATTAATATAGCAAATTCTTTAAATAATTCAAACTTTAATAGAAAAAATAATTTTAAAAAATCCTGGCTTGAAATCCAAAAAAAATTATTCACCTCAGTCAATTCAATTCAACAATAAAATAAAAAATAACTCTTGAAACTTTGAGTAGTCGCTGTTTGTAAAACATAATGACGATTTTTCTGTTAGATATGAATATGCTTAGAAACTAATTCAGCGAAATAAACAACTACTACTCAAAGTGAAATTTATAATGAATTCTCACTTTACTTGAATATATCACAATTTAGAACCATAACCCACTAAACAAAAAAATTATTCTACTTCAACTTCTCTTAAAATTTCTTTTATAGTAGTTTTCCCCAATAAAACACTGATTATTCCATCTTGAAACATTGTCAACATTCCGTTTTCGACAGCTTTGTGCTCAATTTCACTAATTGTAGGATTACCCCCTAAAAATTTCTCCATTTCCTCATTAATTTCTAAAATTTCTAAAATTGAAAGTCGTCCTTTATAACCAGATTTTTGACACTTATCACACCCAACAGGTTGATATAGATATTTAGGAATTTTTAAATTCAATTTAATTTTCGGCGAAATCGAATCGAAAGCTTTTTGAATCAATTTTCGCTCCGTCTCTTTGATTAATTCTTTTTTCTTGCAATCTGGACAAAGTCTTCGCACTAATCTCTGAGCCATAAAACAATTGGTGCCAGTAGCAATGTCCGAAACGTCAACTCCCATATTTAAAAGTCTTTGGACCGAACCAGCCGAACTATTAGTATGCAAAGTAGTTAGAACCAAATGCCCAGTCAAGGCTGCATTATAGGCTAATTTAGCTGATTCTTCATCTCGAACTTCTCCCACCATCATAATATCAGGATTTTGACGTAACAAAGACCTCATTGCCGATGGAAAATCATATTTTTCTTCTTTATTAATTTGAGTTTGAATAATCCCGTCAATTTGATATTCGATTGGGTCTTCAACGGTAATAATCTTAATTTCTGGCTTATTTAGATAGCTTAAGATGCTATACAAGGTAGTAGTCTTTCCACTTCCTGTTGGTCCAGTATTAATAATAATTCCATTTGGTTTCCCAGCTTCTTTTTTTATTTTGGCTAAATTTATTGAATTTATTTCCATTTTGTCTAAATCAATCGATTGAGCTCCTTTGTTCAACAACCGCATCACTAAAATGTCTCCATATCCACCCAAAATCGTTGAAACTCGAACGTCCACTTGAGCAATATTTAAACTTTCAAGTTCTGAAAAATCGATTGAAAAACGACTATCTAGCGTTCCACCTTGCCGATTTTCGGTTTTCACACCAATAGTTGTTTTAATCTCATTTAAAACTCCCAAAAAGTTATTCATTGGCAACTCCAAAACTGTCTGCAAAACTCCATCAATTCTCAATCGAACCTTAAAGGTTTTTTCCCCTGGTTCAATGTGAATATCACCAGCTCGATCTAAAACACCTTTTAATAAAATAAATTCAACTATTTCTTTGGCTGTTTTTTCGCTCAAACTTTGGCTCATATTAACAGCGGAATTTTTACTAGCATTAAAATAATCATAAGTTTCTGACTCAATACTAATTTTATTCGACAAAACTTGAACCATAATTTTCTCATAAAGTTCTAGCAAATATTCTCCGCCACCCAAAACTCTTTGAATTTCCTCCATTGAAGTCTCTCCCGCCAAAGCTTTAATTATTCCATCTTGAATTAAATTCACCGTTCCTTCTTCTAAAGCTTGTTTAATAATTTCATTTTCTGTAGCTAGGTTAACTATTTTTTTTCTGATTTCATCACTAATCCCTAAAACCTCAAAAATGCCAATTCGCCCTTTATATCCTAAACCATTACATTTCGAGCAACCCTTTGAACGCCAAAGATATTCAATCTTATTGGGAATTTCAGCTTCAGCCTTAGGCGAAATCATCGATAAAATTTTCTTAAAACTTTCAACCGTGACTTTTGCTGGTACATATTTTTCTCTGCAATACGGACAAATTCTCCTCACCAATCTTTGACTAATTATCACATTAATGGCTGACGCAATTTGATTGGTATCAACTCCCAAATCCAACATTCGAGAAATAACTCCAGCTGAACTATTAGCATGAATAGTGGTTAAAACCAAATGCCCCGTCAAAGACGCCTGAGTGGCAACATCGGCCGTGTCATCATCTCTAATTTCTCCAACTAAAATAATATCCGGATCCTGCCTAACCACTGCTCGCAAACCTTTTTCAAAAGTGTATTTTCCGTCCTTACTAATTTGAGTTTGAATCACTCCTGGTAATTTATATTCAACTGGATCTTCAATAGTGATAATTTTTTTGTCTGGAGTATTCAATCGATTTATCAAAGAATACAAGGTTGAAGTTTTTCCACTCCCTGTTGGACCAGAATTAATTATTATCCCTTCTTTCTTAAATGAACTGGCTTCCAATCTTTTATAGGCCGCTCCAGTTAATCCCAAATTTTCTAATTTTAATTCATCGAAATTCATCATCAATAAACGCAAAACAATACTTTCACCAAAACTACCGGGAAGAATTGAAGATCTAACGTCCATATTTTCATCGACGTTTAACTTGATTGAAAAACGACCATCTTGAGCAATATTATGCAAATTTAAAATCATTCCTGAAAGCATTTTAACTCGCGATAAAACCGCTGGATAAATATTCAACGGAAATTCTGCAATAACTTGCAACACTCCATCAATTCGATATCGAAGTCGAATCTTTTCATTCCGCTGAGGTTCGAAATGAATGTCAGAAGCGTTTAGTTTAATTGCCCCAGCAATAATAATATTAACCACTTTAGTCGTTGGAACTTTACTGATTTTTTCTTCTAAGCCTACCAAATCCTTAATTTGAGCTTGAAAATCTTTTAATTCTTCCGCTGAAAGTGACACACTCAAAAAATCCAGTTTGTTTCCCAATTTAATTGATTTGTATTTTTCCCAAGCTCGCTCTAAAGAAGATTTTGAAACTACATAAATATTAAATTTAACATCTTCCTTATCTTCAATTTTTTTCAAAAAATCAACTATTTCGACTGGTCTTGGGTCTAGAACGCCCAACCGAACTTCAGAACTATTCCGTCCCAAAACAACTAAATTATTTTTTTGTGCCTCTTCTTCTGAAATAAAATTAATATTTTTTTGATCAATCGGAAAAATATTTAAATCCATATAAGGCAATTTCAGTTCTTGCGCAAACTGAAAAGTTTTCTCTTCTTCCGATTTTTTTTTTCTAGTTCGCAACAATCTACTCCGAGCATAATCTCTTTGCTCCTGCTGACTCTCAATTATTTTAGATGAAGCTTTTGACATTTTTATTTTTTTATTTTATTTTAATCATCAAAATTTATTACTATCAACATTTTAGCCTTAATCAATCAAACTGACAAGCATCTTTCTAAAACTAAATTTATTTGAGATGAACTTCGTCTATCCCCCCCTGACTCCAAGGATGACACCTTATTATCCTTTTAAATCCCAAAAATCCGCCTTTCAAAATTCCAAATCTTTCAATCGCTGTATAAGTGTATTGCGAACAAGTTGGATGAAAACGACAGGTTCTTTCACTATAAAGACAAGAAAGCCATCCAGTATCTCTCGAAAGCGTCTTTTGATAAGTTCTTATTAACTTTAAAATTATTTTTTTCATGATTTTAATAAAACTTTTTTAAACATTTTATTTTTAATATCAATTTCTATCTTTAAAAAATTATTTTTCAAAACTTTAAACTTATTAAACAAAATTTTAGTCAACTGTCGTTTGTTGAACGTAATAACGATTTTTTCGTTAAATAAGAATATGCTTCAAAGCCAATTCAGCGAGATAAATGATAGTTGACTAAAATAAAATTCCTTTATATTTTAATTATAACAAAAAACTTCAATTAAATCGACACTCCCTTTATAATTATCAAAAATTTGCTATAATAAAATTATTATAAAAACTTAAATTAAAATTATAAAAAACAAATGATGAAAACTATCGAACACAATAAATTAACCTGGATTGACATTGAAAATCCAACTTCCGAAGATATCTTGTTCTTAAAAGAAAAATTTGAACTTCACCCCTTAGTATTGAGCGAATTCACTTCTCCCTCACAAAGACCTCGCGCCGAAGAATTTAATAACTGCCTTTATATCGTTCTGCATCTTCCTCTTTTTAACCAAAAAACTAAAGTCAGTTATTCTGGAGAACTAGACATCGTAATCACCAAAGACCACGTCATCACTTCTCACGCTACCGAAAATATCCCAATCAAAAGCATTATCAGAGAATTCAACGAAAACAGCGCTTTCAAAGAAAAATCATTTTCTGCAACAGCTGGATTTCTTTTTTATTCGATTATGGAAAAATTACTTTCCGCCTCATTTCCTAAATTAGATCACGTCAACGAAAAAATAAACGACATCGAAGAAAGTATTTTTATGGGCTATGAAAAAGAAATGGTTCGATCAATTTCAATCATCAAAAGAGATATTTTAACTTTCAGAAGATCGATTAAACCTCAAAGAAGCATTTTAGAATCTTTAGTCCAAAAAAAATACAAATTACTTGAAGATGAATTGAACGAATATTTTCAAGAATTAATTGGAATAAACATTCGAGCTTGGAATGCTCTGGAAAATACTCAAGAAGTTATTGAATCCCTAGAAGAAACTAATAGTGCCCTTTTATCTCACAAAATCAACGAAGCAATGCGACTTTTAACTGCTGTTTCCCTAATCACTTTCACCCTCTCAGTAATCACTGGAATTTTTAGTATGGTACCCTTCGCCGGCTTTCCAATCGCCGATAGCAGTATTGTCTTCTGGATTATTATTGGAGTTATGACTATAATAACTATTACTGCTTTAGCTGTTTTTAAAAAGAAACGCTGGCTATAAGTTGGTGAATTAGTAGATTAGTCGACTTGTTAATTAGGAGTTATTTAACCAGCCTCAATTAATACAAAAAATATTACAGACTATCCCTAATCAACCAATTAGCCAATTAACCACTAAACTAAATAAAAAATGCTAAAATTATATAATACTCTTACTCAAAGAAAAGAAGTTTTTAAATCATTGGAAGTCGGAAAAGTCAAAATGTATAATTGCGGACCAACCGTCTATGATTTTGCTCACATTGGCAATCTCCGAACTTTCATTTTTGCCGACACTCTAAGGCGACATCTAGAAAATATTGGTTATGAAGTTCGTCAAATTATGAACATCACTGACGTTGGACACTTAACCGCTGATGATCTCAATCAAGCAGACAGTGGCGAAGACAAAATGCTCAAAGCCTCCAAACGAGAAAAAAAAACTCCTCAAGATATCGCTAATTTTTACACTGAAAAATTTTTCGAGGATCTAGAAAAATTAAATTTCAAAAAAGCCCACTTTTTTCCTCGAGCCACCGCTCACATTCCCCAAATCATCAAAATGGTAGAAATTTTAATTGAAAAAGGTTTAGCCTATAAAAAAAATGGCAACGTTTTTTATGACGTGACAAAATTTAAAGATTACGGAAAACTGTCCAAGAAAAAAATTGCAGACCTCAAGGAAAATGCCCGATTAGAAGAGCATCCAGACAAACGCCATGGCTATGACTTTGCCCTTTGGCTCAAAGCCCCCAAGGAACATATTTTGAAATGGGAAAGTCCTTGGTCACTCGGCTACCCTGGCTGGCATATTGAATGTAGTGCTATGTCAATTGAATATCTAGGCGAAACAATGGATATTCACACTGGTGGCGAAGATCACATTTTCCCTCATCACGAAAACGAAATTGCTCAGTCTGAAGGTTGCACCGGAAAAGAATTTGCAAATTTTTGGATGCACGTTCGATTTCTTTTAGTAGATGATAAAAAAATGTCTAAATCTAAGGGAAATTTTTATATCCTCTCAGATATTTTAGCCAAAGGATATTCAGCAATGGATTTTCGGTTACTGATGCTAAGCAGTCATTACCGATCCAACTTAAACTTTACTTGGGACGGATTGAAACAAGCTTCCACTAATCTTAAAAAAATAACTAGATTTGAAACAAGAATTCGAAATTATCAACCTCTAACTGAAGCTGAGTCAGAAATTGATTTTAAAAAATATCTGGCTGATTTTACCGAAGCGATGGATAATGATTTGAACACTCCCAAAGCTTTAGCAATTTTGTTTGAAATAATTTCTGAAACTAACAAAGAAATAGATAACCAAAAATTAAACCAAAAAAATTTAGACTTAATAAAATTCGCTTGGGAAAAAATCAACAAAGATTTAGGAATTAAAATTGAAGAAAAAAAATTCGCTCAAATCCCTGCTGAAATCATTGATTTAGCAGAAAAAAGATCTGATGCAAAAAAAGGAAATGACTTTTCTAAGGCTGACACTCTAAGAAAAGAAATCGAAGAACAAGGTTATAATATTGACGACTTACCAGGCGGAAACTATGCAATTATTAAAAAATAGAATGATCTAAATTTTGAATTTTGCACCCAAATGGCATTAAAAATTCAGTCATTGGAAATTGATTCAAAATTTAAAATTAAAAATTTAAAATTTTTTAAACTTTTTATCCAAACTTTATTCCCCTTATCTAAATATGCCTGAAAAAAAATATTTAAATGTAAAATTATCATTAGCTCCCATGGCCGGAATCACCGACCTCCCTTTCCGCTTGATCTGCAAAAAG
This sequence comes from Patescibacteria group bacterium UBA2773, assembly GCA_002352465.1. Lineage (GTDB taxonomy): Bacteria > Patescibacteriota > Minisyncoccia > Moranbacterales > DUUL01 > UBA2773. Next base: position 28,181 of record DEIN01000004.1, read on the forward strand.
CTTGGAGCCGATTTAGTTTATTCCGAAATGATTAGCGCTACTGGTCTTTTTTATGGTAAAAACAAAAAAAGTTTAACTTTAGCTCAATCCATCCCGAAAGAAAGTCCACTCGCCATTCAACTTTTTGGAAACAACCCCGAACATTTTGCCCAAGCCACTCAAATTATTTCCGATCTAAATAACCCTGATAAAAATTTTAGAAAAGTTGAAGAATTGAATATTAATTTTGGCTGTCCAGTGAGAAAAATTTATAAGCAGGAAAGCGGTTGCTTCTTAATGAAAAAACCCTTACTAGCTAAAAAAATCGTTCAGGCTGTTTTAAATAACACCAATTTACCAGTTTCCATCAAAATTAGAATGGGAATTAGCACAGTTGAAGCCCTTGAATTTTTAACAAAAATTAAAAATTTAAACTGGACCAAAGTTATTATTCACGGTCGAACCTACGAGAAAGGCTTTGCCGGAGAAATAGATTTTGCTAAAATTAAAGAAATTAAAGAAACATTCCCTGAAAAAACAGTCGTCGCCAATGGTGGAATTTTTTCGCCCGAAGATGCCAAAGAAGTTCTCGAAAAAACTAACGTTAATGAACTAGCCATTGCCCGCGGTTGCCTTGGAAATCCCTGGTTATTCCAACAACTAAAAGATTTTTTGGAAACTGGTCAATATTCGAAACCAACTTTAGAAGAAATAAAAACCATAGCGTTAGAACACGCTCAACTATTCGAAAAATACAACGCCACTAAAAATTTACAACCTTTCCGAAAACATCTCGGCTGGTATTTCAAAGATTTTGAAAATGCTAAACAATTAAGAAAAAAATTATTTTCAATAGAAACCCTGCCAGAACTCAAAAAGGTTTTAAAAAATCAATAAAAGCTCATTTTTAACTATCTTTTTTACCGCAATTTTAAATCAGGAGTTTGCTTTTAATTATTATTTCGTTGCTAGATTTTACAAGCGCTAAAACACTATCTTAGATTGATATAATAAATTTTTTAAATAATTTAATTAAAAACCTAAAACCCTAGCAGAAAAAATAATTGAAAGTAAATTCTATTTTTTGCAACTTTTTAAATTAATCATTAATTGAAATTATTTGTTTGAGTGCTATTCAACTCGCCTTCGCCGAAGCTATGGCAAAGCAAAGGCAAATTTCAACAAACAAATCTTTTCTAATCAAAAACAATGAAAAAATTAGCTATTTTGGGAAGCACCGGCAACGTCGGACTTCAAACCCTCGAAGTCGTCGATAAATATCCAGAAAAATTAAAAATTATTGCCCTATCTGCCAACTCCGATATCGAAACTTTGGAAAAACAAATCAAAAAATACCAACCTTTGACCGTTGGCGTCGCCAATGAAGAAAAGGCAAAAATTCTTCAAAAAAAAGTTTCTATCCCAGTTTTCTCTGGAAAAAATGCCAATCTAGAGATAGTTCGAATGAAAGAATATGATACCTTAATAAATTCGATAGTTAGTCTGGCTGGAATTGAAGCCACCTTGGAAGGAATTAGATTAAAGAAAAATATTGCCCTAGCCAACAAAGAGACTTTGGTAGCAGCTGGAGAAATTGTGATGCGAGAAGCCAAGAAAAATGGTGTAATGATTATGCCCATTGACTCTGAGCATTCAGCCCTGTTTCAATGCTTAAACGGTGAAGATCCCAAAGAAATTCATCAAATGATTATTACTTGTTCCGGCGGAGCTTTAATTGACAAAACACTGGAAGACCTCAAAAATATCAGCGTAGAAGATGCTCTAGGTCACAAAACTTGGAGTATGGGGCAAAAAATTACAATTGATTCAGCTACCTTAATGAATAAAGGTTTCGAAGTACTCGAAGCAATGTGGCTTTACGATTTGCCAATTGAAAAAATAAAAGTGGTCGTTCATCCCCAAAGCATAATTCATTCAATGATAGAATATTCCGACGGCAGTATTATCGCTCAAATGTCAGAACCTAGTATGAAACTTCCAATTCAATACGCCCTCTCTTATCCAGAACGTTGGGACGCACCTTTGAAAAGATTTGATTTTTCTAAAAATTTAACTTTTGAAAAACCCGACTTGGAAAGATTTCCTTGTTTAAGTTTTGCTTTTGACGTTGCCAAAGAAATGGGGACTCTTCCAGCCGCTATGAATTCTGCCAATGATTTTATGGTTGGACAATTTCTAGAAAAAAAATGTAAATATCTAGATATTCCTCAAATTATTAAAAAGGTTATGGACAATCATCAAAACAAAAAAAATCCTACTATCGAGGATATTCAAACTGCTATTACAAAATCTCGCCAAATGGCTGAAAAATTTCTTTTAAAAATCTAAAGAAGACACAAGGACACAAAATACAAACAAATTAAAAATTAAAAAACTTAAATTAAAAACAAAAGCCTTCGGCTTTTAAGATTTGAGATTTTTAATTTATAATTTGAGTTTTGTTTGTATCTTGTGTCCTTGTATCTTGTTTCCTTTCTCCCTTTAAACTTCTTATCTTCATTCTATTGAAATGAATAGTGCGACGAGGAAAAAACGGAAACTTTGACAAAGAAATTTGCCAAACAAATAATTTCTGAGGCTAAATTTCTCGTCGGCCGTCGATAGAACTGCCTAATGTTACTTCATCCGCATACTCAATATCCCCACCAGTCGGCAACCCCCTCGCAATTCGTGTCACTTTAATTTTCAAAGGTTTGATAATTCTCGCTAAATACAAAGCCGTAGTTTCCCCGTCAGTCGTCGGGTTAGTAGCTAAAATAATTTCTTTAATTTTTTCCGTTTTAACTCGAGTCAATAATTCGTTGATTTTCAATTTTCGAATTTCATCTTCATTCATTACGCTCAAATTTCCACCCAACACATGATAAACTCCTCGATAATTCCGCGTTTTTTCCACCGCAATCACATCCAAGGGATCTTCTACTACACAAATCGTAGAATGATCTCTTTTTTTATCAGCACAAATTTCACACAAACCCTCTTCCGCTACATGAAAACATCGCTCGCAATAGTTTAAGTTAGAACCAAATTCATAAAGATCTTTAGCAAATTGCTGGATTTTCTTTTTATCTTGTTTAAAAAGATACAAAACCAACCGCTCGGCCATTCTTGGCCCAACCGACGGCAAAGCCGTAAAATGATCAATTAATTTTTGAAATAGTTTGGGAAACATAGATAATTTTTTATTAAAAAAATTTTAAACAATCAATAACTAACTCTCAACATTCATTCAACACCCAATAAAAGAATATCTAAACATTGAATATTAGAATATTGATTATTGAATGAATATTGGATATTGATTGTTGAATATTCACTTAACATCCAAAAATCTTTGAGATTAAATTATGCCTCATTTTGTTTATACTTCTCTAAATTCTTAAAACAAGTAGTCTTCTCATCAAAATACAGTGCCACGCTTCCCACCGGTCCATTTCTGTGTTTCGCCACAATTACTTCCACAATATTTTTATTTTCCGTTTCTGGTTTTTCTCGATCCTCCCGATACAAAAACATTGTCACGTCTGCATCCTGCTCAATCGAGCCTGATTCTCGCAAATCGGAAAGCTTTGGAATTTGAGGACTCCGATTTTCTACTGCTCGAGAAAGCTGTGATAAAGCAATAATTGGAACATTTAATTCTTTCGCTAAATTCTTCAAACCTCGAGAAATTTCAGAAATTTCTTGAACTCGATTATCACTATGCTTACCTCGCCCTTCCATCAATTGTAAATAATCAATAATCAATAAATCTAAGCCTTTATCGGCTTGTAATCGCCTCGCCATCGTCCGCATTTCCATAATATTAGCCGTCGCACTATCATCAATATGAATCGCCGCCTCAGACAAAACTCCCATCGCATCTCCAATTTTTTGAAAATCATCATCCTCTGAATCTGAAGCCAAATTTCCCGTTCGCAAATTCCAAAGATTAACTCCTGATTGAGTCGAAAGCATTCTGTCCACCAATTGATCAGATGACATCTCCAAAGAGAAAACTCCGACTGAAGCCTTATTATTAACAGCTGCATTAATTGCTAGGTTCAAAGCAAATGAAGTTTTACCAATTGAAGGTCTAGCGGCTAAAATAACCAAATCTGATTTCTGCAAACCTGACAACAATTTATCCAAATCAGTGAAACCAGTGGCAATTCCTCGGAATTTCCCATCACTGTTGTGCATTTCATCAATCCGCACGAAAGCTTTTTCCAATAAAGTGCTCATCGGCGCAAAATCTTGTTTAACCGACTTTTGTCCAACAGAAAAAAGATTTTGCTCTGCCTTATCTAAAATTTCATCAATCGGTCTTTCTTCAGAATAACCCATCTCCACAATTTCCGAAGCAGTTTGAATTAGATTTCGCAAAACCGATTTTTTTCGAACCAAATTAGCATAAGACACTACATTGGCCGCTGATGGAACAGCATTCATCAATTCCGTCAAATATACTCGCCCGCCCACTTCTTTTAAGATTTTCTTATCTTTCAACCGAGAAGAAACGTTCAAAATATCCAATGGTTCTTGCTCTTGATAAAGCTCTAAAATAACTTCGTAAATTCGTCCGTTTTTATCTTTATAAAAATCATCCGCACAAATAATGTCTGCCACCTTGGTAATCGCATCTTTATCAATCATCAACGCACCCAAGGTTGAAACTTCAGCTTCAATATTATTAGGAGGCATTCGCAATTTATCTTGATAAAGACTAGTTTTAGTCGGTTTTTTTCGATCCACTTTTTTACCTTGTCTCGCCATAGCTTCAGTGGAAGTCGAAGTATCAAATTTTTTTGAAATTTTTTCAGCCATAGTTTAGTATTGAGTATTGAATATAAAATTAGATTCTTTCAAGTTTTTTAATAATAACACAAATTTTAAGTTAGTGAAATCGGAAGGATTGTGGAGGAAATGTTAAAAAATATATAGTATGCAGTATTAAGTATATTGTATGAAATTTGTAATTTGTAATTTATAAACAATTTATAATATCTAATTTTAAATTTTTGAACAGCTAATCGAATTTTTAATTTTTAAACTATCCGCTAAAAATCTAATTTTTGTTTATAAATTAAATATTGAAAATTTGATATTGTTTATAAATTGCAAATTACAAATTATAAATTCTTTCTTTCCATCTCCACGAAAATTAGACGCTTCTATAGATACATCTACAATGTACACTAAGGTATACACGAAAATAAATTTTTAACTTTTAAGCAAATTAAAAAAGCTTAACTGGAATTATCCAATCAAGCTTCTTTTTTTAGACTCATCTTCTTTATGGATGCCTGGGTTGCTCGATATGAATGTGAACCACTTGGTTCACATAAACAACTCTAGTTTGCGGAGGTCGCGGAGGAATATGACATCTTCTATACCCCCGCCTATAATCTCGCCTATGATTTCGCGAATCGTAATGGTGATCATTATTATAATAGCCTCCACCCAAAATTTGAGTGACAACCCCGACACTCACTTGAGCAGCGATCCTACCAAGCTCCTCGTGATATCCTCTATGGAAATTGTCCCCAGCAAAAACCTGAGGTGCACTTGCCATAATAAAGACTATTGTCAAAAAAACTATTTTTTTCATTTTTCCTCCTTTTCTAGTCTTTCAACTAGAGACTAAATTAATTTCAATTCTTCTTTAATACATTATTATACACCTAAATTACATTTTTGTCAATACCACAAAATTTTCCGGGTTTCTCTCGGTTCAACCAGTGTAGATACATCGGTCAAACCGGGAGAAATCGCCAAAAAGCAAAAAGCTGATTTTTCTTTAAAATCAGCTCTAATACCACTTTCAATCAACTACTACCAACCCAAGTCTTGAAAATTTTGACTACAACTTTGAAAAAAATATTAAATGCATCTAAAAATGCTAGTTTAAGATTTTTTTCTTTGTCTCGTCTAAAATTTTCTACAACTTAATGGGAATTAGTTAATTAAAAATGGTCCAAACCCAGCCTTTCCTCTTATTTTTTTTTAAATTCTTCAAAAACAAGAAAAAAACGAGAACCTTTTCCCTTGATACTTTCCACCGAAATCTCCCCTTTCATCTGCTCTACTAATTGTTTAGTAATCCACAATCCCAACCCGGTTCCTTCGATTTGACTAGTCTGTTCATTTCTAATCCGAGTAAATTTCCCAAAAAGATTTTCTCGTTCGCTTGAACTCAAACCAATGCCGGTATCTTCAATCGCAATTCCAATTTTATGGTCTTTTCGACTGATTATTATCTCGATTGCTCCTTTTTGAGTATATTTAATCGAATTCCCAATCAAATTAATTAAAATTTGCTCAAAACGCTTGGAATCGACCTTAACCGAGTCTTCATTCTCAGCTAATTGATTAGTTAAAAAAAGTTTTAATTTCTTTTCATTAGCTTTTGGCGACAAAGAATCAATCACTCTCAAAACAATCTCTGAAATTGAAACTTGCGAATACTCAAAAGAAATTCGCCCTTGTTCAATTCGAGAAACTTCCAAAATATCTTCCACTAAAGCTTTCAAACGAGTTGAAGAAATTTGAATATTATCCAAATAGTGCTTTTCATCTTTACTAAGTTTTTTCTTAGCCGAATCCAATAAATCCAAATAACCATTGATAGCAGTCAATGGAGTTTTTAGTTCATGACTAGCCATTGAAACAAAATCATCCTTCATTTCATCAACTTCTTTAATTTTGTTGTACATCAAAACATAGCGACTTAATCGAACATAGTTTGTCACTAAAAGGATTAAAATCAACGAAGCTAAAATAATCGCCCAATAAGTTCTATTAATACTTCTTTGAAAAGCTTCGTCGATCTCGCTTAAAGATAACTTAACTTTAATAATAGCACTCTGATCCTTACTAATTTGAACTTTTTTGACAATTTCCCAAAATCTCATCCCATCTTCAGATACAATCCCAGCCACTCCTTCAGCAAATCCCACCGCTAAAAACTCTTTAGGATCAACCGAAACTTCTCCAATTTCATTTTGATTTGAAGACGCTAGAATTTTACCGCCCTCCTCGCTATCGCTAATTTCTACTATTTTCAATTCTTCAACATCTTGATTCTCAATTGCAATTTGATAGATTTTTTCTTGAATTTTATCTAAATTATCTCCTTCTTCACTCAAACCAGCCACGAAAACATTTTCAATCAAAATTCCTTTAGTTTGAATTAAATGATTAAAATTTTTCTCAAATTGACCTAGGCTATAATAAGAACTAGCAAATAAAATTGCCGGAATAGAAAAAATAAGAACTGCTGAATACAAGATACTTTTATTATTTTTAATTAACTCTAAAAGTTCTTTTAAAATATTTTTCATTAATTTAAATGTTGATTCTTAATGGGACTGTTTCCGATCACAATTTTGTTACGAAATTTTATAGTTCTGGAATAAATTTTTTTGAAATTTTTAAAGCTTTAGCTTCAGTTAAGGCAAAACAATTTTTAGAAAATTTAACCAAAAATAAAAAATTGCAGTAAAAAGATTGATTAAAAATAGTCCCTTAATACTTTTATTTTGTCTTACTCTTGTAATTTCTAAATAACAACACGGTTGAAGTTAAAGCAGTCGCCAAAGATAAAATCGAAATTACAGCAACAAAAATAATTATACTATTTTTTTGTTGCTCCATTGGTGATTGCTTTTGAACTAGATTACCCTGAGCCTGCGCTTTAGGCGTAATAGCTTGAGCAGTCTTAACGAAAGCAAAAGCCGGACTTTTAGAAGTTATTTTTCCAGTATTATCCGTCACAGCCGCATAGACCTCATGCTTACCATCTTCCAATTCTTTATCTAAAATATAAGACCAGTTTCCGTCCTCATCAGTTTTGACTGTGACAACGATTGGATCAGAATAAATATATAAAGTAATAAATGAATTTGGAAGTGCCTTTCCGCTAATTGAGGCTTTAACTATTTGTTCAGAACCTTTTTCTTCTTTCACTGCCCTAACTTCATTAATTTGATAAAAATTATTTTCCTCTCCATTTGTTTTAGGTTCTTGAAAAACAATTTTATCTACTCCTTTCCCTGAAGATGCCCTCAAAGGATTGTAACCATTTTTGACTTCATCTCCATCCAAATAACCATCTTGATCACTATCGGCCGAGAAAGGATCGGTTCCCAATCTTTCTTCTTCATGATCCGGTAAACCATCTCCGTCACTGTCTGTATCTAAAACCTTTTTCATTTCTTGAATTTTTTGTTTCTCATCACCAGTTAAATTTTCTGCTTCTTTTTTAGCAAACAACTGCTCAGCCTGATTCCTAAAATTAAACTTTGTTTTTATTTCCGCTTTTTCTTGTTCAATTTCTCCCAGTTTTTCTTGTTTTTGATCTTCTGTTAACGAAGTATCATTTTCAATATCATTTTTGATTTTCTGAATTTCTTTTAATTTATTACTAGCTGATTGTTGTAATGAGTCATCTTCCTTCGAAACATCAACCACTACCTCATTTTGATTTAAATTGTCCGTTACACCTTTTTTATCCTCGACTTTTATTAAAGTTTTTCCAGAGGAATAAGTTCCATAGTCATTTTTAACATCAGCATAAAGTTCGTATTTACCTTGAGGAATATTAGAGAAATCATAATCTAAAGACCATTCGTCATCTTCGATATTTTCCATTTCTTCCTTTTTTTCTTTATTCTTAGTTTTCACTTCTCCTTTGCCTAAATACATCTTTGGCTCCACACTTCCCTCTTTTACTAGTTTGTATTCAACTTCATTAGCATTCTTGACAGTCCCTTTGATCGTAGTTCCTCTAACATCTTCAGCTTCCTTGGCTTTCTTGACTTCTTTCATTTCTTCGGCTTTTTTTGATTCATTCGTTTCTACTTTTAGCTCCACTTTGGGTTTTAATTCTTTTTCTATTTGGTTCCTTACTTTAATATTTTTTCCTTCTTTCTCGTCTTCTTTTTCCAAAATTGAATTAAAATTTTTAACTTCACCATTATTAGATTTTTCTAAACCTAAAACACTAATTGAATTAACGCTACTATTATTTTCACCGACAATTATTTTGTTCATAGCGAAGGTTGCTATTCCCACTAATAGTATCGAAATCAACACCATAATTGAAACAACATTATTTTCTTTTTTCATTTTATTTTTTAAATTAATATTTTATTTTGCAAAATTACTTCAAAAAAGTGAACTAAAGCAAAATCATTTTATTTAGTTTAACACAGAAAAAAAATAAGTAAATTTTAAATAAAAAAGCTGTTGAATCTTTTTTTAAATATGTTATTATTTCTTATTCACACCTCGTTTATTTATAAAATTTATTTTAAAAAATTCTTCTGCTAACTAGCTAATTTCTCAAAAATAGATGTTAAATTCATTCGAAGATTTCAAAAAATTAATAAAAAAATCAAAAGAAATTTTAATCATTTCTCCAGAAAATTCAATTGATGTTCGAGTTTCTTCTTTCGCTCTGGTCTATTTATTAGAAAAAATAAATAAAAATATCACGCTATTTTCAAACAAAAAAGACTCGGATAAAATTGCTTTTCTACCCAAACCAATTAAGACTATTAGCAACTTAGATGGACTGAGAGATTTTGATCTGATTTTCAATACTCAAAAAAATAAAATTATTGATATCAAAACTGAAAGAAAAGAAAAAGAATGCATCATTCATATTACACCTGAAAAAGGAGCGATTAATCCCAAAGATTTTTCTTTTATTCCCGCAAAGTTTAAATTTGATTTAATTATAATAATTGGCACTCACAGTCTAGAGCAACTGCAAAGCACTTATCTTGAAAATACTGATTTATTTTTTGAAGTCCCCAAAATTAACATCGATTATAATCCCAAAAATGAAAATTATGGTCAAGTCAATCTAGTTGAAGACACGGCATCTTCAGTTGGAGAAATTCTAACCGATTTAATTCTTGAAAATTATTCCGAATTAATTGATAAAAAAATTTCTCAAGCTTTATTGACTGGAATTATTTCTGCCACCGAAAGCTTCCAAATTCCAACTACTTCGCCTAAGGTTATGGGCTTGTCGGCTCAATTAATGAAATACAAAGCCGATCAACCCACAATTATGCGGTATTTATATCGGACTAAGGACTTAGCCTTCTTAAAATTATGGGGACGAATTATGGCTCGATTAAACTGGAACAAAGATCGAAAAATTATTTGGTCCCTAGTTTCACAAGAAGATTTTACTCAAAGTTCAGCCGAAGAAAGTTATATAAAATCAGTTTTGGAAGAATTACAAAAAAGTTTTCCTCAAAATCAAACTTGCCTAATTATTTATGGCAACAAAAAAGACGAAACAATCGCCTTATTTAAAATTGTTGATGAGAAAAAAATGAAACTTTTAACTGATACTTATGAGATTGAAAATTTTGATCAAATCTTAGAAATAAATTTTGGCAATAAAAATCTAATTGAAACTGAAAAAGAAATTCTTAAAACTATGATTAAAACTGATTTTTAAAAAATATTTTAAATTTTTTATTCCTTTTCAAAAATTTTTATCTTATTTCCCACCTCGATTCCCAACTCATCAATTTCACCAGCGTTAATTTCCAGAACTTGATTACAAAAAACTGGTGATTGAATAATTCCCTGAAAATCTTGGGGAATTTCTTTTTCGATAGAAACTACTTCTTCGTCTTTCAAAAAAACAAAATCTAAATCGAATTTCATATCCCTCATAACATGAGGAGATGAACTTAATCGATTATAAATAAAAAGCATTCCGTTCTTAGTCGGCAACGAATCAAGCCCACTCAATCCCTTATAAACATCTTTTGGCGCTTGAACTATTTTTATTTTCAAAATATCTTTTTCTGAAATTTCAATTTCAGCTTCTGGTTGAAAATCTTTTTGCCCTAATTGTTTTTGATAAAAATTAAAAGTAATCACTCCCAAAATTATCAAAACTATAATTCCGATCGGATTAAAAACTATTTTTTTAAATTTCATCGTTATTTTTTTAAAAATATCTCTTTTTGATAAGCTTACCATAAAAAGTAAAATCATTAAAAGTTCTGTTATTAACAAGATTATTTTCTGAGCTTGATTAACCACCATAAAACTGAACAATAAAGCTAAACTCAAAAAAATTCCGTAACCCAAAAGAATTTGCCTAGGGCTAAAACCCAAACTCAACAGCTTATAATGCAAATGTCTCTTTTTATCATCTCGTTTAAATATTGATTGACCTGATTTTAATCTTTCAATAATCACCCAAATAAAATCCGTTACCGGTAAAATTAAAATTATCATAGTGGTAGCGATTTTGGTTCCAGCCATAATTGCCAATGAAGCCAATAAAAAACCAACAAAATAACTGCCACTAGTTCCAGCCTCAATTTTAGCTGGAGGAAAATTAAAAATCAGAAAACCCAGAAATGAACCAATTCCAACTAGACTGATTATTGCCAAAGTTGGTTGATTAACCTCGGGTCTTAAGCTGATCCAAAAAACTGCCAGCAAAGATAAAATCCCAATCACCGACAACAAACCGTCAGAACCGTCCAACCAATTAACCGCGTTAATCAAACCAATTAACCAAAAAATTATAAAGAAACTACTAAAAACTGAAAAATATTTTCCCAATAAATTCAAAGTCCAAGAATCAAATCTTAACAATTCCCACTCCGAAAAAGAAATCGAATCAATTTCAAATCCAAACCAAATTAAAATTAAAATTAAAAATATTTGAAATAATAACTGAATTTTCCAATTAAAATTTTTGAAATCATCTCCAATCCCAAAAAATAGAATCGCAACCGAACCTAGTAAAATAGCAATCAGTTCAAAACTAAAAACGATCTCTGGAACGACCAACATCGTAATAACGAAAGAAGATATAATTGCTATCCCTCCTGTTCTAAAAAATTTTAACTTTTTCCTAACGCAAAGTGTTAAAATGAAACTCAAAAAACTAGAAACGACAAAAGCCATCAAAAAAAATACCAACCCGCTCATTTGGCTCCTTTAATTTTTGAAATAAAGTTATAAAAAATGATACCAACTCCCCCTCCAATTATATCAACAAAAACATCCAAAAAACGACCAGAACGATCTTGCACAAAGAATTGATGGGATTCATCACTAATTGCATACAATAAACAAACAAAAATTGTCCAACGACTAAGTTTCGAAAAAGAAGTTTTCCATCGATAGCTAAAGGCTCTTAAAACTAAAACAGCTAAAACAGAATACTCAAATAAATGAGCAGTTTTTCGTAAAAAAATTTCAGTCTCCAAAGAAGCTCCAGATCTCAAACCTGGAATAGCAGATAAACAAAAAATCAATCCCATCCAAAAAACAACTGGTAGGTAATAATACACAAAAATTATAAATTTTTTTCTTTGATTAATCATCGATTTTAAAATCAATTTCTATAATATCTTTTATCACTCGATATAAAGAATATAACGGCATCCACACCCAAAGCATTCGACCAATAAAAAATTCAAAAAATTCATTCATTTAATTAGATTATTTATTTGAATCAAAATTTTCAAAAAAAATTTAATCTTTCAAAATTATTGCAAAGATTCTTTTTGCAATGAACTTATTTCATAAATCACATCTTTTCTTTCAACTACAATTTCCCATTTTTCAAACTCCGCAATAGCTTTCAAACCCTTATTAGGATTAAAAGCAATTGGACGTTCTACTAATCGAAGAAATTTAGCATCAGACTCTGTATCACCAATTCCGATTGATTCTTTGAAAGAAATGCCTTTTTTCTTGATAAAATCACCAATTACTTCGCCCTTATTGGAAACTGGAACAAAAAGTTCTTTTCCAGTATAAAGACCTTTTTTATCTATTTCGTAGATACTTCCAAAGAATTTATCAAATTGAAAATATTTAGCATATTCGCTAACAATTTCGACTGGTGAACCAGAAATAATTATCATATAATGATCACGACGAAGTTCCTCCATCAAACCCTTGGTAAAAATGTAAATTCTTTGAGCATTCAACTTTATTACCTTTTGAGAAATTCTTTTTATATCTTCCTCTCGACAACCAATAATATTTTTTCGATAAAGTCGCACCATTCTGTCCCGATGTTGTTCATAAGTATGACGTTGATTGACCCAGTCTCCATACAAATCGATTAGTTCTTCTTTAGTAGTTTTCTTAAAAACACCTGAATTAACCAATTCGGTCAACAATTCAAAATGCAAATTTTTTCGAAAAATTGTTCCATCAATATCGAAAATAGCTAATTTATCTTTTTTCATTATTTTTTCTTATTAGCCTTATAACTCTTTATTATCTTCTCATCTTCTTTAGCACTAAGTTTGGTATAGACAGCAACTAACATCGCAAAAATAGCCAAAAGTAACCACTGAGTAGAAGCCAACCAAATATCTTCCACCATATAACCAACCATCGCAGCAAAAACAGCAAAAACAGCTAGCAAGAAAAAACCATCAGCCAAAACCTTGTAAAAACTAGTCATTTGTTATCACCTCTCTTTCTAGAAAATTATTTTTTATTAATCTTTTATTTTTATTTTTTGTTTGCCACTTCCGGCTATAAATAAAAATTTATTTTTCTCAAATCGCTCAATTAAAATAAATTTTATAATCAGTTGCGTCACAACAATCGCTGTAAACATTGAAATCGATATTCCTATTATTAATGTTAACGCAAAACCTTTAATAAATCCAGTCCCCAAAACCATCAAAATAAAAGCCGTAATCAAAGTTGAAATATTTCCATCCCTAATAGAAAGCCAAGCCCGCTTGAAACCTTCATCAGCTGCCACCCGCAAACTTTTTCCATTTCTAATTTCTTCTTTCACTCTTTCAAAAATCAAAATATTAGCATCAACCGCCATTCCGACTGACAAAATATATCCAGCGATACCAGACAAAGTTAAAGTAATTGAAAAAGGCGTTGCTGACGATAATTTAAAAATAGAAACCATCAATGCAGTATAAAAAGCCAATGAAACAACTGAAACTAAGCCAAAAATTCGATAATACAAAATCATAAAAATACTCACCGCTGAAAAACCGATCAAACCTGCTTTCAAACTTTTTTCCAACGAAATCTGACCCAGACTTGGACCGATACTTTGTTGACTAATTAGATTAATTGGTACCGGTAAAGCTCCCGCGTTCAATCGCTGAACCAAATCTTTAGCTTCTTTAATAGTAAAATTTCCGCTAATTACCGCTTCACCATTCCGGATAACCGCTTGGACAGTTGGAGCACTAATAATTTCTCCATCCAAATAAATCGCAACTGGTTTACCTTGATTTCTTTCGGTTATTTCCTTGAAAAGCTCAGTTCCTTCATCATCAAAAACCAACCCTACCTCTGATTCATTGGTCTGTTGATTAAATCTCAATTGAGATTCCTTGAGTTGCCGCCCGGTCAAACCGGTGTCTTTGAAAGACTGTTGTTTTTGAGCCAAAATTTGTTCTTCACTCGGAACCATAAACAAAATATGGGAAGCTCTGATTTGCTTTTCTCCATCGTTTTCTTTCTCGTCTTCTTTCTTAACAATATGCATCCCAACTTCACTTTCAACTATTTCAGAATAGACTTCACCCTTATTAAAATTTTCATCAAAAACTACCGCAGAAAATTCTGCTGGCATTTCCTCTTTTCTGAAAAAATCCAAATCACCCCCAGTTTGAGAGGTTTCAAAATCTTGCGAATTATTCTTAGCTAATTCTGCAAAATCTTCTCCAGCCAAAGCCTTTTGTAAAATTTCTTCCGCTTTCACTTTTTGACTAGCTCGATATTCTTCAATAGAAGATTTATCTTCATCACTCAAAACTCCATCCAAATCTTGTTCTTTAAATTCCAACAAGGGAGTTTCCTCAATCAATTTCTTAGCTTTTTCAGCGTTTTCTTTTCCAGGAAGATCTACTATTAAACGATGAATATCTCCGATTTGAGAAGTTTGGACTAAAGCTTCTCCCGCACCACTAGGATCTACTCTATTTTTTACTACGTCCTGAATTCCCTCTAACGATTTTCTTTTGTCTTCTGATTTAATATTAGACATATCAGCCTCATACAAAAGATGCACTCCCCCTTGAAGATCCAAACCTAAATTAATCTTAAATTTCTCCGTTGCCTGATCAAGCCAAACAATCCCTGTCTTTTTCGGGTTGGAAATTAAAATGGATAAAATCGCCAAAGCGATTACCAAACTTACTTTTAGTCTTTTTTTATTCTTAACATTCATAAAATCATTCTACCAAAAAAAAATTAAAAGGCAAGAGAGGGACCTGGGTTAGTATTAAGTATTAAGTATTAAGTATTTAGTATGAAGCATTTACCTTGTTAAATAATTTATATTAAAATCCGAACTAAGACAAAACACCAATTAACAGGGTGAAATATTTAATATTAAGTACTCAAAATCAAAACTTTTAAAATATTTTATTTTGCCAAGGCCCATCTCATCTGTCTATCAAAGTCCTTCACTTTATCTTTTCCTTGCCCGCTAAATCTTATCGCCAAAACATAATCCTTGATACTATTAAGCATTTCAGTTTCTTCACTAATCATATCATTATTTTTAAATTTGAAATAAATCGTCTCTAGTAACTGTTCCATTTCCACTTCATTCAGCTTAATTCCTTCATTTTCTTCTGATGCCAGATCTCTCAACAAAAAAATAAATCCGCCAACATCAGTTTTTCCAGGAACAACTTCTTGCATATGACCAACTTTTTCTTCAGTTTGAAAAATTAAGCCTAGTTTTTGATCGTCTTTTTGAAAAACCACTTTATATTCCCCAGCTGAAAATGATTTCGGCTCTTGCAATTCAACAATATCTTCAGACAATTCCCAAGTCTGATGTTCAGCCCCTAAAACATTGGCCTTCTCAATAAATTTCAACGCTTCAATAACTTCGACTCTGGACTCTGCTGGAAATTTAATTGGATAAATTTTTCTCTCGTCAAGAACAACCGAAAGTTTTTCAGCCGAAGAACCTATATTCGCTCCCAATTGATAGCTGATTATTTTCTTAGCAGTAATCGGCTTCAAAGTGACTGTCTTTAATTCTTCATTATAATAAAGCCTATATTCATCTAAAATATCTGGTTTTATTTCTCCTCGGTCTCTTTTGAAAATCAACTTTATTTCTTTATTTTTCTTCAACCAATCTAAATCTATTTTAAAATCTTTTTTTGATTCTTGAATCATTGCGATACAATCATCATTTGTCTGAGATTTTTTGATTCTATATCCAGTTATCCCGATTTGCATCTCATTTCCATTGTAGTTACCTTTCCAAGCCATCAAACCCTCAACCTCGTCGCAACCACCACCTGCGACAACAGACAACCTGATAAATGGAAATATAGCACCTTGTTCTTCACCAACAAGTAATTGTAAGCCTATTTTTTCTGGATAGACGAATTCACCAGCATCATAATTTTTCATTGGATCTAAAAACGACAAAAGACTAAATAATCCAATAAACAGAAAAATCATAATTATTATTCCAAGAAATAACTTCTTTTTTATTTTTTTAAAATTATTTTTATAAATAATCTTTTATTATTATAGCAAAAAAATAAATAAGTTTCAATTTTTATATAAATTTATAATGTTCAACGACCTCTCTCACTTTTTACTATAATACACTAGAGCATAATAGCAATTTTATCTTTATTTTTTGAATAATATACACGTTATTATACACGATAAAAGCTTCTATGAAAATTATTATTCTAGTTATTTTCAAACTAAATGCACGATCAAAATCATATTAAAAATTCAAGTTAACTTTGCACCACTTTTCCAAAATTCATTAGGACTTAAATATTTTAATTTCTTTCTTGGTCGATTATTAAGCCGTTCTTGAATTAAATAAATATCATCATTACTAACATTTTTTAAATCAACATTTCTGGGTAAATACTGTCTAATTAATTTATTCATATTTTCAACACCTCCTTTTTGACAAAATTTAAAAGGATCACAGAAATAAG
>DEIN01000013.1 GCA_002352465.1 Patescibacteria group bacterium UBA2773
AAGGTCATAATTAGATTTGTTTCTGACTCTAACCTCCATTTCAATGTCATAGCTTTCTCCAGCGGCCATATCAACGTCAACTTCTTCGTGCCAAGAGCCTTCCTTGTAAGGTCGGATTTTGCAGTGAGTGATGTGGATGTCGGTGGAGTTGGTGTAGGGGTTAACGGTGGTTTCTGATTCACCTGAATCACTTGAGTTATAAGTATCAGGATTATCATCAAGATTAAAATATCCACCACTAGCTTCAACTTCATCACCAACTTCAAGGTATTCAGCTAAATCTACATATTTAGCGTTGGGGTGTTCATTCCTTTGAAAACTCCAAATATACTCTCTCCCCTCCTCGGTAGAAAGTTCAGTAAAATCGTAGCTGTTGCTCGTCTTCTTAAACCGAACAAAGTTGGGTGCGGCTTCTGGCCAATGAAACATACCACTACTATCGTAGTAATCAACGCAAACAACGCCAATTTCTTCGTTGAGATATATGCAGTCACGAAAGTAAATAAAACGGGCGTCTGTGTTTGATGACGAGATATCATAAGTATTTGTTCTCATGCCATCAAACCACTCATATCCCATTTCAGTAACTGTAAATTCTGTGTCACTGGTTACTTCTGTGACAACTGCTACGTGACCGTAGAATTTTCCTGTCTCTGGATTATAGGCCATGCTAGGAAAAACTACAATTGCACCGTATCTTGGTTTAGTTCCGATGACATAATCGTAGTCTTCGACATCAGTCAACCATTTTTCTGCATCATGCAGCATCACCGCTTTTAAATCTGGTCTTGCATAAGCTGCCCACCAGACACAATTGCCTCTTCCCTCTGAATGATTAAAGCATTGAAAGGGATTGAATGAAGATTTGTACTGATTAGGGTCACTACTGCAACCACAATAATCTCCTGCAAATACACTTTGACTCAATGCTGTGACCATCACCAATACTACGAGAAAAACAAGCTTGTGTTTCATTTCATCCTCCTCTAATTAAGTTTTCAAGATACAAATTTTTTCTGGATCACTATTAACCCATTTCTCATAATATTCTAGATATTATGAGTATCGATTAATAGTTTTTTTCTATGGAGAATTTTTTTACGAGTTCAGGATTTTTGGATTTTGCAGAGATAGAATACTTCGCCGCCCCATAACTAATTTGGTCATATTTAATTCCAATTTTTTTGCTGCAATAGTATATCTCATTAACATTACCCTGACATTCATATTCAATCTCAAATTCCGAGTTAATAATTTCATCACAAGAAAGATTTTGAGATTGTTCTATACTGAATTCAACATTACGTTTTACTTCATATTTTAAGCGTTCAACCATATCAGTACTTATTTCTTCGGAAAAAGGAGCGATTGGAGCGGATGACACTGTTAATATAACATCATTAAAATCATTAAGATTTTTTGAATTAATATCTGTAATATTTTTATTATTTGTTATATATCCTCCAAATTGCATATCCGCATCAACCCAAAACCAATCCGCTGGATAAACAATTGAAAATTTTGATGTTATCTTTTTTCTCTTCATCATTTCACCATTTTCATCTTGAAAAATTTCTTCGAGATTTTCTTCAATTTGTTCTTTATTTTCAATCTCAGATAACTCTTCTTTGTTTTCTATTTCTTGAGTTTGGTTTTCTTGAAGAAGTTGTTCTGCATTTTGATTTTGATTGTTAATATCTTCTTGTTTACCACACCCACTCACCAAAACTACTACCAATAAAACCGTAAAAACCACTAAAAACTTTTTAAACATAAGATTAAGCTAGATAAATTAAATTTAATTCAGTATAAATAAAAAACTAATAAAAATCAAGTAATCATTAGTTTTAAAGCGGTTTTTGGCTAGATTTAAAATACATAAAAACTTATTTTAATTATTAACCAATTTTTTAACTTTCCCTAAAAACTCTTCTATTTTTTTCAATTTTCCACCATCCCGGTTCGAAGTGCGTCCCTGAGTCCCCGCTAATCAAAACAAAAACAGGTAATTTATTTGCCTGTTTTTATTTTGACCAAACAACGATTTTATTTAAAAGATATAACAATTCTTATAAATAAACATAATCCCCACTTTTTTAATTCTCGAATTACGTAATCAATTATGTAATTAAATCAGTATTTAATTCCCGCTGTTCACGAACGGCGGGATAAATCTAGATTTAATTCTATTATTAACTATAAACTTTGTTAAGTAACTTGTTGCTTAACAAAAAATCTATCTAAAAATTGTTTTCCCCGCGTTATAAATATGTTTCAAATTATAAAATTTTTTATTTTTATTCATTTTTATATTCTATAAACACTATCTAAATAATTTGAAATAATAACTGAGGAGCCCAGATGTAATAATCCAGGCTACTCCTGACAATTAAATTTAAATTAATCCTTACTCGGAAATCCCTTTTTAATTTCGGCAGAAAGAAATAAACATCCGAAATACTCTGAACACCTGCCCAAACAACTAGGACAAGTAAGATTTCCGTAAAACTTTTGACCACAATTTTGACATTGATAAACTACTACCTTCTTCACCTTTTTCTTCACCTTTTCTTTTGTCGGCATTTGCACCTCCTTTTTTAAAATAACAAAAATTATACCATTTTTAAGAAACCAGGTACCTTTATTTTTCATAATTTTAACCGAGATAAAGTAAAAAATACGAAGTATATCTAGATATATCAAAGATTTTTTACAAAATCATAGGCAAAATTTTGGATAAGAAAAGTGATTGATTTCTTAGAAAGGATATTATCTTAAACTACTTTAAAAATAACAAATTTCCCGAATTTAATCAAATAAAAACCTAAATTAAATAATTTGAGCTTTTTATTAAAAGTGACTTTTCAAAAGAAAATACTACTTAACAAAACATTCTATTTGAGAAGACAAAAACTTAAAAACTCCCTCTGCCTCACTACTTTTCGGTGTAATTCCTGGCAATCGATTAATTTCCATCAAATAAGGCAACTGAGTATTTTTATCAATTATGATATCCGATCGAGACCAAGATAATCCTAAAACGTTACTAGTTTTCAAAGCTATTTTTTTTATTTCAATTGGAATATTTGCTGGATCAACAAAAACCTCTTTGGCTCCATTGCAAGTGTTATTTCTAAATTCTCCTAAACAAGGATAACTTTTTTCGCCAGAAACCACTTTCCCATTCGCCACTAAAACACCCCAATCATAATCATTGGGAACAAATCTTTGGAATAAATATTTTTTGTGTTTTGGTAATTCTCCCAATTTTTCGATTAATTCCTTGTCATTAGCAACTAAGATAGAATAAGCCCCCCTTGAACCCTTAGTGTCTTTTATTACCAGCGGATATCCACAAACTTTTTTAATTTGTTTTAGATTTTTGCAAATTTCCTTATGCCCAAAAAATAAGGTATCTGGAGTCTTAATATCATTCAAAGCAAACAACATATGATCAGTCACCTTTGAAGTTCCTTTTTCCACGTAAGTATAAGGAATTTTAGAATTTTTTAAATATAATTTAACCGCATACGCTAGATCTCGAGAAAGCCAAGAAGAAGAAAGCCAAACAAAAGAAAACTCTTTTAAATCAACTCCCTTGTGAGTGATTGTCACTCCTTTTTCTTGAAAAGCAATTTCTAAATCCTTAAATTTTCCCTCGGTTAATTCAATTGCGTAAGGAAATTTTTTTATTATTTGAGAAATATTTCCGACTGAAGGTAGCACTAATAATTTAAAATTTTTTTTCTGCATAAGTATGATTGATTTCAATAATAAAAAGGCCTTTTTGGCCCTCGATCGCTTACAACATTCATAATGAAGATGCAATTAAATTGCATTACGAATCTTTTAAACAAAAGATGATACTATAATCATACAATCAATTGCTTAATTTGTCAAGTCCCTCAAATTTATTCCCTTAAAAACCCTCCCAACCTCCCTTTAAAAAAAGAGGAATTTTCCCCTTTTTGCAAAGAGGGATTAAGGGGAGTTTTAGGTAAATTCTTTGTGCAGATTTTTGTCTAAAAATATTAAAGATTAACTCCTCAAATTAATTCCTTTAATTTATTCCCCGATATACAAGAACATTCCCAGAAAATGAGCAGTGCTTCCAGCTAAAACAAACAAGTGCCAAAGCGCGTGATGATAGGAGAGTTTTTTCCAAGAAAGAAAAACCAAACCAATCATATAACAAGCTCCACCAATTAACAGCCAAATCAAAACTCCAGAAGGAATTAATTCCAAAGCCGGTTTAATCGCAAACAAAATTGTCCAACCCATCAAAACATACAAAATCGCCAAAGCCAATTCAATTTTACTAGCAAAAACTATTCTAAGCGTAATTCCCACCAAAGCAATCAGCCAAACCAATCCGAACAAAGTCCAACCCCACGGACCCCGCAAATAAATCAAAGCAATCGGCGTATAAGTTCCGGCTATCAACAAAAATATTCCAATATAATCACACCTTCGAAAAAATTCTTGAGCTTTTTTGTTTTTAACTCCATGAAACAAGGTCGAAGAAAGATACAAAAAAATTAAAGTCACCCCAAAAACGCTAAGACTCACCGTGTCCCAAACATCTCCATTAGCTCGAGCAAAAATAACCAACAACACCAAAGCTATAATACTCAAACCAATTCCAATTGCGTGAATCAAACTATTTACAACATCCTCTCTCCGACTTTGATACTGCAAACTAGCAATTCTCTTCTCAAGCAAAATCCACCGCTCTTTTAATTTCATATTTTTTATTTTTCTTGCTTTATTCCAAACTTTCCACGTTAACATTAACACCGACACTCTTATCCCAGTTTATTTCTTCAAAAGAATGCAATAATTTATTTAAATATTTTTTCAAATAATCATATTTGTCTTGTGCTTTTGCCTCAAACTTAACTGTGGTATAAGGACCATTTTGAGAATATCGAAATACAAACATCCCATCTTCCAGTTCTAATCGAACTCCATCACCTGCTCTCTCATCACTAATAATTTCCGCTTCTGGAAAATCTTTCGTTAAGATTAAAACGACTTTATCCATTAACTCAACTTTTTTATCATCATCACATGCTAATTTTATCTCTGGGCTAGAAATATATTTAGTCAAAGAGCTAATCGCTTCATTTAAAGTTTGATTAGTCTTGGCTAAATAACTCAACAATCTCAAAGTCACATAGCAACCATCATCATGATTATAAAAATCAGCTGAAAAGAAAAAATGTCCAGACAACTCACCAATAAAAGGTGCCTTAACTTCTTGGTTTTTTTTCTTTAAAAATCCATGCCCCGTTCGCCACATAAAAGGCACTCCGCCATTTGCCACAATCGCATCATCCACAACCTTAGAGCACAAAGTATTATACATAATTTTTTCTCCAGGATGTTCTTTAAGAATATCAATCGCCAACAAAGCCACTAAAACATCATTCCAAATGATAGTTCCTTTTCCATCGACAATCCCAATTCGATCTCCATCAGTATCATAAGAGAATCCAATATCAGATCCAGTCTCCAAGACCTTATCTCTTAATCGCTCTGCCACAATCAATTCCGTTGGATCAGCTACTCCTAATGGAAATGTTCCATCCAACTCGCAATTGCTTTCAATCACTTCACAACCCACTCGTCTTAACAAATCAGGAACAATCACCCCTGGGGTAGTGCAACTTGCATCAACTACTACTTTAAATTTTCTATTAATTTTAACTCGTTCCATAATATCAGCAAAATAAACATCTCGAACATCATTCTTCTCTATTTCTCCAAATTTTTCAGCTACAATAAATTCATCAGGCTTCTCCGCTAAATCTACCACATCATTAAGCTCTTTCCCTATCATTGATTCAGAAAAATCAATAGCCATCTTAAAACCATTATATTCAGCTGGATTATGAGAAGCAGTCACCATAACAGCCGCTTGTGTTTTAAAATAATATTGTGCCCAATAAACCGTGCCGACCATAGTCAAACCAATATCAATAACACTCAGACCAGTAGAAGCAATTCCATCAGCTACCAAATTATGATATTCCTCGCTAGTCAATCGAGAATCATAACCGATTACAACCTTTTTTAAATCTGGATATTTTTTCTGCATATAAGTCCCATAAGACGCTCCTATATTCTTAACAATCTCTGGATTTAAATCCTCGTCAACAATCCCTCTGATGTCATAACCTCTAATGATGTGTCGATTAATTTTCATTTTTATAAAATTATTTATTATTTATATTCTATTTCAATTTTTCTTTTATTTTCTCCCAAAACTTTAAAATTAACTTGTAAATATTTCTCCGGCAAAGCCTCGGGAATTTTTTCTGGCCATTCCAACAAAATTAAATTCTGCTTATCTTCAATAATATCAGCCCAACCCAAATCCAGCAACCCGGCTGAATCAATTCGATAACAATCCAAGTGATAAACTTTTTTAAATCGAACACCTTTTGAATTTTTAAAATCAACTGGATATTCTTTCATAATCACAAAAGTCGGTGAAGTAAAAAGTCCTTCGGCTCCCAGGTATTCCAAAACTCCCTGTGAAAAAGTGGTTTTCCCCGCTCCCAAATCTCCTTGAAGCAAAATCGCATTATCATTTTGTTCCAAATTTTCAATAATTTCTCCCGCCAATTTTTGAGTATCTTCTAAGTTTTTTGAAAGCATGCTATAAACATTCAATATTTAAGACTCAACATTCATTCAATATTCATTTTTCCAATGTTCAATAAACACCCGATTGCTATTTAAAATACTACATAACAAAAACTTTTAAATTTTAAATTAAATTTATTTATTAAAACATTGAGTATTGAATGAGTGTTGGATATTGGATATTGCCAAACTCGAAAGACTGCAATAACTTAAAATTAATTTCAATCTCTTATTTCCCAACCAACTTGTCTGCTAACTGGCAAACATTCCCCGCGCCCATTGTCACCACCACATCTCCCTTCCCAATTCGATCTTTCAGATTTTTGTAGGCGTCCTCGATGGTGGCCAAATGAGAAACATTTTGTTGAAACATTTTCATTTTATCAACCAATTCTTCCGAACTCACTCCCCCTTGTTTTTCCCTGGCTGATCCATAAATATCTAAAACAATTACTTCGTCGACTTTTTCAAAACTTTGAGAAAATTCTGACAATAAAGCTTTGGTTCGAGTAAAAGTATGAGGATGAAAAACACAAATAATATTTTTATCGAAATATTTTTCTTGCAAAGCATCCAATGTCGCTTTCACTTCTTCTGGATGATGAGCATAATCGTCAATTATCAAAGCTCCTCGAACTTTTCCAATTATTTCCAATCGTCTAGAAGTTCCGGCAAATTTATTTAAAGACTCTATCGCTATTTTTTCCGAAATTCCGAGTGCCTTAGCCATCGCAAAAGCTCCTACCGCATTCAAAAGATTATGTTGACCTATCACTTGCAAATTCAAATTAGCTGGAGCCAAAACAAATTCTACTCTAGTTTTCCCCGCCTCTTCAAATTTTTCCTTGATGTCATTCAACATTATTTCATTAATTTCCATGCCATCTAGCCCAATTTTATTCCCCGCTGTCAATCCTGCTGGAGGAGTTTTTTTAAACATTCCATAAACCACTATTTTGCAATTAGCCTCCATTGCTACTTCCAAAGTCGCCGCACTTCTCCCCCAAACCACCAAAGTTCCCGTAACTGGAATTTTCCGCACAAAAGCTTTAAAAACTTCTTTATAAGCTTCAAAATCAGCAAAATAATCCGGATGATCAAAATCTAAATTAGTCAAAATTGCCATTTGAGGATTATAATATGCCAGTTTATTTTGATATTCATCCGCCTCAATCAACATATATTCTGAATCGCTCACCAAGACGCTAGCATTAATTTGCGTCACCCGAGAACCAACCAAGGCCGTTGGATTTAATCCAGCATCTCGCATCGCCAAAGCCAACATGGCTGTGACGGTGGTTTTTCCATGACTACCACAAACAGCAATTCCAACCTTTGAATTGAATAATAATCCCAATGCTTCTGGATAACTCAACATTGGAAAACCTTTTTCTTTAGCGACCTGAAGCTCTTCATTATTTTCTAAAGTATAGACCGAAGAATAAATAACTAAATTAACATTTCTTTTATTTTTAAGATTTTTTTTATCAAAACCTTGATGAACTTTCAATTTCAATCTCTTTAAAATTTTATCAGTAAAAAAAGGCTCAGCGACATCTGAACCACTCACTTTCTTGCCTTGAGCTTTGAAAATCTCCGCCAAACCCACCATTCCAGTTCCCTTGATTCCAATCATATAAACATTTTCAACCCCCTCCAGATCAGTTATTTTCATAATAATTAATTAAAATTATAAAAAACGGTTTTTCAAAAGCTTAAACTTCGAGAGCTAAACAAATATTAAAAGACTTAAGAATTTGTTGTAGTTCGAGAAGAAATCGAGCACTAAACGAAACGTATTAACTACTACAAGCTTAACAAAAAAATAAATGCTCCAATGGACTAATAAAAGTTTTTTATTTAAGTGCAATTCGAGGCGAAACTGAGGATTTCAGTGAGACGCACTCAAGTGGTGCGGCGAACTAGAACCGAAAGTTTCAACAAAGAAGTGTGCTAAATAAATAACTTTTACTAGTTTTTTCGTTTGGAAAGGAGAGTGGGTATGGTTCTGTATATAATCTGAACATCCTTCCACAAAGACCAATTCTCAATATAATAAATATCCAATTTAACTTCTTGATTAAAACTCAAATCACTTCGCCCTGAAATTTGAGCCATCCCAGTTATTCCTGGTTTTATAGTCAAAACTCGTCGTTGATAATCCTTATATTTTTCTACTTCCATTGGTTGATGCGGACGTGGACCTACTAAACTCATGTTGCCTCTTAAAACATTAAAAAACTGAGGGAGTTCATCAATCGAATATTTTTCAATAAAAGTTCCAAATTTAGTTTTTCGTGGATCATTCTTGATTTTGTAAAGTGGACCTTTTTTAATCGATTGTTTATCAATTAACTCCTCTAAAAAGCGTAAAGCTTTCTTATTGTGCTTAGCCGAAAATTGTTTCCCATGACTATATTCTCGTTTCATATAACGAAATTTATACAAATCAAATTCACCACTCTTATGATTTACTCGACGATTAAAATAAATTGCGGGAAAGCCCGAATCGATCCAAGTAATTACAGCAACAATCAACATCAATGGCCCAAACAAAGTAATTCCAACCAAAGCTCCAATCACGTCAAACCCTCGCTTAAGAATCTTGCCCCAACCTTCCAAAGAAGTATTTTTAATTTCCACTAAAGGCTCTCCTAGAAAAATTTCTACATTAAAATTAGCAGTTTGAATTAAGGTTGGAACGTATTTAAAAGCAACTCGATTTCGAATACAAAACTCTTTCAATTTAAATAAGTCTTTTTTATTAACATTAGGATTGCTCTCAATAATTTCATCAATCTTGTTTTTCTTTTTTAATAATTCAATTCGTCTAAAATCAATTTCTTCTCGATGATCAACCAAAACATAGCCCAAATAAGGATCTTCTTTAATATTTTTTTTCAAAGAATCAGCAAAATTATTTTTCCCTAACAAAAACAATCTTCGGACTCCAATCCCTTTTTTCACCAGCAAATACATCTGAAAATTTCTCAACCCTACTCGGGCTAAAGAAACCAAAACAACCCCGATTCCAGCACTCATTAAAATTATAAATCGAGAAGAAAACCAAGCTGGCACCAAAAACAAAACCAGCACAATCGCCATCAAACCAATTGTGAAAGCTCTAGCCACTCGATAAAGTTCCGCTAATTTTCCTCTATTAGACTTGATATTATAAAGACCTTCCAAAGCAAAAACAATCACAAAAAAAGCAGCCACTACTAAAAGTATCTGCAAATATTCTCGAATAGAAAAATCATACAAAATCGGTCTCCAATCTTGAATGGCTTGAGTTCTTCGTAAATAAAAAGCGATTATCCCCGATAAAACCAGCATGAAATAATCAACTGGCACCTGAAACGCGCTAAAAAATAACTCCGCTTTTTTCATAAAATTTTATTAGATAGTCACCTTTGAATTTCTAAAAACAACTTCTTCTTTATTGTAAATAAAAATCGTCGTTCTTTCAAGGGGACTGTTTCAATCCTCAATAAAATATAGAAACTGTTTGAAGCAAATCTTAATAAGCTGGATCCTGTTAAATTTTACCGAAGTAAAACTCTACAACCATTTATCTTAGTCTATGATCACTCATAGATTCTAGCGGCACAAACCTCAATAGAGAGGAATACGGCCTTGCACCAGGCAGGGTTTACCACTAAGGCACTACGTAGGGAATTTTTTTCATTTATTAAATTTTTAAATTTCAAGATAAATTTTTCAAATAATTTTTGAAGCACTGGTATCGCCAATGTAAAAAAATTTGAGAAAAATTTAACTGAAATTTAGAAATTATAATAGAAAACAACTCCTTAAGTAGTGCCCCACACCATTATTGCTAATGGCCGAGAATCATGGTGATTCTAATAAATCAAAACCACTAAACTGATTCACTTTTCACCTTTCACCACTGCATAACAGCGGAAATTCAGAATCTCAATAACCTAAATTTAAAATAATTCAAGCTTTCGAAATTGAATCATTCGAAATTGAATCGAAATTCAAAATTCAAAATTCAAAATTCCCAATGCTATGCATTGGCTAGTATAGTCTCTGCGGCACTTTCCTGAAACTGCTCTCACGAACAGCTTAGTTGACGTTATCAACTACCCTTTAGATTTCTTTAAAAAGATCTAATTAGTGTCCAGACTTTCCTTCCCACTACATCGAAATGCAATGAAGTAGTTGCTAAGAAATGCTTCAAACAATTTCCATTGGACTTCAAAACTGTAGCACTATTAAGGCAAAATGTCAAGCGAGTGCTGTAATGCGTTCATACATTTGGCACTTTTCTAAAAATTAAACTATTCCCTAGGTTCGACCTAGGTGGATACCAAGATCAAATCTAGGAAACTATCAAAAAACGAAGCTTTCTCAAAGTCGAACTCTCTGGAGAATAAGAACTTTTAATTTTATGGATTTTACCAACTTTATAAACTTTATCAACTAATTTCAAATTCTATTTATAAAAACTCTACAAATGCTAGAATAATAAAAGATTATTTCT
The DNA here is from genome assembly GCA_002352465.1 of Patescibacteria group bacterium UBA2773. Lineage (GTDB taxonomy): Bacteria > Patescibacteriota > Minisyncoccia > Moranbacterales > DUUL01 > UBA2773. The sequence goes on from DEIN01000013.1 coordinate 11,159, forward strand.
AAAAAATAACCCTCCCCTCATGAACATCTCTATTTCAATCTACATTTTAGCGACCTTAACCGGAATCTTGATTATCTGGAATATTTTTCTTCAAATCTTAATTAGTAGAACTAATAATAATCAGAAAAGATTATTTGCTGGTAAAAAAGGTGTTGATCTCGAATCAATCGTTCAAGAAAATAATGCTAAAATAAATGAACTTTCTCAACAAACCCAAAGTTTGGACCAAAAAACTAAACAAATTAAAGCCCATTCCTTAAAAAGTATTCATAAAATTGGACTCTTGCGATTTAATCCTTTTCGAGAAATTGGTGGTGACCAAAGTTTTTCTTTAGCCCTTTTAGATGACGAAAATAGTGGAGCCATAATTTCCTCTCTTTACTCCAGAGAAGGAGTCCGAATTTACGCCAAATCAATTCAAAAAGGACAAACCGCCAAATATCCCCTAACCGAAGAGGAAAAACGTGCTATTGCCATTGCTTCAATTGAAAAAAATAATCAAATTATCAAAAGACGAGTTTAAATATTTTTTTCAAATTTTAAAACTTTGACTTTTCGCATAATCTCTGCTATAAATGAAGAACTATCCTAACATCTTTTTTATTTTCAATAGGATCTTTTAATTTATTAATGTAATTGTTTGACAAATCAAGAAGAAAAAAATCAACCAGTAAAAATTCCAGCTCAATTAACTGTTAAAGATTTAGCGACTAAACTTGAAATCGGAGTATCAGAAATCCTAAAAAAATTAATGGACAATGGGATTATGGCCAACATCAATAATCTAATTGATTATGATACAGTTTTTATTATCGCCGAAGAATTAGAAATTGAAGTTGAGCCAGAAGAGCTCTCCACTACCAACGAATTACTGACTTCTCAAAAATTAGAAAATATTCTAGCCTTGGAATCCGAAGACAAAACTAAACTCAAAAAACGCCCTCCAGTTGTAACAATTTTAGGACACGTAGATCATGGAAAAACCACTCTTTTGGATACTTTACGAAAAACTCGAGTAACTGATCAAGAATTTGGGGGAATTACTCAACACACTAGCGCTTATCAAGTTAAAAAAAATGGTGAATTAATCACCTTTATTGACACTCCTGGTCACGAAGCTTTTCAAGGAATGCGTGAACGAGGAGCTTCTTTGGCTGATATTGCAATTTTAGTAGTAGCGGCAGATGATGGAGTCAAACCTCAAACCAAAGAAGTGATTGAATTTTTACTGAAAAATAAAATTCCAACTTTAGTAGCAATTAATAAAATTGACAAACCCGAAGCTAATGTTGATAAAGTCAAACAAGAATTGGCCGAGCATAATATGTTTTTGGAAGGCTATGGAGGCAAAATTCCTTTCAATGAAATTTCCGCCAAGCAAAACACAGGCTTAGATGAATTATTAAAAAATATATTATTTCTAGCTGAATATTATGAATTCAAAGCTAACCCCGACCGAAACGCCCTAGGAATTATCTTAGAATCTAACAAAGATGCTTGCAAAGGCTCCATTGCCACTGTTTTGATAAAAACAGGAACCCTCAAAATTGGACAAACCGTCATCATCGGCAATTCTATTAGCAAAATTAAAAAATTAGAGAACTTTACCGGCAAAGATATTAAAGAAGCTTTGCCCTCAACGCCTGTCACAATCGTTGGATTATCAGAAACTCCTCAAGGCAATGATTTACTTCAAGTTGAACCAGATGCTAAAAAAATAAAACGTTTCGCCAAAGAAATTGCCCAAGAAAAAGGCAAGCTTAGTGGCAAAATAGGAAGCCTTGGTTCGAAAGAACTAATTATGACCATCAATGAAACTAAGAAAAATTGTTTATCAATCATCCTCAAAACCGACGTTCAAGGGACACTCGAAGCAATTAAACAAATAATCGATTCAGTTGATTCACAAGAAGTAAATGTTGATTTTGTCAGTGAAGGAGTCGGATCAATTACTGAAAATGATGTTAAAATGGCCCAAACTAGTCAAGCGATTATCTATGGATTCAATGTCGAACCTAGTGCAACTGCTCACCAAAATTTATCTGAATCAAAAGTAAAAGTTCGAACTTTTAATGTTATCTACGAGCTAATCGAGAACGTTAAAAATGAAATTTCTGAACTATTAGATCTGGAAATTAATAAAATTGAGTTAGGACGTTTAAAGGTTTTAGCCAATTTCAAAAACAGTAAAAATCTTTCAGTAATTGGTGGAAAAGTAATGGACGGCAAATTAATTAAGGGTGAACGATTAGAAGTTTTCAGAGATAAAGAGTTCTTAGGAATGGGCGAGCTGACTCAGCTTCAACACAACAAAGAAGATGTCAGCGAAGTTAAATCTGGCTTAGAGTGTGGAATTGCTTTCAAAGGAAAAGTGAAAATTCTTCCTAATGATCAATTAGTTTGTTTTAAAGAAGAGAAAATTAAAAGAAAAATTAAATAAAGCTCTTTTTGAGAAGAGAATTATCAAGACACCAGAACACAAGAAACAAATTTTCGAAGATTATTCCTTTGGGGCAAATCTCAAATTAAAATATTCAAACTCGCCTACCGGTCGGCAGGGTTCAAACAAAAGCCTTTAGCTTTTAAAGTTTGGTTATTTTAATTTATTTGTATCTTGCATTCTTATTTTTCTAAATCAAAAAAATCAATCGCATTTTTATCAGTTTGATTTTCAACTTCATCAAAACTCAACACCTTTATTTCAGCAATTTTTTCAATCACAAATTTAACGAAGCTTGGTTCATTACGTTTGCCACGATTAGGAACCGGTGCCAAGAAAGGACAATCTGTTTCAACCATTATTCGATTTAATGGAATTTTTTTAACAACTTTCAACAATTCATCATTTTCCTTGACGAAAGTTATATTCCCCGTAAAAGAAAACTTCAAATTTGGTAATTGCAAAAAATTTTTCGCTTCTTCTACTCCGCCACAAAAACAATGGATTACCATTTTTAATTTTTTGAATTGAGTCTGAGAAATTATTTCCCATAAATCTGCATAAGCATCTCGACAATGGATTACCACTGGTAAATTTAGATTCTTAGCAACTTCTAACTGTTTGATAAACAACTTTTTTTGAAATTCTCTATCTTCCTCATCACTACTATGAAAATAATCCAAACCAATCTCTCCGATCGCTTTCACTTTTGAATTTTGACATTTTTCTTTCAAATATTTTTCGACTTCTTCTAAATTGACTTCCCCATTTTCAGGATGAAAACCCAAAACTGCAAAAATTTGCAAATAATTTTCAGCTATTTCTAAGGTTTTATTGCTCCGATCTTCATCGACTCCAATGTTCAGAATAGCTTTCCCGCCATTATCAAAAAAACGTTTTATGACGTTTTTTCGATCTTCATTAAATTGTTCAAAATCTAAATGGACGTGAGTATCTATCATAAAATAGCGAGGCTTACATATTTGACGTGTTTTTTTATCGAGTTTTCCGTCACTCACCTAAAGTACCATTGAAGTACTTCTTGCTCGCTATTCAAACTCTCCTCAAATCACCCTAAAATCTGAAAACCCTAAAATATTAATAAAATTTAAAATCTCCCGAACTTTACAAACTTTACAAACTTTCTAACTTTATAAACTAAACTAAATTCTTGGAAATAATCCTTCCCCATCTCTGGTTTCAATCATCACTTCCATTTTATCAGCAGTTTCTGGAATAAAAATTTTAACCATTTCTTTAATTTCTTTCAATTTCAACAAAAAATTAAGCATTTCGATTTGAAATTTTTCTGGCTCAGATTTTGATATTTCCCAAGGTTTTATTTCTTCGATTCTTTTATCAACTTCAGAGACTTTTTTTTGTGCTTCTTGTAAAAGTTTTTCTACTCGCCCTTGCTCAAAATCTGCTTGATATTTTTCAAGCTTTAAATCAAAATTTTTATCAATATATTCAACTATTTCTTTATCACTCAATTCTATTTTTTGACTCAGCTTGATCACTCGAGAAAAAACATTTCCCAAACCATTAGCTAAGTCGTTATTATAACGCTCAATCATTCGCTCCCAAGTCAAATCAACATCTTCTCCAAAATTCGACAAAGCCATTAATAAATATCTCGTTCCATCGGTGCCAAACCTGTCCACCATCTCCGCCGGAGCAATCACATTCCCTAAGCTTTTACTCATTTTCTGACCATTAGAGATTACGAAACCATTAATATAGATTTTTTGAGAATTTAGCAATCCAGCCGACATCAACATTGCTTGCCACATCGCTGATTGTTGCCGAAGATTGTCTTTCCCTGCCACTTGGACACCTGGCCACCACTTATCAAATTTTACTTGATTATCGGGCCATTCTAAAGCCGAAATATAATTTACCAAAGCATCGAACCAAACATACATAACTTGATTTTCGTCTCCCGGAACTGGCACGCCCCAAGGCATTTTAGTTTTTAACCTTGAAATACTAAAATCTTTAAGATCTTGTTCTACAAATTTTTTGATTTCATTGAACCGTTTATTCGGTTGAACAAAATCTGAATTATCCTTGTAAAAATCCAAAAGTGCTTGCTGATAATTAGAAAATTTAAAAAAATAATTTTCCTCCTCTACTATTTGCAAATCCTTGTTGGGATGAAGCGGACAACGTCCCTCATCATTCAATTCGGAATCAGTTTTTTCTAGCTCACAACCCACACAATATTTCGTTTTATATTTCGCTTTATAAATATCACCTTTTTTTTCACAAATTTTCCAAAATTCTTGAGCTGATTTTATATGTTTTTCGTTGGTAGTTCGCACAAAACTATTAAAACTTAAATTCAAACTTTCCTTTAATTTTTTAAATGCCTGAACTTGCAAATCACAAAATTCTTGAGTTGATATTTTCTGCTCTTTCGCTTGATCGTAGATTTTTTGACCGTGCTCATCAGTCCCCGTATTAAAAAAAACTTTTTCTCCTAAAATATCTCGATGAAACCGAGCTAAAACATCCGCCCGAATAATTTCCGAAGCAAATCCAATGTGCGGATTAGAATTAATATAAGGCAACGTGGTGGTAATATAATAATTTTTCATAATCATAGCCTAGTTTTAAATTATCTATCTTTTAAAAAAATTTTCAGCCAAATTAAATCCTTCATTAATCCATTTTTTAAACTTCTCTTTTCGACTCAATTTATCTAAAAATTTCTCTTCCTTCTTCAACTGTTCTCTCACTCTTCTCCCCGAATTATGAAATTTAGTTGCAACAAAAACAGCCATAGAAGAAATTAATATTCCAATAAAATTTATAAAAAATATCCATAAAGCTTCTAAAAAATAATCAGGACAACCCATCCTTAGAGCAATAGCACTTATGGCAATTGGAGGAATTAAGGTAACCGCAATAGCTGTTCCAATCGCGTATTGAGATAATTCTTTTCTAATAAAAGACAAGGACGCCGTAAAACCAACAATCAAAGCCACAATAAAAATCTCTATTTGAAAATTAGTTTTTAATAAAAATTCGTAAGAAAAGTCTTGAGACACTTCTGAAAACATTGAAATTCCAAACGCAGCAATAAATAAAAGTAAAAAGGATTTAAAAACTACTAAAACTGAACGATAAAATAATTTACCATTTCGCACTACCATCCCCAAAGAAACCGATAAAATAGCCGAAAGCATCGGAGCTATTAACATCGAACCAATTATCAAAGTGACACTTTCCATTAATAATCCAGCCGTACAAAGAAAAGAGGAAGTCGCTACCATCACAAAAAAACTTTTTCTTGGAGTTGAAGCTTTAATAATGTTTTTAATTACTTGATCTCTAATTTCTCCATCCACATCTCGAAAAAGATGATCACCTTTTACTTTAGTAAAATTAAACATTTATAATAATAAATAAATTATAGTAAATTTTGAACAGGTTATAGGAGACTGTTTCCAATCACCCTTTTTACTGCAATTTTCTATTTTTGACTTAAGACTGGACTTTTAATTATTCTTTCTTCTAAGCTTTTAAATTTTTGATTAAATTATAGAACTTAGATAACGAAATAATAATTAAAAAATCCGCTCTGATTATTTAAAATTTTTATTGCCTTAATTAACGCTAAAGCTTTAAAAATTTTAAAAAAATTTATCTTCCGCCTACTTAAGCAAGCGAGACAAAGCAAAATTAGAAAGTTTCGTCACCCACTGACGCTAAAGCTTTAGCGAGGCAAGCAAAACTGTGATTGGAAACAGTCCCTATAGGCTAATAATAACCTTTTTACAAAATTTGAACAACCCTATTTGATTTATAAGTTTACTTCTTAAAATTCTAATTCCTTGCTTATTTAAGCAATTTATACTATTCTATTCTTATTAATAAAATTAAACTACTTCAATGAAAATCGGAATTGTCGGACTTCCCAATGTTGGTAAATCAACTCTTTTCAAAGCTTTAACCAAAATTCAAGTTGATATTAATAATTATCCTTTTTGCACCATTGAACCCAACACTGGAATCGTTGAAGTTCCCGACATTCGAATTGATCAATTAGCGAAACTTTTTAATTCCAAGAAAAAAATTTATTCCACTATCGAATTTGTCGATATCGCTGGATTAGTTGAAGGTGCTTCTGAAGGACAAGGTTTAGGCAATAAATTTCTCCAAAATATTCGAGAAGTTGACGCCATCGTTCAAGTGGTTCGTTTTTTTAAAAATTCCAATATTACTCACATCAAAGAAAGAATCAACCCTAAAGAAGATATTGAAATAATTAATACCGAACTAATTTTAGCTGACTTGGAAACCATCAAAAAAAGAATTGATAAAATTAGCAAGCAAACCAAAACTGGAGACAAAAAGGCCTTAAAGATTTTAACAATCATTCAAAAACTAGAGATTGTTTTGAATAACAATAATTTAAATCAAATTCAAAAATTTATTAAATCATTAGGAGAAGATTTTGAATTAATTAAAGATTTATCTTTGCTTTCATTCAAACCAACCTTATACGTTTTAAATACTAATTATCCCGAAAAAATAGAAGAAGAATTAAATAAATTTAAAATCAAAGAATTAAAAAGCAATTCTCAAAATTACATTGCACTTGATATAAAAATAGAAGAAGAACTTTTAGATTTAAATGATAAAGAACAACAAGAGTTAGAATTAAAATCAGAATTGAACAAATTAATAAAAAAAAGCTACAAGCTTTTGAATTTAATGACTTATCTAACTGCGGGAGAAACGGAAACTAGAGCTTGGCAAATCCCAATCGACTCAACTGCCCCTGAAGCTGGACGCGCTATCCATTCTGATTTTCAAGAAAAATTTATCAAAGCGGAAATAATTCCTTATGAAAAATTAATCAAGACAAAATCTCGAACTAAAGCTCGAGAATTAGGGTTATTGCAAACCGTCGGCAAGGATTACATCATTCAAGACGGCGATGTCATTGAATTTAAAATCTAAGCTTTTAAATAAATTTTCAAAATCCCTAATAAAAACCGCAATTAATTGCGGTTTTTATTTTATCTATAAAATCAACAAAAATTATCTATTCAGCACAATCAACGGCTGCAGTCGAAGCGGTTGTTCCTTCTCCAAATCCAGGAGCAGGCGCATCAGTTGAAAGTGCTTGAGCACATTCTGCTGGAGCTTCTTCGAAACCATTGCAAATTGTTGCCAACAAACTTTGTGGGTCTCGAGCTGAAGATGCTTCCACTCCATTAATCACAATCGTTGGAGAACCCTGAACTCCATATTTCAAGTTATCTTCTTCCTGAACATTAAATGGAGGAAATTGACCGCCCCAACTATCCTTGTCTTCATAAGCTTTTGTCACTCCATATTTATTATCAGTAGTAGTAACACATTGATTTATTTTAACCTGATCAACACCAGCTTTTGCTAAACAAGCCTTTGAATCATCACTAGCTAAAAAACATTCTAAATATTTATAATATCCTTGTTGGTTATCTTCGTTAATACAATATTGAACCAAATTTTCATCAATTTCTTTTTTGTCATGCATCGCATAGTTGACAAACTTAAAGTCAAAATCAATCTTATCTTTTAATAAATTTATTACCGGCAACAAACCTTTTTGAACTTGAGTTCCATAAGGACAATAGCTCATCACAAAAGTTTCCACCACTGGTTTAGCTTGTTTTGGAACTTCTACTTGAGACTGAGGAGCGCCTAGAGCTTCTTCGTCTTGACTTTTTTGTTCCTCAATTTCCTCAATATTAATAGCTTGAGGAAAAAAATCTTTTCCGTCTTTTGTAATATAAGTTTCAATTTCTTGATCCTGAACCATTACTACTACTTTATAAAGTCCTCTTTCTTCATTTGCTCCCTTGACTTTGATTTCTGTTCCTGGTTGAACTAAATTTTCTGTAATAAAATTTTCCGTCTTTTCCCGGGCTTCTTCTAGCGTAATATAAGTTTTTTGCTCTTTATTAAGCAAATTACCCTGACTAATAAAAAAACCTACCGCAAAAAAAACTCCAGCCAACATAATCAAATTAGCCACTTTGTTTTTATTCATCTTTTCTTTCTTTGCTTCTTTCCTGTCTTCTTTTTTCTTTTCTTCTTCCATCATATTTTTTATTATTGTTTATTTTCCATCTTCCCCTCTTTATCAAACATTAGAATTCATTCTAAATAATATCTATTTTTTTGTCAATAAAACTAACTTTACAAAACTGAAAAGGCTGTTTTTCGTTATGAAATTTGACAAATTGCTTGTAAAACCAAACAAGCTACTTTTCGTTATGAAATTCAAAAATATAGCCAAGATTTTTGAATTGCAATAGAATAAGTAGCTTGTTTGGTTTTACTCACGTCCCCTCGGAAGGAATCGAACCTTCGTATTCGGCTTAGAAGGCCGATGTTCTATCCATTAAACTACGAGGGGATAAAAACATTTTATTTCCATTTTTATTGCCAATCACTTTTTGATTAAAATCAAAAACCGAACTTTCAATAAGAACATTTTATAAGCATATCAAAAAATTAGAAACAAGTCAAAACAAACTACCTTTAAACCAATTCAATCAAAAATCAACCCTCCCTTAAACTTTCACCCAAACTCACTCGCCAACTCACTCCACCTCAAAAACCGACCTCTCGATCGGTTTTTGATTTGAAGTAAATCTAATCTAATCTAATCTAATCTAATCTAATCTAATCTAATCTAATCTAATCTAATCTAATCTAATCTAATCTAATCTAATCTAATCTAATCTAATCTAATCTAATCTAATCTAATCTATCTTAGAGATATCAGTTGCAATAATATTAGCGTCAGTAATGTTTTGATTTGTGGTTTGAACCACGACTGTGTCTCCAACTCGAATACTACTTAAAGCAATCTCAGTTTGTTCTGATTGATTTTTAATAATTGAGATAGTAGTGGCTTG
>DEIN01000006.1 GCA_002352465.1 Patescibacteria group bacterium UBA2773
AATTATTGGTCAAAACGAAGCAATTAAAGAAATTTATTATACCTTATTGAGACATTCCAGCGGAGTTTCCAATCCCAATCAACCGCTTGGATCATTTCTTTTTATTGGTGCATCTGGAGTCGGGAAAACTTTCACCGCTAAAATTCTAGCTAACTCTTTAACCCCGATTCAAGCCGACAATTTAATTCAAATCAATATGAGTGAGTTTATGGAAAAACATAGCATCTCCAAACTTCTTGGGGCACCAGCTGGCTATATCGGCTACGAAGAAGACAAAAGTTTACTAGAAAAAGTTCGCCAAAATCCTTACAGCGTAGTCTTATTTGATGAAATCGAAAAAGCTGATCGAAACATTCTTAACATTTTACTACAAATTTTAGATGAAGGAGATATTACTGATGCTAAAGGACGAATGATTAATTTCAAAAACACTATTATTATTCTCACTTCCAACATCGGAACCTCTGAATTAAATCAATTATCAAAAATTGGATTTGAAGCCGAAAACAACTCCTTCAAAAAACAAGAAAAATTGACCAAACAATCGATTCGAAAAGAACTCTCTGAGGATATTTCTAAAGAACTTCTGAATCGAATTGATAGCGTTTTAATATTTAATTATTTAGCAAAAAACGATCTTCAAAAAATTGCCAAAAATGAACTTCAGATATTAGCTAAAAGGCTACAGGAGTTGAAAATTAAATTGAATTTCAGTAAATCTGTTCCAGATTTAATCGCTAGCAAAAGTATCAATCCGCAACAAGGAGCACGATTAGTCAAAAAAGAAATTGAAAAAAATATTGAACCTCTAGTCGCTAAAAAAATTCTTGAAAACAAACCTAAAAAAATCGATTTAGATGTTAAAAATAAAAAAATTGTTATTAAATAGTTTTTACATGCAAACTCCCCCTTCTCTAAAGGGGAATTAAGGGCCCGTCTCGCCAAAGCTTGCCGAGGTGGAGGTTTTTAAAAAAATAATAAAATAGTTTGAAAATTAAATCATTTTAAATTGAATCGAAATTCAAAATTCAAAATTCAAAATTCAAAGAATTTAATTTTTAATATCCATTCAATAAATAATTTCAATCAATAATCATTAAACATTTATTTATTAAATATTGAATGACCGTCTCACCGAGACAATCCAAGTCGAAAATGTTGGATGTTGACTATCGTTTATTTTTTGAATCACTCTAAAAATGTTAAAAATAAAAAAAGTTATCAACAAACTTGAAGAAGAAATACTCGATATTGTCCTTCCCAAAAAATGTTTTGGTTGCCAAAAAGAAGGCACTTTTTTATGTCCCGATTGCTTAAAATTAATCAAACTCAATTCTTGGCAAGTTTGTCCAATTTGTCAAAAATCACTCACCGAATATGGAGAAGTTTGTCGTTATTGCCAGCTAGAAAAACCACCCCTCGACGCTCTCACCACCGCCATTGATTTTCAAAACCCTCTAATTGCAAAATTAGTTCACAGTTTTAAATACAAATTCATTGACGAACTCTCGATTCCTTTAGCCCAAATTTTAATTCAAACTTTCCAAAAAAATAAATTAACCCTGCCTGATTTGATTATTCCCGTTCCGCTTCACCCCCTTCGCCTACGCTGGCGAGGTTTCAATCAAGCCAATTTATTAGCTAAAAATTTAGCCGAAAATTTACTCCCGGGCTTCCCTATCAAGATAAACATCCAAATCTTAACTCGCTCCAAATTCACTTCAACTCAAGCCAACCTTAAAAAATCCCAAGATCGTCAAAAAAATGTTCAGAATGCCTTTCAAGTTGATTTATCTCAAATCAATAAAATAAAAAATCGCCGAATTTTATTAATCGACGACATTTGCACTACTAGCAACACTCTCTTAGAATGTAGTCGACAACTCAGGAAGCTAAAACCAAAATCCATCCACGCTCTAGTCATTTCCCGCCAAAAATAGTATTTAGTATACAGTATTAAGCTTCTAGCATTCTATATTTAGAGTTTCTATTACCTACCTATCACATATTTTTCGACTTTTTTAAGTTATTTTTAAATAAATAAACTCAAATTTAGATACATTTATCACATAATTTACATCTAATCTAAAATATACTCCTTAGGCTTTAAATTAATCAAATTTTATTTTTAATTATTGTTTCGTTGTTAGATTTTAAATTTTTAAATTTAAAATGCTGACAGAAATAATAATTGAAAATAAAATTTGATTAATTAAGAGAAACTATTCTTTACATTTCAACCAAAATGAGCTAATTTATTATTTGTAGCCTTAAACATTACAATTAAATATTTTCAATAAATATAATTTATTATAAAATTAATTTTATTGATAATTATTTTTCTTGGCAATTTTATGCCGAGTAATAAGGAGAGGTGGCTGAGCGGTCGAAAGCAGCACCCTGCTAAGGTGTTGATCCTTTACGGGATCCCAGGGTTCGAATCCCTGCCTCTCCGCATTTCGCAAACAGCAACCCCTTCGGTTGTTGTTTTTGCTTTATTATAACCGATAGAAGAAGGTTCGAAGGTTGTTTTTAGAGGAGTCGGGACAGAGTCGTTTTTTAAAAGCCAAACGAAAGGCTCTTTTAGGCTAAAGTTAGTGATTTTTTGATCTTCAATAACAATGTTCGAAGCTATGAGTGAAACGACTTCTTTTTTGATTTCATTCGTTCCGTTTATAAAAATTTCATTTGCTAACTTTGCAAATTTTGCAATTATTTCTATTTTCTCGACTATGTCATCACAATCATCTTTATTTTTATTGATAAAATCCTCCAAACGTTACCCAAAACACTCAAGTTAATTGGCTCACTTAAAATCGCCTTCCCGTCAAAAGAATCAATCTCTTTTCTTTGTCTGCCCTCCACCTCATTTCCAACAAAATCCTCTAGCATTTCCCCTTTTTTTCTTTTTATGCGTGCTAACTACTATGTGAACTTTTTCATACGGCATCACGTCTTGAATTCCCATTTTTTCATTATCAGAAATAACCAAAGACCAACCCCCGCTTCCGCACATAGGACATTGATCTCCAGGAAAACTATCTCCATAGACATCTGTTTTTGTATAAAAATTAGAGGGATACTTAATTGAAAAACCCCAATCTTCATCTTCATGAGTCTTCCAATCGCTATTTTTAAATTCTTGAGTTATTTGACTTTAAGCGGAAAAAATAAAGCTCAACAAAAGCAATGCTATAAATATAATTGATTTTTTCATTTTCATTATAATACGTAATTAAAAATAAGTTTGTTTAGGCTTAGCAATAGTCTCGGCTATAGTCAATTAATTTTTCATTTACAACTCTCGAAATATCTTAAAACTTAAATAATTAGAAACAAAAAAATGGCTTACACAAGCCATTTTAAAGGATTTTGCGGGACAGACTGAACAACATTCGAACTTTTTTTATGGAAAATCAAGGTGTGATTAGCCCTCTCTCAATAGC